>NZ_JBFTKO010000010.1:0-229507 GCF_056395985.1 Pedobacter sp. 05T44
ATATTAGGCTATGAAAGATGTTGCCGTATCAGAGTCTGTTGTAACACCAATGGCAGCAGCTCATCAAGACGAGATGCTACAGCAAAGTGAAGTTGCTGCTGATAAAACCGGTGCCGACATTTTTTTTCAAGCAAAACTGACGGTAGGATCGCCTAATGATCCTTTGGAAGATGAAGCCGACGCAATGGCAGATCAGGTAATGCGTATGCCCAAAAGTTCATTCATTCAGCGAAAATGCAGCCATTGCGAAGAAGAAGAGAAAGCACAGCGAAAACCTTTAGTTGCTGGAATAACTACAGGTATCCAGGCAAAAGCTGAAAATAGTTCAACAGTAAGCAATCAGGTTTCAGATGCCATAGAATCTTCGCGCGGTGCCGGAAGTAAAATGGATACGGAAACAAATAGCTTTATGAGCAGCCGTTTCGGAAGTGATTTTAGCGATGTTAACATTCATACAGACAATCAGTCGGTACAATTAAGCAACAACCTTAGCGCTAGAGCCTTTACCGTTGGAAACGATATTTATTTTAATCAGGGAGAATATCAGCCACAGTCCGACAAGGGAAAACATTTGCTTGCTCATGAGTTGACTCATACCCTACAACAAGGGAAAGATTCATCTATAAAAAGTAAAAGATTGGTTCAAAGAACTACCGTTGGAGCAATATTAGATGAATTCTTTTCCCCATTCTCTAGTGCTACGCAATGGGATATGCCCGAAGGTGATAACTACACTACAATAGTTAGAGGCTGGCAACCTGTAATTGATGGACTTAATTCAATAAAAGCAAATATTTCATCGGATTGTGCAGCGTGGGCAGCCAGCCATCGAACAGACTCTTCATGGCACGCCGGAATGACCAAGCCTCCTGTAACAGATCCTAATGCTTATCCACTTTGGGTTTCAAGCCCTCCAGGTACAGATCCCGAGACGTGTAGAAATGCCTTTATACTTTATCAAAGCTCAAGACTAGTGGGGCCTAGTGTACAATCCATGGATTTATATACATGTTCAATTGGTTCTTTCGGCCTGTATGTAACTGTAGATTCCATTAACTGCAGATCTCACACTGCTACAATAAGGGTTTGGATGTACAATACAATGGATCAATCATCATTTGGAAGATTTGCAAGCTATTTTCCGCTAAGTGGCATGGAGCCCCAATATATGTGGTGGAACTGGGACGAAGAAATTAGCTGGACTGGGGCTGGAGTAACTACAGCTCCAGAGAGCGGTAGCAGTGACTGGTAATAATAAACTATGAAGGGTACAGGCAAATCGCACAACACTGCAAATCAACACACAAAAGATGCTGATACTCCCAAACCTGCATCATTTCAAAATGAAGACAGTAAAAGTAATTCAACTGATCAGCTGATTTACCGCAACCAGCCAAAACTAAAAGCAGAAGTTAACGAGCAAATTGAGGCATCAAGGGGTACCGGAATGCAAATGGATAAAGAGACACAAAGCTTTATGGAAAGCCGGTTTGGAACCGGCTTTTCTGACGTTAATATCCATAGTGGAACTGATGCCAGTCAACTTTCTGCCTCATTGCATGCCCGGGCATTCACCGTTGGTAAGGATATCTATTTTAATGAAAATATGTATCGACCAAATTCTGCAGAGGGTAAGCATCTACTTGCTCATGAGTTAACACATACCATACAACAAAACGGAAATACAATACAACGTTCACCAATGCCAGGAGAGGACACCGTGCAAAATCTCGAATCATATGATGCAGCAACGAGACAGAACATCCGTTACGATATCGGTTTCAATCTTCAAACAAACATTTCTTTGTTTTTCCAGAAAGGTATTGTTAGAGATGTGCGCTCAGGATACAATGTTACATATGTAGTAAAAGGTTTTGATCCGACAGAGGCGTGGGTTGAAAGTGCAATGAGAGCATTGATACTTTATAATTTTAACTTAAACAAAGATGCAACAGAGGCCGCCATCACCAATATTTCTACGGTACAACACGTAGATCTGAGTGGAGAAACAAATCCGGCAGATGCAAAAATAAAAGGTCCTGATGCTATAGTTCGATTCACATCAACTGAGTTCGATGTTAGTGGAAAGGGGGCCAATAAAATGAAAAACGTTCAATTAGCTGTAGAAAAACTGAGCAATTTTACTGCTCGTACGAATACTGAAACTCCAGCTCAAAGGCGCCAGAGGTATGAAACGACCTACCAGATAACTAATGCAGTTCCTGTAACAAGCGATCCGTTAGCCGATTTATCAAAGACCATGAGCGACTCAAAATTTGATCAGGTATTAGAAGCTTTAGATATAGTGCCAACAGCCATTTTAAGCAAGGCCACGGGTATACCTGTCCATTTGGGACAAAGCCCAAAAGGGCCCAAAAACGAGTCTGCAGAATATAGTCAGATCAAGCCTAAAGACAGTACGGATTGGAAGAGAAGAATTACAGTTTATGGTGATTTTTTCAGCGCTACATTGCCTCAAAAAGCATTTATAATGGCCCACGAATTTGGTCATGCACTAGATAATAGGCCAAATGAAGGTTCTGGCGGAAAAGGAGGTGAGGCCTTAAGCGCTGATAAGGCAAAAGGCAGTTTTACAGAAGCATTAGGAAAAGATGGTGGCTTGCGTAAGGGGATGAGTGAATATGCTGCAACAAAAACTTCAGAAAGTGAATATTTTGCCGAAGCATTTTCTATGTACATTAATCAGCCAGCTACTTTAAAAGCGCTTCGCCCTAATATCTACGCTTATTTCCTGGCTCAGTATCCATAACTCCATATTACATCAATTTAAATTAAAGTGAAACAAGATTCTGTTTCCGAACCTATTATTGCACCTGCTGCGTCTGCCAGACAGGAGAGTCTGCAACAAAATGAACTCTTGCAGGCCGATGGCGAAGCCTCGTTCTTTTTGCAAACAAAATTGAATGTTGGTGGTCCTGATGATCCGTTTGAAAAAGAGGCAGATGCTGTTGCTGATAAAGTTATGCGTTCAAGCAGTGCAAACTTTGTCCAACTTAAATGTGCCGCATGTGAGGAAGAGGAAACCATCCATAAAAAACCTCTTTCTACAAATATTACTCCCTTTGTTCAAACAAAAAGTAATGGTGAGTTTAAAGTTAGTGATCATCTAACTTCCTCAATAGAAAATAGCAGGGGTAATGGCTCCGCTATGGATAACCAAACTAAATCCTTTATGGAAAACAGGATTGGTGCAGATTTTGGTTCAGTAAAAATACATTCGGGGCAAGAATCGGTACAAATGAACAGGGAACTTAATGCCCAGGCTTTTACCACCGGAAACGACATCTATTTCAACGAGGGAAAATACCGCCCGGAAACCGATGATGGTAAACGATTACTTGCACACGAACTTACACATGTTCTACAGCAAACTGCCCCTGTTACAGATAAGGCTGTGCAAAGGAAACAAGACACAACCTTTGATCCTGCCGCCAAAGCCACACAAACCGGAGAGATTGAGCCGCAGAAAAATGAAACTTATAAAAAGGATATTTCAGGAACGGCTAATAATCAGGGTTCTCAAACTCTTCCGCCGGATGAGTCATCCAAAGGTGGATCCAGTATTAGTAAGGCTGCCACTTCAACATCTAAAACAGCAGAAAAACCGGCAACTTCACCAATAGGAAATGATACTCCTAAAACAGCTGGCGCAAAAGGTGTTGCAGCAGAAAGCTTAGCAGAAGAAAAACCAACTATAACAGCAACGGATAATCCTGGCGATATGTTGGTTATCCTACAATCAACTCCGGCTACCCAGTTACCAGAAACATTAAATCAGGCAAAAGGCATCTCATCTCAAAGTATGCAGATGCAAAAAGACAAAGCTTTAGAACTTGTGCCTACCGTTGCAGAAAGTACAGGCAGTGCTTATGGCGAAAATAATAAAGCAAAGGCAAAACACATTGCCTCAAAGGCCAGCGCAACAGTTAAAAATAAATTTGAAGGCAAAGGCGATTGGCAGCCACCGGCTGTAGAGGAAGTTGCTATTCCTCCACAAGCAAGATTTGTTCCTTCAGGACTTTTATCACGATTTGGAAATAGCGAGGGATCTGAAAACATAACAGGAGCAGCTCAAAATGAACTGGGTAACATTAATTTAGATACCAGCAATTTGCCGGATGAATTAGGCGCTGCCCCTGAACTTACTTTAACAGGTGAAGCCAGCATAAATAATCTATCTGAAGAACAGGAAGAACAAACAGCAGATCTATTAATAGCAAAGAACAATGCTCAGAAAGAAATTCAAAATGATTTTGGCGAAAATGATGTAATACAAAAACCTGGAAAAGAAAAAATAAAAAGTAAGCATCGATTCAAAAAAACACAGGGTGTGAATTCTACAACATTAGGCACCGGATCAAACCTATCACCAGAGATCGCAGCAAGGCTTGATGCATCACTTGCAGGCCAGGCCTCACTAAAAATAGGAGAGCAATCGCAAAAATATCAACAGGATGAAGCCGCTTATCAACAAAAATTGATTGTTGAGAAACAAAAAACGGATGAACAAATTAGTGATGAAACGATTAAATCGAAAACATCGCAAAACAAAGCCCAACAAAACGCACAGAAACAGGTTGCAGAATCCAGAATTGATTGGCAAAAACAACTGGATGCCACAGAAACCGATTTCAAAACAAAAGCTACAAATAGCGCGATAGAGCATATTGGTAAAATTGGCAAGGAAACTGAAAAAGGGAATACCGAAGCAAAAAAACATTATGATGACGCCAATAAAGAAGCTGCAGAAAAAACCGCGGCAGCTAAGCAAGAGGCAGAAGATAAAAAGAAAAAATCGGAAGAAGAGAGTGGAGGTTTCTTTGGTTGGTTGGCTGATGCTGCTTCTGCACTTATAGACGGTTTAAAAAGAGCTGTAAACTTTATTTTCGATAAGCTTAGGGCTGCACTTAAATGGGTTTTTGAACAGGCCAAAAAACTTGCCATGGCTGCTTTAGAGTTGGCTCGCAAAGCAGTCGTTGGTTTGATAAAAGGCTTTGGTGTTATATTAAAGGGTTTTGTTGATATCGCTTTTGCAGCTTTTCCTACCATACGCGATGCAATTAACACTAAAATTGATGCTGCTGTGGATACTGCAGTCACCGCAACAAATAAAGCTTTTGAGCGGTTTAAACAGATAGTATCAGATATAATAGATGCATTTGCTGAATTCGTTGATACTGCCCTGGCCTTTGTACAAAAAGCCCTTACTGTCGCACTTTCTGTTATCGAAGTTATTGTTGTCGGTTTCCTTAAGGTAATGGCCTTTCTGAATGATATTGAAAGGCAATACAAATTATTTAAAGCCATGATTGATGGATTTCTTCTAATCTGGGATCATCCCGAAATATTAGAAGAAAAAGCAAAAGAGTTTCTAGAGCCTTACATTAAAGACATACCCGGTAGTACCGAAAGTGAAGTCAAAAAAGCTTTGGCATTATTTGGTTTGGCAACAGCCAAACACATTACCGGGATAATGAAATATCTTACTCCAAACATCAACCACTTAATAGGCAACTGGTGGGAAGAGGCCAAAAAGATGATTTGGTTCTTAATTAACCCATTTGCAGACAAAAGTCCATTATATGATGACGCCCCTAAACTCTGGAGATTAATTCCTCAGATGTGGAACGACCTTTGGGATGGTGAGTTTAGTAAAGTGATTGATGGTGGCCTCGAGTGGATGCAGGCATTGAACATGACCATCGGTGCTTTTGCCGGCTGGATAGTTATTGGAGGTACAGTGGTCGGTGCAATTCTGGGCGGTATTTTTGGAGTAGGTGCCGGTGCAATTCCTGGCGCAGGGGCTGGTTTTGAAGTTGGAATAGCTATAGGGGAAGGAATCATGGCATCAATGATTGTTACCGAAACAGCCGTAATTGCCAAATCTGTTTATGATCTTTCTGTAACCGAGGACGATGGAGTAGAATCTACACCGCCACCACCTGCACCTGCAAAAGAAAAAACAGCAGGAGAGGTACATGCCGATGCCGCAAAAGCAGAAGATGGACCAAGGCAATATGCAAGTGGACAAGTTAAAACTGGTCGGGATAGAATATTATATGCCTATCAGCGCATTGCCAATAGTGGTTTAACCCTTGGTGTAATGGTAGCTCTTCTATTACTGGGTGCAATAGGCGGCAAAATTGCACAGGGCTTGCTGGCTGGAATCAAAAAACTAGGTACTGTTATAGGCAAATTGTTGCCTGAGGTAGCGGAAGGATTTAAAGGGGCAGCCGGAGCTTTAAAAGACAGCAAATTTGGACAGGGACTTGCCAAAGCCAGCGAAGGATTTAATGAAGGCAGGGCCGGAATGAAAGAAAAAATCGGTGGTCTTAAAGAGAAAGTTGGATTAGGAGGGGAAGAAAAACCCGGTGCTCCTAAAGAAAAAGCCACCGAAAATGCAAAAACAAATACAGAGCCAACCGCATCTGAGGTTGATACCCCAATAAAACCAGAAGCGGAAACCAAAGTTCCAGAAACTAAGGTTGAACCAGAACCAAAGGTAAAAACTGAGCCTGAGCCAATTGCTGAGCCAGAACCAAAAGTAAAATCGGAAGCTGAACCAATTGCTGAGCCAGAAGCTAAAACGCCTGATCAACAGAAAGGAGAAGACTTTGCCAAAAAAGCTCAAAATGACGAGGGTGTTGTATCTAAAGGGGAAACAGAAGACGGTCACGCTTTAAAAGCCGATAAAGAAGGTCATATAGTAGAATGTTCTAATTGCAAAGTTTATGAGATCAGTCACAGTGAGATGCTGAAGGAAAATCCACAACTGGCAGAAGAATTAAAGGCGATAAGAAAAAGAATGGCTAAAACACCAGAGGATCCGGCGGTGATGCGAGATCTGGAGGCATTCGATAAGAAAATCAAGAAGCTAGAATATGACAGCTTCAGCGCAGGCGGAAAAAAAGCACGGGACATGGGGTTACCAGATGCGGAACCTGGTTACCACTGGCGTCTTAACGGTGAGGGCGAGCCTACCTACGTGAAAAATGGAGCAACAGAAGGCAATCAGCGCGTATATGATCCAGAGTCGAAAACGTTTAAAGATTTTGATGGGAAGACTCCAAGAAAAATAGATGTTGAAGCCAAATATGAGCAGGATCCCACATCTACAAAACCAAAAGATAAGGTAGAAAAAATAGATACAAGTGGGATGACCACTGATGAAGCCAAAAAACTAAAACAAACACAGAAAGAAAGAGCAGATGAAATAATTGAAAGAGACAAACATCCTAAAGGATCAGAAGAATATAATAAGGCAAATAAAAAAGTAATAGACAAGAGTGAGAAATTAGGAGAAGAGGCCGCTGATTTAGCAATGAAGGAAAAATTCGGTCTTGATCCTGATTATACTGGTAAAGGAAGTCGTACCTTAGATAAGGTTTATAGTGAGTCTGTCTATATAGATGAAGCTACCGGCAAGGTTGAGGTTGTTGATAGGGTATCCGTGGTCGAGGCAAAGGGGGGAAGCTCTGATGTAGGAAGCAAAAAGGTGAGCAGCGGCGAAATTGCTGAACAGGGCACAAGACCTTATTTAGAAGAGACAATAAAAGAAATGAAGGCAAGGGGAGGCAAGGATGCTGAAATTGCAGCAAAAATTGAAACTGCACTTGATCAGGGTAAACTGGATTATTATAAGGTATCACAAAAAATCGATGCTAACGGTAATCTTGCTCCGATTGAAATTAAAAAATTTGATATTAAATAGTTATTAAATCATGCACATAACAAGACATTCGTTTAATAAGGAAATTGTAGAAAACAATGTAATACTCAACGACAAGAACATCAATTTATACCTTAAGGAACTAAGTAATAACCACTTGGTTATAAGGGGACTTGAAAGGTTATCTCTCGAAAACCTTTGCTATTCTGCTTCCTTACAATACCCAGTTGATAAGCAGCTATTTTACTTGGATCTATTTATAGATGCATCATTAGCGAAATATCAAATCGCCACAAACATAGGTAACTCAATTGAAATTAATTTAACAGGGACTAAGCACCAGATTTTACCTGAGGATGTAGATTATTCCGTTTCTGAGCAAAACTGGATAACAGGCTATATGGCCGCCCTGGCCCGACGAAAAATGCAAATTGTACATGCATTTTGTGCTATTGATTTAGATTTTGTTAATCAAAAGAAAAGAACCAAAGGAGGGGCCTATAGTCTATTATTTGCCAAATTTCTACAACGCTTATTCGTTAAAGGAGAACCTCACGGACAAAATCTTTTGGCCGCAGCAAATGAAATAAAAAAAGATAAAATGCCAGAGCCAACATATGAATACGCTTTGTTTATTGATGGCCCTGTGATAGATATGTTTACTCCAATTTTCATGAACGATGAGAAAGATTTCAATGAGACACTATTAAGCGCATTGGAATTGTACAAAAAATATTGGAGCAAGGAACAGATGAATATCCCCAATGGATTAATTTCCTTACCCATTACGGCCTTAACAGTTATGGCAAAGGATTATGATCTAAATATAAAACACACATCAGATTACTTGCTGCAATATTTAATAGATAACTAGAGCTTATTTTAACTTAAAGCACGCCGTTTTTAACCGCGATATCTACAAGCTGCAGGAAGTTTTTACATTTTGACCTCATGAGCATATTTCTCCTGTGATTATTAATGGTATTGATACTGATATGAAGCTGGTCTGCAATCTCTTTACTTCCCATTCCCTGACTTGCTAATTTCAAAACATCAATTTCCCGTTTACTGAGTATATCTTCTGTTTTCTGCAGGAAATAAGACTTGTTCTCAATCACTGATTTCTCACCACCAGCCTCGTGCCTTTCTATTAAATGATTAATTTTCGAATCATTTTTAAAATAGGTTAGGTCAGTAAGTGAATTAACAGAAGCTATCGGCATTCTATAATACTCATTAAAAAGATAGTGCGTACACTGTACTACTGATGACCATGAGTCATCGCCATTTTTTATTCGAAAGTTTGTAGTGAAAGTATATTTCACATCTTTTTCCTGCTTACGATTGGCTAGAAAAGCCATTTGATCTGGGAATATTTGCTCATCAAAAATTTTCATATCCTCCCGGTTTCTGATTCTATTTAGGAATAGAAAGTCCGCCTTTAATAAAAATTCATAAGAATATCCTAAAAAATGGCTTGTACGAGATGGTCTGAAACAGTTGGAGTTTTCGATATAATCACTTACATAATAAATTGAAGGAAAAAAATTATTATTCAATGATTCACTATCAAAGTGCAGAAGGATCCTTTCTGCTTCTGAAAATTGCACACCAAGCCTATTTCGCGAGTGTTTTAAAAAATCAAAGTATGATGATGTTTTAGGATCTTTCATATCAGCTTCGTTTAGTAGAGAAATCAATTAATTATCTATTAAATACTACCTGCAAAGGCATACGGAGTAATCCGTGTTGGCAGATAAAATTTAGGGTAACAAAGATGACAATGTCAATTTAAGGCGTACTTAAATAAGATCAGGGTCAGACGGTTTCCTGTTGTTCTTGGATTTTAGATTTTTCATAGCAAATAGGCGATTAGATTATGCTCTAAAATTAGAATATAGATCGCTATTATTTCCAGAAAAACATGTGAATGGAGCACCTTAGTTATCAAATACAGGTTATGAGTATTTGAATGGTTTTTTGAGCGGAAATTTAGTAAAATCGATATTCGATCAGCACATCTCTGCGTTAAATCGAATATCGAATGAGGCCATTGTAAGCCGCTTGTAATGAAAAACTTTTGAATCTTATTTTACGCGTTCAACGTATTCTCCGGTGCGTGTATCCACCTTTATCTTATCACCTTGGTTCACAAACAGAGGCACCTTCAGCTCTACTCCATTTTCAGTAGTAGCATACTTCAAGGCTCCAGAAGAGGTATCGCCTTTAACGGCTGGCTCAGCATATGTAATTTCCAGTTCTACAAAGTTTGGAGCCTGAGCCATTATTGGCTCTTCACTTTCAAAAGAAACAATTACATCCATTCCTTCCTTAATAAACTTTGCCGATGGTCCGAATAGTGACTTAGGTACATTAAACTGTTCAAAACTAACATTATCCATTACCACAAAATAATCTCCCTCTTCATATAAATATTGGAAATCATTAGTCTCAACACGACAAATTTCAACCTGCTCATCAGTTCCTAAACGTGCTTCAACAATTCTTCCAGTTTTAATATTACGAAATTTACCTAAGTAAAAAGCGCCACCTTTGCCAGGTGTACGGTGTAAGAACTCTATAACTGTTACCAGTTCGTTATTGAAACGTAAAATATTTCCCACTTTAATTTCGGATGCCTTTGCCATAAAAATGTATTTCTAAAATTTGAGCCCAAATATATATGCTTTTTGCGTATTTATATGCCTTAATAATTAAAGGATTTAATGCAAAATGATCTCAAATTTTTTTTATCTTGATCATAAAACAGCATAATTTTATATGCTTTAAAGTTGACGCATCTCCAACACAAGTAAACAACCGTAGCTATGGAAGAGCCTGTTAACACAAATCAACACATTGTTAAAATATTGAGCGTTGAAAACGTCACGCATAATGTAAAGCGGTTTACCGTCGAAAAACCAGCCAATTATACTTTTATACCCGGTCAGGCTACCGATGTAGCTATTAACAAACCAGCACTAAAATCTATGGTTGGTCCATTTACTTTTACCTCTCTTAACCAGGCAGAATACCTTGAGTTCACCATCAAGATTTATAAAGACCATGATGGTTTAACAAACAAACTCTCTTCTCTAAATCCAACAGATGAATTAATCATCCATGATGTATTTGGAACCATAAATTACAAAGGTTCAGGTGTATTTATTGCAGGTGGCGCAGGTATCACTCCATTTTTAGCAATACTCAGACAACTTAAACTTGATGGCTCACTGCAGGGAAACAAACTATTATTTGCCAACCATAATGAGAGCGATATCATACACAAAACCGAGTTAAAATATTTGCTTGGGGACAATTATATTGATGTATTAAAAGATCCGTTAGACCCGAAAACACAAAGTGGGATAATTGACCAGAATCTTCTAGAAAAATACATTGGTAATCGAGAAAAGTGGTATTACATATGTGGGCCAGATGCATTTACCGCAGCAATGGTCGATAATCTTAAAAATCTTGGAGTGGATAAATCTCACATAGTTATAGAAGAATAATACAACTCAATTAGTGTTTGTTTAACCTTGCCTCTTCAAGATCAAGGTTATCCTCCATATCGCGCAGCACTTCATGATCATATTGCTTAGTAGCTTTGAGTCTTTTAAGGCCAGCTCTCCTTAGTGTAACCAACTCAAGCATGATCTTTCTATAGAGTTTCCTCACTGAGCCAACTTCTTCCTTTTGCGTTTGCTCAAGCAATGTACGCTCAGTTGCCCTGATGCTCCGTTCCAACTGCTCTTTAATTCTGGCAATTGTTTCAAACTGGCTCATCTCATTACTATATTTTTCATCAAGATGCTCAACGCACTCCCTGGCAAGTTGCAAACGTATTGATTCAATCTGATCTTCTTCTGGTACCCCCTCATCTATCTCTTCAATCTTTAGCCACTTCAGGAACAAAGGCAATGTTAATCCCTGAAAAATTAACGTAACAAGTATTACAATAAATGTGATAAACAGAATCATATTGCGATGTGGGAAAGCTTCGCCCGTATCTAAAGTTAAGGGAATTGCGAGTGCTGATGCAAGAGAGACAACGCCACGCATTCCAGCCCATCCAATGATAAAAGGCAGCTTTAAACCCGGACTCTTTTCTTTCTTTCTGATTTTTGCACTTATAAATCTCGGGATAAATCCAGCCACATATACCAGAATGATTCTAACAACAATTACTATGGCGCTAATGAGAAGTCCATATTTAATGGCCTCTTCCATAGAATAATCTTCCAAACCTTCAACAATAACAGGTAATTCCAGCCCAATCAAAATAAAGACAAAACCATTTAATAAAAAGCCTACTGTAGCCCATACTTCTTTGGCCTGTAAACGTGTATGATAATTAAGGAAATCGTTGGAGCGGAATGAAAGAAACAAACCGCCGCTTACTACTGCTAAAACACCAGACCAATGAAACTCTTCTGCAACAATATACATCAGATACGGAGCAATTAATGTGATAGGGGTAGTAATGCTCGACGATTTAGCCCAATACCTCAATACAAAATACAAAATATGAGCAATAAAAAGCCCCACAACTACCCCCATAAGTGCTAACACAAAAAAGTCAGTCACTGCCTCCTGCAAAACAAATTGCCCTGTAAGAATAGCAGCAATTGCAAACCGGAATACAGTTAAAGAAGCGGCATCGTTAACCAAACTTTCGCCCTCTAAAATGGTTAAGCCTCTCTTGGGCATATTTAAACCTTTCAATACAGAAGTTGCAGCAACGGCATCAGGAGGAGAAATAATTCCTCCAAGCAGGAAACCAAATGCAAGTGTAAATCCCGGTATAATATTTACAGAAAAGTAAGCAATGGCCAACGAGGTAATTAACACCAATCCAAAACCCAACAAAAAGATTGATCTTTTCCATTTCCAGAAATCATTCCAGGAAGTATACCACGCGGCCTCAAATAAAAGTGGTGGAAGAAAAATAAGAAATACAATATCTGGATGTACACTTATTGATGGTACCCCGGGAATAAAACTAATTGCTAAACCTCCTATTACCAGGAAAATAGGATAAGAAATTTTCCAGCGTTGACTTAACAGGTAAAGTAACGCCATGGCAAAAAATAACGCAAGAATTAAAAGGAGATTTTGATGTATCATAGAGGAAATAAAGATAGCAAAAAATTCTTTTTCAACTTGTGTATACAAGTGTGAGTTTTTCTTTTATATTTGTTATTAAGCTACTAGTAACCAGACAGTAGCTTAAACCAAATATACCTCTTATGGACACAAATGAACAAAAACCACAGGTTTCCCGTAGAAATTTCTTGATGTCTGCTGCTGCCGTAGCCATAGTGCCATCATTTTTAATGAATGCTTTTACCGCTTCGGCAAAAGCTCCGGCTGGCAAGCTCAGGCATGCCTGTATCGGCGTAGGTGGGATGGGTGGCTATGATCTGTCAAATTTTAAGTCGCACCCAGATGTAGAGATCGTAGCCATTTGTGATGTTGATGCTGATATCCTAAAAAAGGCAGCTGAAGGTATTCCGGGAGTCAGGACCTATGCAGACTGGCGGGAATTGTTAAAGAAGGAAGGAAAAAACATTGACTCCGTAAATGTCTCGGTGCCAGATCACATGCACTTCTCTATTGCCTACAAAGCGATCAAGGCAGGCAAACATGTTTATTGCCAAAAACCACTTTGCCATGATGTGGCTGAAGTAAGATCTCTTACTAAAGCTGCTATCAAAGCAGGAGTAACCACTCAACTGGGTACCCAGATCGCTTCATCAGCATGTGACCGTACTGCAGTGCAGCTGATCAAAGATGGAGCAATCGGCAAGATCAAACATGCTTATTTATGCTCAAACAGATCTGGTGCAGTAGAATTCAGGATGGTAGAACCTCAGCCTGCACAAAACCCGCCCGCAAACTTAAGCTGGGACCTCTGGCTGGGTACGGGACCGGTAAGACCTTACGCCCCGGGCATATATCACCAGGCCAAATGGAGGTCATGGCAAGATTTCGGAACAGGATGGTCAGGAGATATTGGGTGCCATATCTTTGATGCAGTCTGGAAGGGGCTAGGACTAAAAGCCCCGGTATCTGTACAGGCGGAAGTTCATCAGGGCTGGAAAAATTCGCCTGACAAAAGAAAAGAGAACTGGCCATGGGCCGATCACATCACCTGGGTTTTTCCCGGAAATTCCTTTACTGAATCTGAAAAGCTGACCCTTGAATGGTTTGACGGTGAGATGTTTCCGCCAGAGGACGTCCGTAAATTATATACTCCCGGCAAATATCCCGAAGAATGTGCCCTGCTGGTCGGTACCGATGGCGCTTTGCTAATCCCGCATGGCGGAGAAAAGCCGATATTGCTGCCGGAAGATAAATTTAAGGACAAAGAGGTGCGTAAAATCGAAGGCCGGAACCACTATCACCATTTTGTAAATGCCTGCCTGGGTGGAGAAAAAACGGAATCGCATTTTGCACAGTCGGGTCCCATGACCGAGGCTATATTACTGGGTACCGTTGCTATTCGTGTACCCGATCAGTTGCTGCAATGGGATGCTGAGAACATGAAGTTTCCAAACTATCCTGAAGCTAATAAATACATCAGAAGGAAATACCGAAAAGGATGGGAGATCGAAGGCGAATTTTAATTAGAGGGGGGAGAAAACGAATTGGATTATCATTAATTTGTCAGTTTAAAGCAATTGATTAATAAGAAATAATCCTTTTCGTTTATATTATGTCTTATGGTTATATATAGATATAATATATTATGAAAACCTTGAATTTCAAATCATTAATTATAGCTGGGTCTATAATCCTGATCAGTGGATTAACAACTAACAACGTTTTAGCACAAAGATCTTCTCGTGGCAGTGGTGGTGGTGGCGGTAGTCATGTATCAGCGGGTGGGGGAAGCAGACCATCAAGACCGTCTCAAGGAAATATATCTGGCGGCACAAGACCGTCAAGGCCATCAATAGGCAGTGGATCGCGTCCTGATTACAGACCAAGTCGTCCGGCCAATAGACCTGGTTATGGCTACAGGCCAGGCTATGGTTACAGACCAGGTTACCACTACAGACCAGGTTATTCTTATCGCAGACCTTACTACGGATACTATTATAATTACTATAGACCATTTTTAGGCATCAGTTTAAGCGTATTGCCTTATGGTTATTACCCATTCTATTTTGGTGCAGATCAATTCTACTATTCAGGAGGATTCTTTTACAGACAGTACGACGAGGGATATAAAGTAGTTGTGCCTCCGGTAGGTGCTCAGGTACCAAGCATTCCTTCTGAAGCAAAACAGATCACTATTAATGGCCAAACCTATTACGAATATAAAGGGGTTTATTACAGCACAACTGTGGATGCTGATGGTAAAACTGTTTATGTGGTGGCAGGTAAAGATGGTGTATTAGATACCGACAATGGTGCTGTTACAGACGACACCAGCAACTTACCTCAGGTAGGAGATGTTGTAAATCAGTTGCCAGAAGGTACAAGAGATGTGATGATCAAAGGAGCACAATATTACGTTTCTGAAGAAGGTGTTTATTACGAGAAAATAGTGGACGGCGATAACATCACTTATAAAGTTATAGGAATTGGTAACTAAAGCAGTCGTCATCTTGAATTTATTTCAGGATGACCGGAGTACAAACAAGGCCGATAATGATATCGGCCTTGTTTGTTTTATTTATCAGTACTACTCAGCCTAAACAACTTAGTTTCATGACTCAATACCCTGCCACTCCATTTTTTGCCATTACCCACAGCCTTATGCAACCATAGATCATTGATTTTATAAGAACCATCCAACCCTAAATCCTTCCAATTCAAACTAAGGGACTCAGCAGATGCTCCGCGATTCAAAATAGCAATAGCATAATCACCATTTTTAAGCGGCTTCACAAAAACATTCCAATTGCCTTTATTAATCTTACGTTCTGCTTGTTTACCAAGCGCATCCTGATTTATAGCAATAACGTCTTCATTCAGCAAAATTCTTTTAGTTGCCTCACTCATAATACGTAAATCATTAGTAGCTACCAAAGGAGCGGTCATTATACTCCACAAACTCATTTGACTTTGATATTCAGTCTCTGAGCAACCTTTACCACCTAAGTCGCCCGAGGGTCCTTTTTTACCATTTAAGCCTATTACAAGCATATCAAAATCATTCCATCCACCCGGACCAGCATATTGAGCCAGATCAGCATTTACATCAACAATATCCATTATCCCGGCACCTATACTATGTAAATCATTAGGATCTTTCCATGGTTTTAATGCAGCCCATTTATCACGCACATCTGCAGTAGTACGCCATAATTGCCCTCCGGCATTTTTTGCCCAAAGCCATGGTTTTCTATTACCCCATTCGCAAATACCTAGCGCAATTTCCCTACCGCTATTCCTTAATGCATCAGCCATTTTTTTATACCTTACAACAGCAGTTGCAGAATCTGCAGGCGCATCACAATAATCATATTTAAGGTAATCAATACCCCACGAAGCAAATGTTTTAGCATCCTGCTCCTCAAAATTCAAACTCGCTGTATAACCCGCGCAGGTTAACTGCGCCGCATCAGAATAAATACCCAATTTAATTCCTTTTTCATGCACATAATCAGCCAGTGACTTTACACCAGATGGGAATTTCAAGGGGTCGGCAATAATTTGATTACGGTTATCTCTGCCGCCTTGCCATCCATCGTCTATCATCAGGTAATTGTAGCCTGCTTTCACCATTCCTGAACTTACCATTGCATCGGCCATTTCCTTAATATCTTTTTCATTTATCTTATCTGCGAAGTAGTTCCATGTCATCCATCCCATAGGAGGAGTAGCCGCCAGTTCAGGTTTATCATTGAAATTTACCTGAGCAATTCCTGAAAATGTACTTAGCCAAAATGCAATAACCAAGGAACCTGCAATTATTTTATTATTCATTTCTGTGTTTGGTTTATTCTGTTTAGCTTAAAAACAATGCTACCAAATATAGATGCTCTTACTAGAATTTAGCACAAAAAAATATTTAATTTTATGAAATGATAAGACAAGCTTTAGCCACAGATGCACCTCAAATAGCAAGATTAATTATTCATGCAATGGAAGATCTGGCATCAAAGTTTGTTGGCCAATCGGATCCTTTAAAGGCTATACCTCTATTTGAGCATTTTGCGGGCTTGCGTGGCAATCAGTACAGCTACGAAAATATGCTTGTATATGAAGATGAATCGGGTATCTGTGGAGCTATTAGTGGCTACGATGGGGCAGACCTCAACCTGCTCAGGTCACCTTTCCTGAATTATATTGCATCATCATATAACTTTAAGGATATCCCTGAAGATGAAACACAACCGGGTGAGTTCTATATCGACTGTATTAGTGTTGCCGCAAACAAACAGGGGCAAGGTATTGGCAAAAAGTTAATCAACGCTATGGTAGGGCAGCTGACTAACTCAAAACACACTAAAGCAGGGCTATTGGTGAGTAAGGATAATCCTAATGCCGAAAGGCTCTATACAAATTTAGGCTTTAAGATCGCGGACGAAAGGCAATTTATGGGAGGTACTTATTATCATATGCAATGCGCAGTCTGACAATAAAAAAACGCCTCACATGCTAGTATGGGCGTTTTTCTCGTCGAAGTTAAACTGATATATCTTAATTCGGCATTAATACCGTATCAACAACATGGATAACTCCATTTTTCTGATAAACATCTGCAATAGTAACAGTACTCATTCCACCTTTTTCGTCTTTAAGAACTAATTTCTTGCCATCCATCCAGGCCCACAACTTGCCTCCCTGAACGGTAGTCAGTTCAGCTTTACCATTACCATCCTTAATGGCTTTTGCTATTGCTTTAGAATCCATTTTACCAGCAACCACATGATAAGTTAATATCCTGGTTAACACATCTTTGCTTTCAGGTTTTACCAGCGTTTCAACTGTTCCTGCTGGTAATTTATCAAAAGCTGCATTTGTTGGCGCAAATACGGTAAAGGGCCCTGCACTTTTTAATGTTTCTACCAATCCTGCTGCTTTAACCGCAGCTACCAGTGTGGTGTGGTCTTTTGAATTAACCGCATTGTCAACAATATCTTTAGTCGAATACATATCCGCACCGCCAACCATTGGATTTTTTTGCGCATAAACTTGTGTCGAAAATGCCATAACTATTATGGCAAATACAGATTGAATTACTCTTTTCATTTTAGATTTTGATTTGATAACACTTACGCAAATCAAGACAGGTTTGGTTTTCGTGATATAAAATAATTAAATTTATGCATGAGCATTTTACAGTACCAGTATGAGAACAGAAAATTCATTTCAATGCAGAGCTGAAGAGTTTAGAGCCTTACATCAACGAGCCGGTATATTTGTAATTCCCAATCCATGGGATGCAGGATCGGCAAGAATATTAGAAACGTTAGGATTTAAAGCACTTGCAACAACAAGTGCTGGTCTTGCTTATTCGCTTGCAAAGCCAGATGGCCATGCCGCTATTACTCGCGAGCAAACTTTACAGAACGTACAAAGTATTATTAATGTAACAGATTTGCCTGTATCCGCCGACTTAGAGAATGGATTTGGCGACGATCCTTTAAAGTGTGCACAAACCATCAGACTTGCTGCAAATACCGGATTGTCTGGAGGTTCTATTGAAGATGCCACCGGGGATCCTAACGACCCCATTTATCCTTTTGAACTTTCTGTTGATCGTATAAAAGCCGCAGTTGAAGCTGCACGCAGCCAACCTTATCCTTTCACACTAACAGCCAGGGCAGAGAACCTGATACACGGGCGCCCTGATCTTAAAGATACCATTAAAAGGCTTGTTGCCTATGCAGATGCAGGTGCCGATGTTTTGTTTGCACCAGGTTTAAAAACTAAAGAAGAAATAGAAACAGTTGTAAAAGCAGTTTCTCCTAAGCCTGTAAATGTAATTATGGGATTGGCCGGAGACAATTTTTCGCTTAATATGCTGGAAGATATGGGTGTAAAACGTGTAAGTGTGGGCTCTTCTTTAGTTAGAGCTGCCTACGGTGGTTTTTTTAAAGCAGTTGAAGAAATACTTCAAAAAGGAACATTCAGCTTTGCTGATGATGCAAAACCATATGCTGATCTTAATAAGCTGTTTAGCAACTAAGAAGAGAACTTAAAAAGAATGGACAATTATCTGGAAAGTGTAAAGAAACAATTTCTTTACTATAAGCAACTCGGAGAGAAAGCAATGGAGCAACTGCAAGAGCAAGACCTGTTCTGGCAATGCAATGAAGAAAGCAATAGCATTTCAACCATAGTTAATCACCTGTCAGGAAATATGTTATCCCGATTCACAGACTTTTTAACTTCAGATGGAGAAAAGCCATGGCGAAACAGGGATAATGAATTTGAGTCTAAAATAACAAGCAAGGAAGAATTAATAAAGCTTTGGAATAAGGGGTGGGATTGCCTGCTAAATGCCATTAATCAGCTTGACGATGATGACCTAAATGCGATAATCTATATCAGAAATGATGGGCACACTGTTACCGAAGCAATTAACAGACAACTTGCTCATTATCCTTATCATATTGGCCAGATTGTTTTTATAGCCAAAATGAGAAAAAATGAAGAGTGGAAAACCTTATCTATTGCCAGAAACAAATCGGCAGATTACAATGCACGAAAGTTCTCAAATGAAAAAGAGAAACGCCATTTTACTGATGATCTTTAAAATTAATTATCTTTTTTAGTTGCAATAACAATTCCTGTTGCCCAGCATTGCTTGGTTATAAGCAGATCATTCCTTTTTTCTAAATCTTCTATTAGCTTAATTGCTTTTTCCTGATGGCCCTCAGGCCAGTTTGGCTGCGGCAACATATCATCAATAATGTAAAATGCACCCGGATTTAACATGTTAATCACCTCATCAAGCATTAAGTATTTCCCGTGCCATGTATCAGCGAAGATATAATCAAACTTCAGGTCTTTATTCTGCTCAACCCATTCACCACCATCAATACATTCCAAGCCAAGCCTGTTATCCTCGGCAAGAAAACGCGATGCTACAGATAAATAATTAGGATCATTATCAATGGAGATTAAGGTAGCTTCCTTGTCCATCCCGTCAAGAATCCATGAGGTTGACAAGCCTGTTCCGGTTCCCAGTTCTAAAAATCTGCCGCCAGGCTTTGTACCAGCTAATGTTCTTAATAAAGAGCAAGTTAATACATCAGATGCCATTGAAAATTCGGTATTCTTTGTTGCTTCGTCTATAGCTAAATAAGCATCTGGATAAGTCTGTTTAATTTGTTCTATCACAAATATTTGGTTTATGGGTATACTCATTAATTAACTTTGTGAAGATAGTACTTGTTTAGTTTTAAAACACACCTAACTTAACGCATCGTGAAAAATGATACCAAGACTATGTCTGTTTCCACTATGCAGCGGACTTACCCCATGTTTCATGTTTACCCTGTAATACCCTTTGCTTCCCTTTACAGGTCTAAAATTAGTTGTAAAAATAACCATATCTCCAAGATCGGGTTTTAATACATTTGCCTTTGATTGCGCCCGCGGAATTTGTTCCGTAATCACAAATTCACCGCCTTTATAATCCTCGTCTGCTTGATCGAGCATAAGCACCATTTGCATTGGAAAATAAATCTCTCCATATAAATCCTGATGAAGCGTATTAAATCCACCCTCCCCATATTTTAATATCAGCACCGTTGGTTTGGTTTGCCCATGATCATGGCATATTTGTTTAAGCTCATAATGGGCAAGAGGGAAACGGGTATTTAACTTCAATTCTTCCATCCAGCTATTCGCCACAGGAGCAATTTGCGGATATATGTTCTCCCGTAATTCAGTTATAATTGCGGGCATAGGGTAACTGAAATATTTATACTCTCCTAAACCGAATCGGTACCGTTCCATATTTACCGTTTTCCGATAAGTATCATCAGCATTATAATCTTCAATCAAATTCTCACATTCAGCCTTTGTTAGTATATTTTTTATCACAACAAACCCTTTATCATGTAGTTCAACTTTTATTTTAGGCCAGTTAATTTCGGCTATTCGGTCAGTTATCGATCTCATATTTTAGTATTTAAAGGCAAATTAATTGGTAAAATCAAACATAATCAACCCGATTCTTGCTTTCTGGCTAAGCCTTGAGTTTATACAGGAATAATCACGATGTTTTAAAAGCTTAAGTTTTTCAGCTAACTTTAAAATAAATAGTATTAATGTTATTAAAAGAAAATTATGCGTAAAAATCTCTTTGTATTTGGTATGAGTTGTTTGTTGATGCTGGGTTCTGCTGAATCTCTTTTGGCATCAGGAAAAAATATGCCTGTTAGCGCTCAAACAAAAGTAAGTTCTAAAGATTTAATTGGCCGTTGGGATATCACTATTGATGAAAACGGGAAATCAGCACCATCATGGCTAGAAGTAAAACTATCAGGTTTAAAAACATTGGTAGGCTATTATGTTGGTCCTAGTGGAAGCGCTCGTCCGATAGCAAAGGTAAATTTCGACAATGGTAAGTTCAGTTTCACTATTCCTCCTCAATGGGAAGATGGAGGTCAGGATTTTGTTATTGAAGGTGAAGTAACCGGAGGCACAATTCAAGGAACAATTACCACAAACGAAGGCAAAAAATACAATTGGAAAGGAGTAAAGGCTCCATATTTAAAAAGAACCGCTGCTCCGGTTTGGGGTAAAACCATTAACCTGTTTAACGGGAAGGATTTGGCCGGTTGGAAAGCAATGGGAGAAAACCAATGGATAGTAAAAGATGGTGTTTTAACCAGTCCAAAATCAGGTGCTAACCTAATTTCTGATCAAAAATTTACCGACTTTAAATTGCATGTTGAGTTTAGATACCAAAAAGGAAGCAATAGCGGTGTGTACTTAAGGGGCAGACATGAGGTTCAAATAGAAGATAGCCCTAAAGACCAACATCCATCAAGTGTGCTGTTTAGTGGCATTTACGGATTCCTAACACCTAGCGAGATCAATGCATTAGGACCTAATACATGGCAAACTTTTGATATTACTTTAATAGGCAGAATGGTTACAGTAGTTGTTAATGGAAAAACTGTGATTACTAATCAGGAAATCCCGGGAATTACTGGCGGCGCATTAGATAGCAATGAAGGTGAACCGGGACCAATCTATATCCAGGGAGATCATGGCCCAATTGAATTTAAAAAGATAGTGATTACTCCTTCAAAATAGAATCAGTTTTTATATAGTAGCTTAATTCTGCTTCAAGTCTAGATCCAGAAGATGACCGGAGGAACACTGGAAGATGAGCCGAAGAAGAACTAAGCTACTATATTAAAACACCTCGTTTAAACCGAGAAAAAATCCCTTTGCACCAAAATTACCAAAGGCGTAATCTAAACAGAGATTGGTTCGTGTTGCCTTATTAAACAATACACGCAAACCAGCCCCGCCAGCAGGTTGCCATTGCTGAAACAGCTTAGTGCCAGATAGGTCATTGGCAGTTTGAATATTAAAGAAAGTAACACCACTTATAAAATCATTCCTTGTGATAGGGAAGCGGTATTCTATCTCTGAATAACAATACTGAGTGCCTTTAAAATAACCGATAGTATACCCTCTGCCACTTCTAAAATTTGCATCTTTTCCAGTCCCTGGAAGTTCCAGATAGGGCAGTGTACCACTTACTAGATAAGATCCCCAATTCCAGAGTGCGATTACATGTTCCGGATTTCTGGCCGAAAGGCTCCAGTATTTTCTAAAATCAGTAGTTACCTGTACCGCATTCTTTGTACTTCCTATCCAGCTTTGATTTGCACGAATCCCAACGTCTGCATATATTCCTTTATAGGCCCGGTTCTGATTATCCCGCGTGGTGTACTGTAAGTTTAATAAAAATCCATTAGCCATGTAATGATCTTTATCAAAACCATGTATCTGATTATAAATATGATAGGGCGTTGAGCCATTTGGATTATTTGGATCTTCCAGTTTTCTGCGGATTTCGAATGATGCACCAGCTCCTATAAAAAGGCGATCCATAATTTGCTTATATACCTTTTCACGGAAATTATAATATTCCCCATGAATTGCATAGCCTTTACGCTCAGGATTAGACAATATCAGTTCCTCTTCAGTTCCAGTTGATACCTTGCCAATCCCCAATCCAAAATCAGGAGTAACTGTTTTGGCGGCAACCAAACTTCCTTGTAAGTTCCACCTGTTACCCGGCGTGTAAACATTGTGACTCAGGTAAAAATAAATGATGCCCTTGGTTGTAATGGAAGCTGATGTTGCCGCTACTGACATTAATGTATTAGGTTCTTGCCCCAATACCTTACCTACAACTGCTTTAAGTCCAATTTGAGCCCCAATACTTGGATTATAGGCAATACTTGGCATAGGTGTAAGGCCCGATTTATTTTGAGTTGGCTTGGGTGGTTTACCCGGACTAAAAATACTACGACCTAAATCGCCAATATCGTATTGCTTTACTGTCGTGTCGATTTTAAGTGAATCAGACAAAGGTTTAGTTTGTCCATAACTATATGCCTGAACGCCCATAAATGAGGTCAGCAATACTATCTTTATTTTTAATGAACTTTTAATTTTCTTTCTGTTTAAATGTGATAAGAACTTACAATCTATTATGTTTAATGCTAAACGAAAAATAAACAACGTATCTATTAATTAAGCATATGGGCCAGTATTGGTCCACATTTTTCGATACATGGGGCATAAAAGTGCCCGTGTTTCCAATTTGCCGATTTAGGAGACAAGCCCCACCAAAATTCTGCCAAAGCGAGTGGTTCCATTCCATTAGCAAAAGCATATTGTAATAATTTAGGTGCAGCACATTCTCCGGCACCTGCTGGCGGTTTGCCCGAAGCGGTATGTTCAAAAGCTTTAATTAAGCTTTTGGATTCTCCAGCTTTGTTTAAAAAATGGTATTGCTCAAAGATTCGACTTTGTAATGCATTAGAATGATCTTTTCTTAGCGCTTTTAAAAGCAGGATTTCTTTGGTATGAGCCTCGTCTTTAAATGATTCCAGGTAACTGATTTTCTCGTTAATCTGAGTAAGTTTTTCCATCCCTGCATTTACAAAGCCACCCGGTTCCAAACCATCAAATATTGGCGGCACAAATTTAGCATGATAATTTCTGCCGGCCAGTTTACCCGAAAACGCAGCCAAATATCCTAGTTTGCCTTCCTCGGTTCTAACTATTAATACACCAAACATCTTTCCAATTACCATTCCTTCGGCACCGGTAAGCAAACCAAAATTATGTGCCCATTCTTGTTGATGCGCTAGATGAAACTGCAGTTTACTTGCCGCCAAAAGACAAAGCGGATGTAATTCACTTTCTAAAGAAAAGCTAAGTCCATCGGCAAGTGCATTGATTTCTGCAGATTCCTCGAAAGGGCAGAATACTGAATTTTCATCAATTAGATTTGGCATTATTGGATGTTTTGCATTACTGGGCGTTTTTGCATTGTTTGGTGTTTTTGTTTTAGGCGGTCGTCATCCTGAATTTGTTTTGCTTCGCAGCTACTTCGTGGTCAGGATCCCGGACTAGAAAGATGGAATAGATCGCTTAATAATACACTCTATTTTTAAAAAATTTGACGCAAATATCAAACAATTTTATTTAAAACCTTATAAAATAATTTCCCATAATATTTTGTGCCAGATCAAGTTTGATCCCGTACCTCATATGATTCTTTAACGCTGTCTGCTTCTTTTTGGGCTATTATTTTTTCTTTTTTGAGGTCAACACGGATCAGGTTATACAAGCTCATATAGATATTAGCAACCCAAACAATAGAGAATCCAGATATAAGATAACCTGTAAACCCTGGATACAGCAGCGTATACTTAGTAAGAACAAGTAAAAAGAGCGTAACATAATGACTAAAGCAATACTCGCAGGTAAGCATGTAAAACAGCTTTCTTTTCAGAATATGGCTAGCCGTTTTTGATTTTTCAACAAAGTACTCTCTTATCTCTCTAAAAACTTCTTCCTTTGTTACCGTCCATGAGATGCAGGCCACAGGAATTGCAAGTATAAACAACCAATATTCGTGAGTATTCATAAAAATATTTAAAGAATGACGATTTCATGTTAGCTGAACAAAACAGCCATGTATTTGTTTAAACAATTTTTTTAATCATTCATTTAGTTTCTTTTCTTATAGTTCCATACCGCCCAGGCATTCAGTACAATGGCAAAAACACCAACAGTACCTAGTTGAGGCAATATGTCTCTTAACCCACTACCTTTAAGGATAACCATTCGCATTACTTCTATCAGGTAACTAACCGGATTGAACCTCGAAACTATTTTTGCCCAATCGGGCATACTGTCTATAGAGGTGAATAAGCCACCCATCAGAATAAAGATCATCATGAAAAAAAACATGATAAACATAGCTTGCTGCTGGGTATCACAAAAGGTTGAAATCAAAAGTCCGAAACCCAAAATGGCCAGCAAGAAAACAGATGCAAAGAGATACAGCACTAGCAAATTTCCGAGAGGTTCAATACCATAAATTAACCACGATACTAGGAGCCCTAGCGTAAACACCACATTTCCAAGTACCCAAAAGGGGATGAGTTTTCCCAATATAAAATGATGTTTTCTTATTGGACTTACATTGATCTGTTCGATAGTACCAAACTCTTTTTCTTTTACAATGTTTAGTGCCGATAGAAAACCTCCAATCATGGTAACCAGTATAGCCAAAATACCGGGAACCATAAAAAATTTGTACTTCATTAAAGGATTAAACAGATTGGATGAGCTGATCTCGATAACCGCAGCGCCGCTAAACTTTGAAACCGGCAGCAATTGCAGTCTTATATCGTTATTAAAGTCTCTTATGATAGACCCAAGATATGCTCCTCCAAGATTTGCCTTTACTCCGTTTATGGCATTTACGACAATAAATAGCTGTTGGTGGTTTTCGCGGACAAGGTTGCGCTCAAATCCATGCGGAATTTCCAGAATCAGATCGGCCTTGTCCGCTTCAATCAGTTTCATTCCTTCCTTAAAAGAGGCATTATATCCGGTAAGTTTAAAGTATCCAGAGGCGGTAACTTTAGAGATCAGTTTTTGGGAATAGCTGGAATGATCATGATCTACTACAGAAAGATTGATGTTCTTTACTTCATAATTTGCAGCAAGCGGCAGAATTATCAGTTGCATAACCGGCATTATGATGATCAGTAACAGTATAGCCTTGTTGCGAAATATCTGTCTGAATTCTTTTTCGAGTAAAAAACGGATCGTTCTCATGCCAGTCTGATTTTAAAACTTTTTAAACTCACTACTAATAAACCAAGGGTAATACCACCCAGAATTAACGTTTCTTTCCAAATGGCCGAAAATCCTAATCCTTTGATCATAATGGACTTCACAATTAAATAGAACCATTTTGCAGGAACCAGATTAGAGATCAATTGCAATGGGTAAGGCATGTTTTCTATAGGAAACATAAAACCACTGAAAAGCACTGTTGGTAAAAACATTCCCATCAGAGAGATTAACATGGCCATTTGCTGGGAATCTGTTTTTACAGAGATGAATATGCCCAGGCTTAGGCAGGTGATGATAAACAAGGTGCTTTCTACAAAAAGCAGGGCCACACTTCCGTTAACTGGCAAATCGAGCACATAAACACTCAACAGTAGGATGGAAGCTACATTTATGAGCGATAGAAAAAGGTATGGTACTGCTTTAGAAAGGATAACCAGAAGCGGACTAAACGGTGAAACCAATAAAATTTCCATGGTTCCTGTTTCTTTTTCTTTTACAATTGAAATAGCCGTCATCATTACACACACCAGCATTAGTACCAGGGCCATGACACCCGGAACAAAATTATGTGCACCCTTTAGTTGCGGGTTGTACAACATCCTTACTTCGGGAACTATCAAGTAGGGTATAGCTGCTGCTTTATCAATTGAATTTTGATAGTCCTGAATAATTGAAGAAACATAATTTGTAAGCATACTGGCAGTATTAGGATCAGAAGCATCGGCAAGAATCTGGATCTGTGCCTTGCGCTGATGGAGTAGGGCTTCATTAAATCCTGCCGGAAAAACGATGGCCATCTTAATTTTTCCTTTTTTAAATGCCGCTTCCATTTGCTTATTGTTCATCACGCTGCTTTGAATATCGAAGTACCTGCTGGCAGCTATCCTGCTGATGATTTGTTGTGAGGCCTGGTCTTTGGCCTGATCCATAACAATGATCTCAGAGTTTTTAACCTCGTTGGTTAGTGCGAATCCAAAAATAAGAATCTGGATAACCGGCATTCCAAATAGAATTAGCAAGGTCTTTTTGTCCCTCCAAACATGGGCAAATTCCTTTTTTACAAAGTTGATAAACTGTTCCATTGCCTTATTATTCTAATCGCTACGTTTTGCACCTCTGGCCAGATGATAAAAAACCTGGTCCATTGAGCTTGCTTTAAATTGACTTTTTAAATTAGCCGGGGTATCAAGCGCTTCTATTTTTCCGTCTACCATAATAGATATGCGGTTACAATACTCAGCTTCATCCATATAATGAGTGGTCACAAAAATGGTAATTCCTTTTGCAGATGCCTCGTAGATCAGGTCCCAGAATTGTCTTCTTGTTACCGGATCAACTCCTCCGGTTGGTTCGTCCAGAAATACAATTTTTGGTTGGTGTAAAACCGCAACTGAAAAGGAAAGCTTCTGTTTCCAGCCCAAGGGCAGGGAGGCTACTAATTTTTTAGCTTCGTTTTTAAGTTCTAGCTGTTCCAGTAAGTCTTCACTTTTAGTTTTAATTTCCCGATTGCTTAACCCATAGATTCCTCCAAAAAACCTGATGTTTTCCTGCACGGTGAGATCTTCATACAAAGAGAACCTCTGACTCATGTAGCCTATATTCCTTTTAATTTCTTCTGTTTGCTTATATACATCAAAACCTGCTACTGTGGCTGTACCAGAACTGGGTATAGATAAGCCGCATAGCATGCGCATGGCAGTTGTTTTACCGGCACCGTTAGCACCCAGAAAACCAAATATTTCGCCCTTTTCTACTTCAAAAGTAATTTCATTTGTTGCTGTGAAATCTCCAAAGCGCTTGGTCAGCCTATCCGTTTTTATTACATATTCCATAGCTAGTTCTTCAATAATTTGATGAAATAATCTTCGATGGTTGGTGGTACAGGCTTAATTTCAATCTGAGTTAAACCTTCAGCTTTCAGGTAGGTCTTCAGCTTATTATCCTCAAAAGAACCATTAAAGGAAACATGGGCATACTCGCCAAAGGCATAACAATCCATTACCTCAGGGTATTTTCTAAGTGCTTTAATCAGTTCATACATCTGATCTGCTTTGATTGCATATAGTTGCTCCGGATATTGCTGAATCATATTTTGAGGGGTGTTGATGGATAATATTTTCCCGTTCTGGATCAGGGCGATGCGGTCGCACAAAGTAGCCTCGTCCATATACGGGGTTGATACCAGAATGGTAATATCTTGCGCTTTAAGCCTTTTCAGCATCTCCCAAAATTCTTTTCTTGACACCGGATCTACTCCAGTTGTTGGCTCATCCAGAAACAATACGGTTGGTTTGTGGATAAGAGCACAGCATAATGCTAGTTTTTGTTTCATTCCACCTGAGAGTTTCCCCGCCCTTCTGTTTTTGAAGGGTTGGATCTGGACGTAGATATCTTCGATCAGATGATAATTCTGAGCGATGGTAGTGCCAAATACAGTAGCAAAAAAGCGAAGGTTTTCTTCGATGGTCAGGTCCGGATAGAGTGAAAATCTGCCAGGCATATAACCAATTGTTTTTCTAATCTGTTTATAGTCGGCAACTACATCATAACCGTCTATCTTTGCCGTTCCTTTTTCAGGAAGTAGCAGGGTAGTCAGCATCCTGAAAATACTGGTTTTACCTGCGCCATCAGGACCAATAAGGCCAAACAGTTCTCCCTTTTTTACATGGAAAGAAACATCATCGACAGCAACTAGCTGCTCTTTACCGTAGGTTTTACGGAGCTCGTTTACCTCGATGGCAAAGGCGCTGCTCATATTTTTTTAGATAAAATAATCTCTCCGTACATGCCTATTTTTAAATAGCCATCATTTTTTAGCTTTACCTTAATTGCATATACCAGATTGGCCCGCTCGTCTTTGGTTTGTATGGTTTTAGGAGTGAATTCTGCTTTATCGCTAATCCATTCTATAATACCCTCGTAAGTTTTATATTTTCCGTCTGCTGAATCAACCAATACCTCAACTTTTTGCCCAAGTTTAATAGCTGGCAACTGATTGCCAGTAATGTAAGCTCTTAAAATGATGGACGACAAATCACTGATTTTGTACAAAGGTTTGCCTATTGAAGCCATTTCATTTACTTCAACATATTTGACCAGTACAGTGCCTGCTGTTTCGTTTATAATTTTACTCTTTAAAAGCTGATCGTTTAACTGATCAATCTGTACATTCAATGGAAGTGTTTCTTGATTTAAACTTGTCGAGGTAATATTCAGAGAAGATCTCTGAGCAGCTATCTGTTTTTTAATAATTGCAATCTGAGCATTGGCGTCGTCCAATTGTTTTGGTGTTGCAGCATCGGCCTTTAAAAGATTGGTAATTCTTTGCCGTTCTCTGTTTGCTTGCTTTAGTTGTTCCTGGTATGCGGCTATCTGAGCTGGTACATCAGGCTTTTTACCTAGTACAACATTAATCTGGGCTCGCAGTTGTTTCTTTTTTAAGTATAGTTGAGTAGTATCAATATAGCCTATCGTTTCGCCTGCCTTAAGTACCTGCCCCTCTGCAAGATTCAGGGTCTTAATGGTTCCGGTTGCCTCAGCAGATACGATGGTTTCTACAGCTTCGAAAGTGCCCGAAGCATCATAGACTTGTTCCTTTTGCCCACAAGACATCAAAAACAAAGCGGTAGTTATTGCAAATGCTATTTTCTTCATGATTAGTTTGTTTAAAAATTAATTGCCAGTGGTAGTTTGTTTATTATACTGTGCCATAAGCAGTTGTATCTGGTGCATGATTTTGCTTTGTCTGGCCTGATCTTCGGCGTTTACCTCACGTAAATAATCGCTGGTATTGATTACTCCGTTTTGCAATTGTGCGGCCGATGTTTCCTTTATACTTGCTCGCAACGCAATAATCTCATCATCTGAGCTCAATAGGTTTGTTTGCTTATCAATTTCAGATTCCTGCTGTTTTACCACAAAATTAGTGTTCAATAAAAAGCTTTCCTTTTGCAGATCAATCTCTTTTCTGTTGATGTCTATAATTGCCTTTTCTTTTTTGCTGGTATAAAAACCAGATAGGGGCCAGCTCATTCTAAGTCCACCCATGGCAAAAGGTTCGGCTGCATTGTTCAACATATTTAATGCTGGCCTGCCTACACCACCCTGCAAAAACAAATTAAATTTAGGCAGGTTCCGGGCTGCTATAGCTTGTTCTTTTACCTCCAGACTTTTGCGTTGCTGTTCATAAAGGCTAAGCTCTGGCCGGCGGATTTCAGCTTGCATTATAGGTTGTACAGGTTTTTGCAACTCAATATCTTCTGTAAGTGTTTTATTAATAAATAAGCTCAGCACATCTATATATCCTTTGCGTGTAAATTTCTGCTCTATACTTTTTTGGGTTACTTTGAGTAATTCGGCCTTAAGGATATTCAAACTGCTTTTAAAGGCCGTTCCATTAGCTATAGTAGCTTTTGCGCGATCGATGCCAAGCTGAATATCTTTTTGAAGTAATTCATTTTGTTTTAGTTGGGCATCTATTAACAATACGCCAAAGAACAACTGATTTACTCGTTCTTTCAATTTGTATAGCTCAATCTCAAGTTTCTGAGTTTCAACCGAGGCATTAATGCCAATCGCTTCTTTTTGTTGTCTGATAACCCCACCATCAAATAGGACTTGAGTTCCTTCGGCACTTAAACGATATTGGTCTTTACTGAGTTGAGGAATATTCGTTCCTGGAATTTGAATTGGAATCTTTGTTACATCAGACTGGTAACTGGCCAGTCCGCTAATATTAAATTGTGGAAGATACCCTTTTGCAGCGTTTTCAATAGAGTAGGCTGCAGTTTTTGAAATCAATTCCGACTGCCTTACCAATGGATAATTCTGGCGGGTCAGATTGTAGCATTCTTCAATTGAAAGCTTTTCCTGGCTTTGCACATTCGTTTGGTAAAACACAAAACAAATGATGGTGGTGAAAAATATAGATTTCATTTCTACTGTTTATTTATTTGTTTTAATCATTTGATTAATCTCTGAACAAAAAATTTTAATGGGTTTTTAGCATCGCATCAATCCAAACAGGAATCATTTTTTTTCTTTCTTCAACCATTTTATCAAAATCTTCTTGTTTTAATTCTCCTATAATTTTAAGTAGGGGACTGGCTACAAAAGGGAAAACCGTTAAACTGATAATGTTTATAATAAAATGCAGGGGATTAGCTTTACTATTTAGGGCTTCGTTTAACTGCTGATAAAAATGAGATTTAAGCAGAATCTCTTTAACATTCATATTTGTAGCCAGTTTTTCGGGGTTAGCTTTTATTTCACTTAAAATGAATAATGGCATGTCTGGTTGCTCTCTTAATAAATTGATATAGTTTTCGGCAACCAGTGAAATCTTTTCTGTTAGGCTAAATGCCTCATTATTCAATAGTCCTCTTATCCCCATTAAAAACTGCTGTATGTTCTCCATCATTACAATATCAAACAACTTCTCTTTACTTCTGAAATAGTAATTCAGCAACGCAAGGTTTATACCGGCTTCTTCAGCAATATCCCTTGTACGAGTACCAGAGTAACCTTTTTTTGTAAAAACAATATTTGCTGCTGCTTTAATCTTTTCTTCAGTGCTGCTGTCGGCTTCTATCTTTGTTTTCTTACTCATCTTTATCTTGTAATACCTTAAGTACTACAAATATAAGCGTAATTATTTTATTTAATCAAACATTTTAATCATTTGATTAAAATCATACACATACATCTTAATAACGCAGAGATCAAGTATTTTTTCTACTTTTGGTTCATACTTTCGAAGCATCAACTTTACATATGTTTTCTCGTAATCGCTTTTTTGACTTTTCGCAAAAGGTCAATTATAAAAATGAAATCCTGGCAGGCCTAACGGTTGCCATGACAATGATGCCCGAATCTTTATCATTTGCTATCCTTGCCGGATTCCCTCCCTTATCAGGCTTATATGCCGCCTTTATTATGGGACTGATTACCTCAATTTTAGGTGGCAGGCCGGGTCTTATTTCGGGTGGTGCAGGCGCTACCGCAATTGTTCTTATTGCTTTAATGAAGTCAAATGGAATTGAATATGTTTTTGCTGCCATTGCATTGGCTGGCATTATCCAGATAGGGGTTGGCCTGTTTAAACTGGGAAAATTTATTAGCCTGGTGCCTCAACCGGTAATGTATGGTTTTGTGAATGGCTTGGCGGTTATCATTTTTATGGCGCAATTGCAACAATTTAAAACTGTTGTGAATGGAGAATCGGCCTGGCTCAGTGGTACTCCATTATTTATTATGGGTGGTTTAGTACTGCTTACCATAGCAATAGTGGTGCTTTTGCCAAAAATAACTAAAGCTGTCCCTCCATCTCTAATAGCTATAATAGTAGTTTTTTTACTGGTCCTTGGATTCAATATTGACACAAAAATGGTAAGAGATATTGCTTCTGTTAGTGGTGGGTTCCCTCCATTTCACATACCTGCTATACCCTTTGAGTTTAAGACTTTACAGGTTATTTTTCCATATGCCTTAATTATGGCAGGCGTTGGTTTAACAGAAGGATTATTGACCCTCAATTTGGTTGATGAGATTACCACCACAAAAGGCAACGGTAATAGAGAATGTATTGCGCAAGGGACTGCAAATATTGCTAATGGCTTTTTCTTTGGAATGGGGGGGTGCCCAATGATTGCTCAAACACTGGTTAATTTATCGGCTGGTGCCAGAGCAAGATTATCTGGAATAATTGCTTCATTAACCATACTTATTATTATACTTTTCGGTGCACCTATTATTGACCGCGTTCCAATGGCTGCATTAACAGGGGTAATGATTATGGTTGCCATAGGTACATTTGAATGGGTTAGTTTCCGCATCATTAACAAAATGCCCAGGCAGGATATCTTTATAGGAATTCTTGTGGCCGGAATTACCATTTGGCTTCATAATCTGGCACTTGCAGTACTTATAGGTGTTATCATTTCAGCCTTGGTATTTGCATGGGAAAGCGCAAAACGAATCCGTGCAAAAAAATATATAGATGAACTTGGGGTTAAACATTACGAAATATTTGGCCCCTTATTTTTCGGATCTGTAGCCGCTTTTAATGAGAAATTTGACGTGACCGGAGACCCTCAGGAAGTTATCATAGATTTTAACGAAAGTAGAGTAGCGGACATGAGTGGTATAGAAGCACTAAATAAATTAACTGAACGTTATAAACTGGCAGGAAAGAAATTACACCTGCAGCATCTTAGTGAAGATTGCAGGACGTTACTCAAAAATGCTGAAACAGTGATAGAAGTTAACATCAAACAATTTTGATCTATTGCTGTTGCTTTGATATTAAATAATAAGAATGAAATTAGTTTACACGGATCCCTTTGCCATCGAACTCCATGGAGTTAAGCTTACAGTCTATCCACAAGAGGATGGCATCTATAAAGTTTTTAAAGGTTCAAATAAATTTGCTATTCTACATGCTGTAGTCCATGAACTGGGTATTACCTGGGAAACAAAGGGATGGATAGATCAGTCGTACGTAAATGAAATTGGAAAACTGATCGAGGAAGAGCATGTTGATTTGCTTTAACTGATTAGGGTTTGTAAACTGGATCAATTGTTTATCTTCATGAAAAAAAAGAATCATGAAGAGTTTCCCTGTGGCTAAGCTGATACCAAGATTGTTGATGCTGGTTTCCGTATTATTGCTAACTTCCTTTTCCTCTGGAAAAAGAGTAAAACTGAATATTGTTTTTATAGGAGACAGTATAACGGAGGGAGGTGCACTAAAACAGCCATCCTTAGAGGCAACGCCTCTTATAGTTCAGCAAATCCTAACTTCAAAAGGACGCTTTAGCTCTGTTAATATTGCAAACATGGGCTATAGCGGACATACCAGCCTTGATTTTTTGCCGGCCACTAATACTGACTTCCCGAAGGTTATCGAAGCCGCAAACGCTTTAAACAAGGATACCTCGGCCACGCTTTTGTTTTCTATTATGTTGGGAACTAACGATAGCGCAATATTCGGGCCCAACGGATCGCCTATCTCTGCTGAGCAATACGATCAAAATATTTCCAAAGTGATTGATATTTTATTAAATCAGTTTCCAAAGGCAAAATTTGTACTTCAGTATCCACTTTGGTATAGCGCTAATACTCAAAACAATGCAGCTTATTTAGAAGAAGGTTTAAACAGATTAGAAAGTTACTTCCCAAAAATTGATAACCTGGTTAAAAGGTATACCAAATTAGCTCCTAAACGGATATTTGCAGGTGATAAATCTGGCTTTGATTTTTTCAAAAAGAATCATACTACTTTGTTTAAACCTGAACAAGGAAAAAAGGGCACGTTCTATTTGCATCCAAATGCCGAAGGATCAAAAGAGCTGGCAAGAATATGGGTTAAAGGGATCTTAAAGGCCATCTAAAGTTCCAAGGGAGGATAATTATGGTTTTTTGCGTAATATTGAACATTAATCCTTAGTCAGATGATGCTCCCTAAAAAACTAAGCTGCTTTCTACTGGTTTGTATCTGCTTATTTAGCTGCATTGCCTTACGTGCTCAAAAGAAAGATTCAATTAATAAATCCCTTGTAAAGGACAGCTCAAAATTAGATTTTGTAGCTAAAATGCAGGCTTTTGCAAAACGTTCTTCGAAAAAAAGTGCTGATGAGTTTGATGCCGATAAAGCAACGATTGCTCAAATCAAAACGTTTGACGAGATACAACGGACCATGCAAAAAGCAAAGATCTATGTAAATGGCAAATTAGACACGACGGATACAAAAAACGAGCTTAAAAAGATCGAAGAAGATTTTGCTGTGGCTGGTGATGGTATTTTTACTGACAGAGGATCATCACAAACATTCCGAAATCTAACTGCTACCTCAAAGATATTATCGCAACTGCTAAATAAAGTAAATGCCAGAAAACTAAAGCTAGATGCCCGTCAACAGGAATTGAACAATTTCCGGTATCAGCTTGATTCACTATTAAGTGTACCCGCATTATTTAAATTTCCGGCAGACTCAGTAACACTGATGAAGTATTTGCAAAAGATAAAAGTTATTGCATATGAAACTAGCCCCATCGATACCTCACTTAAGATGGCAAGCAATAACATTCAGAACTTACTTAATCAGGTAAACATGACGGCTTTTAAATTGGAAAGCAGTTTAGAAGAAATTGAATCTTATCAGAAAGACATGGCGGGGCAGACCTACAAAAGGGAGTTTGGAAACCTCTGGAAGTCACCTGGTAATTACCGGCCATTTGAAGAAATACTTTATTTTTCAAAAACAAAAGGATTATTGACCCTTACATTTTATGCGGGGAACAATACAGGTAAATTAATATTGCTTGTTTTACTTATTGCTACTTCTTTTATTTATCTGCGCTCACTTAAAAATATTTATTTAGAAAATAATCTGCTAAAAACTGATTTTGATGGCCAATTGGTACTCAGGTATCCATTGCTCTCTGCTATGTTAATTATTATAAGTTTATTTCAGTTCTTTTTTGTATCGCCTCCTTTTATTTTAAACGTTATTTTTTGGTCAATATCCTGCATTTGTCTGAGCATTATTTTTAGAAAATATATAAGCAAATACTGGATGCGTGTGTGGTTGATTATGGTTGTAGTTTTTCTGATTGCTGCTTTGGGTAATTTGATACTACAGGCCTCCAGAATAGAGCGATGGGGTATGCTTATTACTTCTATACTTGGGGTAATAGTTGGCCTGATTACAATATTAAAAGGGCATCGCGAAGAGCTTAGAGAGAAATGGATTGTATGGTCTATCGCTTTTATGGCCTTACTTGAACTAATATCCACGCTGGCAAATTTGTTTGGAAGGTATAATTTGGCAAAAACACTGTTCATTGGCGGATTTTTAAACGTGGTTATTGCCATTCTTTTTCTTTGGACAGTGCGGCTTATTAATGAAGGGCTCTTTCTTGCATTTAATGTATATTCAGGACAGGATAAAAAGCTTTTTTACCTCAACTTTGAAAGGGTAGGCAAAAGGGCTCCTTTGTTATTCTATATACTACTGGCTGTAGGTTGGGCGATATTACTTGGCCGTAATTTCCCGGCATTTGATTACCTACTTAAGCCTTTTCAAAACTTTTTTACCCAGGAGCGCACTCTTGGTGATTATACCTTCAGCATCAATAATCTGGTATTATTTATTGCAATTATGTCGATTGCAGTTATTGTGTCCAAGATCGTTTCTTTTTTTGCATCTGATGGACATCTTCCAGATAATAAGGAAAATAAGAATGAGAGACAGGGGATAGGGAGCTGGTTGCTACTGGTGCGTATTTCGATCCTGTGCATCGGGTTATTTTTGGCTGTAGCAGCAGCAGGGATTCCTGTTGATAGGATAACCATCGTTTTGGGTGCTTTAGGTGTGGGTATAGGTTTTGGTCTGCAAACTTTAGTTAACAACCTGGTAAGTGGACTCATTATTGCATTTGAAAAGCCCGTTAATGTTGGAGATATTGTTGATGTTGACGGCCAGGGTGGTAAAATGAAATCTATTGGGTTCAGGAGCAGTGTAATTTCTACCTGGGATGGCGCCGATGTAGTTATGCCCAATGGCGATTTGCTTAATGCTCATCTGATCAATTGGTCGCTCGGCGGAAACCGTAAACGCATATCGATCCTGATCGGCATTGCCTACGATGCTGATCTGGAGAAGTGCAGGCAGTTACTGACGGAGATTTTAAACAATGATCAGCGGATCAGCAAGAATCCGGGTCCTGTTGTACAATTCGAGCAGTTCAGCAATAGTTCAATCGATCTGCGGATATATTTCTGGACAAAACATATTGGAGATACGTCTGCTACAAGGAGCGATCTGATTATAGCTATCGTTGCAGCTTTTAAAGCCAATGGCATCGCAATACCATTTCCTCAACAGGACATCCATCTTCATCATCCAGATCAGCAATAAAACAACTACTTGCCATGCACCATCAAGAATTTGAACCTCCTGAAGAGCTACAAGATATCATAAAGTGCTTTTGGTACAACAGAAAAGAATCTGGAGAACTGGAATCGAGTTTCGAGGTAGTGCCTGATGGCTACGCTGAAATTATTTTTTATTTTGGAAACCTTTATAGCATTTCTTATAATGATGGTTTACAGCCATTGCCCTCACCGTTTATGATGGGACTGCTAAATCAACCTGTTCTTTTTAATACACAAAACCGCTTGGAAATCATTGGTATCAGGTGCTTTCCATGGACTGTTTTCGATTTGCTTGGATTGCCATCCGGTAAAGATGGGCTGCGCATATTTGAACATCCGATAGCCCGGCTTCAGTTGACTTTGAATAAATTGATTCATGCCAATAGGATAGATGATGCGATAGCCCATGTAAAACAGTATTTCTTAAATGAACGCTCTCAGATTGGCCCCGACAATACCTTATTCAAAGCGGGAGTTGCTATGAGAGAGGCAAAGGGTGCTATTTTGGTAAGCGAGGTAGCGGCGGCGGCTCATGCAACGGTTCGTACATTGGAAAGGAGATTTAAGCAATCTTCTGGCCATACAGTTAAAGACGTGTCTGGCCTGATGCGTTTTGAGGAGGTACGAAACCGGTTATGGCATTACCCGGAATCCAACCTTGCCAGCTTGGCCCAGGAACTCGGCTACGCGGATCAAGCGCATCTTAGCAAGGAATTTAAGCGCTACAGTGGCACTACACCAGGGGTATTTGCACGAAAGGCAAAGAAAGGAAAACAGACTGTCGGCAGTGATTTTGTCGCGTTTGTACAAGCCTAACGCAGGAACATTCCAGAATTTTGTGTTTAAATAAATCATATGAAAACACAAAATAAATCCATTTACGATGTCATCATTTCGGGTGCAGGACCTGTAGGTCTGTTCCTTGCCTGTGAACTAGCACTTGCCAAATGTTCAGTCCTGATACTGGAAAAGGCGGAGAATCCGCAGTCTCCATTGAAACAACTTCCTTTCGGGATACGAGGACTCTCAGCACCTACTATTGAAGCGCTTTACCGCCGTGGTTTACTTGAAGAGCTAGAGCTGCATAAACAGCTTAAAAATCCACATCAAAATGCAAAGGAAGGGGCACAAAGGCAGGGAGGACACTTTGCTGGTATTCCATTTCTTGCCGTCAATGTTGACACTTCACAATGGGCGTATCGTTTACCTTGCTCTACCCAGACTAATTTAATTTCTGAGATGCAGGAGATTGAAACAGTTTTAACCCGCCGTGCAGAATCTTTAAATGTACAAATCAGGCGCGGGCATGCCATTACTGACTTTAATCAAACTGCGGATGAGGTAGCGGTTCAGTCTGGTGATCAATCTTTTAAAGCTAAATGGCTGGTAGGTTGTGATGGGAGTCGAAGCGTTGTCCGGAAGATTGCTGGTTTTGAATTTGCAGGCACAGAACCGGAATTCACCGGTTATTCTGTAAAAGCGGATATAGCTAACCCGGAAAAGCTCAGCCCTGGCCGAAATGTGACTGCAAGAGGCATGTATATGCAATCTCAGCCTGGCTATGTACTAATACAGGATTTTGATGGTGGAGCATTTCATCACTCGGGAAATCCAATCACGCTCGAACATATTCAAGAAGTGTTGCGCCGTGTGTCGAATACCGATGTAACGATCAGCACCCTCCATATTGCCACCACCTGGACCGATCGGGCGCGGCAGACCACAACCTACCGCAACAGGCGGGTGCTTTTAGCTGGCGATGCTGCACACATCCATTCGCCGTTAGGGGGACAAGGGCTTAACCTTGGGCTAGGCGATGCCATGAACCTGGGTTGGAAGCTTGCAGCAACCATCAATGATAAAGCCACAGATGGTTTGCTAGACACTTATTATACCGAACGGCATCCAATTGGCGCACAAGTTTTGGATTGGTCACGCGCACAGGTTGCAATTATGAAACCAGACCCGCATGCTCGCGCGCTGAATGCAATTTTTCGCGATTTGATCAACACGCGTGAGGGCGCCACCTATTTTGCAGGAAGGGTATGGGGTATCAACATACATTACCATTTAGGAGGAATCCACCCGCTGGTAGGGCACAGCGTTCCCAACTTTGAGTTCGAAGATGGTACTACGATTGGTGAGCTTATGCGGGATGGCCATTGGACACTTCTTGATTTTGACAAGAATGTTTTAATAAAAACTTTGGCAACTGAATATGGCAATCAAATCAACTTTATATCTGGACAAGTGAAAGAACAATTCGGCCTAAGTGTTGTGTTGATACGCCCTGATGGAATTATCGCCTGGGCTTCTGATAATGAAGCTCATGAAAACTCATTTAGACAAGCAATTGCATTTTGGATTACAGGCGTCACATCGGAGGCCATTGATCGTTGTTGATACGGTAATTGAGCGATACCAAACCACTTTCATAAGTCTTGCTTTTTAGAAGAGTGAGTTTGGTTCGGTTATCCTTTTTGTGGAACAGGGTTTTACCATCACCAAGCAGTATAGGATGTACTGACAACCATAATTCATCGACAAGGCCTTCTTTCATCAGGGCATCGGTAAGTTCAGCACCACCATATAACCATATATCTTTACCTGGTTCTTCTTTTATCCTTCGCGCTTCAGTAATGCTATTGTCAGATATAAGTATGGCACCTTCTTTTACTGTTTTCAATGTTTTAGAAAATACATATTCTTTCATTGCAGGCATTCCGGGAACTATTTCTCCGTTATTGCTATCGGCATACTGTTGCGCTATCTCGTAACTTTTACGGCCAATAAAAATGGCATCTATGCGGTCAAAGAATTCGTTTAAGCCATAGTCCTGGTCCGTAAAGCACCAATCATATTCACCGTTAGGTCCTTCAATATATCCATCCAGTGTTATTGCTAATCCTAATATTAATTTTCTCATATCGCTAATGTTTTTGTATTGCAAAACTGCAAAGATTAAATTAACTCAAATTGTACAAAACGGACATCAATGAATAATATGTTGCGCATGAGTGAATTTACCAGGAGCATATCCAGTATATGTTTTATAATCACGATTAAAATGAGCCTGGTCATAGTAACCGCTTTTATAAGCAATTTCCGTAAGTGAGAGGGCTGGGTATTTTTTTATATAGTGAAGTGATTGTATGAACCGGTACACACGCAAATATTCTTTGGGTGATAGGCCAATACATTGCAGAAATTTTCGTGAAAGATGGCGCTGACTGACACCAGCGTCGTTTGCAAGCTTACTTACAGACAACAAGCCACCGGAAAATTGCGCCTGCTGCAGGCAATAGGCTACCTGCAAATCGTTTTTAGCTGTGGTTAATTGTTGCAGCAAATAGTTTTGCAGTATGCCTACACGTGTTTCATTGTTACAGGCACAGGCTAGATTATCTTCTATTTCTTCCGCCAGATTATTCCATATATCGGATAAGGCAGCTGTAGTGTCGGCTAATGTATGAATGGGTATCTGAAAGAACTTATATGCCATGCCAGGATGGAAACAAACAGCAAGGCAACCTGCCCCTTTGCGCATCTGGACATCCATGGGCCGGCTCATACGAAAGCTAACGATACTACGCTTGTGCAGTTCATCGCCAATGATTGCCACTGGCGTGCTGGTGTAATTCACAAATAACTCAACACAAGTATCAGGTAATACTCGTATATGACTTATATCTGTGCCTTCATCACAATCCATAGTACATATCACTTTGACATAGGGCCGGAGGCTCGTCATGATATCGTATAATTGAATACGCATAATTTAAAACAGCTCCATAGTCAATTTGTGATGTTCATACCAGTAATGGGGGACAAGGTCATAATTAAATATCTCTTTTTCTATAAAGCCGCATTTTTTTAGAACTCTTTGGGATTGCAAATTATCTATATCAGCTATAGCATAAATTGAAGGAAGTTTAAGTTCGTTAAAACCATATTCTACTGCTGCTTTTGAAGATTCAGTCGCATAACCTTTTCCCCAATGCTTCTTTAGAAATCTATAGCCTAGATCATGATAGTCTTTATGGCCATTGGTTAAATCAGTGATTAATTTAAATCCGCCCCAACCTACAAAATCACTCGATTCTTTTTCAATTATTGCTAGCCGTCCCACTCCGTTGTCAACATATTGTTGTCTAATGAATTTTATAACATCTTTAGCCTGTTGAATATTTTTAATTGGATTTTTTCCGAGGTGCTGATGCACTTCGGGATCAGAATCTAAACTAAAGATGCCTTCGACATCAGTTTCTAATAATTCTCTAAAATAAAGTCGCTCGGTTTCAATAAACATCTTCATTCTCAAACTTATTAATATTAAATGGAATTAGTTTTAGTTCACAAAGGTGTACCAGAGATTTCCTTTATTATTTTTATACTGAAAGAATGCCTGCCCATCAGCCACCTTTGGATTTCGTCCGGATTGATGTCAAGAGAGACAGCAAGGTCATTTGCCGAAAGGCCTTTATCTGCTAATTTTTTTGCTGTTTTATTGGCAATGTCCAGATTCAGCTGCGTTAATTCTTCTATAGCAGGGTTGCCGCTTTCTTCCAACCAGATGGATACAAAATCGTTCTTTTCCATTTATGTTTGTTGTAATTGTTTAAGGCATTCAGGGCATTCCGCACCGTTTGTTCATTTTGGCTGCAAAACTAGTAAACAGAGATGAGATCTATAGCCTATACAAGCTAAATAATCTTGTTGTTAACAGTGTAAGAAAGGGCTTCAACAATATTACTCACACCTAAACGCTCAAAAATCCGTCTCCTATAATACTTCACTGTGTCAGCAGAAACAAATATTTTTTCTGCAATTTGATTAATTGTTAATCCTTGCGCATGCAAACGCAATATCTCGATCTCCCTTTTTGTGAGTTTAGGTTTCTCTGATTTACGCCAAACATTATTTTCTATATTTAATTCCCAGGTTTCATCTGTGCCTTGTTTATGAATACAAACATTGCCTGCATTTTTATGATGTGAAATAGAAACGATGCACATTGCTTTCCATAACTGATCATCGCTTGTCAAAAACAACGGGGTAAGCTTATGATTGATGAGAATATGCTTACCATCCTTATTAACTAAATGGAAATCGTAAGTTATGCTATATGATTTTTTCGCGTGACCAGGCAGTTTTTTATAGAAATCAAATCCTGCATCATTAATGAGGTTTAGCAGTTCCAAATCTCTTTCAGGAACATTTTTAAAATAGAAATCATAACCCATCTCCAACACTTCCTCAGAAGAATACCCGCATAAAAACAATGGGTTTTCTGAAACGTATTCAAACGCCATCTTTTCATAATCAATAACATATATACTCTCATATGTTAACCTTGCAAAAGACTTTACGACTTCCAAATAATGTTGCTGTTGAAGATGGTCGTAATCTGATATTCTTTCAACCTTATTCTTGGTAAGCAGGCTTGAATTAATGTTGCTTTTCATTAGCTACTAGGGCTTATTAGCAAATCTACACTAAAGTGTAGTTTTTGAGATTTTTTTTGTGCGGATTTTTACAAGAAACATTTTTCGCATAGCTAAGAGAGAGCTATCCCAAAATGGTATGAAACCACACTAACGGCCAAAATACAGACATACAAAACAAATGACAAATTGTAAAACCTGCAACCTCGAATTAACTTCAAAATACTGTCCAAACTGCGGACAACCTAGTCAGCTTAAAAGAATTGATGGACACTACATTATTCATGAAATTGAACATGTTTTGCATTTTGAACGTGGGATCCTATACACTATAAAAGAACTTATAGCAAATCCAGGACAGAACGTAAGAAACTATCTTTCAGATAACAGAAGTCGACTTGTTAAGCCAATAATTTTCATTATTGTTACATCTCTTATTTATTCAACATTTAGCAACTTTTTCCATATTGAAGATGGTTATGTAAATTATTTAGACGATCATAAATCTACAACGAGTGCAATTTTTAAATGGATACAGGGACATTATGGTTATGCGAATATAATCATGGGTATTTTTATTGCATTATGGACAAAGCTATTTTTCAGAAAATATAAATTAAACATTTTTGAAATTTTAATCCTTCTGTGTTTTGTGATTGGAATGGGAATGTTGATTTATTCAGTTTTCATAATTATTCAAGGTTTAACACATTTTAACCTAATGCAAACTGCAGGTATTGTTGGGTTTGTTTATACTACTTGGGCAATTGGACAATTTTATGAAAAAGGAAAAGCCATTAATTATGTGAAAGCATTTTTTGCTTACATTTTAGGTATGATCACTTTTGCATTGACGGCAATAATGATTGGGGCAATAATAGACACAATAATTAGACATTAAAACTTATGAGCATTAAAAAAGGGCAATCATTCTTATTCCTAATTATAGCAATTATTTTAGGATGGACTATTTTTAAACAGTTTGATTTTGAAAATTTGAAATTTGAAAAACCAGCATTAGCTATTGTATATATATTGACTTTTGTAATGTCTGTTTACTTTCTTGTTAAAAACGTTAAAAGAGAGGAATAGCAGCCAACCTAGGTTGGCTGTGATGATACTCCAACTGCGCCTTGCTTATATTCTGCTTTACCAAATAAACTTATAGTCGTCTATACGATCTGATTTCACAAAACGCGTCAGCTTACCGTCGTGGAAATAAAAGAATAAATAAGGTTCAGCATTGGCGATAATTACTCCTCTGGAGATAATACGATAAATATTTGTGCCATTATTATCGAGTGACATCAATTCCGCAGAGCGGTTAGCTTGTTTGAATTCATTTTCTGACATGCCGATCTTAATTGAGGATTCTTGATATGACATACTCTTGCAGCCTAAAGCTATTACCGCCAGGCAGATTAAAATTATTTTTTTCATATGTGTTTATTTGTGTGTAATGAAGTGGGTTCAATAATTATGCCTTTTAGTATCCCTAAAATATATAAGGACCCATAGTTTTGAGAAAGACAAATAAAACGCTGATTGTCAATATTTTTATTTCGCGTAACTTTTTGGAATTGATCCCTTATTCACACCTCCTTCACATCAAATCCACAAACAGGTACCTTTTTGTGAAAAAAGTGTGCCTAATGTGTGTTTGATGTGAGAACAATGATACTACTTTTGGCATTTATCTATTTTGGTTATACAAACCAAAACCAGGCAGCTATAGGATTCCGTTTCTTTTTTTTTTGGAGGGGGAGGGTACTAAAACACAAAAACCTGCAATAATCTAACTTGCAGGTTTTTGTGTTGTTCTTTGTGATCCCGCTGGAATCACTTTATATCGATAAAATCCGGTTAAATGGCGTTATTTCAAAGGGTTTTAAAATTGGGGTCCTGAATGGGGCACCATTTTATTTGACCTGTTTTGATGTGTTTTAAAGAACTTTTTGTGTGATACAAATATAATCATTTAGTAGGATTTGGCCAAGGCTATCGTCAATTTTATTATGCTGATTCCAGTTTTCCAAACCTCTAAAAGAATCTCTACCAAGATTTTTAGAAAAAATCAGTAACTAAATGTATTAATATTTGACTAATTCAAGAACTGATTTCTATATTCAGTAGGGGTAATCCCAACAGCTTTTTTAAATAAGCGTGAAAAATAAGGGGGATTTTCAAAACCAAGTTGAAATGCAGTTTCTGCTACAGTGTTGTCCGTACTCATCAATATGTTTTTTGCCTCGATGATTAGTGCTAAATGAATGTGGTCTATGGCAGTCCTGCCGGTTTCCTGTTTCAATAGATCGCTAAGATATCCTGCCGACAATGATAACTGAGATGCCATATATTTTACCGTTGGCAATCCATGCTTTTGAAGGTTTCCGCTCTCAAAATATGCATTTAGGATTTCTGTAAACTTAGAAATTATTGTGCCAGACAGAATAGTCCGGTTCAAGAACTGCCGATTATAAAATCTTGACGAATATTTCAGAATGGACTCAATATAGCCAATCATTATCTCTCTACTGAGATTATCCTGGTTGTTATAATATTCCTCACGTATTTTATTAAAGAGATTCCAAATGGTTTCTTCTTCTTTAGGGGATAGATGTAGTGCCTCATTAGCCTCGTAATCGAAGTAGCCGTATTTTTTAATTGTTGCATGAAGTGGATGATTGATCAAATAATCTTCATCTATAAAGATGATGAATCCGTTATCTTCTAATTCAATGTCATTCATCTGTATGATCTGATCGGGTTTCATAAAAAACATAGAACCGGTATCGCTATCATACTTGGTCTTTCCGTACATAAGCGTGCCAGATTTCATCTTTTTTAAAGCAATCTTATAAAAACCCAGTGTGAATTCCGAATAAACAAAATTGCAGCCTTTTATGTCTTCAAATGTTAGAACACCAAGCAATGGATTTTCCGGTGGAGGAAATCCGTTTGTTTTATACATCTCGGTTATAGTCTTAAAATGTTTCATGTTTAATCTACTGAAATTTACAATTATTTTTCAATGATAAATTTAAGATTCCCTTTTTCCAATGATTCTTTATCTGAAAGGGATATTAATTGGTCTAATATCAGATACCTACTTATTAAACAGACAATGGATTTTTATCGAAAACCATTGTCTGTCCGGGTATTTAATGGCCCACCCCTTAAGTTTAATAATGGCTCCAAGCGCTTTAAGTTAATCAGGGTCAAGCTGATTGACAGCAAGAATTTTGTTGTCTAATCAACTGAGTCAGTTTATATTTCTTTATAGTTTAAATGACGAATATCTCTGGCAGGTGTAACCGGAAGACAAGCAGTTACTCACGTCCTTTCATTTCGTCCAAGCCACCGTCATCCTTCGGCTATGATCAATTAAGTCCTGCCCCAGTCAGAGGGTCGATCAACGCATCCAATTCGAACCTGCTCTTGCCAACCCTTCTGCGAGGTAGCGGTACAGGCGACCTTAAGGCTAAAATCTATAACGCGCTGTCTTAGGCCAATGATGTGCCGTAATCAGACAGCTACTGCCCAATACCCGAAATCAGCTCCTGCCGATGCTTCAGAATCCATTGCTTAAGGGTCATGGCTTGCTGTCCGGTTACATGCGGAACATCATTTCGAACGCTTCCGATATAGCCCATCCGCCCATCCACCACCTGACGCATGACCTCGACGCCGCCATCCGCATACCAGGTCTCTACCGGGATACTTGCCGACGTGAAAACAGCCTGAAATTCCGCAGGGCCAAGGTGGTTGGGAGTAATTTCTTTATCCAGGATGTCGCTTAGAAGTATGGAGAGCTCAGCGCCTGTGGCAACATCGCTACTTAACCAATAGTCTTTCCCAGCGTGCCTGGCCGGCCCCTCCCGAAGCGCGGTAGCCGCAACTAGAGCAACATCCGCTGCGGCCACCCAACCCATCCGGTGCTCGTTCCAATAAGTGGTGAGGGTATCACCCTTTAGGTATAGGGTGAGTATGTTTTCCATAAACGTATTTGGATGCAGGAATGTCCAGGCCATTCCGCTAGCTTTGATATAAGCCTCAACCAGTTGATGCCAGGCGAAGGCTGGGCTCGTGCAATCCCATTCTCCAAACACACCCAGATGCACTATATACTCAACGCCGGCTTTCCGTGCTGCATCCAACAGTGTCTTGCTCTGTGTAAGCATGGCAACTGTGTATCCGGTCAGAAGAAATATTCGATCTACACCAGCCAGCGCAGCGCCGAAAGTTCGAGGATCGTCCAGATCAAGGTGAACGATATCTTGCCCCTCTGCACGCCTACGTTGAACCTCTTCCAATCTGCGGGAAGTCGTCCTGACGTTAAGGTTTGAGCTCCCTTCTAAGTGAGAGAGCAGTTTCTTACCTACTTGCCCACTGGAGCCTAGAACAAGCACTCGCGTTTTAGCCTGACTAATATCCATTGAATTTTTCTCCTATTATTCTTTAATGTTATTCTTTAATAAATTTCCACACGGAAAGCACATTCCGCAGAGCGTGCACAACTTCGATGACATTCCACGCTATAAGCTTATTTTACTTTTCGCCCGCGAATTCTATTTATTTTGATTTAACCATTCGTCAAATCTTACATATTCACCGGTAGCAATTTCTTTTGCCAAGTCAATCCTTGACGCTGAATCAGGTCCCATGTAGGTGTATTTTTCCCAATATCCGAACAGTTCTTTCAATTCCTTTGTTCTGTTAGATACAGTTGCAAATACTTCACCAGGGATTACTGTATAGGTGTATTCCTTACCTTGTCTTTTATAGGCTTCGAGAATATTGTTAAAGCTGTACAGTTCCGTTGCAAGCGCAAGGTAATTGCCATTGCCAGCTTTTTCAGGCTGCAAAAATGCACCAGCCACAACTTTTCCCATATCGTTGATATCTGACCAATGGATTACTTCTTTTGTAGGGTCAAGTGACAGCATCCAACCAGTTGTGCCGTCTTCTTTTTTCTGCGGTGCAAGCGGACCTATAAGGTTTTGAAAATAGAATGGAGCTTCAACAAATGTAGTGTATTTGAACCCTGCATTTTTCACCACATCATCTACCTTTGATTTATTTGAGAAATGTGGAACCTCAAATTCACCGTTACTGATTACTCCTACATCAGGAAGTGTTGACCAGACAAAATGCTGCACCCCTGCTTCCTTAGCTGCTTCCACGGCATTTTTTCCTTGGGTAATTTCGTCTGCACCTGCCCAATAGTCGGTAACCACAAATACACCATAGGCATTCTTAAAGGCAACTTTTAATGACTGTAAATCGTCCAAATCTGCAAAAACTGTTTCATGTGCCTTGCCTGAATATTTTTCAGGATTACGGGTTGTTGCTCTTACATTGAAAGATCCTTCCTCTACAAGTGTATTTACCACACCCTTACCTTGTGAGCCTGTTGCCCCAATTACTACAATTGTTTGTTTCATAATTTCACATATTTAAATTATAAAACAAAATTAGGAGATGGGTTAATTTGCCAGTTATACAAAACAAGGGAGATACGATACATTTTAAGGATACGCCTTTAAAAAAAATAAAACCCCAGTAAATACTGAAGTTTTAATGATGTATTGGATGTGCTACGATTTTGTTAAAGTAATAGACCAATCATATAAAATATAATCAAAGCCATTTTACAGGCAGTTTCTTGTAACATTTATATGTTACTAAAGATTAAAGGCGGTTTTAAGATAAAGCGGATATTTTTCCAGATCACTTTTTACGTTCCCATCTTTAAATATATCAAAACAATTATAATCGGGCACAACTTCAGCACCACAAAATCGGTAATTGGCTGTAATAGCTATTAATACGTCAGCAGTACTTCTGCCTTCAAAAAGATACTGTGCTGGATCGTCAAAACTTGCCTTTGGTGCATTCCAGGTAGCAGATACCATAAATTTCTTCTGCTGTAAGTTTCCACCAGTTCCATATTGCTTTGTTAAATCTGCTCTGGTTCTTCCGTCTCCGTTCAAAAATCTGAAATTTTCTCTGCCACTGTTAAAGACATCGTCGGCATATTTTTTATAAATCCAGGGAGCCCCAAACCAGTTGATAGGAGTCTGCAAAATGATAATATCTGCCACTAAATGTTTTTCAACCTCTTCGTTTGCATCATAACCATTTTCTACTTTCGTTTCCAAAACTTCAAACCCGTTGGCCTCAAAAAAAACCTTGGCAATAGTCTGAAGGGATTCATTGAGTACTCCTTCACTAAAATTGGGATAATTTAGATGGGTATTGATAAGCAGTACTTTTTTATTCTGATTCATTTTAACTGGTAATTATTGTTTACTGATTGATATCTTATTTTACTACTTATTTTGATTTAACCATTCGTCAAATGATACATATTCACTGGTGGCAATTTCTTTGGCAAATTCAATTCGTGCCGCTGAACCTGGCCCCATATAGGTGTATTTTTCACAAAATCCAAACATATCCGTTACTCCCTTTCCTCCTTCCATTAGACTGGAGAACACTGCACCCGGGACTTGCGCATAGCTATACGTATTGCCGTGCTTTTTATAAACTGCGATAATATCGTCAAAGCTGTACAGCTCTGTTGCCAAGGTAAGGTAATTGCCATTGCCTGCTTTTTCAGGCTGCAAAAATGCACCAGCCACAACTTTTCCCATATCGTTGATGTCTGACCAATGGACTACCTGTTTTGTCGGATCGAGCGGTAGCGTCCAACCGGTTGTGCCGTCTTGCTGCGGCTGTGGTGCAAGCCAAGCGGCGAGATTTTGGAAATAGAATGGAGCTTCTACAAAAGATGTATACTTAAATCCTGCATTCTTTACTGTATCATCTAGCTTTGATTTATTTGTAAAGAAAGGAACATCAAATTCACCGTTGCTTATTGATTCAACGTCAGGAAGTGTTGACCATACGAAATGCTCTACTCCGGCTGCTTTTGCTGCTTCCACTGCATTTTTGCCCTGGCCAATTTCGTCTGCACCTCCCCAATAGTTGGTTACTACAAATACGCCATAAACATCCTTAAACGCTTCCTTTAATGACTCCAAATCAGTTAAATCAGCGTAAACTACCTCACTTGCCTTGCCCGAATAATTTTCGGGATCACGGGTTGTTGCTCTTACATTGAAAGTACCTTCCTGTACAAGGGTATTAACCACACCCGAACCTTGTGAGCCTGTTGCTCCGATCACTGCTATTGTTTTTTTAAGATTGCTCATAATTTTATGTATTTAATTATAAGACAAAATTAGGGGATGAGTTTAGCTGCCCGTTATACAAATCAGGGAAGACGTGATACATTTTAAGGATAGGATTTTTTGAAGTTTTTATTTAAGAATAACAAAAGGGACCGCCCTTATGAGAAGAAACAGGAAATGACAGGACAATGCGATTGCGGTAAGCTTCTTTAAATACTGAAAACTGTGATGGTCCGATCAAAAGTTCAGACCAGGGCACAGGCGATAATGGAAATATGCAATTACATCATTGTATGTTACGATAGAAAAAGAAGGTATTCCGCGATCGGTTAAAGATCAGCAGTTATATTGACGAAGATCATAAAACGAGTACAAGTTGCCTGAAATGTCTTTACATTGCCACTGCGGCTAAAGATAAGTTATATTAGCTTTAATTATTTGTGAGTGTTAGCTATTCTGTAGTCAGTTGGGTTTACCCCGGTCAGCTTTTTAAAAACCTTTGATAAATGACTGACATCGGTAAATCCAAACTCATCTGCAATCTGTTTCAATTTGAGCCCTCCAATAGCTATTCTCTTTTCGATGAGCTTGATCCGGTAATTGTCAAGGTATTCCTGATAAGCTATTCCAAAGTTTCTTTTAAAATAGTTGCTGAAATATCTAATTGAAATGTTGAAATGTGAAGCAACCGCCTTTACTGTTATCATTTCCCTACAATAGATATTCTCATGGAGGTAGGATAAAATCTGTTCGTTGTTAGGGTCATTATTTATAACCATAATTGCCTCTACTGGCATCGATTCTTTTATAATGCCGAAGATTCCCAGCAGCAAATAAAAAACAACAGCTGAATAAGCAACATTTTTCACCTTATCGTAGGCAAGTAAGCTATTTATAAGGTTTTTGAGGATCCCGGAATGAAGACTGCCCATTTCTATTTTAACTTCCTTTAGGAAGCGCAGTTTCATTATGGCTTCTGGCGTACTGGAATAGTACTCGTCGGGAGCAAGGTGTCTGTTCGAATTAAAATAAGCTTCATTAAATTTGATATAGGTAAAGGTGGTGACCTCATTAATTTCAAAAAAATGCTCGTCTCCCGGAGCGATTAAAAACAGGTCACCACTTTCATATGCCAATGTGTTCTCATTATATAAATGACTGCCCTTTCCATTATTGATGTACACGATTTCAAAATGGTTATGCGTATGGCGGGAACAGCTTTCACTTAAATTTTCCTCGTGCTCAATACTTAGTGGCTCAAACTGTTTTAGGATTTTCATCTATTAATTATACTGATAATTGAAACAAATATACCTTAATTTTCAGGTTTCAAGAAGGAACTTTGCTTTATAAAATTTATAGAAATGAAAGAGATAGAATTATTGGCAGCTTATTTTACCATAGCTGGAGACATACATCCCTTTGGTCCGACTGAGATCAGTCCGTTTGATTTTAGGTTCCGGGTTGAAGCAGCTTCTAAAGTTGGCTACAAGGGAATAGGATTGGTACATGCTGATCTGATGGCTACCATAGATAAGATTGGCTTTTCAGAAATGAAAACTATCCTAGAAACAAACGGTATCAAACATTTGGAGTTTGAGTTTTTGGACAATTGGTTCGAAACGGGGGAAGCCCGCAGAACATCCGATAAAATGAGACAGGAACTTCTCCATGCGGCGGAAACCTTGGGGGCAAGAAATATAAAGATTGCACCGGGTCTTTTTAGGGACGATATCAATATCCCGTTAATGTCCGAGGAGTTTGCTAAAATAAGTCAGGAGGCGGCAGATGCAGGTACCACTATTGTATTGGAGATCATGCCATTTAGTAACGTAAACTCAATAGATACAGCTCTTGAGATTGTACAGGGTGCAAACCACCCTAATGGTGGATTGCTTTTAGATGTGTGGCATTTGAGTCGCGGCGGTATAGCCTTTAGTGAGATTGAAAAAATCCCATTGGAGTTTATCGGTGCAGTAGAATTGGATGATGCGGATAGATATCCAATAGATCCGCTTTGGCAGGACACTATCCATAAACGGAAACTGCCTGGACAAGGCACCCTTGATATTCGCGGGTTTATAAAAGCAATACAATCCAAAGGATATAAAGGACCTTGGGGGGTAGAGGTGCTTTCAGAAGTTATTCGCAAACTTCCGTTGGAGGAAATGGCCAAGTCTACTTTTGATACATCAATCGCCCAATTTGACGGCATGGGATAAGACTGATTAGTAAAAGTCTACATGGTAATAGCGTGTAGACTTTTTTAGTGCAACCTCTGTACCATACTTGAATAAGTTGACTTTTGGTCAACCTATAGGCAGATGACCCTTAACAAGATAAGTAGCTAAATTTTTATACTTGAATTAAAATTCAAGTATATCTATGGCATCAGTAAAAGTCTATCCCAGACTGGATAAAATCAATAAGAACGGCCAGGTGCCGATCTATCTACGTCTAACCAAAAACAGAAAATCAAAGTACATCGCTCTCGATGTCTACATCAATCCAAAAGACTGGAATGAGAAAACAGGTAAAGTAAAACCAGGTGCAAAGAATGCTACTCAAATAAACAGTTTCATTTCTTCCAAAGAAGCAGAAGCAGAAGCTATCTCTCTGGAGATGGAAACCAAATCCAAATTCATTACTGCTTATGATATCAAGTCCAGGATCATTGGGAGCCCTCCAGCTGACTTTTTTGAGTTCATGTCGAATAGGAGTAAGGCACTATCAGAAGAGTTGAGTATTGGAACGATTAGGCGGTTCAATGGCATACTTGGCAAACTGAAAAAATTTACAAAACGAGACAAGCTGTTCTTTGATGAGATCAATGTCAAGTTTATAAGAGACTTCCAGCAGTTCCTGATTGAGGAACTAAAGAATCACAACAATACTGTGCATTCCAACCTGAAAGTGGTCAGGAAAATGATTAGTGATGCAATTGACGAAGAGCTGATGCCGGCAGAGAAAAATCCATTCAATAAGATCAAACTGAAAGGACAAAAGACCTTCAGAGAATTTCTCCTAGATGACGAGCTGGAGAGAATTGAAAGCCTGGATTTGGAGCATGGTTCCATCATCAACCATCATCGAAACCTTTACGTTTTCAGTGCATACTCCGGAGGCGTCCGGATCTCCGATCTGCTAATGATGCGCTGGAAGAATTTCAATGGAAAACACCTCTACTTCCAGGTCAAAAAGACCAAAGAGGATCTGAGTATCAAACTACTTAAAAAGTCACTCGATATACTTCAGTTTTACAAAACCTATCAGCGTAAGAGTGACACTCTTGATCCGGAATCATTCATCTTCCCGTTGCTTAATATAGCTACTGATGAAACTGATAAACTGAAACTTTTCAATGCAATTTCATCAGCGACCGCCTTCACAAATAAAAGTCTCCGCAAAATTGGCATTCTCGCAGGCATTAACAAAAAGATATCCTTCCATACAGCCAGACATAGCTGGGCGGTAAGAGCTCTGCAGAAAGGAATGCGAATTGAATACGTTTCAAAATTGATGGGTCACGCCTCGGTAAAACATACAGAAGTTTACGCGAGAATATTGAACGAAGAACTGGATAAAGCCATGAATATTTTCGATAAAACTCAGAAGCTAAAAAAAGTAGTTTAGTGAATGTTTTACCTATGTTGTACCTGTAAACAACAATGCCCTGCAACTATTTAAGTAACAGGGCATTGATAATTTCGATTGTGATCCCGCTGGGATTCGAACCCAGGACCACTACATTAAAAGTGTAATGCTCTACCAGCTGAGCTACGGAATCAAAGTTCTTATTTGGAACTTTCCTCTAAAGCGTTTCCGTTTAAAGTGGTGCAAATATAGGATTACGATATATATTCTGCAAATAATATATCCAGAAATCGCATAGTAAGCTGATTCCTAGCCTTATTATTTACATTTAATCTTTTCTTCACCTTCAATTAATATTCCCATCTCTATAAAAAAGGCAAATTGCGATTAAACAGTAGGACAGAGCGCCACATATTTTTACAGAAAATTAAGCAGCAATTTATTGACCTCATCTTTATGGGTAAGGAATACGCCATGTGATGCACCTTCAATAACATGATATTCTGAGTTGGGCAATAGTGAAGAAGTTACATCACTGGTAATGTTAATAGGTACAATTTTATCATCATTACCGTGAATAATCAATACAGGAATGGTGATTACACTTAAATCTGTTCTAAAATTAGTTTCAGAGAAGGAACGAACACATTCAGTGGTAGCTCTAGGACTGGCAACAATTGCAAGTTGATGCATCCAGTTTTGAATTTCCTGGCTAACTGGTTTGTTCTGCCCGTCTACACTAAAAAATTGTCGCCCAAATTCTGTTAAAAAAGCAGGTCGGTCATTTTGCAGGCCTGCAATCATACCATCGAATACTTCACGGGGAACACCCTCTTCATGGTCTTCTGTTTTCAAAAGCAAGGGAACTACAGAACTAATCAATACAGCTTTAGTAACTCTAGATGATCCATATTTACCTAAATACCTAACCACTTCGCCACCACCCATCGAAAACCCTACAAGGGTAACATCGTTTAGGTTTAGTGCTGTAATTACCTCGTGTAAATCGGCTGCAAGTGTATCATAATCATAATTATGCCATGGTCTGTCTGATTGACCAAAACCACGTCTGTCGTATGCTATACATCTATATCCTGCGTTTACCAGGGTATTTACTTGATATTCCCACATCTCATGAGATACCGGCCATCCGTGGATCAAAACTACAGGTTTACCTGTACCTAAATCTTCAAAAAATATATTAACTGATGAACTGTTCTCGGCGTTCTTTTTAATGTATGGCATAATCGTATATATTTAAAATTTAACTCTTCTAATAACATAGCCAGAGGTCATTTGTTTAATAAAAACAAACAATATCTGGCCACAATAAACTTTATATTCTCATATTTGGAATATTAAACTAACCCATAAGGTATAAAAATACCGAGAGGAATAACTATAAATAATGAATAAAGCTATTTTTTTGGATCGCGATGGCGTTCTTAATCACGAAATTCACGATTACATTACCAAACTAGAAGATTTTGAAGTATTGGAATATCAGATTCCTCCCTTGAAAAAACTATATGACGAGGGCTACTTGCTAATCGTAATTACAAATCAAGGTGGAATTGCTCAAAAGCGTTATACTGAAGAGGCACTGGCCGAAATGCATAAAGTTCTTGCTCAAAAATTTGAAGATCAGGGTGCTTTAATAACGCATGCATACTACTGTCCTCATCATCCAACTATTTCTGGCGATTGCGAATGCAGAAAGCCTAAATCAGGAATGCTACTAGAAGCTATCGCTAAATACAACATTGATCCGGCCCTTTCTGTAATGATTGGCGACAAACCAAGGGATGTTGAAGCTGCAAACGGAGCAGGGGTAAAGGGTATAGAGATATTACCTGATGAACAAATAGATTACAATCTTGTTAAAGAAGTACTTGCAGGGAATGAATTTCAAACACTTAGTGCAGGAATATTAGCCAGAGATAAAGACTAAGTCTTCACCCGACCGAACTTAAGCAATTATATATAAATCACATAAAAAAGGCTGGGTCATAAATTATGATCCAGCCTTTTTTATGCGTTAAAGAAACACTATTTTGCTTCTGAAGCTTTTTTGTGATCAGCAAGGAACTGAGCTAAACCGCTATCAGTTAATGGGTGTTTTAACAAAGCCGTAATTGCAGATAAAGGACCTGTAATTACATCTGCACCTAATTTAGCACAATTTACAATATGCAACGGACCGCGGATAGAAGCAGCTAAAATTTGAGTAGGGTAACCGTAGTTGTCAAATATTAATCTGATATCTTCAATTAATTGTAAACCATCAGTAGAGATGTCGTCTAAACGACCTAAAAATGGAGATACATATGTTGCACCCGCTTTAGCAGCTAATAATGCCTGTCCGGCAGAAAAAATTAAAGTACAATTGGTTCTGATACCTTTAGATGAAAGATATTTAATTGCTTTAACGCCATCTTTAATCATAGGTACCTTAACAACAATCTTTGGATCTAATTTAGCTAAAGCTTCACCTTCTTTGATGATTTCATCATAGGTGGTAGATATCACTTCTGCACTTACATTATCATCTACGATAGCGCAGATGGCCTTGTAATGCGCAATTACGTTAGCATCGCCCGTAATACCTTCTTTAGCCATAAGACTAGGGTTAGTGGTTACACCATCTAAAACACCAAGATCTTGGGCTTCTTTTATTTGATCAAGATTAGCTGTGTCAATAAAAAATTTCATGTTATTTAATTTAGCAAATTGGTTAATGTTATAAGTTGTCAATTAATAAACGCCTAAATTAGGTATTTACATTGAAGTCTTTTAAGAAAAGATGGAAAAAATAGGAGAGGAGAGCCTTTTTTTACATTGAAAGTAAAAAAAGGGCAAGCACCTCTTATCGCATCGCTACAACTTTCTACCCTTGCTTCGTTCCCGACCTGGGGGAGTTCAAAAGGAGCTGATCGTAAAAGACTTGCCCGCCACAAAAGTAGCAAAAGACCTGAATCTACGAAAGGAAAATCACTAAATATTTCAACTTTTTAAAGGAAATAAAGATAATCAATTGACGTTAAAGAGATTGAGTTTGTAAATAATTTAATATTTCCCTTATATTTAGATAACCTTACAAGGGAACACACTAGATTAAATAGAAGAAAATCAAAAAACCGACAGCAAAAAACAAGAAAAATTGCGTTTAAAGCACGTAAAGCCATTTGTAATTATTTTGTTATGCAAAATAATTCTAAATAACACCATTACCAACATCATAAATTAAAACGATGTAATTTACTAATATGATAATTAAGTACGCACTTCATTGCCAAGTACTGCTTTTTTTCTAAAAAATATGTGAATATTATAATTCCTTGAATTTTATTCGTATCTTAGTGTCCTAAATACACTATACCAAAACTAATATTTAAACGAGACTTATGGAACCAAAACAAGATAACCAAGGGTTATATGACCAGCGTTTTGAGCACGATGCCTGCGGTATCGGATTTGTTGCCCATATAAAGGGCAGGAAATCACAGCAAATTATTTCTGACGCTATAACCATTCTTGAAAATCTTGATCACCGCGGGGCTTGCGGAGCTGAAATCAATACAGGTGATGGGGCTGGTATTATGATACAAATACCCCATGAATTCCTGTATGACGAGTGTCTCAAAATCGGATTCAGTTTAAATGAATCTGGAGATTACGGCGTCGGAATGCTATTCCTACCCAAAGATGTGAAGGCAAGAGAAGAATGTAGGGAAATTATTTACCGCGCTGCCGAAAAACTAAACCTGGAAGTTCTGGGCTTTAGAAAGGTAATAACCAATACAGAAGGTATTGGCGATATGGCCTTGTCAGTAGAACCGGAAATGGAACAGGTATTTATTGCCCGTCCTTATGCAATTGCAGCAGGTGCAGATTTTGAACGTAAACTGTACGTATTTAAAAACTACCTGTCTAAAACAATTAATAATACTGTAAAAGGTATTAATGGCGACTTTTATATTGCTTCTTTTTCGTCAAGAACAATTGTATATAAAGGTCAGCTAACTTCACTGCAAGTTAGAAGCTATTTTACTGAGCTTAGCGATAAACGTGTGGTTTCAGCTTTTGGTTTAGTTCACTCGCGTTTTGCTACAAACACTTTCCCTTCCTGGAGGCTGGCACAACCTTTCAGGTATATCGCTCATAATGGAGAGATCAATACTTTGCAGGGTAATCTGAACTGGTTCAGAGCAAGTGTTAAATCTTTTGCTTCTTCTTACTTTACTCCTGAAGAATTAAATATTTTACTTCCTGTAATTGATGAGTCTAACTCAGATTCTGGATGTTTAGACAATATAGTAGAATTACTACTTCACTCTGGTCGTTCTTTACCACACGTTCTTATGATGTTAATTCCTGAAGCGTGGGATGGTAATGACGATATGGATGAACTGAAACAAGCTTTTTATAAATTCCATGCTACTTTAATGGAGCCTTGGGATGGACCAGCGGCAGTTTCATTTACCGATGGAAACCTTATAGGTGCTACATTAGATAGAAACGGACTTCGTCCGCAAAGATATGCCATCACTGAGGATGACCGTGTAATTATGGCATCTGAGGCTGGCGCACTAGCTCTTGACCAAAGCAAAATCATTGAGAAAGGAAGATTAACTCCTGGAAAAATGTTTGTGGTAGATATGGAGCAAGGCAGAATCATTAGTGACGCTGAAATTAAACAACAGGTATGTGGTAGCAAGCCTTATGGCGACTGGATCAATAAATACCAAATCAGACTGGAAGAACTTCCTGATCCAAGATTAGTATTTAGCAATCTGTCTCAGGAGTCTATTTTTAGATACCAACAGGTTTTTGGCTATAGCAGAGAAGATATTGATCTAATCTTAAAACCAATGGCTCAGGACGGCAAAGAACCAATTGGTTCAATGGGTACTGATATTCCTTTGGCTATCCTTTCTCAAAAACCACAACACTTAGCCTCATACTTTAAGCAGTTATTTGCCCAGGTTACTAACCCACCAATTGACCCTATCAGGGAAAAAGTGGTAATGAGTTTAGCCGGTTTTATGGGTAATAACGGTAATATATTGGAAGAAAATGCAATGCAATGTCATTGTGTAGGCATTAAACATCCTATATTAACCAACCTTGAACTTGAGAAATTAAGAAGTATAGATACCGGAGTATTCCAATCCAAAACACTACAAACTTATTTCAGAGCAGATGGCAACCCGGGTGCATTAGCTAAAGGTATCGAAAGGCTTTGCCGCTATGCTGTTGATGCTGTTGAAGATGGTTTCCAGGTAATTATCCTTTCTGACAGGGCTCTTGATTCTGAGCATGCTGCCATTCCTTCGTTATTAGCTGTTTCAGCCGTTCACCATCACTTAATCCGTAAAGGATATAGAGGTGCTGTGGGTATTGTGGTTGAGGCTGGTGATGTTTGGGAAGTTCATCATTTTGCAACTTTAATTGGTTTTGGTGCAACTGCAGTAAATCCTTACCTGGCTTTAGAAACTATTGCTGGTTTTGAAACTGAACTTCAAGAGAAAAAAGAAAAATTATTCCAAAATTATATCTACGCGGTTAACAATGGTTTGTTAAAGATATTCTCTAAAATGGGTATATCTACATTACAATCGTACCATGGTGCTCAGATATTCGAAATTCTTGGATTACATAAAAGTGTAGTAGACAACTACTTTACCGGAGCTGTTTCAAGAATCGGTGGATTAGGCTTAGACGAAATAGCTAAAGAAACGTTGATTAAACACAACAGGATCTTTAAACTAGCTAACCGTCCGGATGCTATTTTACCTACTGGTGGTAACTATAAATGGAAACGTAAAGGTGAACAGCATTTGTTCAACCCTCAAACCATCCACTTGTTGCAAAACGCTACAAGGAAAAATGATTACAGCACTTATAAGCAATACTCTAAACTGGTAAACGAGCAAACAAACCAGGCTTATACAATAAGAGGTTTATTTGAATTCAGTTACAATCGCCCGGCTATTTCTTTAGAGGAGGTTGAACCAGTTGAAAATATCTTTAAAAGATTTGCTACCGGAGCAATGTCGTTCGGTTCCATCTCTCACGAAGCACACTCTACATTAGCTATTGCAATGAACCGTATTGGTGGAAAAAGCAATACCGGTGAGGGTGGTGAAGATGAGTTGAGATATGAAGTGCTTGAAAATGGTGACTCAATGCGCTCTGCAATTAAGCAAATCGCTTCTGCACGTTTTGGTGTAACTAGTTACTACCTTACCAATGCAGATGAGTTACAAATTAAAATGGCACAGGGTGCAAAACCTGGTGAAGGTGGTCAGTTACCTGGACACAAAGTAGATGATTGGATTGCAAAAGTTCGTCACGCTACTCCGGGAGTAGGGTTGATCTCTCCTCCGCCACACCACGATATTTATTCTATCGAGGATTTGGCACAGTTAATATTCGATTTAAAAAATGCTAACAGAGAAGCACGAATCAACGTAAAACTGGTTTCTAAAGCTGGTGTTGGTACTATTGCTGCAGGAGTAGCTAAAGCACATGCTGATGTAATTCTGGTATCAGGATTTGATGGTGGTACAGGTGCATCTCCGTTAACTTCAATACAACATGCTGGTTTACCTTGGGAACTTGGATTAGCTGAAGCGCACCAAACGCTTGTTAAAAACCGCTTGCGTAGCAGGGTTGTGTTACAAACAGACGGACAGCTAAAAACAGGTAGAGATATTGCAATTGCAACTTTACTTGGAGCCGAAGAATGGGGTGTTGCAACTGCAGCTCTTGTAACCGCAGGATGTATTATGATGCGTAAATGCCATTTAAATACTTGCCCTGTTGGTGTTGCTACTCAAGATCCTAACTTAAGAAAACTATTTACAGGTGAAGCGGATCACGTAGTTAACCTATTCTATTTCTTGGCTCAGGAGTTAAGAGAAACAATGGCTGAACTTGGTTTCAGAAGCGTTGAAGAAATGGTTGGTCAATCTGACGCATTAAAAGTACGTGCAATAGCTCAGGAAGACTGGAAACAAAAAGACCTTGACCTTTCTGCAATTTTATATAAAGCACCAGATAATGGATTAAGCTTATTTAAAACAGAAGATCAGGATCACGGATTATCAGAAATTCTGGATCACGAATTAATCAAAGCTGCACAGCCTGCATTATTTAACAAAGAGCCTATATATAAGGAGTTCGAAGTTAAAAATACCAACCGTGCAATTGGCACCATGCTTTCAAACGAAGTTTCGAAAATATACAAATCACAAGGTTTACCTGCTGATACCATCAATTTCAAATTCAAAGGTTCTGCTGGTCAGAGTTTCGGAGCATTTGCTACTAGAGGTATCTCATTACATCTTGAAGGCGAGGCCAATGATTATGTAGGTAAAGGACTTTCGGGAGCAAGATTATCGATTTTCCCTTTCAGTACTACTAAATATGTACCTGAGCAAAACATCATTATCGGCAACGTGGCTCTTTATGGTGCAACTTCTGGTGAGCTGTTTGTAAGAGGGCAGGCGGGTGAAAGATTCGCGGTACGTAACTCTGGTGCAACTGCTGTTGTAGAAGGACTTGGAGATCACGGTTGTGAATACATGACTGGCGGCGAGGTATTGGTTATTGGCGATACAGGTAGCAACTTTGCGGCTGGTATGAGCGGTGGTATTGCATGGATCTATAATGTTAAAGGTGATTTTGCAAACAAATGCAATAAAGAGATGGTAGATCTGGATCCTCTTGATGAACAGGATGAACTACGTATCACTCATTTATTAAAGAAACATCTTCAGCTTACAGAAAGTAGTGTAGCTAAATTCTTGCTAGACGACTGGGCAACACAATCTGCACATTTCATCAAAGTATTCCCTAAAGAATACAAAGCAGTATTAATGAACAAAAGTAACAAACTGAAAATATCTTAAATAATGGGAAAAGTAACTGGATTTTTAGAATACGAAAGAACTGCTCCTTTAAAAGAAGATGCAAAAGAGCGTTTAAAACATTATAATGAATTCGTAAAGAATTTTGAACTGGAGGAAGTTAACAAAGAAGCAGCCAGATGCATGGATTGCGGTGTTCCTTTCTGTCAGTCGGGTTGTCCTTTAGGCAACGTGATTCCTGAATTCAATGAAGCTGTATATAAAGGCGACTGGCATCTGGCCAGCACTATCTTACTGAGCACAAACAACTTCCCTGAATTTACAGGAAGGATTTGCCCGGCACCATGCGAATCAGCATGTGTACTTGGAATTAACAAATCACCCGTATCAATTGAGGAAATAGAGAAACACATTATTGAAATTGCCTTTGATAAAGGTTATATTAAAGCAGAGCAACCGCTAATCCGCACTGGTAAAAAAGTAGCTGTTATCGGTTCAGGACCTGCAGGTTTAGCTGCTGCTGCTCAATTAAACAAAGCCGGACATGAGGTAGTTGTTTACGAACGTGACGACACACCAGGTGGTTTGCTTAACTATGGTATCCCAGATTTTAAATTACAAAAAGATGTTGTAACAAGACGCATCGCTTTAATGGAAAAAGAAGGTATCGTATTTAAATGTAACTCAAACGTAGGTGTAAATGTTGAATTGAATACCTTACTTAGAGATTTTCAATCAATTATTCTTGCTGGTGGATCAACCATTCCAAGAGATCTTCCTGCAAAAGGAAGAGAGGCGAAAGGTGTCCACTTTGCAATGGATTTCTTAAAACAACAAAACAAACGAGTTAAAAACTTCGCAGTTGATGGTGAAGCTATATTAGCAACCGGTAAAGATGTAATTGTAATTGGTGGTGGTGATACAGGATCTGATTGTATTGGTACTTCTAACCGTCAGGGTGCAAAATCGGTAACTCAATTTGAAATTATGCCGATGCCTTCGCAACAACGTACCAGCAACATGCCTTGGCCAACTTACCCAATGTTGTTAAAAGTAACTTCTTCTCATGAAGAGGGATGCGAAAGAGGATGGGGAGTAAATACCAAAGAGTTCATCAAAGACGAAAACGGAAATCTGAAAGCTGTAAAAGTTGTTGATGTAGAATGGGAAATTGACGCTAATGGTCGCCCGGTAAACTTCAAAGAAAAAGCAGGAACAGAACGTGATCTTCCTTGTCAGCTTGTTCTTTTAGCTATGGGTTTTTTACATCCTCAAAAGGAAGGATTAATTGAAAATCTTGGTGTTGAGCTTGACAACAGAGGAAACGTAAAAGCTGAAGAAGGTAAATACCAAACCAATATTGCTAAGATCTTTGCTGCCGGTGATATGCGCCGTGGACAATCATTAGTAGTTTGGGCAATATCTGAAGGAAGAGAAGCGGCCAGAAAAGTAGATCAATACTTAATGGGACACAGTAGTTTGCCATCAAAAGATGGTATTCCATACGCTTAAGTAGAGGTATAAATATTATAACAAACAAAAGGCTCCGGTAAATATACCGGAGCCTTTTGTTTGTTGCTGCGTTTCTAATTTTAAAACTTAACACGCATTCCTATTCCCAGCTGAAAAATATCCGTTACAGTTAGTGCAGATGTATTTTGAAGATAATTGATCAGATAAAAATCATTCGTATTTGCCTCTATATAAAGACCAATTGCTCTGATACCCGTATTTTTCAAAAGTTTTTTTGCATCCAGCTCAATTTCGCTACTGAAAGCAAGATGCGGACGCAAAGCTTCTGACCAGTAATAATAATCATGAGCATATTGTCCGCTTGGAAATTTAAATGACAGCTCCTTATGAAAAGTATAAGTAGCAAATATTGCAGGATTAAAAGGATAAATTTTCCCCCATTCTTTCAATTTAATAGCCCATGGTTTATAGCCAAATTTAGCAGTTGCTATATTCAAAACCCCACCTTTACTACCCGGTACAAATCCATAAAGTAAATCTAAATTACCTTTTTTGTTACCAAACAGTTCATAACCAACACCTCCACTAAAATAACCTATACTTCCGGCATACTGTACAATTGCCTGATCAGGAATTAAGAATTTAAAACTTTGTGCAGATACTTTAGCACTACTTGCAACCAACAGCAAAAAAACGAAACGGAACTTAAAAATATACTCTCTCAAAACTTATCTTATTATTTACAATTTGTACAACTAAAAATTCCTTATTTGCCATCGCGCTTGTGATCACGTAGGGAATACCCGAATCATCCGGATAAAAGAGATTATAATTATGAGTATGTGCGTTAAGTGATGCCAGGAAGCCTGGAGTTTGAGCAAGTGTGGTTGTATAATCCTTGATTAATTTGCTGTCAAAATCTTCTGAATTAACCGGCACATGAGAAATACCTACAAAACCTTTAATCCCGGGCGATGGTTTCAATTCATTTTTTAACCAGGGAATATTGGGCACCTGACCATTGAAATTATACTCCCGGCTATTGCTATCGTGGCAAACGAATTTTACACCTCCGTATATAAAAGAATAATTAAGTTCGCCAAACATATGCTGAAATGTTTCCTTACCACGGGCTGTTTCGTCGTGATTTCCTATAACAGCTACATAGGGAGCATGAAGATCTTCAAGAGTTCTTGAAATCCAAAGCATTTCCTTTAAAACACCAAATTCAGTAATATCACCAGCCAGAACTACAAAGTCAATCCCCTTAATAGCATTCACGGCTTTACAAAACTTTACCGTTTCGTCTCGTGATTTCTGGCTATCGCCAGTTAAAACGAAAGTTACGGTATCATCATCCGCACCATTACCCAATCTTTTCAGATTGGTGGCGTTTACATCCTTTAACGAAATTTTATCAAAAGTTTGATTTGGACTAAACTCAAAATGGTTACAACTTGCTAAAGCAGCACAGAGTAGAAATAGTAAAAATATTCGCATACCACAAATTAAAGGGATATACAAATTTTGAATGTCAGGACTATTTCATAGTTGGATTCTTTTTACCAACCAGTAACATTTCAATAGTTTTTTGCAATCTGCCTATCCTTGTTTGTTCTTGTTTGGCCGTAAGAATCCACAATACATATTCTTTTTTATGAGAATAGGCGAGGGTCTCGAAAAAAGACTGTGCTTGCGGATGCTGCAAAAATAACTTTGCCAAATCTGATGGCACCGTTACTTTTTTATTTTCAACATCTATAAACTCAGAAAATTCATTTTTTTTAATTTCATTATTTCCAACACCAGATGCTTTTACCTGATCAATTGGTTTAATTCTAATACCTGTCCAGGTGTCGTCAATTGCTGCAGAAGCACACGGAGTAAGTTTATAAAGTTCCAGTTCATTCCATTTCTCCATCTTCAGATCGGTAACTATTCCGGAGGTCTTTTTTGGATAAGCAATCCAAACTGTTTTTTTGTCATCTATTTTTGGTGCCCAGATTTTGAGTTCCCTGTTTAATTCTGAGCTATCCTTTACAAAAAGGAGTAGACCATTAAAATCGTCAGCAGAATTGTTCACTAATGATATACTGCTAACATCACCTAAAATAGCAGTACCATTTTTGGGCGCATTTGCCAATAACACCTTAAAACCAGGTTTGAAGTATATTTTCTTTAATAACCCGTTCTCCATAATATTGAAGTAGAAATATTTTACAGTCTTAATTTAGCAAAGAAATCCCAAAGCACAATACCTGCAGATATTACGATATTAAAAGAATGCTTTGTGCCAAACTGTGGAATTTCGATGCATTCATCAATCTGGGCCATCACTTCATCACTAACCCCATTAACTTCGTTACCAAAAATCAAAGCATATTTTTCAGAAGACTTCGGTTTATATGTATTTAGCATGATGCTGCCTGCAGCTTGTTCTATGCCAATAACCCGATACCCATCGGCTTTTAGAGATGCTACAGCATCAAGAGTTGTTTCAAAATGAACCCATTCTACAGATTGGGTGGCACCAAGAGCTGTTTTTTCAATTTCTCTGTGCGGAGGCTGAGCCGTAATTCCACACAGATATAATTTTTCGATAGCAAAACCATCTGCCGTTCTAAAAACAGAGCCAATATTGTGCATACTTCGCACATTATCAAGTACTACAATAACAGGTAGCTTCTCTTGTTCTTTAAATTCATCAACACCAACGCGGTTTAGCTCATCTAACTTTAGCTTTTTCATTAAATAGCAGATGCACCGTTACCAATTTCACTAATATAAATTGCAGCAGGGTATCCAACGCGATCTACATAATAGTCTGTAAGCTGTTTGGCAAAATCTTCTTCCTGTCCTTTTTTAAGCAAGGCAATAGCGCATCCCCCAAAACCTGCACCTGTCATACGGGCACCAATAACGTGCTCATAATCAGAGCAGAAATCTACTACAGTATCAAGCTCCACTCCAGTTACTTCATACAGATCTTTTAATGATTGATGAGAAGCATACATCAAACGTCCAAACTCCACTAAGTTACCTTCATTCAATGCTTTAGCTGCTAAATTAACCCTATCATTTTCTTTAATAACATGAGTCGCTCTCTTCAAAACAGTTTCGTCAGTAATTAGATGACTATGTAAAGCGAATTTTTCCGCTGTTAGTTCACATAAATTATTAAGCTTAATTTCTTGATTTAATTGAGCTAATGCTGTCTGGCATTCAGATACTCTTTCGTTATATTTAGATTCAGCCAGCTTACGAGGTTTGTTTGTATTGATGATAGCAAGTGAATAATCTCCAAGATTACAATCTACTATCTTATATTTCAAGGTATCGCAGTTTAATACTATGGCTTTATCAGTTTCACCAAAGGCAACGGCAAATTGATCCATAATACCACAGTTCACACCTATAAATTCATTCTCAACTTTCTGAGCTAACAATGGTAGTTCAATCTTCTCATAACCTAACTTAAAATAGTCATTTAAAGCATAAGCCATTACTACTTCAATAGAAGCGGAAGAAGATAGACCTGAACCAATTGGAATATTACCAAAAAACAATAGATCCAAGCCTGTCGGAATTTTATGTTTCTTTGAAATTTCATTAAAAACACCCAGGGGATAGTTGAACCACTCAGAACCAGTTTTAGTATAAGATGGTTTCAGTTCAATTTGTGCAGTTTCCTCAAAATTTAAGCTTTTAAATCTGATTACGTTGTCGTTGTTTGGAGCAATAATTAACCAGGTTCCTAACGTAACTGCACAAGGCATTACCAAGCCTCCATTGTAATCTATATGTTCGCCAATTAAGTTTACGCGACCTGGAGTAAAATAATGTGCTGTTGGTTGTTGTTCATACTTTTCAAAGAATTTATTGGTTAATTCCGCTTTCATTGTAATATTTTAAATTAATGTTTTAGTTTTAATAAAGTATTTATAGTATTGTTTGACAAACGAGTGGATCCAAAAATACCTGGCCCTAAATATACAACTATGAACCGAATCGAGTAAGTTCAATTCAACATAAAATGCATTTTATTATATATAAATGAAGACTAAACTAGTAAAGACAGGTAAAATTATAGATGGCAAAGAAGTACTTGGTGTAGAATTAACAAATACTAAGGGAACATATGTCAAAATATACAATTATGGGGCTATAATAAGTAAATTTATAGTAACCAATAAAAATGGAGAAAAGCAGGATATCGTATTGGGATTTGATGATTTTGATCAATACTTAAGCGAAGAATATTTAGCAAATTATCCCTATTTAGGTGCTGTTATTGGCAGATATGCCAATCGAATTAAAAATGGCAGATTTACTATTGATGGAGAGGTTTATCAGCTATCGCAAGCAAAAGGAGGAGACTGCCTGCATGGTGGCGATATGGGTTATGACAAGAGGGTATGGGAGGTCTTGTCTACCATTGACCCAAGCGTAACACTTCAATACACAAGTCCGGATGGCGAAGAGAACTTCCCAGGAAACCTTACCATTCAGTTAACTTTTAAGTTAACTGATGAGGACGAGCTGATTCTTGATTTTAAAGCAACAACAGACAAAGCAACAGCTATTAACTTAACCCATCATGGTTATTTTAATCTTTCCCCAACTGGTGGTTCAGTAGGGAAACATCACCACAGAATGCCTGCAAGCAACTATCTTGAACAAGACGACAACTATGTAGTAACAGGAAAACTTATTCCTGTAGAAGGTACTCATCATGATTTTTTGGGTGGTAAGGAATTTGACGCAGACTGGGATCCTGCCGAAGGATACGATCAAACCTACGTACTCGATAAAGAATATGGTGAGCTCACATTAGCTTCTGAAACAACTGAACAAACCGGAGGCTTAAAACTATCTGTTTATACTACTGAACCAATTGCCCATTTATATACAGCTAAATACCTTAATGTGAAGCACGGCAAAGAAGGAAGAAATTACGAACCTTTTGGAGGATTTTGTGTAGAAACGCAACATCATCCAAATGCGATTAATATTCCTGCATTTCCAAGCACTGTATTGAGGCCTGGTGAAACATACACTCAAACCACTATTTACAAGGTAGAGCACAGCTAAGGAATTGCCTAAGAAAATATAAAGGGTAATGAAATATCTTCAATACCCTTTTATTTTTTAGCGATTATATATTGCTTTTTTTCACATGAAGTGCACTTATACCTTTTAAGTGGTACCCAAAACAGTATTGTTTTTACGATTTGTTGTCGTGGAATTCGATAATCTAGTGGTTTAGCGCATCTACGGCAATGATATTTTTCAATTCCAGCTGAACTTTGTTCCATTATTAATTTAATTTAACATTCATTTGGAGCGTGCTTTTAAGATTCCTTATACACTATAAATTTATGGAATATTTTTCCAGGTTATATTAAGCAACTAAGATTCTTAGGTTAATTTATCTATAAACATCCAAATGATGCGCAAACTCGATATAATTACTATAATACCAACTCCTATAAACATCTTTTTAATAGGAAGTTTACCTACTAAACGAGCAGCTAATGGGGCAGCTATTATTCCACCAACAATTAATCCAAGTATAGATTGCCAATGACTAACGCCAAGAATAAAGAAGAATGTAACTGCACTTGCCATGGTTACAAAAAACTCGGTTAAACTAACAGAGCCGATTACATATTTAGGTGTACGGCCTTTAGAAATTAGGGTAGAGGTAACTAATGGCCCCCAGCCACCGCCACCAAACGAATCCAAGAAACCTCCGGCTCCAGCCAGCCAGCCTGCACGTTTTACCTTTTGAGGCTTCTGTTTTTCTTTAAATGCATTAGTTAATATCCTGATCCCAAGTAATAATGTATATATAGAAATTACCGGCCTTATCCATACCGAAAAGGCATCTCCGGCATATCCTAGTAATAATGCACCTGCAATTGCGCCCAGCACACCTGGAATTAACAGGGTTTTAAAAAGTTTTTTATTTACGTTACCAAAACGATAATGACTAAAACCAGATGCTCCACTAGAAAACATTTCGGCAGTATGAATACTCCCAGAAATAACTGCCGGATTTAAGCCACCAGACAACAGCAGGGTAGTAGAAATTACGCCATAGCCCATTCCCAAAGCACCATCAACCATTTGCGCCATAAACCCGACAACAAGCATCCATAAAAACTTATCGTCTAACTGTGCGTATAGTTCTTCGCCAAATGCCAAGGCATCCTGATAAGTAACATTATTATAAATGGCAATGCCGATAAACAAGGCTGCCAATATAAATAGACATATATAAGCTATCCGTTTCCACTTCTTTTCTTGTAATTTATTGCTTACGGCAATTCTAATCTGGTTTTCGCGTATGCTCATTATTGTCTGCTCATATTAAATCTATCGAATTAGTCGACAATATTAGCGCAACTTAATGAATAAACAAAATTTTTATTTTTTTATTTACGCAGATACCCTAGCGAGCAAAATTCTGGTCTTATTTTGAAACCTGATAAACAATAGGATGGAGGCTGTGAGCAATCCGAACGTTAACCCGTACCAAATACCATTAACGCCCATGTTGAGCTTTATACCAAGGAAGTAACCCAACGGAATACCAATTACCCAGTAAGCAATAAAGGTAATGATGGTTGGAACATTCACATCTCCAATACCTCTTAAAACCCCTAAACCTACTACCTGGGTACCATCAAATAATTGAAAAAATCCTGCAATAATAAGTAACTGAGCGGCAATACTGATTACGGCGTTATCTTCTGTATAAAGAAAGGGCAGTAGGTTATTTGCCAGTACAAAAAACAATGCGGTAACAGTCATAAACAAAAGTATTACGTGGTAACTTGCAATGGCTGATTGCCTAAGGTCTTTAAAATTGCTTTTCCCAAAGTTATTGCCTGTTTTAATAGTAGCTGCAGAGGCAATTCCACTCGCCATCATATAGGTAATAGAGGCAAGGTTTATAGCTACCTGATGGGCAGCTTGTTCTACAGCCCCTATGGTTCCGATTAGTATAGCTGCTCCGCTAAAAGCACTAATTTCAAAGGAATACTGCAGTGCAACCGGCGCACCAATTTTAACAATTTTAAATGCTCTTACCTTATCAAAAAAGGTGGCCTTAAATTGCTTAATATAAACCTTAAAAACAGCTGACCGTAAAACATATATAGTCATTACTATAGCCATAACCGTACGATCTATCAAAGTACTTAGGCCTACACCTTTTACGCCCATAGGAGCTATGCCAAACATCCCCTTAACAAAAATGACTCCCAAAATAATATTAATCACGTTACCCCAGATAGACACGAACATTGCTTGTTTTGTAAAGCCCAATCCTTCGGCAAACTGTTTGAAAGTTTGAAATATCATTAACGGGATAATAGAGAAACCAAGCAAACCCAGATACGGTTTTGCATAAGCAACAACTTCGGGCGACTGCCCGATATGATCTATTACCATCAAAGTCCCTAAATGAACAAAGGCATATAGCAATAAAGAGATAGAGAAATTTATAATTAAGCTATTAGAAAGCAGCTTACCACATTCATCGTAATTTTTACGGCCATTCTCTTGAGCTATCAGAGGTGTTAATCCATAAGCTATCCCCATACCTAAAACCAGGATCAGCATAAACAGACTATTCACTAATGATACAGCAGCAAGCTGAATTGTTCCAGCAAAATGACCAACGATAACACTGTCTGCCAGGTGTGCAAGGGTATGGCCCAGCTGAGAAACAACAATAGGCATTGCCAATCGTAAATTATCAGAATAATAAGGTTTGTACTTAGTGTATAAGGTATTCAACATTTTAGCAAAAGTCGGTTATTTTGTTGTGATTTATGAAAACATAGCCACCTTTTATACAGTAGTAAAGAATTCTTCCTTATCTGACGTGTGAGGTTTTATAACGCCACTTAGAATTAAGCTTACCAATATCTTTTGAGCTTGCCGATAGGAGCTGCGTGTAAGCTTACTAAACTGCTTAAGCGTTATCCTCCCTTCAAGATTAAGATGCTCAAATAATTTCTTTTCCTGCTCTGTATAAGTAATCAACTGGCCGTTGACTTTACTACTTTTTTTAATCACATCAACGATGATCTTGCTGGCCAAAATGCTTTTATCATTTACCCGATAATAAACCCACCATTTTTTATTTTCATCAAGCGCATAATGAGGTTTAGTATCACTTTCGGCAATTTTCACAACCAATACTAATTTGTCATCAATATATATTTCCTCAAATTCAGGTTCTATTGCAGGTTTACAGAACTGATGGGCAGACTTGGTGATCATATAACGCTCTTCATCTTCAGATTTTACGCCTTTAATACTACCATCATCAGCTACACCAATAAGCAATTGGCCTCCTTTATTATTAGCAAATGCAACCAGACTCTTAGCAATCTTTTCGTTGTTTGTAATCGTCTTTTTGAAATCCAGTGTAGTTCCTTCGCCCTGCAAAATTAGTTTCCTGATATTCATTTGTATATTTTCTTAAGCGAATGGTAATTTAATAAGCTATTCTTGGTTGTTCGCCCTGATGAAGGTTCCTAACGTAAACTTCGTTTAATACTGTGGCGCATATTTCACCTTCAGCATTGGTTATTTCCATTGGATAGGCTTTTATAAATTTCCCAGAAGTGTTTAAAGTCTCAATAGCCTCATTCAACATATCATCTGTAACTTTTATCGTAAAGTATAAATTGCCCCGACCAGGTTTTAAATACTGTATTGAAGCACTTTTTAACCAAACCCTTACCTTAAATCCTTCTCTTTGGAGCAGCTGATCAAACAGCAATGCATAAAATGGATCAGTTGCAGCATATATAGTACCTCCAAATATAGAGCCGTTATAATTCTTATTAAAAATGCTCTTGTTAATTTTTACATCAACTCCTCTAAATCCTTTATGAAATCTTTTAACCCATATGCGCTGGAACAGCATAGGAGGGTACAAGCACAATCCCCATTTAAGGGTTTTCTCTGATACAACCATGATGCTTAAATATCAGAAAGTTTATTGAACTATGAAATTTTATGTGGCAGGATAAAGTAAATTTTTAGTAAATTAGAGTATGTATATATACGATACCCTTACAGCAGCTGTATCTGACCTTGAGAAGCGAGGTTATGAATACGATTTTACGCTTAACTCTGACTTCTTGGAGTGTAAAGCAATTGACATGAAATTGATGCCTGAGGAGTTTGAGATTGATGAATTTTACAGGTTTGAAGGCATGAACGACCCAGACGATAGTGCCGTGATCTACGCCATATCATCTCCGGTAGGTAATTTAAAAGGGGTATTAATTGATGCTTACGGTGCCTACGCAGAAAATGTTTCTCCTGAATTGCTCGATAAATTAAAAATGCATCAATAAAAATCTGCTTTGTTGTTATTCTCGTTTATATGTTAAATAAAACGAAAATCTAAAACAACAAAACTAAATTTTATGAAAAAGCAATTTTTAAGTTTAAGCGCAGGGGTGGCATTACTGGCTCTTGTTTCTGCTTGTAATTCTTCTAAAACTGCCGATACAATGAACGATAGTTCAATGATGGACACGTCTGTTGTTGACACAACTATAGCTACCGAAAATGGGGTTAAAGTTGGTGGCGCCGTGATGGTTCCGTCTAAAAATATTGTAGAAAATGCTTTAGGATCAAGCGATCATACTACATTGGTTGCAGCTGTTAAAGCAGCCGGACTGGTTGAAACGCTAAGCGGAACAGGCCCATTTACGGTGTTTGCACCTACAAACGAAGCATTTGCTAAATTGCCTGCAGGTGCGGTTGATAATTTATTGAAACCGGAAATGAAAAAAGATCTTACCAATGTACTAACTTATCATGTGGTTTCGGGTAGCTATAAATCTTCTGATTTAAAAAATGGAATGGAGCTTACAACGGTTCAGGGTCAGAAAATCAAGCTAACTGAGAAAAACGGTGAATGGTGGGTTAACGATGCCAAAATCACTATTCCAGATGTAATTTCCAGTAACGGTGTAACTTATGTAATAGACGGTGTTTTGATGCCAAAAAAATAAATAATTGTTAATTTTTTAAAGGCTTTTCTGGTAAAACAGGAAGGCCTTTTTTTGTGTTTTTAACTAACCAGTTTTAAATTATTTAAAACTTTTATGGGTTGACCTTGTTGATTGTCCAGTACTTATATAAAAATAATCCTATGAAAAAGTTAATTTTAAGTCTTGCTTTTGCGGGCTCGGTTATAATAGCCACTTCAGCATGCAACTCAACGAAGAATGTATCAGGTACTTCAGATAGTACCTCAACAGACACAACAATGAAACCCGTGGATACTGCTAAAACAGTTCCGGCTGACACTACTAAATTACCTCCAGATACAACTGTAAAACCTTAGTAATAGAAATCTTAGGTAAATAACGAGCAATAATTCAAACATGTATCGGGGCTAAATTCTTCGATACATGTTTTTTTATCAAAATGTTTTATCATAAATAAAATTTGTTTGTATTTTCAGCAACCAAACAAACTTTGTATGATTAACAGCAAACAGAATAAAAGTGTATTTTTTTTAATCCTGGTGGCCGCCCTAGGCTATTTTGTAGACATATACGACCTTCTTTTATTCCTTATTATCAAAAACAAAAGCTTATCGTCATTAGGAGTTCCGACAGACAAAATTACCGAAACAGGCCTTTATCTGATGAACTGGCAAATGGCGGGGCTACTTATTGGAGGTATATTCTGGGGTATTCTCGGAGATAAAAAAGGAAGGTTGTCTGTACTTTTTGGCTCCATAATCATGTATTCCCTTGCTAATATTGCGAACGGATTTGCGACAAGCATTCCGGTATATGCGGCGTTAAGATTTATTGCAGGAATAGGCTTAGCAGGAGAACTCGGTGCTGGTATTACGCTTGTAAGCGAAAGCATGAGTAAGGAAAAGAGGGGATATGGAACCATGTTGGTGGCGGGAATTGGCCTTATGGGTGCAGTAGCAGCATATATAGTTGGGGATCTTTTTGAATGGAGAACTGCATTTTTTGTGGGCGGAGGCCTGGGTATTGTGTTATTGCTTTTAAGATTTGGTGTTTTTGAATCTGGATTATTCGAAAAAATGTCTAAAAAAGAAGTTACCAAAGGAAACTTCTTCATGCTATTTTATCCCTGGAAGCGCTTCTCTAAATATTTAAGCTGTATCATTATCGCTGTGCCGCTATGGTTTGTAGTAGGGATTCTGGTTGGCATAGCCCCTGAATTTGGAAAAGCATTAAAGGCCGTGGATGTTCTAGACAACGGAAAGGGTGTAATGTTTACCTATATAGGAATTTCACTAGGTGATTTCTTAAGCGGTGCTTTAAGTCAGCTTTTCAAAACACGTAAAAAGATCGTTTTTATCTTTATTACCCTAACATTTTGCACCATGCTGGTATATCTGTTAAACACAGGATGGACAGCAACTGGTTTTTATATATTGTGCGTATTTTTCGGTTTGTTCACAGGATATTGGGTTGTATTCGTAACTATTGCAGCAGAACAATTTGGAACCAACCTGCGTGCCACAGTAACTACAAGTGTTCCAAATATGGTAAGAGGATCGCTAATCCTGGTTACGCTTTTATTTCAGTTTTTAGTGGTAAGAATGGGAATTATCAACGCAGCACTTTGTCTGGCAGTATTAACAGTAGGACTTGCATACATCGGTTTGTATAATTTGGATGAGACTTATAGTCGCGATTTGAACTTTGAAGAGGAGTAGTGTCAAAAAAATGTACTATCTGAAAATTAAAGGAATGATGCCTTTTTATTAAGGTTAACTTTGCGTGTATAGTTTTAAAGAAATGGTGTTTAAAGATAGAGTAGTAGCGGCTTATCAGCAAATTCAGGATCAGATTTGCAAAAGCCTGGAGTTGGCAGATGGCAAAGCTAAATTTGAAGAAGAGATTTGGAATAGAGATGGTGGCGGCGGTGGTCGCACACGCATAATGCAACATGGCGATGTTATTGAAAAGGGTGGCGTTAACTTTTCTGCAGTACATGGTAAACTACCAGAATCCGTTAGAAAAGCCTTTAAGGTTGATAGCGAAGACTTCTTTGCTACCGGTGTATCAATCGTTATGCACCCAAATAACCCGTTTGTACCTATAATTCATATGAATATCAGGTATTTCGAAATGGATAACGAAACAAGATGGTTCGGTGGAGGGATAGATTTAACTCCACATTATATTATTGATACCGACGCACGGTATTTTCACCATCTTTTAAAACAAACTTGCGACGAATTTGATACGTCTTTTTACCCTAAGTTTAAGGCTCATGCCGATGATTATTTCTTCATCAAACACCGTGAAGAAACAAGGGGAGTTGGAGGTATTTTTTACGACCGATTAAGACCTGAAAACACAGGTTTATCCTTTGATCAGATTCTTGATTTTTCTATAGCAGTTGGCAATACATTTATTCCCGCATATACGGAACTAATTGACAGAAACAGAGATAAAGAATTTGACGAGAAACAACAAGAGTGGCAATACCTGCGCAGAAGCCGATATGCTGAATTTAATTTGGTGTACGATGCAGGAACAAAATTTGGTCTCGAAACCAACGGTAGAATTGAATCTATTTTAATGAGTTTACCACCTATGGCCAAATGGATCTACAATCATCAAACACTTCCAGACAGTGAAGAATCCTATACATTAAGCAAGCTTAAAAAGGGGATAGAATGGGCTTAAGAATAGCCTAATTTTTACGTTAAAATTTTTCCACAATGCGCCTTAATGGCGCTTTTTTTATTAGCTTCGCAAGGTTATAAGAATACCACATTTAAATCGTTCTTAAGGAACATTAATATTTATGGCAGAAGATTTAGAAAATCAAGAAAACGACAAAATAATAAGGATCGATATTGACGAGCAAATGAAATCAGCTTACATCGATTATTCGATGTCGGTTATCGTATCAAGGGCTCTACCTGATGTACGTGATGGATTAAAACCTGTACACCGCCGAGTGTTATATGGTATGCTCGATCTGGGATTAACAAACAACAAACCATATAAAAAATCTGCACGTATTGTAGGTGAGGTACTGGGTAAGTATCACCCACATGGTGATGCTTCTGTTTACAACACTATGGTAAGGATGGCTCAGGAATGGAGCTTACGTTATTTAATGGTTGAAGGACAGGGTAACTTTGGATCAATCGATGGTGACTTTCCAGCAGCAATGCGTTATACAGAGGCCCGCTTCCAGAAGATTGCAGAGGAAATGCTTGCTGATATCAATAAGGATACTGTAGATTTCCAGTTAAACTTTGATGATTCATTGCAAGAACCAACAGTTCTTCCGTCAAAAGTTCCAAACTTACTGATCAACGGATCATCAGGTATTGCAGTGGGTATGGCTACAAATATGCCTCCTCACAACATTACAGAAGCTATTAATGCAACAATAGCTTACATCGAAAATAACGATATTACTATTCCTGAATTAATGAAGCACATAAAAGCACCTGATTTTCCTACAGGAGCTATTATTTATGGCTACGCAGGTGTTCAGGAAGCTTTTGAAACTGGTAGAGGCCGTATTGTAATGCGCTCTAAAGCAGAAATTGAAACCACAAAGGACCGCGAAACCATTATTGTTACCGAAATACCTTACCAGGTTAATAAGGCAATGATGATCGAGCGTACTGCTGAACTTGTTGGAGAGAAAAAAATTGAAGGTATTTCAAACATTAAGGATGAGTCCAATAAAGACGGTATCCGTATTGTTTACGAAATTAAACGCGATGCCAATGCTTCAATCGTACTAAACAATCTATTCAAGCAAACTGCGCTACAAACTTCATTTAGTGTAAATAACATTGCCCTGGTTAAAGGCAGGCCGCAATTATTAAATCTAAAAGATCTGATTCAATATTTCGTTGAACACCGTCACGAAGTAGTGATCCGCAGAACTAAGTTTGAATTAGCCGAAGCAAAAAAACGTGCTCACATCTTAGAAGGCTTGTTAATTGCACTTGATCATTTAGATGAAGTAATTAACCTGATTCGTAGTTCAGATACCCCTGAAGAAGCGAGAGTAGGCTTAATGGAGAAATTTGGATTAAGTGATATTCAAGCCAGAGCCATCCTTGATATGACACTCCGCAGGTTAACTGGTCTGGAGCGTGATAAAATTAAAGATGAGTACAACGAATTAATGAAAACGATAGAATACCTACAGTCTATTTTAGATGATGAAGGTAAACGTATGCAGATCATCACTGAGGAATTAACCGAAATGAGAGAAAAATACGGTGATGAGCGTAGAACTCAGATCGTACACTCTGCAGAAGACATGAGCATGGAAGACTTCATCGAAGATGAAGATGTAGTAATTACCATTTCTCACGAAGGTTATATCAAACGTACTCCGGCAACAGAATACCGTACACAAGGTAGAGGTGGAAAAGGTTCAAAAGGCAGTGACTCAAGAAATGAAGATTTCATTGAACATATGCTAATTGCATCCAACCACAACTATATGTTATTCTTTACAGAAACAGGTCGTTGTTTCTGGTTAAGAGTATACGAAATTCCTGAAGGATCTAGATTAAGTAAAGGAAGAGCAATCCAGAACATCATTAATATCCCTAAAGAAGAAAAGATTAAGGCCTTTATTAAGGTTAAAAACCTTAAAGATCAGGAGTACCTTGAAAATAATTATATTATCATGTGTACCAAAAAAGGAACAATCAAGAAAACTTCTTTGGAGGCATATTCAAGACCTAGGGTTAATGGTATTAATGCAATCAATATCAATGAAGGTGATCAGTTACTTGAAGCAAGTTTAACCACCGGAACCAGTGAAATTGTTATGGCATTGCGCTCTGGAAGGGCAATTCGCTTTAACGAAGAAAAGGTGAGACCGATGGGTAGAACCGCAACTGGTGTTCGTGGTGTAACCCTTGCTCATGAAAATGATGAAGTAGTTGGCATGATTGCTGTTAATGATCCGGGAGCTACTGTTCTTGTTGTATCAGAAAAAGGTTATGGCAAACGTACCGACATCGAAGATTATCGCGTTACAAATAGGGGTGGTAAGGGAGTTAAAACCATTAACGTTACTGAAAAAACCGGAGCACTTGTTGCGATTAAAAACGTAACTGATGCAGATGATTTAATGATCATCAATAAATCAGGTATCGTTATCAGAATTGTGGTTAGCGAATTAAGAGTAATGGGCAGAGCAACACAGGGTGTTCGTTTAATTAACTTAAAAGGTAACGACGAGATTGCTTCAGTAGCTAGAATTGATCACGATGACGAAGAAGTAGAAGAAACAACTGAAAGCCATATTGTGGTAGACGGTGAAGCTCTTGAAGCTGCTCCTGATGAGGATATTACAGAAGAAACTGGCGAAGAGGAAGCTGGCGACGATGCGGAGGAAGAAACCGAAGATTAAAAATCAAATTGTTGAACATATATTAAATAAAATGAAAAAGATACTTTTTAGTTTATTATTTGTAGGTGTTGCCACACTTGCTAATGCACAAAAGAGTGAAATTGAAGCTGCTAAAAAACAATGGGCACTTTTGTCTTTAAACAAAGACAAAACTTTGGCTGACAATTTAAAAACTCTTAATGAAGGATTGGCACATACAGATAAAGCAATTGCTCATGAGAAATCTAAAGACCTGGTTGAATCTTGGTCGTACAGAGCATTATTTGCTTCAAGAATTGCATTGGTAGATTCATTAGATGCTGCCAATTCATCTGCAAATCAAAAAATTGCTGAAGAAGCGGTAGAAAAAGCAAAAGCATTAGATACTAAAGGCAATGAAAAAGAAAACATTGAAAATGCCAGACTGACTATTCAGGATGCAATGAGAAACAGAGGAATCTACGCTTACCAAAAGAAAGATTTCGCTGGAGCTTTAGCAGCATTTAATGAAGTAACTGCCAAAAACCCTAATGACACAGCCATGTTTATCAACGCTGGTGTTGTGGCTAAAGAAGCAAAAAACTACCCTGAAGTAGTTAGAAACTTTAAAAGAGCTATTGAGCTGAACTACAAAGATTCTAAAATGCTTTATAATGATATCATCAAAACTACTTTTGATGATATAAAGGATAGTGTTGCAGGTTTAACTATATTAAAAGAAGCATCTGCTAAGTATCCTGAGGATCCTTATTTTATAGGTGTTGAAACTGACATTTACTTAAAAAGAGGAGATATTGCTAAATCACAGGAAATGCTTGGTAAATTGGTAGCAAAAGAGCCTAAAAATGCAAACTATCAGTCGTTACTAGGTGATACTTACTATAAACAAGCACTTGCTATACAAACTCAAAGAAATGCTTTAGATCCTAAGAAAACTAAAGAATTTAGTGAGTTGGGTACTAAAATGACTAAATTCATAGATCAGGCAATTCCTTACTATAAAGCAGCACTTGATATAGATCCAAAACATGTAAATACTTTGGAAAACTTAGCTATTATATATGCTTTTAAAAATGACAATGTTAACTACGAAGCAATTAAGAAAAGACTTGCCGAATTAAAATAGGTATATTCAAAAATTTTGAAAGTGAAAAGAGGGATAGATTTATCCCTCTTTTTTTTTAAGTTTGTATTATGAGTAAGATATCTTTTATTGGTACTATATTTTTAGTTGTAACGACTTGGAACCTGGCTTTTTCACAAAAAAGTCAACTTCTAATAGCAAGAAATAGCGTAGGTAAATTGCAAATGGCCATAAACAATAAGCAAGATGCTAATGCACAATTGGGAATAATAGGGGAAGGGATAAAAGCGAGCGAAGCTGCGCAGAATGATAAGAAAACAAAGAAATGGCCTGAAACATGGGCAATTAAAGCATACTTAAGCTCATATGTAGCTATCACAGATCCTAATGAGGGTAATTCCGATAAATATTATGGTTTAGCCATAGAGGCTATAGATTCAGCTAAAAGACTAGATAAATTTCAAACAAATACCCATTTAATAGAGGCATCTATATACAATATTAATATCAAAAAGCAGGAAAAAGCAAATGCAGCTTTCGCAAAGAATGATTTCACAACAGCCTTCAGCTTATTAAAAGAAGTAAGTGATTTTTTTCCAAAAGATACCACTTTAGCTGTTAATACAGCTTTAGCTGCTCAAAATATCAGAGGTTTCGACAATGCGCTCGAATATTTCAAAAGAGCAAAAGAAAACGGAGCAAGAAATCCCGCAATATTTCAGAATCTTGCCAATATATACACTTCAAAATTTGAAACCGACCAAGCAATCAAAACACTTGAAGATGGAATTCGAGTAAATGCCGGAGATGTAAATTTGACTAACAACTACATCAACTTATTACTTGATAACGAAAAATATGTTGAAGCGATAAAAGTTATTGAGAATACACTTAAGACTGACACAGCCAACAAATTACTTTATTTCCTATATGGATACCTATACCAAAATAATTCCGGCTTAGGAACGGCAGAATTGGCTTATAATAAAGCATTAGTTATAGATGAGAATTATTTCGATGCTTTGTACCAATTAGGTGTCGCGTATATACAATCTGCCAATGAAGCCTTAAAATCAACCAGCGCAGATAAAAATCAGAAATTTACATCATTCATTAACAGAGCTGAAGTTGCATTACTACAAGCTCATGAGATCAATCAGAATGATAAACCAACTGTCCAGCTGTTAATAGAAATCTATACGCGTAAGAACAAGCTGGATAAAGTTCAAGAACTTAAATCCAAACTAGAAGAGTTTTAATTCGGATAACATCCCTCACAAGAGAGATGTGCAATTTATTACTTAACATAATATTAATTATGTGACTTATATATAATATTATTTGTAAGTGCGTTCTATCAGTTTTTTTATTATTTTGCAATAAGTGATTTTGCTGATACATAGTTTTAAAAATTGTCAAATTATTGGTATTTGATCTGCTAAATTTGCAATATGTTTGATCGTCCCATTAGAAGTATTCATGATTTCCTGCTTAGCACTTACTTTGCTGACGGCCTGAGAATTACATTCGGTGTTCTTTGTCCTTCTTTAATTTTAGCCCAGTTTGGAATGCTTCAATATGGTATGACTTTATCATTGGGAGCTTTATGTGCTAGCGTTGTCGATTCTCCTGGCCCAATTATACATCGCAGAAATGCCATGTTAATTACCACAGTTTTAATCACATTAATATTTATAATTGTCGGGCTTACCAACAGCAATATTTATTTTACAGGAATTGTTATCGCTGCCTTCAGCTTTGTGTTCTCCATGTTTTTTCTATATGGTTTAAGAGCTGCTTCAATTGGAACCGCTGCATTATTGATCATGGTGTTAAGTATTGATGACATTAGACCCTGGACGGAAGTTCTGTTCTCTGCTTTACTTATTTTCGCTGGTAGCATTTGGTATACGTTGCTCAGCTACTTTTTCTATAGATTAAGGCCATATCGAATTGTTCAGCAAACCCTTAGTGACTCAATCCACTCGGTTAGCGAGTTTTTAAGAGCAAAAGCGAAATTTTATCGTCAAAATACAGATTACGACGATAATTATGCTGATTTACTTCAATTGCAAGTCACCGTACATGAAAAACAAGATGCTGTTAGAGAAGTTCTATTTAAAACTAGAGAAATAGTTAGAGAAACAACTCCCGAAGGCAGGTTCCTCCTATTGGTTTTTGTAGATATGGTCGATCTCTTCGAACAAGTAATGTCTACCTATTACAATTACAAGCAACTTCATGAACAATTTGATGCTTCAGGAATTTTGATACATTACGAATCCGTAATTATAAAAATAGCCGATGAGCTCGATGATATTGCCTTCTCCTTAAAAACAGGAAGCACCCCTAGCCTACCCACTTCGCTAATTGAAGATGTAGCTAAACTAAAAAATGAAATTACTGCACTTGAAGTTAATAATACGGAAAATCAATATAATACGCTTGGTATCATCGCTTTAAAGAATATTGAGGTAAACATAGAAAATATCCTATCTAGAATTAAAACCATCAATGGATATTTCAATAAAAGTGAGAAAAAGAACCTTAAACCACGTAACATTGAGGTTGAAAGATTCATTACAAGACAAAATATCGATTTTAAACTATTACTTGAAAACATAACCTTTAACTCTTCAACTTTCAGGCATTCATTAAGGGTTGCTATAGTAATGCTTATTGGTTTTATTGTCGCAAAATCTTTAAGTTTCTCTCATAGCTACTGGATACTCTTAACCATACTGGTAATCTCTAAACCAGGTTTTAGTTTAGCTAAAAAAAGAAATATAGAGCGTCTGATAGGCACTGTAATTGGTGCTTTCGTTGGTATGGGAATATTGGTCTACATTGACGATAAAAACACCCTCTTTGTGATTTTACTGATATGTATGATTGGCTGTTACAGCTTTCAGCGCAAAAATTACGTAGTAAGTGTACTTTTCATGACACCCTATATATTAGTATTATTTGATTTCCTTGGCCTTGGAGGTCTCTCCCTGGCCCGCGAAAGAATCTACGACACATTAATAGGATCAGGTATCGCAATGCTGGCCAGCTATTCATTGTTTCCAAATTGGGAGTATGAAAAGCTCAAGGAGGCCATGATGGACACGCTAACCGCAAACATAAGATACTTTGAACAGGTTAAGCTGTTTTATTCAGAGCAGGTTACAGATCTAACTAACTATAAGGTAGCCAGAAAAGAAGTTTATGTAACAACAGCAAATCTGGCCTCGCTATTTCAGCGTATGTTTTCTGAGCCAAAAAGCAAGCAAATCATGATGAAGGAGTTACATCAGTTTACTGCCCTAAATCACCTCTTATCCTCTTATATAGCTACATTATCTTTGTATAACAAAGACCACTCCTTTGTTTTTTCAAATTTTGAAGAGCTAAATCCAATCACACAAAACACCATCTATTTGCTAAACTTAGCTTCTGAGAATCTGTTCAAAAATACCGGAGTGGTTAATAACGTTCCATTAATCAGAAGAAATATGAATGTTAACGATGATGAGCAAAGTGATGAGATAATCATTGCAGAGCAGTTTGACATGATCCAAAAGGTAGCGTACGATATCTATAAACTATCAGAAAAAATTAAATTGTAAAACTTTAGTTCTGCCGCTGTTGTTATAATTTCATTGTAAAATGAAAAATATGGAAAAACTGTATACTGCATCTGTAACCGCTAAAGGCGGTCGCGATGGACATATCAAATCTAGTGACGGAATAATAGAATTCGATTTAAGAAAACCAAAAGAGTTAGGCGGACAAGGCGGTGCAACAAATCCGGAGCAACTATTTGCCGCTGCCTGGGGAGCCTGCTATTTAGGCGCACTCGGCTCAATTGCACAACACGATGGCGTTGATACCTCCGAGGCAACTGTAGATGTTCAGGTGTCTTTTAATAAAGATGGAAACGCCTTTGTTTTATCAGCAGATCTGGATGTACATATTCCAGGGATAACTACCGAAGAAGCTCAGCACCTGGCAGAAAAAGCACACAGGGCATGTCCTTATTCTAAAGCTACTAAAGGCAATATTGAAACAAGGGTTACAGCTTTGTAAGGCCTTTTATTACATAAAAAGAGACCCGGGCATTACGTCTGGGTCTCTTTTTATGTAAAATTCTCTAATGATTAAACTGCTGCCTCAGTCTGTTTATCTGCAAGTGTATTCGCAGGTCTTCCATTTTTAAAAGCATCTCTGGTCTTTAAGCCCAACAGTTCAAACATAGCCATATCGTCAACAAACGCCGGGTTTGGTGTAGTCAGTAATTTATCACCGGCAAAAATAGAGCTTGCTCCTGCCATAAAGCAAAATGCTTGCTCCAGTGTGCTCATTTCATTTCTACCTGCCGACAATCGCACTACCGAATTCGGCATTACAATACGTGCTGTAGCAATCATTCTAACCATATCCCAAATTGGAACACGTGGTTGCGATTCTAATGGTGTTCCTTTCACCGGAACCAATGCATTTACCGGAACCGACTCCGGGTGGACAGCCATATTTGCTAAGGTCTGCAGCATAGAAACCCTGTCTTCAACAGTTTCCCCTAATCCGATAATACCACCACTGCATACTGTTAATTTTGCTTTACGCACGTTCTTTATAGTATTCAGGCGATCATCATAAGTACGGGTCGAGATAATGCGCTTGTAATCATCTTCTGAAGTGTCAATATTATGATTATAGGCATATAAACCTGCGTCAGCAAGTCGTTGGGCCTGATTTTCAGTAAGCATACCTAATGTACAGCAAACCTCCATATCCATATCATTTACGGCCTTCACCATTTCAATTACACGATCAAAGTCACGGTTATCACGTACTTCGCGCCATGCCGCCCCCATGCACAAACGTGATGCACCGCCTTCTTTAGCCTTTACAGCTGCACTTACCACCTGGCTAACCTGCATTAAAGGCTGAACTTCCAAATCAGTATGATAACGTGCTGCCTGCGGGCAATAAGAGCAATCTTCGGCGCAACCACCTGTTTTTATCGAGATCAAAGAACTCACCTGCACTTCTGCATAGTCTTTATTCTCGCGGTGTATTGTTGCTGCTTCGTAAACGAGATCCAAAAATGGCTTATGATATATGGCTGATATTTCTTCTTTTGTCCAGTTGTGTTTTGTTGGTTGCATATAATAATGAATAATAGAATTAAAGTAAAAGCTTGCTTGCTAAACCCAGCAGCAGCAAAAATCCGAAAACATCTGTAAATGTTGTAATAATTATTGAAGAAGCAATGGCCGGATCAATTCCAACCCGCTTTAAAATTAATGGAATACCTGCTCCTGTTATGCCGGCTATTAACAAATTACCTGTCATAGCCAGAAAAATCACCAATCCAAGCATTGGATTAGAATCAAAAAACACGGCAAATAAAAATACAATTAAGCCTGTTACGGCACCGTTAATAAGACCTACGGTAACCTCTTTCAATACTGTTCTGTATGCCTGGTTATCCGTAAGGTCGTATAGTGAAATCCTTCTCACGGTTACAGCAAGTGCCTGAGTAGCTGCATTACCGCCCATTCCGGCAATAATTGTCATGTAAGCAGGCAATACTTCAATTAGCTTAATAGTGGGCTCAAAATGACGGATAACCCCAGAAGCGAGAAACGCCGTTCCTAGATTCAATATCAACCATGGTAAACGCGATTTCACAGCCTCAACCCAGTTACCACTTAGTTCCTCATCTTCCGATACCCCTGATATTTTTAAGATATCCTCAGTATTTTCATCCTCTAAAACATCAATAACATCATCAAACGTTACACGTCCTAGCAATTTCATGTCATTGTCTAAAACCGGAATACTGGTAATGTTGTATTGAGAAATAAGCCGGGCAACCTCTTCCTGATCTGTATCCGGATGTACCCATGCAACCTCAGCTTTAACAAGCTCTGTTATTTTTACATTTCCTTTGGCTTTAATGATGTCCTTTAAAGAAACAATCCCCTGAAAAGTATTTTCATCGTCTATTACATAAACAGTATAAAACTCTTCAATCTCTTCGCTTTGGCGGATAATTTCATCAATAGCGTCCTTTTTGGTCAGGTTTAAATTTATACGGATAAACTCCGTGTTCATCAAACCACCGGCAGTTTCTTCGTGGTAACTTAACAAGTTACGGATGCTCGAAGCATCATCTTCACTCAGATCTCCAAGAATTTCTTTCTGTTCGTGTTCCTCCAGTTGAGATATGATGTCTGTAGCATCATCATAATCCAATTCCTCAACAATCTCTGTCCGCTTATCGGGATGCAACTGAAGCAAAAGTTCTTCAGGATGCGACTCCTCGTGCATCTCTGAGATGACTTCTGAAGCGATTTCTACCGATAAAAGGTTGATAATGCGCTGCTTGTCCTCTTTAGCTAAACTTTCAAATAAGATCGCAATTTCAGACGCGTGATATTCTTCGAGAATAACCTTTAGTTCCTCATCACTACCGCCTAAAGCAGCCTTAATCTTAGATACGTCTGTTTTGTCTAGATCGAAAGATTGCATAAGCCGCTAAGGTAAGAATAATCAGTCCTATTTAAACCATCCTTTACGCCAGAAATATATGATTTGTGCTACTGCAATAAGGCCCATACCAATCATAGTATATAAATATCCATGGGCAGCATACAATTCAGGCATATTTTTAGGCAGTAATTTACCCGTAAGTGGATCCTGTATGGCAAAATTCATTCCGTATATCCCTGCAATAAATGTTAAAGGAATAAAGATGGATGAGATAATAGTAAGTACTTTCATGATCTCATTCATTCTATTACTGATCATTGATAAGTACATATCCAGGTTACTGATAGATATCTCTTTTAAGGACTCTACAACATCAATAATCTGTATGCAATGATCATAAGCATCTTTAATATAGAGCTTCGTTTGATCGCTAACTAAAGGACTATCACTTCTCAGGATATCATTTAACTTATCCCTTTCGGGCCATACCACTCTACGAATTCCAATCAGGTTTCTTTTAATCATCTGAGTATCGAACATCACCGTTTTATCAGGTTTATCAAACAAACGGTCTTCAATAGCATCCAAATCCTCTCCCCATGAACCTAAAATCACGAAATAAGTATCAACTATAATATCCATCAGGGCATACATCAAATAGCTGCTACCAGCTATCCTTATGTTACCTTTTCCGCCTTTTAACCTCGATCTAATAGGTTCGAGGCAATCCTCGTAATTTTCCTGAAGCGTAAATAATGCATTATCTGTAAGTAAAAATGACACCTGAACATTATCCAGATCTTTATTTTCATCAAAATGGAGCATTCTGCTTACCGCATAATCATAACTACCATACTCCTCAAACTTTGGTCGCTGATAAGTACGCGTAATATCTTCTAAGACAAGTTTATTTACATTAAAATCAGTGGATAAGGTTTCAAACATCGCTAACGAATCAAACCCCTTAATTTCAATCCAAAACGTAAAATTCTTATCAGAAACAATTTGAGCTACATTATTTAAGGAACTAAGCTCCTTAACCTCATAATGTTCAGCATTGTATTTATACAACCTAATTACAGGTTTTAAGGCATTTTCATCAATGTATATAACACCAGGACTAGATCCAGCAGCTGGCAGCGAATATTTTTTGTGCTTATGATGTTTACGTTTTGCTTGTTTACTCATACTACATATATGATTTGGATTGTGGTCCCTGGTTAAACAACAAGTCTACAATACTTAAATTTGGCTTAAACCCTTCCCTATCGTCAAAAACTTGAAAATAAGGCTTATATACCGTATTATCATCTACGTTTTTAAAATGTATTTTATTAGTCCTGTAGTCTAATTCAGGAGCAATATCATCAATATATTCAGAAGTAAAATTAAGTTTTACATCCTTTTTTAACTGTTTCAATAACCATTCCAATAGCTCAAGGTTATAATCAAAAAGAAATTCAAATTTATTATGATAAAAACGGGCAAACTCATCCTCGTAAAATTCGAAATAAGCTGAATTGCGATAGCAGCTTTCAAGGCTCTTCCAATGAAGCCTTTGCCAGTTAAAATCATTACTTATTTTAACATCTTTAACCTTTGTATGGACTTTATTACCTCTAATAACAGGCACAATAAGATCCAAACTTCCATTCGGCGAGTATATTCTAGCTCTGTTTCTATAGGTCTGTTTAGGGAAATGCTCTTCCTTTTCAATCAAAAAGTTACCATCAAAGTCTTTTAAACCAGAAAAATAACTGATAGGTGGAAGATAAAAAAGTGGGAATATAGCTGAACTTTGCATCTGATAATTTATGTTTGCATTCTCAATTCGCCAAATTAATGATAAAAAAAAGCTTTTCTTCTACAGGAATATTTTTTTTGAACTTTTTGTCTCTGCTCCCAACCTCTTTGTTGTATTTCTTTGCGGCACTACTATACTATCCGCTATATTATATTCTAGGCTACCGTAAAAAAGTTGTTCGCCAGAACCTGGTCAATTCCTTTCCTCAAAAGAGCATTGAAGAGATTATTAAAATTGAGAAAGCGTACTACAGACACTTTACGCGGCTCGTTCTCGAAACAATAAAAATGGCTTCCATTTCTGAATCAGAACTTAAAAAACGTGTTAAGTTTAACAACCTTCAAATAGTAGAACAACACGTTAAAAATGGCCAAAGCATATTAGCGTGTACAGGGCATTACTGCAATTGGGAATGGGGTATGCTGGCGCTCAGTTTAACGCTTTGCCCCCAGAGCTACGTGATTTTTAAGCCAATCAACAATGAACTTTTTGACAGCTGGTTCTATAAAATGAGAACCAGATTTGGCAATCGGTTTATTGCTATGAAACAAACACTTAGAGTATTAGCATCTACCAGGAATGAGCTCACTATGTTTTGTTTTGCCAACGATCAAACACCTGTTGGACACGAAATACAATACTGGCTCCCTTTCCTCAATCAGCGTACACCTGTGTTACTTGGATTAGAAAAAATAGCCTTACAAACCAACAGGCCAGTAATCTATTTCAAAATGAAACATATAAAAAATGGTTATTATGAGGTAGATTGCGAGACAATTTGCAACGACCCAAGTAAAACTACCGAACATCAAATTACCGACATGAGTTTCAATATCCTTGAAAATATGATCAATGAAAACCCCGCCTACTGGTTATGGAGCCATAGGCGATGGAAACACAATAAACACGAAAACGCAGGATAAATGGAACCAAGTGTAGCAGTAGTGATCTTGAATTGGAATGGGCAGGCTTTGCTTCAGCAATTTTTACCCGGTGTAATTCAATCTAAGTACGGTAATTTACAATTAATAGTTGGCGACAATGCTTCTACTGATAATTCAGTTGAGTTTGTTCGTACCAACTACCCTAATATCAGGATCATACAAAACGACGCCAATTACGGATTTGCAGAAGGATACCGTAAAATACTAGAGCAGGTAGATGCCGAATATTACGTGCTTTTAAATTCAGATGTAGAAGTTCCAGAAAACTGGATACAGCCAGTTATAGATATGATGCAAACGGACAGTAGTATTGCCGTTGCCCAGCCTAAAATAAAATGGCAAAAAAACAGAAAAGAGTTTGAATATGCCGGTGCAGCCGGAGGTTACCTTGATCTTCACGGATTTCCATTCTGCAGAGGCAGACTCTTTGAGACAGTTGAATCAGACTTTGGTCAGTACAACGATTCAAGTGAGATATTCTGGGCCAGTGGAGCTGCCCTCTTTATAAAAAGCAAGCAATGGAAAGAAGTTGGCGGTCTGGACCCTGATTTCTTTGCCCACATGGAAGAAATTGACCTCTGCTGGCGCTTAAAAAACCTCGGTTACAAGGTGGTTTACTGTGCCGATGCAGAAGTATACCATGTTGGTGGTGGAACTTTAAGCGCAAATAATCCTTATAAAACCTATTTAAACTTCAGAAATAACCTGATTATACTTCAAAAGAACCTGCCAATAGGCGATGCGTATTCAAGGATATTTATTAGAATGTGTATAGATTTTGTAGCCTGGATCCATTTTTTGCTACAAGGAAAAACAGATTTTGCTTTTGCCATTAACAAAGCCCATTTTCATTTCCTTAAAAGCCTATCAGCCAACGCAAAGAAAAGAACAGCTAAACAGATCAGCTTTCAAAAACACGTTGGTCAGTATCCATCAAGTATTGTGTATGCCTATTTTATACAGAAAATCAGGTTTTTTAGTCAGCTAAAAATTTAAACGATAATCACAGATTACTTAAAACTGCCGTCATCCCGAGGAATCGAGGGATCTCTTGGCCATGCTAATTTGCTCGCAACTACTTACTGATCAAGAGATTTCTCCTATCGTCGAAATGACGGTGTGTGTAACAGCCATGGCGGAATGTTGTGCAATAACATCAACATCAACCCTTTTTCTACACCAATATCAATCCTTTTTCTCAGGAACAAACGATATTGCCCCTTCCCTGCTTGCTACACTCACAATTGCTTTGTAAATATAATCACAAACCAGTTTTTCACCGGCTATATTGATATGAGCAATATCATCCTCCGGCGTATGGTACTGAGGATGCCCTCCAGTATGAAAACCTAATACTGAAATGTTCTTTTTATAAAATGATACGTGATCCGAGCCACCAACATCATAAGCAATTACAATCGGGTTAATTCCCACCTGTGGGCCCAGACTTTTCATTAAATCCATACCACCATCAAAAGAAGCTGCACCACCCATATATAATTGCTTTTCAGCATTCATTCTGCCCACCATATCCATATTCAGCATCAGCTTAATCGCGGATAAAGGAATCAATGGATGCTCAACAAAATATTTGGATCCCAATAAACCTTGCTCCTCGGCACCAAAAGCAATTATAAGCACACTGCGTTTTAAATCTTTTCTGTTGGCCGACAATTTCTCTGCAATTTCCAGTAATGCAGCCGTACCACTCGCATTATCGTCGGCACCAAGGTGTATACCAACAGTATCCGGCTTTTTAGACGAAGGTCCACCCATTCCCAAATGATCATAATGTGCGCCAAGCACAATAAATTCATGCTTTAAAACCGGATCACTACCTTCAATAAAACCCACAACATTCTGGGTTTTAACTCTTGGGGTATCTGTCACCCCTTTTTTCACCCGTATTTTAGCAATAAATTCCTGAACATAACTACCATTAACAGGCTTAATACCAGCCTTTTTAAAGTCTTTAATCAGATAACTTACAACCTTTTTGTTTTCTTTAGTTCCAGGGAAACGGCCAGCCATTTTTGGCGAAGCAAGAAATGAGATATGACCCAGGATCTCTTTTTCAGTAACATCAGTTTGTGCAACAGCGCCAAAACCTATAGCCGAACAAACGGCCATCAATAAACAAATTTTAATCTGCATGCTTTCTAGCCCTTTAACAGACTTTCAATTGCCAGTCTGTAACCATCCATCCCAAATCCCGTTAATACGCCTCTACAGTTCTTACCTGTAAGTGAAACATGTCTGTACTCCTCTCTTGCATAAATATTAGAGATATGAACTTCAATTACAGGCGTTTTAATAGCTGCAATTGCATCAGCAATAGCTACAGAAGTATGCGTATAAGCACCACCATTAAGTACAATACCATCATAATCAAACCCAACCTCATGCAGTTTATTTACAAGCTCACCCTCAACATTACTCTGATAATAATCAATCTCAAAGATGCTATACATTTCACGCAATTGCGGAATATATTGATCAAAGCTTAAATTTCCATAAATACCAGGCTCCCTAACCCCTAAAAGGTTTAAATTTGGGCCGTTAATAATTTGTATCTTCATCAGTTCAAACTTAAAGCTAAAAACTTACATCAGAAAATTTTTGTGTGATTAATAACCCCTACTTAAAATCGTTTAAAGACTATCTAAAACTGGAGCGCTCGCTGTCCGGCAACTCTATTGATGCCTATCTTACCGATATCGATAAGTTGTTCCAGTACTTCGACTCTATAAATAAACACACTAATTTAAAGGATGTTACAAGTAACGACTTAAAGTTATTTATCACATGGATAAATGAACTCGGAATGCTCCCAAGCACACAAGCCAGAGTAATATCGGGCCTAAAGTCGTTCTTTAGTTTCCTTTTATTGGAGCAGATCATTACTATAGATCCTACAGCCCTGTTAGAATCACCCAGGTTATCACGTAAGCTACCTGATACGCTCAACATTATCGAAATCAACCAATTAATTGAGGCCATAGATGCATCCAAACCAGATGGGATGCGAAACAAAGCAATCCTTGAAGTACTCTACGGATGCGGACTAAGGGTTACAGAACTTATCAGTTTAAGAATATCCAATATACATTACGAAAGCGAGTACATAAAGGTAATTGGAAAAGGAAATAAAGAGCGTATAGTGCCAATTGGGGCCAGTGCCTTAAAATTCATTAAAATCTATATAGAAGAATCCAGGGTACATATTAGCATTAAGAAAGGATTTGAAGACTACATCTTTCTAAATCGTGGCGGAACCGGTTTATCAAGAATCTCCGTTTTTACCATGATCAAAGCTTTAGCTTTAAAGGCGGGAATAAAAAAAAGCATCAGTCCACATACCTTCAGGCATTCATTTGCTACCCATTTAATAGAAGGCGGTGCCGATTTAAGAGCGGTGCAGGAAATGCTGGGTCATTCAAGCATTACTACCACCGAAATCTATACACATCTGGATAGAGATTATCTAAAAGGAATCATTACGGAGTTTCATCCCCGAAGCTAAAACCATCCTGTCTTTGCCCTGCATATCTTTTCTTAACTCTATGTTTATAAATGATTTATCAGATAACATTTGTACTGTCTCTTTACCTAAATATTCATTAATCTCGAAACACAAAAGACCATTCTCATTCAAATTACGAAGTGCAAATTCTGCAATTGCCTCATAAAATATCAAAGGCTCTTCATTAGATACAAACAGGGCTAAATGAGGCTCGTTTTCCAATACATTTTTATGCATAGCCTTTTGCTCTTCCATTGTAATGTAAGGTGGGTTACTCACTATCACATCGTACATTTCAGTACTTTTATAGCTCAGAATATCCGCATGAATAAAGTTAATTTCAGCATTATTTAGCTGCGCATTCTCGCTGGCAATTGCCAAAGCACTTTCTGAAACATCAATAGCACTTACTTTAAAGTTATCCAGGTTCTTTTTCAGTGAAATGGCGATACAACCGCTCCCGGTACCAATATCCAAAATACTACCATTCTTAAGCGTTTTAGACTGATCTGAACCACATCTTTCTATAACCCAATCAACCAGCTCTTCTGTTTCCGGTCGCGGAATCAATACAGCGCCACTAACTTTAAAAGTTAAACCATAAAAAACAGTATCCCCAATAACATATTGCAAAGGCTCACCGGTTTTCAATCTGCTCAATGCCAGTAAATACTCATTATACTTAACATCCTCTATTTCAGCATCTGCATTTAGCATCAATTGGCTCCTATTGAAACCAGAAATATGCTCCACAGTAATATTGAAAATAGAAATTATTTCCTGTTCATCGTAAATGGCTATTAACTCATTCGTAAAATGATGCAATAATTGCTTTAAATTCATGCTATGCAAAAGTAAGTAAATCGAACAATATACCTTACTTTTGCTGTAATGACAGACCAACTATATATGCAACGCTGCCTTGAATTGGCAAAAATGGGAATCGGAAGTGTTAGCCCAAACCCACTTGTAGGATGTGTAATAGTAAATAATGGTCAAATAATTGGCGAAGGATACCACAAAAAATTCGGCGAAGCCCATGCAGAAGTAAATGCCATAAACGATGTTCTGAAAAACCATCGCGATAAAGCAGCCGAATTGCTATCAAATGCAACAGCTTACGTAAGTTTAGAGCCCTGCGCTCACTTTGGCAAAACCCCTCCCTGTGCAGATCTGCTCATTAAACACCGAATAAAAAAGGTTGTTATCGGTAATACAGACCCATTTGCAGATGTAAACGGAAAAGGAATAGAAAAGCTGCAAAATGCGGGTATTAAAGTAGAAACAGGCATTCTGGAAAACGAATGCAGGTACCTTAACCGTCGCTTTTTTACCAGGATAAAGCAACAACGTCCATTCATAATTCTTAAATGGGCTACAACAGCAAACGGATACTTTGCACCAAAAAACACTGTACAACAATGGATAAGCGGTCCACTTTCAAAAAAACTGGTACATAAATGGCGAACCGAAGAAGACGCCATACTTATTGGAAAGCAAACCGCAATTGCCGATAATCCTCAATTAAGCGCCAGAGAATGGCCCGGTAAAAACCCGGTAAGGATACTTATTGACCGCAATCTGCATGTTCCTGCCAATAACCACATATATAATAACAGCGCAAAAACCATCGTTATAAATGAAGTAAAAACAGAAGTACAAAACAATGTTCACTTCATTCAGATGGAAGATATGCAGTACTACCTGCCACAAAAAATAGCTTTCCAGCTGTATCTTATGGATATCCAATCTGTCATTATTGAAGGCGGAGCAAATATCCTTAACCAATTTATTCAGGGCAATTTATGGGATGAGGCAAGAGTTTTCACCTCTGCCACCTCTTGGTCAGACGGCATCGCATCTCCTGTAATCAATGGAATAATAACAGAAGAACACTACGTAGAAAAAGACAAATTAACTATCTATCAAAATAACCAAAACAAATGATTTACCTGCTAATAAGCATTTTTTGCAGCGTTACTGTTGGCGTACTACTAAAGTTTGCCAAAAGATATAAAATCAATATCCTTCAGGCAGTTACGTGGAATTACCTCTTTGCTATTGGCTTAAGTATTTTCTTTTTTAAACCCAGCTTCAAAGACCTTGCCTCCACTTCACATTACGATATTTATTTAGGTCTTGGAATCTTGCTGCCACTTATTTTTTGGTTCCTTGCAGGTTCAATCAGAAACATTGGCATCGCCAGAACAGACATTGCACAGCGATTATCCTTATTTATTCCAATCCTGGCCTCCTATTTCCTATTCAAAGAACACTTTACCATCACTAAAATCTGCGGACTTGCTATTGGCTTTGTAGCCATATTTTTTACTTTACATAAGAAAACAACGCAAAGAATTACCATTGGCAGCTGGTTTTACCCGCTTGTAGTTTTTGTAGGTTTTGGGATAATAGACATACTTTTTAAGCAGGTTGCACAGATCAAATCAATACCTTATACTACTTCATTAACCATCGTCTTCATCTTAGCTTTTACCATTTCAATTGTTGCCATCCTATATTTCAGGGCATTCAAAAACCAAAAGCTGGAACTGGTTAACTTCCTTTGTGGCTGTGTGTTAGGCTTCTTTAACTTCTTCAATATCCTGTTCTACCTTAAAGCGCATGGTGCAATGGCACAAAACCCATCAACCGTATTTGCCAGTATGAATATGGGTGTAATTATCCTGGGCAGCCTTATCGGAATATTTGTTTTCAAAGAAAAACTAAACAAATTGAACTACTGGGGTCTGTTTTTAGCGCTGGCCGCCATTATTTTAATAACACTATCTAAGATTTATGCTATTTGATGACACCTATAAAACCATATCCGCTGCTTCCGAAGGGGTTTTTAAGGATAAAGGAAGCAAATTTATTGCTTATGCATACCCCATACGTTCTGATGAAGAAGTAAAAAATATACTTCAAAATCTTCGGTCAGAACATCCAAAAGCACGTCATTTTTGCTGGGCATTGCGTTTAAGTCCTGATAGAAGCGTATTCCGAATTCAAGATGATGGCGAGCCATCTGGCACAGCCGGCAGACCTATTTTAAACACACTGCTCTCGGCTGATATAACAAATATCCTTATTGTAGTGGTAAGGTATTTCGGCGGCACTTTACTCGGTGTACCCGGTTTAATTAACGCCTATAAAACTGCTGCTGCAGAAGCAATTAAAGAAGCCAATGTTGTAGAAAAAACACTAAACGATATTTACGAAATCACCTTCGATTATCTGGCTATGAATGATGTAATGCGCCTAATGAAAGACGAGCAGTTGAACATCCTTAATCAAAATTTTGACAACGCTTGTGTGATACAGTTTGAGGTAAGAAAGGCAAATTTAAATACAGTATTAGGTAAATTAGATAAGATTGAGAACATATGGGAAATAAAATATCTGAAGCAGACCTGATTATTAATCAGGATGGTACCATCTACCACCTGAGCCTGCTGCCCGAAGACTTGGCTCAAACAGTAATTACAGTTGGTGATCCAGACAGGGTTTCTGAAGTTTCTAAACACTTCGATAGCATAGAGCTTAAAAAAGGAAAACGTGAATTTATAACCCATACAGGTTATTTAGATAAAAAGCGCATTACCGTAATTTCTACAGGCATTGGAACAGATAACATCGACATCGTTTTTAATGAACTTGATGCCCTTGTAAACATTGATTTTGAAAAGCGGGAAGTTAAAAAAGAATTAACCTCATTAGATATTATTCGCATTGGTACCTCAGGTGCTATACAGCCCGACATACCCATGGGAACCATACTTGCTTCTTCATTTGGCCTCGGACTGGATGCCTTAATGCAATACTACATTAATGAACTATCTGGTGATGAACATAGCATTCTAGATGCCTTTAAATCACGGTTTTCGCATATTAAAGGCATTACCCCTTACCTTACAGCCGCCGACAATGTATTGCTGAATACCATAGGAAGTGATATGGAAAAAGGAATCACAGTAACTGCTCCAGGTTTCTATGCACCACAAGGCAGACAGGTAAGAGCTAAGAATGCCATACCTGATTTTATCAATTTATTAAATAATTTTCAGCATAGTAACTATAGAATTACTAACTTAGAAATGGAAACCGCAGGAATTTATGCGTTGGCAAAAGCTTTAGGACATAAAGCCCTGTCAGTAAATGCAATACTTGCAAGCCGGGTTAATTTCGAATTCAGTAAAAATCCGGCGGCAGTTGTAGACAAGGCGATAAAAATGGTTTTAGAGAAAATAATCAAACAAAAATAATGCGTCCAATGTTCATTCGGTATGATTAATGTACATTCAATAGAAATGTTTGGTCAATAGAATTAAATTAAGAATAATATGTTTGGGAAAATAAAAGAGAGATTCGTGCTATCTGTGGTAAATACTTCGCTTGCTGGTTACGAAGCGAAAGATTTAAATACCGGAAAAAGACTGATCTCTGTAATTGCGGGTGTATATATCTTACAAAAGGGAATCAGAAATATTCGTCAACATCCGTTTACTGGTATAGAAGAAGTAGCGCTGGGAAGTATCCTGCTGTATAATGCAGCAAGTGGTTTAAACAAAAAAATAATTAAAAAACCAACCGAAATATCGGATATAAGAAGAAATCAAATTCAGGGCAATGATCCGAGATCAGATGTGCCTGCGTTTGTTTAGAAATGAATTCAGCGATTAAACAGAAAAGGCCGATAGTTATATCGGCCTTTTCTGTTTAGCATTATTTAAAACCTTTATTTCTTAACCGGTTTAGATGTCATATAAAACGTCAGTTTCCCCCCACCCGTAATATCAGAATGCTTTATGGTAGTTCCAGCAAGTTGTTTTCCATTTAACAAAACCCTCTGAACATATACATTCTTATCACTTTGGTTTAAAGCTTCAACAGTAAATGTTTTTCCATTTTCAAGTGCTAGCACTGCATTTTTAACCGCCGGACTTCCTAAAGAATAATCTTCCGATCCCGGAGATACAGGATAAAAACCTAAAGAAGAAAACATATACCACGCACTCATTTGTCCACAATCATCATTACCACCAAGTCCATCAGGTGTTGGCTTATATTGCATTTTCAAAATCATGCGTATCTTTTCCTGTGTTTTCCACGGCTGCCCAATCCAATTGTATAAATAAGCCACATGGTGAGCAGGCTCATTCCCATGCACATATCCACCAATAATACCCTCTCTGGTAATATCCTCAGTTTCGGCAAAAAACTCATCCGGAAGATGCATAGAAAACAAAGAATCTAATCTTAATCCAACCTTTTTATTGCCACCCATCTGCTCAATTAAAGCTTTAGGATCCTGAGGTACAAAGAAACTGTAGTTCCATGTGTTACCTTCAATAAATCCCTGGCCATGAGTACTTAACGCATCAAATTCCTTTTTAAACGAACCGTCAGCCATTTTTGGTCTCATAAAACCAATCGACTTATCAAACACATTTTTCCAGTTTCCTGAACGTTTGGTAAACTCATCATAAACATCCGTTCTGTTTAACTTTTTAGCCAGCTTGGCAATACACCAATCATCATATGCATATTCTAATGTATTTGAAACCGACGTTCCGCTGCGCTCTGCAGGAATGTAACCCAAATCAATGTAATCACCTATCCCCTCGTAGTCGCGATGATTAGCAGTCGTTATACAAGCATCCAGTGCCTTGTTAGCATCACCATTATATACACCTTTAATAATTGCATCCGTTAAAACAGAAACACTGTGGTAACCACTCATACACCAGTTGTCATTTGCATAGTGAGACCATATCGGAAGCATTTTAAGCGCACTCTGATCATAATGAGCCATCATAGATTTTACAATATCGTTGTTTCTGGCAGGCTGCATAATGTTCAGGAAAGGATGCAGAGCACGATAAGTATCCCACAAAGAGAACGTGGTGTAGTTGTTAAAGCCATCGGCTTTATGTACGTTCTGATCCAACCCTTTATATTCTCCGTTTACGTCGCTATAGTTTGTTGGATTAATAAATGCATGATACATTGCAGTATAAAAATTAATCTTATCATCTTCAGAAGCATCAATTTTAATCTTGTTAAGCTCCTTATTCCACTCTGCCTGTGCCTGCTGTTTTACCTTATCAAAATCCCATCCCTGAGTCTCTGCCTGCATGTTTTCTAATGCATTGGCCTGACTAACCGGTGATAAAGCGAACTTTACCTTGATCTTTTCCTGCTCTTCAGTTTTAAAATCAAAATACATTCTGATACGTCTTCCCGCTATATCAGGGAAGTTTTTAGTCTGGTCAAACTTTCTCCAGAAACCTTTATATACCTGAGGCTTATCGAAATTCTTTTGTCCATAAGAAACAAACGGTTTAGAAAATGACATAGCAAAATACACCGTGCGCGTACGTGCCCAACCATTAGTTTGTCTGTAACCCGTAATTAAAGTATCATTTACCACACGCACAAAAGTCCATACCGTTTTGTCGTCATAGTTATAAATGCCCGACATCAAATCCAGTATAATATGCGATTGATCTGACTTAGGAAATGTATACTGATGCATACCTACCCTATTAGTTGCGGTAAGTTCAGCTAAAATATTGTCATCGTCTAGTTTAACCTTATAATATCCGGCCTCTGCAACCTCATTATCATGAGAAAATGCCGATCTAAACCCTGATTTAGGATCATCCGCTGTACCTGGATTTAATTGAAGTTTTCCTTGAGTTGGCATAATCAGGAAGTCACCCAGATCAGAGTGTCCCGTTCCGCTAAAATGTGTGTGGCTAAATCCTACAATCGTTTTATCCTCATACTTGTACCCTGCACAATACTTATAAACGTCGCCATTATACTTGCCGTTCAATTCGTACGACAAAGTATCAGTATCAGGGCTTAGCTGAACAGATCCAAAAGGAACCGTAGCTCCTGGATAAGTATGTCCCATTTTTTGTGTTCCAATAATTGGTTTCACATATTTTACCAGGCTTTGCTGCGCATTTACTAGCACCGGAGCCGATAAAAAGCAGTACAGGAGGATTTTTTTCATATTTAACTTTAGTTCTATTTTTTTATGATTGTCTAAGGTATAAAAAAATCATACAAAAAACAGCTTTTTCAGTCTTGCTATAACGTTTGATCAAAATATTTCTCACTATGCTTTAACCATCTACCATCCATACCTATCACCCCTTAACTCTCTTCCTAACTAAACCTCCCTTCCTCTCCTCCCAATTCGGCTAAAATTCAGTGTCGGGAAGAGGGCATCGGAACCATTTGCGCCCTTCAGCGCAATTTGTTCCAGCCCGAAAACCGATCACTTAATTTTACTTTGACAACCTATTGACGTCTCAATTAAAAAATTCCCATTAAAATCACTTACTTTTGCATCTTATTTCTAATCACCGGGCTTTGAACCCGAGGCAGTATTAAATAAAATGAGTAAAAAAGGAAGAATATTAGTCGCCATGAGTGGCGGTGTCGACAGTTCAGTAGCCGCAGTAATGCTACACGAGCAAGGTTATGAAGTTATTGGGCTTACCATGAAAACATGGGACTATGCCACATCAGGCAGCAGCAGTAAGGAAACAGGTTGCTGCAGTTTGGATAGCATAAACGATGCCCGAACGCTTGCCGTAAACTATGGCTTCCCACATTACATCCTTGATATTCGCGACGAGTTTGGAGATTTTGTAATCGACAACTTTGTTGATGAATACCTTGCCGGCCGCACTCCAAACCCATGTGTATTGTGCAACACCCATATCAAATGGGAAGCACTATTAAAACGTGCCAACAAACTGGATTGCGAATTTATTGCAACCGGACATTACGCGAACATCCGACAACAAGATAGCGGTCGTTATGTAATCTCTAAAGGAAAAGACGAAAACAAAGACCAATCATATGTACTGTGGGGAGTTTCTCAGGAAAACCTTGCACGTACACAATTCCCTTTAGGTTCATTTGCCAAATCTGATATCAGACAAATGGCTTTAGATATGGGACAGGAAGAACTTGCTAAGAAAAGTGAAAGCTACGAAATCTGTTTTGTACCTGACAATGATTACCGTGCTTTCTTAAAACATAAAGTTGAAGATTTAGAAGACAGAGTTGCTGGTGGTAACTTCATCACTAAAGACGGAATGGTAGTTGGTCAGCATAAAGGCTACCCTTTTTACACCATTGGCCAACGTAAAGGACTTGGAATTGCGTTCGGCGAACCAATGTTTGTAACCCAAATCATGCCTGAAAGTAATACAGTAGTACTTGGAAGAGCCGAAGATCTGGAAAGAAACGAGGCCCTTGTACGCAACGTTAACCTGGTAAAATACGGAAGTATTTTAGAGCCAATGGATAACGTGGTTACTAAAATCCGATATAAAGATGCAGGTATGTTAAGCACTATTGTTCAGGAAAAAGACAAAATGCGCGTAGTATTTGATCATAATGTATCAGCAATTGCACCCGGCCAATCAGCAGTTTTCTATGAAGGAAACGATCTGTTAGGCGGCGGTTTCCTTTGTTAAAAGACATAAAGGTCGTCATCTCGAGGCAACGAGAGACCTCTTGACTACAAAGCAGCTACAAATTGCATAACCAAGAGATCTCTCCTATCGTCGAGATGACGATGCAGACCGTCATGATTCAGTACCTTAAATTTAATTTGTCAATTTAGCCGCTTTAGAGGCAAAATATTGTTCGAGATAAGATTTTACCTCAGCTTTTTTTACGCTATCATCAATAAAGCTATCAAGCGGTACCAAACCATTGTCATAAGCAAAAATAAACTGTGCATTATCTTCTGTATTAGCCGAAAGCCAGTTTGTAATATTCACTATTTGCCTATTATTTATAGTTTCGATTTTCAATTTGCTCATATCGCCGCCAGTAGAGCTAAAGTAGATCTGGGCCGAAGAATTTGCATTTAAGTTCCGTAAATTCACATCATCCAAACCGCCAGTTGGTAAACCAAATGTCCGTTTCACAGCATAACGTAATCCCTCCTTAATGATAGATTGTCTATTTTCCCCCTTAGCTTCTGCCTGATAAAAGACGTCTAATTTAGCACCCATTCTCACCCCTTTCAGAACATGAGTTCCATATTTATGAACAAGCTCCTGAGCACTTAATAAAGTAATATCTCTCTTAAAACCAGATGTTAAAGAATTATTTAAGGACTGCCAATCATGAAACTTGCATCTTTTAAAAATCCAGTAAAGGCAATAATGTCCATAAACATACTTTTTATCAGTAACAAAGGTTCCAGGGAATGTATTTTCTACGGTGTTTCCAAAGAGTCTCAAACCTTGAGTGTCTTGAAACGAATTGGAAAATCTTTCTGATAAATCTACTGCATTATCCGCTTCGATAGTTTTCCATGAACCCTCTCCGGCTCTATCTATGTTAATTTTAGAAAATTCAGCAGCAGTATAAGCTTCAACATCAACTACGCTTGCTCTTATAGAAGCCTGGTTATTGAACTTATCTGTAGCATCATATCCAAATCCTAAAAAATTATAGGTTTCAGATGGCTGATATAAGGGTTGAGTCTCTTCAGTTGCTCCGTTAACTACCAGTTCAATATCTGGTGATAATTTCTCTTCAATTATGATTTCTTCAGATTTTTTCTTGCACGAGGCAAACGTGACAACGACTACCATAAATAGAATTGCTTTTTTCATTTGGTTCAAATTTGTGTGTGTATTCTCGTCCTCAATTTTAACGCCATTTTTACAGAAAAAATTAAAAATAGCGTAAATATCAGTAAAAAAATAGATACACATTAAACTACCAGAGGAATATGATTTCTCTTTAGAAAAAAAACAGATCGTAAATATACAAATAGATGCTAAGCTTCCAATTTATTTGAAATCAGATAAGGTGAAGCCTTTTTTAACTTTTTACCTTTATATCTTTCAAAATAATAATCAACCCTACCCAGGTTAATACCAGCAAAACCAACCTGATTTATAGTAGTTATTGCCCCGCTTAAATTCTGCACATCTTCTGGCTGATCCATAAAAGTATGCGTATGCCCACCAATTATCAGGTCGATACTCTTATTGTTTTTCGCTAAAATCTGATCGGATACTTTATCAGTATTATACTTGTAACCCAAATGAGACAAGCAAATTACCAGATCACACTTAAAGTCATTCTTTAATACATCAGCTATTTCATTAGCCTTTGCAACTGGATCTAAGTAAACTGTATCACCATAGTTTTTACCTTCAACCAGACCATGCAATTCTATCCCAACTCCAAAAACACCGATCTTTAGTCCATCCTTCTTAAATACCTTATACGGAAGGATCGATTTATTTAGTATTGTATTAGAGAAGTCGTAATTACTGCTGAGAATAGGAAAGTTGGCATGAGGAAGTTGCTTATAAAACCCCTCCATACCATTGTCAAAATCATGGTTACCCATGGTTACCGCATCATAACCCATTGCGGTCATCAGCTTAATTTCAAGCTCACCGCCAAATTTGTTGAAGTATGGCGTACCTTGAAAAATATCACCGGCATCAAACAACAACACGTTTTTCTCTTCACTTCTTATCCTTTTGATCAGGGCCGATCGCCGGGCAGTACCACCCAAACCTTCATATTTAGATCCATCAATAGGAAAAGGTTCTACCCTGCTATGAACATCGTTAGTATGCAAAATGGTAAGCTTTGTTACCCCTCCTGCAGCCTCAGCTTCAAACGCATTTAAGTTTAAGGCCAGAGCCGCTGCAGCAATACCACCGGTTCTTAGAAAATCTCTGCGGTTAGTTTTTAGTAATTCTTCCATCTAATTTTGGATTAATTGTTTTGCCAGCGGCCTCAGCTTCTTTAACGTAATTCATCAGTGCATCGCGTACTTTAAGACCTATAACCTTTGTATCTGTCGCATTTTTAAAAGCAGGAACATTGTCGCCACCCCCACCAATATAATCAGATGTAAGTACTCGGTAGGTTTTGTTTACATCAAAAGGTTTACCGTTTACAAGTACATCTACAGGTTTCTTATCTACTATTTTTATTTGTAAACGGGCCACAGGCTGTCCGTTGGTAGAAGCAATAAAGTCCAGGATCTGTTTAACATCAGTACCTTTTAGTGTAAAAATCATGAGTTGATTTTCAAAAGGCATCAGCTCAAACACATTAGAAACAGTAACGTTGCCTTTAGGAAAATCTACCCTTAAACCTCCTTTTGTGGATGGCAATGCAAAATCAATATTCTGATCATATTTAAGGGCCTGTTCCAAAACAGCATCAGAAAAGAAATTGCTAAGCAAGCTTTCAGGTAAGGTGTCGCTGCTTTTTTTAGACATCTGCGCTGCAGAATGACCAATTACTTTATTCATTTCAGCCTCAAGTTGAACTTTATAGGGCAAATAGGTTTTTATAATAGAGCTGTCTACCGCAAGCTCCTTATTAACATTGTATTCTGCACGATTGGTCTTTACCAGTTTGTATCCTGATGAGCAGGAAGCCACTAAAAGGGCAACTGATAGCGCTAAATAATTCCGGAATGATTTGATATGATCCATACTTATTTTGGTACAAAAGTACGGCAAACATTAGAATATGGTGTAAAAATATAGTGATAATAGTGTTAAATAATACAGCCCGTATCATGGTTTAATACAGGCTGTGTTTATCTGATTCGTTTTACGCGTCTCTCGTCATCCTGAAATTATTTCAGGATCCCGGACATGACATTAAAAACCTGCTTAAACGAGATCCTGAAATAAATTCAGGATGACGAGGGGCAGATGATGGGTTCCTACCCTACAAATTCTTTGTAATCGCTTCATCTAAAGGTTTAACTTTAGAGCGGAAGCGGTGTACCAACTGACCTTTTTCATTAATCAGGAATTTTTCAAAGTTCCATTGAATATCACCTGTAAAATCAGGATTTTCCTGACTGGTTAAATATTTAAATAAAGGACTGATGTCATCTCCTTTAACACTGCTTTTTTCCGACAACAAGAAAGTAACATTATATTTTCCTGTACAAAATTCTTTGATTTCGCTATTTGTAGCCAATTCCTGACCGCCAAAATTGCCAGCCGGGAAACCTATTAAAACTACATTTTTACCATATTGTTTTTGTAGTTTTTCAAGATCTTCATACTGAGGCGTAAATCCGCACTTCGAAGCTGTATTTACAATAAGGATTTTTTTGCCCTTAAATTTCGAAAGCTTAATTTCCTTGCCATCAATGGTTTTAAAAGAAAAATCATAAACGCTTTTAGTTGGAGGCGTAAATAAAAGGCTTAACAGGATGAGTATTGTATTCATGGTTTTAAGTTTTTTTATACTCACGAAGTTAAGCACAAAAAAAATAGATAATTATATTATTTAAGTAAAATGTTTCAAACAGCTTTTATCTCGGTCGAATTAATTTAATGCCCTAAAAGCAGCATTCCGGCCATTGCTCATTATCAGGTAAAACAGGTCATTTTTAAATAAATTTGTTAGAAAAATTAGATCGGATTTTGAAATTAGGCTTATTTATAGCTTTATTTGCAGAAAAACGTTCTGAATGGCGAAGAATTTACTAATAGTTGAGTCACCTGCGAAAGCGAAAACCATTGAAGGGTATTTGGGCAAAGATTTCCTTGTTAAATCTAGTTACGGTCATATTCGTGACTTAATTAAAGGGGATATGGGGATTGATATCTCTAATAATTTTGCTCAGACCTATGAAGTTCCTTCTGATAAAAAGCAAGTTGTTGCCGAATTAAGAAAACTAGCTAAGGAAGCCGAAATGGTATGGCTAGCATCCGATGAGGACCGCGAGGGAGAAGCAATTTCATGGCACTTATTCGAAACTTTAGGACTTAAAGAAGCCAAAACAAAACGTATAGTTTTTCACGAAATCACTAAGCCTGCTATATTAAAGGCTATAGAAACTCCACGTACAATTGATTATAACCTTGTTCATGCACAACAAGCTCGTCGTGTGCTCGACAGATTGGTGGGTTTTGAACTTTCTCCGGTATTATGGAAAAAAATCAAGCCATCACTTTCTGCAGGTCGTGTACAATCGGTAGCGGTTCGTTTAATTGTAGACAGAGAACGAGAAGTAAATAAATTTAATGCTTCAGCAGCATTTAAAATAACAGCACAGTTTTCAACCGGAAAAGGTAAGGAAATTGTAAAAGCAGAACTACCTCAGCGTTTTGAGAAAGAATCAGATGCAGAACAGTTTTTAACAGACTGTATCAATGCTGGTTTTTCGGTTGATAGTTTGGAGACAAAACCTGCAAAGCGTAATCCTGCAGCTCCGTTTACCACTTCTACCTTGCAGCAGGAGGCTTCCCGCAAACTGGGTTACTCCGTTTCAAGAACAATGCAGATCGCTCAGAGGCTGTATGAAAGTGGACGCATTACTTATATGCGTACCGATTCAGTGAACTTATCGGAAACCGCATTACAAGCTGCTGCAAGTGAAATAAAATCTGCCTATGGCGATAAATATCATCACTTACGAGTATATAAAACTAAATCTGCAGGTGCACAAGAGGCTCACGAGGCCATCCGCCCTACTTATTTTAATCACCATACTGTACCAGGCGACAGCTCTGAACAACGTTTATATGAGTTGATTTGGAAACGCGCCATTGCTTCACAAATGAGTGAGGCTTTGTTTGAAAAAACAACAGCTCAGATCGGCATCAGCACTCGTAAAGAGAATTTGATTGCAGAGGGTGAGGTTTTGAAATTTGATGGTTTCTTAAAGGTTTATCTTGAATCAAGCGATGATGAGGATGTTGAAGATTCAGAAGGTAACAGCATGTTGCCACCATTGGTAAGAGGTCAGGAACTGACTTTAAAAGAGATGAATGCAACTGAGCGTTTCTCCAGACCACCGGCAAGATATACTGAGGCTAGTTTGGTTAAAAAACTGGAAGAGCTTGGTATCGGCAGACCATCTACTTATGCGCCAACTATTTCAACCATCCAAAACCGTGGTTATGTGGTTAAGGAAGATCGTGATGGCCGTCAGCGTTCATTTAGTTCTATTGTTTTAAACAATGGTTCTGTTAAAAAGCTAATTAAAACGGAAATAACAGGTGCCGAAAAAGGTAAATTATTCCCTACAGATATAGGCGAAGTTGTGAATGACTTCCTGGTTGAACATTTTAAAGGAATCGTAGATTTTAACTTTACTGCGAATGTAGAAAAGGAATTTGATGAGATTGCACAGGGTTTACAGGAATGGACAAAAATGCTTCACTCCTTCTATACTCCTTTTCATATTGAGGTTGAAACTACTTTAGAAACAGCCGACAGAGCTAATGGTGAACGTTTATTGGGTATTGATCCGGTAAGTGGTAAAAATGTATATGCTAAAGTTGGTAAATTTGGCCCGCTGGTTCAAATTGGTCAGAATGACGACGAAGAAAAACCTCGTTATGCGAGCTTATCTAAATCGCAATCTGTAGCAACTGTTACTTTAGAAAGTGCTCTGGAGCAATTTAAATTGCCTTTTCAGCTTGAAGATTATGAAGGTAAAGAGGTTTCTGTTGGTGTAGGTCGTTTTGGTCCGTATGTTAAATGGGGCGATGCTTACATCTCTGTTCCTAAAAATGAGGACCCTTTATCGATAGATAGAGATCGCGCAATAGAGATTATTGGCGAAAAAATTACTGCCGATGCTCCTGTTGCTCATTACCAGAGCTTACCAGTTACTAAAGGAAAAGGCAGATTCGGTCCGTTTATTAAATGGAATGATTTGTTTATCAATGTTCCTAAGGCTTATAATTTTGATAACCTTAAACAGTCGGACATTGAAGAACTGATTGGTAAAAAGTTAGAAAAAGAAGCAAATAGATTTATTCAGCAATGGGCTGAAGAAAAAATTGCGATAGAAAATGGCAGATGGGGCCCTTTTATCCGTTTCGGCAAAGAAATGCTTAAGCTGCGTAAAAACCCGGCTACTAATGATAAATATACTCAGGAGGAATTAGAAGTAGTTTCTTTAGATGAGGTTAAAAAATTGATAGTTGAGCAAGTGCCTAATGCTTTTGAACCTAAAACCAAGAAAGCTGCAGCAAAGAAAGCTGCAGCAAAGAAAACTGGTACCACTGCAAAGAAAACAGCAACTAAAGCACCTGCAAAAAAGAAAGCAGTAGCGAAGAAGTAGGTGTACGCCTGTCATAATTAATACACCCGTCATCTCGAACATCGTGAGAGATCTCTTGTTCAGATATAGTTCAAGAGATCTCTCACGATGTTCGAGATGACGATTTGCATAATTTAACATGAAAAAAGACCTTCCTGAAAATATAGTTGAAGATGTTGCAATGGCCGTAGTGCTAAAAAACGAAAGCCCGGAAGTAAAAAACTGGACCGTTTACCTGATCAATCTTAAAGATATCCCGCTTGACAACGTATTAATCAGCTCTAAGGGTTATGGAGAAAAAGACGGTAAAATGGTAAAAACATCGGTATTAAGACACTTCCTGGGCGATATTAAAGCGAAGTCTTTCGCCGGCGTAGAAGCTATTGATACCGAAGTATTTGGCTTAACAAATGAGTACTGGTTAAGCTATTACATCAACGGGGTCATCTACGATAAAAAGTTTATTTTCCTTCCAGAAAGTATTGTAGATGAAAACCTAATCCGTGTTCCCCTAGTTAATATGCCGGGCGTAATGATTAAATAGCCACCTGCAAGTATTCCCACAACATTTTTCTCTTGTGGATAACAATTATTTTCGTTTCCGATGATTTTTGTTGATTTTCGTACACATCTTATTATGAAATATCTGTGTTATGGAATCATCTCGCTCTTCCTTTTTCCAAAGGAATAAAAAACCCCTGGTTATTGGCATTACTGCTTTTCTGCTAGCTGGAATTGCATCTTTTTTTCTCTTTAAAAAAGAAAAGCCTAAGGACTACAACCAAAAATATTCTAAATATATAGAAGCTTACACTTCCGGAACCATCTCTAAAAAGAGTTTTATAAGGGTGCATCTGGCCAGTGAAGTAAAAACAATGAGTGATGTTGGCGTTGCCGACACCCGTGATTTGTTTAGCTTCTCTCCTTCTGTAAAAGGAAAAGCTTACTGGATCGATGCGCAAACAGTCGAATTCAGACCTGATGAGCCTTTAAAATCAGGCGAAACCTATGAGGCCAATCTCGATTTGAGCAAGGTTACTGAAACAGAAAAGGACCTTGAAGAATTTGAGTTCGGATTTAGAGTGATCAAACCCGGCATGAATTTAACTCAGGATGGGTTGGTGTCGCAAAACAACACTTCTCTTGATTATATGAAGCTTAAGGGAGAGATTACGACCTCCGATCAGGAAGACCCAAAGGCGATTGAAAAAGCATTAACACTAAATTTTCCGCAAACTTTAAAAGTTAAATGGCAGCATAATCCAGAGAAAAACACTTCTGCCTTTACCATAGATAGTATTAAAAAAGCTGGTCAGGATACAAAACTAACTTTAAAATGGTCTGGTGAGGCTATTAATGCCGACAGCAAAGGCGAACAAACCGTTGCTGTTCCTGCCAAAGGCGTATTTAAAGTACTGGACATGAAAGCAGTACAAGACCTCGAAGATTATGCCTTAGTACAGCTTTCTGAACCTGTAGGCGTAGCTCAGGATCTGGCCGGTTTAATCTCTTTAAGCGGTTTATCTGATTTAAGGTTTACCATCGATGGCAGTCAGGTAAAAGTTTACTCAGCCCTGGCTTTAGAAGGCAATTATTCTCTTACAGTAAATTCTGGCATCGAAAATATCAACGGAAAGAAACTTGGAGCAGGAAAAACTGCCAATATCGTTTTTGAGAACAAACTGCCTTCGGTGGTTATTGCAGGCAGTGGTACCATACTTCCAAATTCCGGTAAATTGGTGTTGCCTTTCGAAGCAACCAATTTAAAGGCGGTTGATGTTACGGTTATCAAGATCTATGAAAATAATATCCCTCAGTTCTTCCAAACCAACAGCTATAAAGATGGAGGTGAGATTCGTCGTGTTGGTAAACCTGTGATACAAAAAACAATTCGTTTAGATGAAGATAAAGCGCTTAATCTGCATAAAAAGAACCGTTTTACCTTAGATCTTGATAAGCTGATTAAAACTGAACCTGGTGCCATGTACCGCATAACCATCGGTTTCAGAAATGAGTACAATGTATTTAAATGTGCTGAAGTAACTAACGATGAAGAAACTTCTGATGAAGACGGCTATCGTGGTTATGGTGAAAAGATTGATGAGGACGATGAGTTCTGGGAGCGTTACAACAGTTATTATCCAAATAATTACAGATGGGAAGATCGTGACAATCCTTGTACCCCATCCTATTATACCAATGACAAATGGGCCAGCAGAAATGTAATGGCTTCGAATATTGGTCTTATTGCCAAACGTGGTAACGACAACAGTATGCTTGTTGTAACTACAGATCTGCTTACCGCTAAACCAATGAGCGGTGTTACTTTGGAGCTGTTAGATTACCAGCGTCAGATCATCCACACGGTTAAAACCGATGGCGATGGTATGGCTACCTTTGATCTGAAAAGAAAACCCTTCTTACTGATCGCTAAAAATGGCGATGAACGTGGCTATCTGAAAATGGATGATGGTAGTTCGCTTCCATTAAGTCGCTTTGATGTTGGCGGCGATGTGGTGCAGAACGGATTGAAAGGTTACATTTATGGAGAACGCGGCGTTTGGAGACCAGGCGATTCTATATTCGTATCCTTTATTCTTGAAGATAAATTAAAGAAACTTCCAGGCGGATATCCGGTCACTTTTGAATTATATAACCCTCAGGGACAATTAATTAAAAGAATCATCAATGGTAAACCATTAAATGGATTCTATGCTTTTAAAACGGCTACAGAAAATACTGCTCCTACCGGAAACTGGCTGGCCAAGGTAAAAGCAGGTGGTGCAGTTTTCAGCAAAACCATTAAGGTTGAAACCGTTATGCCTAACAGGCTAAAGATAAATTTCAATATCGGTAATGCTACCTATTTAGGTGTTGGCGGTGCATCATCAGCCACGCTTTCGGCAAACTGGTTATTTGGTTCTGTAGGCAAAAACCTTAAAGCCAAGGTTGATGTGAATCTGAATACCATGAAAACTACTTTTAAGGGTTTTGATGAGTATACTTTTGATAACCCTACAGTAGTGTTCCAATCGCAGGTAAAAACCATATTCGAAGGCACACTAAATGAGAATGGAACTGCCGTTGTAAATACCAGTTTAAATGAAAACAATACTGCTCCGGGCATGCTTAAGGCAAACTTTACCACTAAGGTATTTGAAGCAGGCGGTAATTTCAGTATCGATAACTTTAGTATCCCTTACCATGTTTACAACAACTATTACGGTATTAAAACCCCTGATGGTGAGAAATTAAGCGGAATGCTGGTAACCGACAAGGATCATAAAGTTAATATTGTGAATGTAGACAGGAACGGTAAACTGGTACAAGGTGGCAAAACTGTTGAGGTTGAGCTATACAAAGTACAGTGGCGTTGGTGGTGGGATCAGGACGACCAGAACTCCTATGCTAACTTTACCCAAAACTCTTATAATAAACTCGTTAAAAAAGAAAGCATCACTTTATCAAACGGTAAAGGAAGCTGGAATTTAAGAATAGATGAACCGGAATGGGGTCGTTATCTGATTCTGGTACGCGATGTAAATGGTGGCCATGTAACCGGCAAATCTGTATATGTTGACTGGCCGGGTTGGGCACAACGTGAACAGGCCAACAACCCTACCGAAGCCTCTATGCTATCATTTACTGCCAATAAAACCAAGTTCAATGTTGGCGAAGATGTGGTATTAACCATTCCATCAGGTAAAGGCGGCAGAGCATTAATCTCTATAGAAAATGGCAGCAGGGTATTAAAAACCTTCTGGACAGAAACTAAAGCCGGCCAAACACAATTTACCTTTAAGGCCGAAAAGAACATGGCGCCTAATGTGTTTGCCGTGGTTACTTTGCTTCAGCCACATGCCCAAACGGTAAATGATTTGCCAATAAGGATGTATGGAGCTATTCCATTGCTTATTGAAGATCCTGAAACGATCTTAAAACCGGTTATTAAAATGGCCGATAAGATTAAACCTGAAACAGAGAATAGCATTACTGTTGCGGAACAAAATGGCAAGGCCATGACCTATACAATAGCCATTGTAGATGAAGGTTTGCTTGACCTGACCAGATTTAAAACTCCTGATCCTCATAGTGCTTTTTATGCCCGAGAAGGCTTGGGTGTTAAAACATGGGATTTGTTCGATTATGTACTTGGTGCATGGGGCGGCAATCTGGAACGTATTTTAAGCATTGGTGGTGATGGCAGTGTAAACAGGAATTTGAATCCGGCAAAAGCCAACAGGTTTGTACCTGTGGTAAAATATCTTGGTCCTTTTGCATTGGGCAAAGGCGAAAGCAAAACCCATAAGTTTACGCTTCCGCAATATATTGGCGCGGTAAGAGCAATGGTGGTTGCCGGACAAGATGGTGCTTATGGCTTTGCAGAGAAATCTGTACAGGTTAAAAAACCTTTAATGCTGCTGGCTACTTTACCACGTGTTATTGGTCCGGGCGAAAGCTTTACTTTACCTACAACCGTATTTGCTACAGAAAATAACCTTAAAAACGTAACTGTTCAACTACAGGCACAGAATTTACAGGTAATTGGCAGTAAAACACAACAGCTTGGATTTAAACAACCAGGCGAACAGATGGCATATTTCGAAATCAAGGCTCCTGAGGTTACAGGTATTGCCAAGGTTAAGATCATTGCACAAAGCGGTACTGAGAAGGCTGTTTATGATGTAGAGATGGACATTCGTAATCCTAATCCGTTTGTTACCAATGTGGTATCGGCAGTAGTTGAACCGGGTGCCAATTGGTCGTTAAACTATGCGCCTATTGGTATGGCTGGTACAAATTCAGGGTCTATAGAGCTTTCGTCTATACCTCCTATCAATCTTAAAAAGCGCTTAAGTTACCTGATGCAATATCCGCATGGATGTGTAGAGCAAACTACTTCCGGTGTATTCCCTCAGTTATTCCTTAACCAATTAACTGCTTTAAATGAACAGCAAAAGGCAAATACAGAGCGAAACATAAAAGCGGGTATTAACAGGTTGAAAGGCTTCCAGACTACTGATGGTGGTTTAAGTTACTGGCCGGGCGAAGGTACGTCTGATGAGTGGGGAACCAATTATGCAGGGCATTTCCTTGTGGAATCGCAAAATGCAGGATATACCCTTCCAGTAGGAATGATTGATGAACTTGTTCGTTATTTAAAAACAAAAGCCAATAACTGGGCGCCAAATAGCAGTAATTTTTATGGTGGTGATCTTTCTCAATCGTACAGGTTATATGTGCTTGCATTGGCCAAGAGACCGGAGATAGCAGCAATGAACAGATTAAGGGCATTTGAATACCTTTCTGTATCTGCAAAATGGCGTTTGGCTGCCGCATATAAACTTGCCGGACAAGCAGATGCAGCCAATAAACTGATAAAAGATTTACCTACTGAAATAAAACCTTACAATCAGCTAGGCGGCACTTATGGTTCTGATTTAAGAGATGAGGCCATGATATTGGAAACACTGACTCTATTGGGCCGTAAAGGTACAGCAGCGCAGTTATTGCAGTCGGTAGCTGCCAGATTAGGTAAAGATGATTGGTACAGTACACAAACTACGGCTTACAGTTTACTAGGCATCGCAAAGTTTTGTGGTGTAAATTCTTCATCAAATAACCTTAAATACAGCTATACTATTGATGGTAAAAAAGGCAATGTAAATTCAAACCAGTACATTGTTAGCACGCCACTGGCATTTAAAGGCAATGTGGCTGTTACCAATACCAGCGACAGGGTGTTGTTTGCCCGTTTGATTTTACAGGGGCAACCTTCGGCCGGACAAAATAATTTTCAACCGAACAACCCTGATCTGTTAGACATGAGTATCAGCTATAAATTACTTAATGGCAAGGTGTTGGATCCTACTACTTTGAAACAAGGCACAGACTTTTATGCTGAAGTTGTGGTTAAAAATCCTGGTAAGAGTGGATATTATGAGCAAATGGCACTTACACAGATCTTCCCATCGGGATGGGAAATCATTAATACCCGCGTAAATGACAATGAAAGCATCATTGCTTCATCGCCATATACTTACAGGGATATTAGAGATGATCGTGTGTTTACTTATTTTAACCTGCGTGAGAACGAAACGGTTATTTATAAAGTGCTTTTAAATGCATCTTATATTGGTAGGTACTATTTATCGGCTGTTCAGTGCGAAGCAATGTATAACAACAGCATAAGTGCAACAGAAGCAGGAAAATGGGTGCAGGTTATTAAATAAGCAAGTGGGTAGGTATAAAGTAAGTGAGTAGTTGTAAATTAACCAAAACAGGACTTCCTGAAACCGGACTTCCGTCATCTCGACAAAGGAGAGATCTCTTGAATAGCAACAACAAGAGATCCTTCGCTGCGCTCTGGATGACGGATGTTGTTTTCCTCATTTTACTACTTATATTCCTATTTTCTTTGCCTTCAAAGCTTTTTGTAAGCCCTACCTCATATGTTGTAGAAGCTTCAAATGGCGATTTATTAAGCGCTTCTATTGCTAAAGATGGGCAATGGCGTTTCCCTGTAGCCGACACCATACCAGAGAAATTTGCGCAATGTCTGGTCGCTTTTGAAGATAAACGTTTCTATTACCACCCCGGTGTAGATCCTATTGCTATGGCAAGAGCTATGCGCCAAAACTTTAAAGCCAAAAGTGTGGTAAGTGGCGGAAGCACAATAAGCATGCAGGTGATCAGGCTATCCAGACGCGAAAGCAGAACAGTTTGGCAAAAGCTAATAGAGGTTATCCTGGCTATCAGACTAGAAGCCAGCTATTCAAAAAAAGAAATTTTAAAGCTCTATGCCGGCAACGCCCCCTTTGGGAGTAACGTGGTTGGATTGGATGCTGCAGCATGGAGGTACTTCGGCCGCAGTGCCGAAAGTTTATCCTGGGGAGAGATGGCTACACTGGCTGTGCTACCAAACAGCCCGTCACTGGTACACCCTGGCAAAAACTCTCCCCGACTGATTAAAAAACGGAACGATCTGCTGGATAAATTAGCGGTATTAAAAATCATAGACCAATCAACCGCCAATCTATCTAAGCTGGAGCCTATTCCGGGCAAGCCACAACAACTGCCTCAAAACGCACCGCATTTACTTAACAGATTTAAGGCAGAGCGGTCGGCCTTAAAAACAGGATCTACAAGGATCACTTCTACACTTGATTATGATTTGCAACTACGGGTAAGCAGTTTGCTGAAGCGCTACAACAACCGATATCGGGCAAACGACATTAACAACATTGCAGCATTGGTTTTAGATGTAAAAAAAGGTACTGTACTTAGTTATGTTGGCAACATCTACCAACCGGAAAACACCGAACTGGAAAGTCATGTGGATATGATTAAGGCACCAAGGAGTCCGGGAAGTACATTAAAACCCATTCTGTACGCCAGTATGTTAAATGATGGCTTTATACTTCCTAAAACTTTAATAGCCGACATACCCACCCAAATAGGCGGCTACTCGCCCCAAAATTATGATATGGGCTACGATGGTGCCATACAAGCCGATAGAGCGCTGAGCCGCTCTCTAAACATCCCTGCGGTTAAAATGCTGCAGAACTATAAGTACCAAAGGTTTTATGATAAGCTTAAACAATTGGGCTTTACTACGCTAAACAAACCAGCCGATCATTATGGGCTTTCACTTATTCTTGGTGGCAGCGAGGTAACGATGTGGGACCTGGCAAGAACTTATATGGGAATGGCCAGAACGCTTAACCATTTTAATGATTATAAAGGCAGGTACAATCCGCATGATTACGATGAGCCTTTGTATGTGAACGAACAGCGGGATAAACGTTTTGATGAGTTTGAGACTGAAGTAAACTCAGCCATTGATCATGGTTCTATCTGGAATGCATTTAATGCTATGGAGGAGTTAATGAGGCCGGGCGAGGAAGGTTTATGGGAACAGTTTTCCTCTTCGCAGCGATTGGCATGGAAAACAGGTACCAGTTTCGGTTTCAGGGATGCCTGGGCAGTTGGACTTAATCCGAACTATGTAGTTTGCGTTTGGGTTGGCAATGCCGATGGCGAAGGCCGACCGGGCTTAACCGGTATAGATGCTGCTGCTCCTGTTATGTTTGATATTTTTAAGCAATTACCTGTTGTTAAATGGTTTAAAACCCCTACAAGTAAACTTAAGAAAATTGTGGTTTGCAAAGAAAGTGGCTATAAAGCTGGCGAATATTGCACTGATAAAGTGATACAGCTGGTTTCTCCGGCAGGTGAAAAAACAGGTCTTTGCCCCTACCATAAAATGGTCCATCTGGACCGTACAGGAACTTACAGGGTAACCGATGAATGCGAAGCGCCATCTGCCATGGTGCATAAATCGTGGTTTATTTTACCTCCGTCTATGGAATATTATTATAAGATCAAAAATAGTGATTATAAGGAGCTGCCTCCATTTAAACCTGGTTGCGGCGATGCCGGGAATAACTTTGTAATGGAAATGATCTATCCAAGAAACTACGCCACGGTTTATATTCCTGTTGAGTTTGATGGCACCAGAGGGAAAATTGTGTTAAATGCTACCCACAGAAACGCTAGCGCTAAGATTTACTGGCATATTGATAATGAGTATGTTGCCACAACCAAGAATTATCATCAGCTGGCTGTTAGTCCGGCGCCTGGCAAACATATTTTAACACTCGTTGATGAGAATGGCGAAAGGCTGGTACAGCATTTCACTGTGTTGGAAAAAGAAAAGGAAAAGAACTAATCTTCTCTTTTTACAAGCTGACGCTCGATGCCTCCTATGGTAATCAAATATTGCGCGATCATGTAAGTTGCCATAATCAACAATCCTGCAAGATCAAAGCCCTTAACAAACTTATTATAAGCAAGTGTTGAGTCAGAGATCAGGAAAAATATTGCGCCAAAAAGAATCAGGTTAAAGCTGATTTTATTTACCCTCATGTTTCTGAACGCTGCCATCATCATCATTAAACTGATCACAAAAGTATAAACCATAACCGGTAGTTTCATTGCGCCAAGCCCATGCCTGATGTAAACATAAAAACTGATACTGAACACAGCACAAAGCGCAATGGCGATCCTTGCTCCTTTTTTATCTAATTGGGGTGCAGACGAGAAATCAAGATAAAATGCGCGGATATAAAAGATATGGCAAAGTAAAAAAGCAATTAGTCCGTAGGTAAAAAAAGCTTCGTTTTTCCATACCAGCATAAGCAATACATCGCCTATAAGGCCAAAAACCAAGCCTGTAAACAAACGTTTATGAAAGCGACCTTTTAGTTTGGTACTTATTGCAAACATGATAAGTAAAGAGATAACGATGAGTGGTTTTGTAATGTATTTTAAAGCCGAAAGCTCGTAATACTCTGCCACAAGCTGCAGTATAAAAATCAGGGCAAATATGAGGTTAAACTTCAGGTACTTCTTGAGCATGGGTATTCAGTTTGTTAAGATTATAGAACCAGACTAATGAAACGATTTGTAAGCCCGCAAATATCACCTGGTACCCAATAGGGAAATTAAGCAGCAAAATTATTAAAATACCTGATAGGAGTCGGCAGTATTCAAAATAAATGAGCCATTTCTTTTCTTCGAGCAATGCACCGCAGGTTAATAGTGTAAGTATTGAAAACACAGAACCACTTATTAAGGGTGTTGCAGGCAAGGTTGCATTTAAAAACAAAATGGCTGATCCTGTGGCTAAGCCTATCAAAAATTGCAAAAGCACATATCCGGAGAATTTCTGATGAAACTCAGGATTGTATTTTGCATAACTGGCAGGATCAATATCCTTTGCCGGTTTAAAGCCACCCAAATGCGCTGGGAACCATCCGGGTGGCTTAAGAAATACATTTATTTTATCGCTCCATTTAGGGCTTTGTTTTGCGGTATTCCAAAGTTCACTCCAGTAATGTACGTTTGCCCAGATAGGATTCCAGCTGGCCAATGGAGTGGTTATGCCATAGTACACCTCTTCTTCTTCTTTTTGAAAGGTACCAAAAATTTTATCCCAGATAATTAAAGTACCTGCATGGTTCTTATCAATGTATTTTGGGTTGGAACCATGATGCACTCGGTGATGAGAAGGTGTATTTAAAATCCATTCTAATGGTCCCATACTTTTTATAGCTCTGGTATGAATCCAAAACTGGTATAAAGTATTAAAAGCACTTAAGGTGAGGAACATGATCGGATCAAACCCAATAAAAGCCAGAGGTAAATAAAACACCCATGAAAACCATCCCTGAAACCAGGATTGCCTTAAAGCTACGGTAAGGTTATATTCTTCAGATTGGTGGTGTACAATGTGAGCTGCCCAGAGTGCGTTTACCTGATGGCTCATTCTGTGAAACCAATAGTAGAAAAAATCAACCCCAATGAAAAGTATGATCCAGACCCATATGGTTTGCGGAAGATCAAATAACCGCCAATGTTCAAAAATATACATGTAGCCAAAGAAGAGCGCTGTTTTCATGAAAACGCCTGTTACCTGCTGACCAATGCCTTGGCTTAAATTGGAAATGGAATCGTTTAAGCGGTAATAGTTTAACTTCTTATAGAAAGAATAAGCTAGCTCTACTCCTATCAGAATAAAGAATATAGGAACCGATAAAGCAATATAGTCCACGTTCATTCTACTAATCTAATGAATTAGCAGGTAATTTTTTTAAAATAAAAAAGCAGCAATAAATGACGCATGTCACCACTGCTGCTCTAGTATATTAAAATAGAATCAGTAACTAATTTTAATAAAAAAGCTAATTAATAGCTTTTTTCTGTACGGTTATTGCGTTTAAAGCCACCACCACCAGCACCACCAGTATTTGGTTTTTCTTGTGCTTCAGCAACTTTGATACGGTTACCATTGTAATCGCCGCCATTCATGCGTTTGATTGCTTCTTTTGCCTCTTCTTCTACCGGCATTTCCACAAAACCAAACCCACGACTCTGACCAGTTTCGCGATCTTTGATAATCCTTAGTGATTTTACTTGACCGAAATCACCAAATACGGCTGTTAATTCATCTTCCCCCACTTCTAAAGGAAGGCCTGTAATAAATATCTTCATTAATTTCTAAAAATTTGCACAAAGTTAAGCATTTTTCGCTTAAATTCCAATGCTAGTGTCAGTTATAAGTATAATTATATAATATTTTTCATAACACCCAAGAGAAAATTTTGTTTTATTAATTGTAAAAAAACATTACTTTTTTCTTAAATAATTATAACCGACAAATCGAACCTAGCTTAATTTAGCTTTAAACAGAGATATTGTTCTTTGCCAGGCCAGTTTAGCAGCCGCTTCATTGTATCTGGTCGGCGAAGTATCGTTATTAAAAGCGTGATTTACGCCTTCATAAATATAGACTTTATAATCTATATGATTTTCTTTCAAAGCTGCTTCATAAGCCGGAATTCCCGCATTTATACGCTCATCGAGTCCACCATAATGAAGCATTACACTGGCTTTTATCTTAGGAACATCTTCTGCGGCTGCCTGTGCTCCATAGTATGCAACTGCTGCAAGCAACTTAGGATCGCTTACTGCAAGTTTGTTTGCCATGCCCCCGCCCCAGCAAAAACCAACACATCCGGTTTTTCCGTTTCCATCTTTCCTGCTTCTCAAATATTCAAGTCCTTTCAGATAGTTCTGCAAGTTTTTTGCCGGATCCAGCTTTCCGATCAGCTCCCGGCCTTTATCCTCATCCGAGGGTGTTCCGCCGAATAGCGATAAGGCATCCACTCCTAAAGCAATAAAACCTTCGGCAGCTACTCTTTTGGTTACATCTATAATATGAGGGTTTAGCCCTCTGTTTTCGTGAATAACAAGTACACAACCCAGGTTCTTTTTGTCCTTTGGCTTTGCCAGCACAGCCTTTACATCACCATCTGCACCAGGATAGGTAATGTTTTCGGTACTAATGCTGTTATCATTAAAACTGGAGGCTGATGCATAATTGTTTTCAAGTAAAGGTAATACTGTTAAGGCTATAGCTGTGCTTCCGGTAATGATAGCCAGCTTTTTCATGAATTCTTTCCTACTCAGTTTGCTGTGGGTGTATTCATCGTATAAATTGATGATTTTCTGATCCATAGGTAAATAATTAAAATATGAACAATAAGTACTAATATAACGTTTCTACAGCATCGTTTTAGGTTTTTATCAATTACGTTACATGATAAAACGTTATACAATAAGGGGGATTTGTCATGAAATTGTTTTTATTTTTTTCGTTGAAAACAAATTAACAATATCGCTCGTTATATGATCAGTTTGTTTGGTTTAGGTTGGTCTGTGGTGGACCAACCATCTATTAATAACAGGGATAATCGCCAGATTCATCCCTGTTTCCTTTTAATGCATCCTCGCCCTTCATCCGTTTCCTATATCACTTTAAAAAGATACTTAATTGACAAAAGGCCTTCAGAGTCGTTGCAAAGCCGTTCAATACTCGTCTGGAAGTCGTTGGTAACATAAAATAGATTTAGCATAAAATTTCGTCGAGATGACGACAGCTCAGAATGACGAGGTGTTATGAACAAACTCAATCCAGACGGCCTAAAATGCGGTATTACGGAGTCTGCTGTTCACCTGCAAACAGCGGTAGGCAAAAAAAAAGAGTTTCATTTGACTAAAATACTATTGAAGTCAGAGTGTAGGATTATAAAAATCATTATCTTTGGCCTGCAAAAAGCAATTTTTTTCTTAATAATTCGGAGCTATTCGAATTAAAATTATAAGAAAATTGTAATTTTTGTTTTAAAAATTAATATATTCAAACTTGGTTGAGTTCAAGTTTTGTTTTCTGTATTTATGATCTTAGATTTGAGAAGTTTTTTTTAATTGGCATAGATGTTGATTTTTCAAACTAATTACAAAAGGGGATTATATAGATTTAGGAATCATTTCTTGGAACATAAACCGACATCAACAATAACCAACCCTGTAATCTAAACATATAGTACTAGCATGCGCAAAAAATTACAAGATAGGATAGCAGCTTTTAAAGATGCTTCAGCAATTAAGGAAAAAGGCTTATATCCTTACTTCCGAGCAATAGAATCAGCACAGGATACGGAAGTGATGATAGATGGGAAGAGAGTTCTGATGTTTGGTTCTAACTCCTATCTAGGGTTAACAAATCACCCAAAAATTAAAGAAGCAGCAAAAGCTGCAGTTGATAAATATGGCACTGGTTGTGCCGGATCAAGATTTCTAAATGGTACACTTGACATACATATTGAACTGGAAAAAAGACTGGCTGCATATGTAGGTAAAGAAGCTGCCGTTCTTTTTAGCACAGGATTTCAGGTTAATTTAGGTGTAATATCATGTTTACTTGATAGAAATGACTACCTAATTCTTGACGAATACGACCATGCTTCTATCATTGATGGCAGCAGATTATCGTTTTCACGTTCTATAAAATATGCACATAATGACATGGATGATTTGCGCAAGAAATTGAGCAGATTGCCTGAAGATGCTGCAAAACTAATTGTTGCCGATGGTATCTTCAGCATGGAGGGTGACCTGGTTAATTTACCGGAGATCGTAAAAATTGCTGATGAGTTTGGCGCAAACATTATGATGGATGATGCACACAGCTTAGGTGTAATCGGCTTTAATGGTTCCGGGACTGCTTCTCACTTTGGATTAACTGATAAGGTTGATTTGATTATGGGTACTTTCAGTAAGTCATTAGCTTCGCTAGGCGGCTTTATTGCAGGATCTGAAGAAACTATAGAATTTGTGAAACACAGAGCACGCTCATTGATGTTCAGTGCAAGTATGCCACCTTCGGCTGTTGCAAGTGTTATTGCTGCCCTTGATATTATTGAGTCTGAGCCTGAGCGTATAGATCAGCTTTGGGCCAATACAAATTATGCTAAGAAATTACTTTTAGACGCCGGCTTCGATATAGGTCATACTGATAGCCCGATTATTCCGGTTTACATCAGAGATAACGACAAAACTTTCTTGATCACCAATATTTTAAGCAAGAACGGAATATTTGTAAACCCTGTGGTTTCGCCTGCTGTACCATCAGACTCTTCTCTTTTAAGATTCTCGTTAATGGCTACACATACTTTTGCTCAGATAGAGGAAGCTGTTGAAAAAATTGCAGCGGCTGCTAAACAAGTTAAAGTTAATTTATCACAGGTAACTATATGAGAAACATAGTTGCAGTTAGCAATAAAAAGCAATTAGGTCAGTTTATTGATTTCCCTCACGACCTTTATAAAGGGGATTCGAATTATGTTCCAGAGCTCTTTATAGCTCAAAGAGACTTACTTACAACACATCCTTTTCATAAACACTCTTCATTGCAGTGTTTTTTGCTTTTCGAAGGAGACAAAATCATAGGCAGAATTGCCGCTATACTGAACAATAACTATAATATTTTTAACAGTGCAAATGATGGTTTCTTCGGTTTTTTTGACTGCATAAACGATCAGGAGGCTGCTAATTTATTATTTGATACTGCAACCAAATGGTTAAAAGATAAAGGTGTAACAGGCGCTATTATTGGCCCAGTTAACTTCTCTACCAATGAATCTTGTGGTTTATTGATCGAAGGATTCGATTCTCCTCCGGTTGTTATGATGCCTTACAACGCAACCTACTACTCTGCTTTAATGGAGGGCTGGGATTTGAAAAAGAAGGTAGATCTTATTGCCTGGAAATTTAATGGTGATAATTACGACGACCGCTCTGTAAAACTTATGGACAGGTTAGAGGAGCGTTTGAATAGGAATAACATCACCATCCGTAAGATCAACATGAAGAACTTTAAACAGGAAGCGGCCAACCTGCGTGAGGTTTACAATAAAGCATGGGATAAAAATGCTGGCTTTGTACCATTAAATGATGAGGAGTTTGACTATCAGGCTAAAGATCTTAAACTGGTACTTGATCCTGATTTTTGTTTTGTTGCAGAACAAGATGGTAAACTTGTTGGTTTTGGCGCTGCCATTCCGGACATGAACCAGATCCAGATTAAAATTAAAAAAGGAAGGCTCCTTCCTACAGGTATATTTAAATTATTATTTGGTAAGAAAAACGTTAAAGGAATAAGAATTTTACTTCTGGGCGTTGTTGATGGTTATCGTAAAATGGGCATCGAAGCTTGTATTTATGGTAGTATCATTAAATCTTACAAAGCTAAAAAGTTCGAATACGCTGAGGCGGGATGGACATTAGAGCATAACGATCTTGTTAATAATGCAATTATTGCCATCAAAGGCGATCCTTATAAAAAATACAGGATCTACGAGAAAGCCATATGAGTAAAAGGGTATTAATTACCGGTGCTACAGGTTTTGTGGGTTATCATCTTATTGAGAAAGCAATACAGTCTGGCTTAGAGGTTTATGCTGCTGTTCGCAAAAGCAGTAATAAAAGTCACCTGAGTGTATTTGACATTAAGTATATTGACCTGGACTATAGCTCTGTAGATAATTTAAGATCTCAGCTCGAAGAACATCAGTTCAACTATATTATTCATGCTGCCGGTATTACCAAAGCTAAAACAAAAGCGGAATACAATAAGATAAATGCTGAGTTTACCGAGTACCTTGCTGTTGCCGCAATTACTGCCAGTATCAGACTAGAAAAGTTTGTTTTTGTGAGTAGTCTGGCTGCTTTGGGTCCGTTGGTTGATCTTAGTAAGGAAATTAAAGAGGATACTCCTGCCCATCCGGTAACTAATTATGGAACAAGTAAATTACTTGCCGAAAAATACTTATCTGAAATTCCGGGTCTGCCGCTGATCACCATTCGCCCCACAGCGGTGTATGGCCCTCGTGAAAAGGATATTTTTATTCTATTTAAAAGTATAAGCAGAGGTCTGGAACCTCACATAGGCAGTTTTAAACAGCAGCTGAGCTTCATTTATGTAAAAGACCTTGCTGATGTTATTGTAAATTCTCTTTTTGTTAAGATTAATGGAAAGCAATACAATATTTCGGACGGCAATGTTTACGATCGTTATGCGCTTGCTGAACTGGTTAAAAAGACACTAAAGCAAAGAACTTTTAAGTTCCATTTACCCGTACCTGTTGTTGGAGCTATGGCTTCATTTATGGATTTCATTTATTTAAACAGTAAGAATACGCCTACCTTAAATAAAGAAAAGATGGCAGAGCTTACTGCTATTAACTGGGCTTGCAATATTGACAGCGCAAAGCAGGATCTTGGCTATGCACCTAAGTTTAATCTTGAAAAGGGATTAATTGATACAGTTAAGTGGTACAAAGCCAATAACTGGTTATAGTTTATTGGTTCTCCATTTGTTTAATGATCTTGTTTACTTCTATTTCTGTTGCCCTTAGTTTGGTTTGGCAAAACTCAATCAGTTCCGATGCACGCTTAACCTTATCAGCAAGTACATCTACTGAAACAGATTCATTCTCTATTTCCTGTGCAATCTCAGTTAGCTCCTTATAGGCAGCCTCATATGTTAAATTCGTTCCCATTGTATCTGGATTTAGATTTTACTGTTGTCTTTATTTCTGTTGTAGCCAATCTGACTGTTAACTCCTGACCGGCTTCTACCCCATCTGCATTGCTTACAATCTTCCCGTCTATTTTTATAATCGCAAAGCCTTTATTGAGGATACTTTGCGGACTCATCAATTTTACCAGCGACTGAAAGTGGCCTATATAACCTCTTTTATTAGCAAAATACATTCTGCTGTATGATTGCAGGTTGCTGTTTAGGTTACTGAGGTCCTTACGCCTGTTTGAGATGATTATTTTAGGGTTGGTGAGTATCAGGCCTGATAAATTTAAAATACTTCTGTGATGCTCATGCAACAGGTTTCTTGTGGTGTTTATGGTAATCTGATTCAGATGATTAAGCCTGTCTTTATGATGATTGATCATTTGATATGTTTTAATCAGCATCATTTTCTGAATGCTCAATACCGATTCCTCAAATGCCCTGTTATGCGCAATTATTAACTCAGCTGCTTTGGTTGGTGTTTTGGTTGAAGTATGTGCCATAAGATCGGCAATGGTTTCATTCTTCTGGTGCCCTATTCCTGTAATTACCGGAATGGGAAATTTAGCGATTGCCCTGCTCAGGTCGTAATTATCAAATATGAGAAAATCGGTTTGCGAACCACCGCCTCTAATGATAACCACTGCGTCATATGCTTTGGCAGATTGATATACTTCTATGATCTTGTTAAGAATCTGTTTGGCATTTACATCACCCTGCACTAGGGTAAAATAGTTATCAATTATAAAATTGTACCCAAATGAGTTATTTTCAAGCGTATGCTTAAAATCCATATAACCCGCAGATGTATCTGAGGAAATAACGGCAATATGTTGTAATACTTTATTTAATTGCAGGCCACTGTTTTTAGTAAAGTACTGCTCTCCCCTTTTTTGAATGAATTCGGGATTTTCCCTGACCAGCCTTTCTAGCGTATCTTTTCGTTGCTGTTCAAATAGGCCGAGGGTAAAGTTGGTATCTATATCTATCAGATTTAGCTGCAGGCCAAAAGCGGGGTTATATTGAACGGTAACCTGTACCAAAACATTAATATCGTTTTTAAACTTCTGTCCGGTTGCCTGTTCAAAGTTGGCAATGTTTACAGAGGCGTTTCCCCAGGCCCTTCCGGCAATTTTAGCGAGAATCCTGTTAGATGATTTTTCTTTCTCTACCAGTTCAAAATAATGGTAATTGCTTTGTGGCTTGTAGGTATAATTGGTAACATCGGCAATTACCCAAAAGGTTCTTTGTCCGAATACCCCATCTATTGCCTGCTGGATTTGACCGGTAAGCTCAGAGAGTTTTATGGAAGCAGGATTAGATGGATACAAGGGAACTGCCATTTTCATCTACATTAAGGATATGCTTTGCACCGCATTTGAGTGCAAAGTTATTGATTTGATGACCCACAGGGAAATCAAAACATACAGGGTAATCATATTCCTTTATTTTCTCTGTTACGATCTCGTAAACTGTCCTGCCAAATTCTTCGCCCGGAGTTTCTTCTTTTAAGCTAAAGCCTCCTATAATTAATCCTTTAAGCTTATCTAGTTTTCCGCTGCGTTTTAGGTTCCAAAACATTCTGTCGATACTGTACAGTTCTTCATGGGTGTCCTCCACAAATAAGATGGCATCATCAGTTTTAAGATCGGAATTGCTTCCCGCAAGGGTTTCAATGAGGCTAAGGTTGCCCCCTACTAAAACACCTTCTATTTTACCCGGCCGGTTATAACTTACCGGTGGCGCAGTGTATTTAACATCCTCGCCGGTTAGTACCTGTCTTATCGAGAGAATTGTTTCTATTTGAATGGGTTTTGCCAGCAGCCAATCGTTTGGAAAGCTGTTGCACATTTTAGAATGTATGGTTGCAATACCATAATTGCTATGAATATGTGTATGAAGAACCGTGATATCGCTAAAGCCTATTATCCATTTTGGATTGGCTTTGAACTTTGTAAAATCCAGCTTATCAATTATCCGTACCAGTCCGTAGCCCCCTCTGGCACACATAATTGCTTTGATATTAGGATCATCTAACATCCGCTGCAAATCTGCTGCTCTTTCCTGATCGGTACCTCCAAGTGAAAAGTCTTTTGCTCCTATCGTTTTCCCGGTTTCGACCTTAAAGCCCCAGCCTTGCATCAATTGTACGGATGGCTGGATGTCTAATAAAGAGATGTAGCTGGCCGGACTTGTTATTGCTATGGTATCGCCCGGCTTAAGGTACGGTGGTATTTTTGATTTAGCCAACTCTGAGGTTATCACTTTATTTACCGCCTCAGTATTACTCCATACCTTTGACGTTGAAGCAGATACTCCGGCTGTGACAACAAAGGAAAGAAAATGTTTACGGTTCATTTTGGGTGGCTTTTTCTATATACAATTATAAGGCTAATTGCTGAAATCTGGAGGCATTCTTCGCAATCGTTTTCGTAATATTTCAATATCAAAATGCATTTTTCTGGGGAATTTCAATTCCAAGAGCGGTATATTAGTTAACCAAATATGTTTAAAATCTGGACAATCTGAATGAAAAAATACTTGATTATTGCCTGTTGTTACTTTAGCTTAAATGCTAATGCGCAAAATAAAAATGTTTCTCTTGTAAGAAATGATCAGGAGCGCAAAGTCGATGTGCTGATAGATGGTAAACCCTTTACCAGTTTTATCTATCCTGAGAATATGGAAAAGCCCATACTCTATCCGATACTCGCTGCCGATGGTGCTATTGTAACCAGGGGCTTTCCTTTAAATAAACGCGAGGGCGAACGCGTAGATCATCCGCACCACGTTGGCTTGTGGCTTAACTATGAAAGTGTAAATGGGCTAGACTTCTGGAACAACTCTTTTGCTATACCTGCAGAAAAGAAAGTAAAATATGGATGGATCAGGAATGTGAAGGTAGACAAGGTTGAAAACGGCAAAGCCAGTGGTAAGTTAAGCTATACCGCGAACTGGGAAAATCAGGCCAAAGATATACTGTTAAAAGAGCAAACTACATTTGTTTTCTCGGGAACTGACAATGCCAGAATTATTGACAGAATAACCACACTTACTGCTCAAAAAGACACTGTGAAATTTAAAGATATTAAAGATGGTATGCTAGGTATCCGTGTTACCAAAGAGCTGGAATTCCCTTCAAATAAAGTAGAAGAATTTACTGATAGTCAAGGAAATACAACAAAAGTTTCAGCATCAGGTAACGGCGCAAATGGCACCTATTTAACCAGTGCCGGTAAAAAAGGTAATGATGCCTGGGGCACCAGAGGTAACTGGTGTGTTTTATACGGAGTTAAAGAAGGCAAATCGCTTTCTGTAGCAATCATAGATCACCCTAAAAACCCCGGCTATCCTACTTACTGGCATGCACGTGATTACGGTTTGTTTGCTGCTAATCCACTTGGACAGGCCATATTCAGCGAAGGAAAAGAATCTTTAAATCTAACCCTAAAACCTGGCGCATCTGTTACTTTTCGTTACAGAATCCTTGTAGGTTCAGGTACAGAAGTTTCTGCTGATACATTGAACAAGCAGGCTGCCAATTTTGGAAAATAACTCTTAAACATAGATTAAAACAAATAATACACACTAATGAAAAAAACAAAGTTACTGATTGTTGCTGCCCTGATGTTTGGAACCACTCCGTTTACATTACAGGCGCAAACAGGGAAATGGCAAAATCTTTTTAATGGAAAAGATTTACAGGGATGGAAACAATTAAACGGCCAGGCAAAATACGAAGTCGTAAATGGGGAGATTGTTGGAACTACGGTTTCAAACACTCCTAACTCTTTTTTAACGACAGAAAAAAATTATGGTGATTTTATACTTGAAGTAGAGTTATTGGTTGATAATTCTATGAATTCGGGTATACAGATCAGAAGTGAAAGTAAAGCTGATTATAATAATGGCAGGGTGCATGGCTATCAGGTGGAAGTAGATCCGTCTGACAGAAAATGGAGCGGTGGATTATACGATGAAGCGCGTCGCGGATGGTTATATCCTTTAGATATTAATCCTAAAGGTCAGGCTGCTTTTAAAAAGGATCAATGGAATAAATACCATATCGAGTGTATCGGTAACTCTATAAGAACCTGGGTTAATGGTGTTCCCACTGCAAATGTTGTAGATGCAATGACCCCATCTGGCTTCATCGCTTTGCAGGTACACGCAATTGGAAAAAATGACACTCCCGGCAAACAGATCCGCTGGCGTAACGTACGCATACAGACGGAAAACCTTAAGCCATCTAAAATAGACGACATTTATGTAGTAAACATGGTTCCTAATGATTTATCTAAGCAGGAAAAAGCAGAAGGTTTTTCTTTATTATGGGACGGAAAAACTACTAACGGCTGGGTTGGTGCATACAAAACCAAATTTCCTGAAAAAGGATGGGAAATTAAAGATGGTGTGCTTAGCGTTGTAAAATCTAATGGTGCAGAATCTACTAATGGTGGTGATATTGTTACTGTTAAAGAATATGGTGCATTTCAGTTGAAGTTCGATTTTAAACTTACTGAAGGTGCAAATAGTGGTGTTAAATATTTTGTAACGCTGTCTGAGAAAAACACGGGCTCAGCAATTGGCATGGAGTATCAAATCCTTGATGATGAAAGACATCCGGATGCTAAGCTAGGTAAAAACGGCAACCGTACGCTCGGTTCATTATATGACCTTATTACAAGTAAAAAAATCCCTAATGCGCAAAGAAAAATTGGAGAGTGGAACAGAGGTTTGATCAGAGTATTCCCTGATAACAGAATTGAATACTGGTTAAATGGCTTTAAGGTTGTAGAATTTACCAGAGGAACTCCGGAATTTCTTGCTTTAGTTGCTGGTAGTAAGTATAAAGACTGGAAAAACTTTGGCATGGCTCCTAAAGGGCATATTTTGCTTCAGGACCACGGCGATAACGTTTCGTATAGAAGTATAAAAATTAAACAACTTTAATCATAGATCATGTTAGATTCAAGAAGAAAATTTATTAAGCAATCTGCCATCGCAGCTGCTGGAACCTATTTAGGTACTATGGGTTTAAGTGCAAAAAGTTATGGAAATATTATTGGTGCAAATGACCGAGTAAGAGTTGGTGTGGTTGGCTTTTCTGACCGCTTCAAAAGTTCCCTGTTGCCTAGTTTCCTAAATCACCACAAAGAATTGAATTTTGATATGGTTGCTGTATCTGATTTGTGGAATTACCGTCGCGGTTTAGGTGTTGATCATTTAAAGGAAAAATTTGGGCACAATATAACTGCATGCCGCAATAACGATGAGTTGTATAGTTTAAAAGATATTGACGCAGTTATTATCAGTTCACCAGATTTTGCTCATGCGTCTCATGCAATTGAAGCCGTAAACGCCAAGTGTGATGTGTATTGCGAAAAGCCTTTTGCTGAAACTATGGAAGATGCAAGAGCAACGTTAAAAGCTGTAAAAGCATCGAAACAGATATTGCAGATTGGCTCGCAACGCAGAAGTGGCGCGAACTACAAAGCAGCTTCTCAGTTTATAAAAGATGGTAAGTTTGGTGATATTACAATGGTAGAGCTAAGCTGGAATGTAAACCAGCCCGGACGCTGGCGCAGACCTGACCTTGTAGCTAAACTAAAACAGGAAGATACAGATTGGAAACGTTTCTTATTAAACCGTCCGTTTGAGGAATGGGATCCACGTAAATATTTAGAGTATCGTTTGTTCTGGCCTTTCTCGTCTGGAATGCCTGGTCAATGGATGTCGCACCAGATTGATACGGTGCACTGGTTTACTGATTTGAAACACCCAAGAAGCGTTGTGGCTAATGGTGGTATTTATCAGTGGAAAGATGGTCGCAGAAACTGGGACACTACTACTGCTGTATTTGATTATGGTAAGCCAAATGATCCTGATAATGGATTCCAGGTGGTATTTACTTCAAGAATGCACAACGGCGATGAAAACCCTGCTGAGATCTATTATTCGAATGGAGGAGAAATGAACCTGAATACCAATACTGTATCTCCTAGAGGTGGACTTACTGCAAAAGCAGCTGCTGAAATGAATATGAAAGCTAATTTGCTGCCTGAACTTAAGCTTACTGAGATTGCCGAAAAGGTAGCAGCTTCTGCTAATACTGGTGGTGATAAACTGACTTCAGCTCACATGCGCAATTGGATGGAATGTGTACGCAGCAGAAAAGAAACAAATGCTCCTGTTGAAGCTGGTTACTATCACTCTATTGCAAACATTATGACAAATGCATCAGCAAGAACTGGCCAAAAGGCTACGTTTGATGAAGCAACACAGGAAGTAATGGTTGGTGGTAAAGTGTTTAAATACTAGCACACGCCTCGTCATCTCGACGACAGGAGAGATCTCTCCTATCGTCGAGATGACGGAAATGACAAAAGCAATAAAAAAGGCGCCTTGATAATTCAAGGCGCCTTTTTTATGTAAGTGTTCTTAACTACTACCAGAAAGCAGTATACAATGCAACTAACATTGCTACAATAATTAATGCGCCAACTGCAAAAGATGTAGACACCTTAAACATTTTCGCATCAACTTCTAATCCATTTGTAACAACACCTTTTTTGTTTTCATAGATACTGATGAAATACATTCCGATTACACAGACTGCAAATACAATCAGCATTCTATCCATAAACGGCATTTCAAATACGCCAGCTGAGTTAGCTACAGACCATCCGTAATCATGTAAAGGAGCTAAATCTACCCATCCTGGTAAGAATTTTAAGATTACTGAGGTAATAAAACCACCCACAGTAGCAAATAATGCTGCATTTGAAGTTGTTTTTTTCCAGAAGAAACCTAAGATAAACATGGCAAAAATACCCGGTGATACAAAACCTGTGTATTCCTGAATGTACTGGAATCCTTGTTTTCCTTCGCCCATTAATGCATCTCCTACTATTAGCGACAATACTACAGCAAGTAACATAGAAACGATTACAGTAATTTTACCAACGTTTACCAATCTTCCTTCACCTGCACCAGGATTAAAGGCTTTCTTGTAAATATCTAATGTAAAAATGGTAGCAATACTATTTGCTTTACCAGCTAAAGAAGCAACAATAGCAGCGGTTAATGCAGCAAATGAAAGTCCTTTTAAACCAACAGGCAACAAACCTAACAACGCAGGATATGCCTTATTCGGATCCTGAACACCCGATGAAGTCAATAAACTATCAGGACTAATTGCCGGGATCTTTTCTTTAATAATATAATAAACAGCGATACCAGGTATAACTACAATTACAGGCATCAGCATTTTTAAGAATGCCGCGAATAAAAGACCTGCCCTTGCAACCGGTAAAGAAGCGCCCAGTGCCCTTTGAGTGATGTATTGGTTACATCCCCAATAACTTAAGTTAGCAATCCACATACCTCCTATTAAAACACTTAAACCAGGAAGATCCATATAGTTAGGATTGTCCTTCTTAAAAATCAGGTGGAAATGCTCTGATGCACCGTCAGTTAAAATGGCGAAACCTTTTACAATACCCTGCTGACCAGAAATGATGTTCAATGCAATATAAGAAGCAACTAAACCACCAAGCACTAAGAAAAACACTTGGATAACATCTGTATAACCAATAACTTTCATACCACCTAAAGTGATGATAATAGCAAATACGGCTAACCCAAGGATACAGAAAGTAATTGGAAGATCGGATATACCGCTAATGGCCAGAGCCCCCAGATAAAGGATAGACATTAAGTTTACCACAATGTAAAGCATTAACCAGAATACTGCCATGATCATTGCTACCTTTTCATTGTAGCGCTGACTTAAAAACTGTGGCATGGTAAATATCTTGTTCTTAAGATAAACCGGCATAAAGAATACAGCTACAATAATTAGCGTTGCTGCTGCCATCCACTCATAAGCAGAAATTGCAAGGCCGAGCTTAAATCCTGATCCGCTCATACCTATCATCTGTTCAGCAGATATATTTGAGGCTATAAGAGAAGCACCAATTGCCCACCAAGTTAAAGAGCCTTCTGCAAGAAAATAATCTTTTGAATCGGCGGTTTTGGTTTTCTTCTTATAGTAGATCCAAAATCCATAAGCTGATACGATTATAAAGTATATAAAGAATACAATATAATCGCGGTAGTCTAGTTTATTCATTGTTTATATTGGTTTTTTGAAATGAGGGACTAAAATATAAAATTAATCGGCATTCCCCACAGATATTCAAGGGAAATGCCGATTAAATTAATTGGACAATAGAACTCCAGACATTTATTTGTTCAAAGAGTTGATCCAGTTTGCTATCTTAATACCGTCCTCTTTAGTAACCTGAGGCATTGGTGGCATTTCTGTTGCATAACCCGGCCAGTTTTGAGGCTGAGGATTGTGGATCAATGAAAGAATCTTTTCTGCAGTGTACTTACGTTTTGCAACGTCAGCAAATGCAGGTCCGATTTGTTTTTTTGTAGGATTATGGCAAGCAGTACAAGTATAGCTTGTTAATAAACCTTTAACCTGAGCATAAGTTGGAGCCGAAGTAGTTTTTGCACCACCTTCTACTGCTTTCTGTGCAGCAGTTGTTTTAGCACCAGCCACTGGTTTTTTACCAGTTGCTTTTCCAGGAACAGCATTAGCCACAGGGTCGTTTGCAGAGTTTCTGGTACTTACACCATTCATAGATAATTTCTCTCCGTTTGGAATGCTATTTAAAGTATAGTAAGCAATCGGGTGAATTAAATGATAAGAGTTCTCTTGTGAACGAACACCTTCGACAGTAATGGTATGGATATAATACTGACGAAGATTATCAACAATAAGTCTTGCTTTTAAACCGTCAGCAGATACTTTAACACCTTTAATTTTTAACTTTTCGTTATTAATTGGAGGTGAGCCATAAACCGGATGGTATTTATATAAATAGCTTTGTACATCGTAAGAAGCGATATCTTCTGCAGATTTTAAATCAACTGGTTTAGTAAATTCGATTTCAAAACCATCAGGCATTGCTCTAACAGCTTTCATTTCGAAAGGCATTTTTTCGTTGTAAACTAAACGCTCAAGACCTTCGTTTGCATCACCTGCAGATCCCCAACCACGGTTAGTTTCTCCAACAAATAATGAATTATCAGTACCCCATGCCATTCTTAATACTCCTGAACGGAAACCACTTCTGAACATAAATGAAGCACCTTGCTCTACACCGTTTACCGTTTCGAAGAATACTCTTGAAATGATACTCATACCCTGATCACCTACTAAAATCTGACCTTCGAAAGGACCAAAAGCTCCCTGAGGAATTTTAACAGGCTCTGAAGTAGAGATACCAAGGATACCATAAGGCAACCATACAGATGGTAATCTTAATTCAGGGAAGTCTTTTTTCATTTCCCATAACATTTTGAAGTTTTCGTTCACTCTGTTTTCAGGTTTGATAGCTCTTCCTTGTGCATCTTTATCTCTTCTTTCGTCGATTTTAGATCTGAAGTATTCTTCAGTAAGCTTAACTGGAGAATCAGCTCTTCCAGTCCATCTTAATCCGGCCGGGTGACCTAAGAAATCACCTTTTTCTACTTTCCAGATTGCACCAGAACCGAACCAGTCACCTTGGTTATCTGTATAGTAAAGTTGTCCGTCTATTACGTTTGGACCTGCAGGAGAACGCTGACCAGTTGCCCATGGTTGCATTTTTCCATCTTCAGTAATGTTCATTGTCCAACCGCGCATAGGTACACGGCTTTCGCCACGGTACCACATTTCATCACCAAAAGCTACGTTACCGGTAACAAAGAAAGTACCGTCTTTAGCAATTTTTGGTCCGAAGCTGTACTCATGGTAGTGACCGCTTAATGGCCATGCATAAACAGTTTCATAAACATCAGCCTTACCATCCTGATCTTTATCGATCAATTTGGTTAACTCACCTCTTTGCGCGCAATAAAGTGCACCATCTTTATAAGCAAGACCTAATATTTCGTGTAAACCAGATGCAAACCTGCGGAAGTAAGGGTTTTTGCTTGTAGGATTTTCTACGATGTAAACCTCTCCTCTTCTGGTTGAGATACCAAGATCTCCGTTTGGCAAAGTAACCAATCCACCAACCTCTAAAATTGGTCCTTCGGGTACTTTTACCTTATTTATTTTGAAGAAATCTTCTTCTTTTGGTGTTTCCTGGGCAAACACCGTTGCAAAACTAAAGCTTAAAGCCAGCATTGCCAGCGTCTTAAAAGTGTATTTCATTATATAACCCCTTTTTAGAATAAAATAGAATAATTTAACTTACCACGAACCAGAACAACAAGTTGTTTTCTGCCGTCTACATCCCTGATAACAGGTTTGTCTTTGGTATCGTCAAATTTTAAATAAAAAGACTGTCCGTCTACAAGGTAAAGTCCTTTAGAAACTTCCTCAACACTTGATGCATCTGCTATTAATGCATAAATGTTATCAACCGGTGTTTCAAGAACGATCTCTCTGCTTAATCCCTGGCCTTTTTCAATTGCTTTGATGGCGTCAGTAACTTTAGTACCATAGATGTTATAGTTAAATGTAGGACGTTCCTGAGCATCTAATGTATAACCTTTGGTTTTAAATCCTGTACCCGTAGTATCGGCCAACCATGCTCCCTGAGCATCGGTAAGTTTAGCTAAAGTAGGAACCGGTTTTTTAGTGAAGGCAGTTACACTTCCACGAGGTCTTGATGTACCGTTACCTCTGTCATGCCACATAGGTGTTGCATCAACAAACTCACCGTGCCAAGCCTGAAACAACGCACCGTTGTCTAAGTCGTAGCTAAAGTGAACCTGAGTCGGGCTACCTACAGAAATAGCATGAACTACTTTAGGACCACCATTAGGAACATCAACAAAACTGCGAATATTTGGTGTAGTAGCCACATCTATATAGATAGGGTCTGTATCGTCACCTCTTTGTCTCCCATTTTGCGTTTCTGTAGGCAATTTTGAAGTTTTGATGTTTTTAAAAGCTACAGCACCATGATCTCCTTGCAAACGCAAAGCGCCTAAAGCTTTTTCTTTATCATTTGCGCCTCTTGTTGCACCAAATAATTCTATATTATCGTGTATAAGTACTCCATTCAACTCAATTCTTAAAATTCTTGCATTAGCTGTTTTGTTTCCAGATGCATCAAAACGAGGAGCCTGGAATGCAATTTTAATATGTTGCCACAAGCCAGGTGCTTTACTTACATTTTGGCGTGGTGCATATCCCTGATATCCTTGCTGACCTTCTGGTTTCGAATCGTCCCAACGTTGGTAAATTCCACCGTTGTTAGATGATGTTGGTTTTAGGATACCCCATGAATCTTCTAATTGAATTTCATAAACTCCCTGAAGATAAATCCCTGAATTTGCTCCTTTTGCAAGCAAATAATCCAGTTCAAGAACAATGTCGCCATGTTCACCAATAGTTAAAAGGTCTGATCCGTGGTCTTTCTTGGTAGGTATGTTTACCAGAATCCCAGTACCTTTTGCAACGTTTAATACGTTTACTTCATTTAAATTGGCGGTAACACCACCAGCAAGCGTCCAGGTCTTTCCCGGAGTCTTAAATGAAGAAAGATCTTTCAGATCAATTTCTGACTGATCCGCTAGTTGCTGACCAGACACAAGTGCAGTTCCTAACAACCAGAGAAAAGCGGTTGTTCCAAACCTTAAATAATTAAGCTTCATGTTGTGTTTTTTGGTTAAAAAAAAATTAAATGTATATAATTTCGTGTTTGTTTAAAAGGATTGCAAAATAATGATTTTGTTACAATAAACAATAACCCCTTAAAATCAATAAATAAGCCCTTAAAGTTTTGCTAAAACTATTTATCAACATTTATTAGAAGTTGTAAAAAAAGTACAGTTTTTAGAAAAACGTCATTTTTTATGGGAGATCAGCAAAACAATTTTCTTCCGTGTTTTGTCAGAAAAATAATGGAGTTCTTTAATAGGTGTATTAGTAACACTAACAACCATGTGTAATTCTAACACTAACGTGTGAACAAGGAGTTGTCACATTCTGAATAGATTTGGGCTGAACAAGCCTGTAAAATGTGTTTTCAAAAAAGTTTGGAAATCGATTGCGTAAAATATATTTGTTTTATGAAATATTCATTTATATTTAGTCCTCGAAACAACACACGATAATTATAACTTTTAATGAAAACTTCTTTTGCATTGTTAATTTCTGGTATTGCGATCAGTTTACTGCCGCCATTAACCAGAACAAAAAAACCAGATACTTTGCTGCTAAATGACCTTAAGCAGAGTAAGTTCAAATCAAAATTTAGAATTGATACCCCCGACCAGAACAGGTTTGTTAAAGTAAGCCTGCTTAAGGGGCAACTTACTGAGCCTACTGAATTGGCAGTATTGCCTAACTATGATATTTTAGTGTCGCAGCGCCGTGGTGAAATCATGCTATTTAAGAACAGCACAAAAACACTTAAAGAAGCCGGTAAACTTGAGGTATATTCTAAAACATTAAATACACCTGATGTTAATGCTGAAGAAGGATTATTAGGTATAGCACTTGACCCTAACTTTGCAAAGAACCAATACGTGTATGCTTTTTATAGTCCGGTAAAGCCTTCGGTGAACAGGTTATCGCGCTTTAAACTGGTAAACGATAAAATAAGCACCGCTTCTGAAAAGATTATCCTTGAGTTTTACTCGCAACGCGAAATCTGCTGCCATACTGGCGGATCCATTGCTTTTGGACCTGGTGGCTTACTATATGTATCAACAGGTGATAACTCCACTCCTTTTGATGCGCCAAAATCTAAATACGTAAACAACGGTTATGCGCCGCTAGACAACCGTCAGGGTTTTCAGCAGTATGATGCCAGAAGATCTGCAGGTAACACCAATGATTTAAGAGGTAAAGTACTTAGAATTAAAATTAAAGAGGATGGTACTTACGATATCCCTGATGGTAACTTGTTCCCTAAAGGTCAGGAAAAAACCAAACCTGAGATCTTCGTAATGGGAAACAGAAATCCTTATAGAATATCGGTAGATCAGAAAACAGGCTTTTTATATTGGGGCGAGGTTGGACCTGATGCCTCTAATGATGACGCTTTAAGAGGGCCTAGAGGCTATGATGAGGTAAACCAGGCTCGTAAAGCAGGGTTCTTTGGATGGCCTTTATTTATAGGTAATAACTATCCTTATAAAGCTTATGATTATACAGACGGTAAAAACGGAGAAGCATTTGACCCTAAAGCTGGTTTAAATAATTCACCAAATAATACTGGTTTATCTACCCTTCCTCCTGCTCAACCGGCTTTTATATGGTATCCTTACGGAGAATCTAAAGAGTTCCCTCAGGTTGGTGCCGGTGGCCGTACAGCAATGGCTGGTCCGGTTTATTATTCAAGACCAGGTGCCTCGCCATATCCTTCTTATTATGATGGTAAATTGATTATCTATGAATGGATCCGTGGATGGGTAAAAGCTGTTACTATGTCGCCAGAAGGAGATTATTTAAGCATGGAGCCAATGTTAGGTGAAATTTCTTTAGCTGCTCCTATTGATATGGAACTTGGCCCTGATAATAAATTATATATTCTTGAATATGGTAAAGGATGGTTTACAAAAAATCCTGACGCTGGTATTGTAAGAATTGATTATATGGCAGGTAACAGACCTCCTATTGTAAAGAATCTTGAAATTGAGAAAACGAGCGGTTTATTACCATATAAGCTTGTAGCAAAGGTAGATGCAACGGATCCTGATGGTGATGCGCTAACTTATGTTTGGAACTTAGGAAAGGGTATTAAAAAAACTACTACCTCTCCAGAACTACAATATACATTTGCAAAAGCAGGTGAATATGCAATTAGCGTTCAGGTAATTGATAAAGATAAAGCGTCTTCAAAAAGTAACACTGTAATAGTATATGCAGGGAACGAAGAACCTAAAGTTGATATCACTTTAACCGGAAACAAGAGCTTTTATTTCCCGGGTAAACCAATCAATTATCAGGTATCGGTTTCGGACAAAGGCGCGGCTGTAAATAAAAGCAGAATCTATGTATCAAATACTTATACTGAAGGATTGGATATGGCTGGAGCTAAATTAGGCCATCAGCAGGCTGCACAGTCGCTTCTTGGTAAGGCAATAATGCTAAAAGCAGATTGCAGTACCTGCCATAAAATCTCTACAAAATCAATTGGCCCGGCATTTACTGCGGTGTCTTCTAAATATCAGACAAAAACCAAAGCGGCAGATTACCTTACTTCTAAAGTAATTAATGGTAGTAAAGGTGTTTGGGGCGAAGTTCCAATGCCTGCCCACCCTACCATGAAGGCTTCTGATGTTAAGGAAATTGCAGAATGGATTTTGACTTTAAGCGCTAAGTCGACAACTGGTCCTTCTTTACCTGCAACAGGTAAGATCGTTCCTCCGACAGAAACCAATAAAGATAAATCTGTTTTAAATCTTAAAGCGACTTACTCTGATTTAGGTGCTGCCGGTTTGAAACCTTTAGCGAATACTAAAGTGATTAATTTAAGAAGCAATGTTATATATGCTAATGATATTAAGGATATATCAGATTTCGGACGCAAAGATGCTGATGGAGTTCAATCGTTGATATTCCCTGAAAAAACTGGCTGGGTTAAGTTAAAAGGTATCGACTTGACTAATGTTGCCGCGTTTAATTTTGGATTGGCTAACGCAGATGCTGATTACAGTGTTGAGATCAGATTGGGCGGTAAAGATGGTGAAGTAATTGGAAAACAAGGCTCTGCTTCGACAGGTGTATCTATAAGCCCTGTAACAGATGGTAAATTCCATGATGTTTATATAGTGGTTAAGGCTGCTCGTGAAGATGTAAAAGACAGACCTCTTTTAAAATCGATAACCGTGAAGCCTATTTAAAGCGATAATTTTTAAAGCGATCTTCATCTCGAACGAAGAGAGAGATCTCTTGATCAAATAGCTGCAAAGCAAATTGGAATAACCAAGAGATCTCTCCTAGCATCGAGATGACGTTGCAAAGAAAAAAAGGCTGTATCATAATATGATACAGCCTTTTTTTCTTTAGTATTCATTTCTTACCTACCTCTATTATTAAAATCTTCACTATTCTGCTATCTAAATAAAATTAAAGCAATCGATTGCTTTATTAGATCTTTTTTATAAATTCGCTTACCAAATATGCTGCGATCTATCTAAATAAGTTAATTCATATTTGAAAAATAAATCGCTTTAAACCGTAAAAGAATGGCCATTAATTTTACCAGAACCTCACTGTTCGCTACCAAGATTATTTTTGTTCTATTTCAACCTGTATTGCTTTTAAAAACATGTACTCCTGCTGTTAGTGAGCAGAGATCAGGATTAAAGGTGCAAATTGATTCTCCTTTAACAGAATCAGCAAAACACCTGCCCGGCAATAGTCTGGCCGGACTGCGTACATTTCCAGGCTTGCATGTTCAAACCATGGCAACTGAGCCTACATTAATAAACCCAACTAATATTGATGTAGATGAAAAAGGTCGGGTTTGGGTTACTGAAGCCTATAATTACAGGTTTGAGATCAACAATAATAAGCCCAAACCAGAAGGCGACAGGATCTTAATATTAGAGGATAAGGATGGCGACGGGCATCTGGAAACAAGCAAAACTTTTTATCAGGGTGCTGAAATTAATGCACCATTAGGTATATGTGTACTGGGGAACAGGGTTATTGTTTCGCAAAGCCCTTATGTGTGGGTTTTTTATGATGATGATGGTGATGATAAGGCAGATCGCAAAGAAATCCTGTTTCAGGGAATTGGCGGCGAGCAGCATGATCATGGCATCCATACTTTTACTTTTGGTCCGGATGGAAAGCTATATTTCAATTTTGGAAATATGGGGCAAACGCTAAAGGATAAAAACAACAAGACAGTGCTTGACCAGGATGGTGACGAAATTGGTCCTAAAAAATATAAAGAAGGCATGGTATTTAGATGCGACCCGGATGGATCTAACGTGGAGGTTATTGGACACAATTTTAGAAATCCTTTTGAGGTTGCAGTTGATAGTTACGGCACGGTGTGGCAAAGTGATAATGACGATGATGGCAATAAAGGTGTTCGGATAAACTATGTAATGGAGCATGGTAATTTTGGTTTTAAGGATGAAATGACGGGCGCATATTGGCCTTCAGAACGTATTAATATGGAAGACTCTATTCCGCTACGTCACTGGCACTTAAATGACCCAGGTGTGGTTCCAAACCTTTTGCAAACAGGCTCAGGATCTCCTACTGGAATACTAATTTACGAAGGTTCATTATTACCAACTCAGTTTCATAACCAAATGATTCATTCGGAACCCGGACATAATGTTGTAAGATCATATCCCGTAAAGAAAAACGGAGCTGGTTATTCAGCAGAGATCATTAATATATTAAGTAATGACAAAGATCAGTGGTTTAGGCCCGCAGATGTTTGTATCGCTCCTGATGGCTCATTAATAGTTGCCGACTGGTATGATCCTGGAGTTGGCGGCCACAGAGTTGGTGACCTTGAACGCGGACGCATTTATAGGGTTGCTCCTTCGGCCCTGGCATCAAAGTATGTTGTTCCTAAATTTAATTTCGACACGCCTAAAGGCGCCATTGAGGCGTTACAGAATCCGAATTTAGCAGTCCGCAGACATGCTTATCTGGCCTTGGTTGCAATGGATAGAAAAGCCATCCCGGCACTAAATAAATTATGGCACTCAACAGCCAATCAGCGGATGAGGGCCAGGGCATTATGGATTTTATCTAAATCATCTGATTCAAAGAAATATTTAGACGAGGCCATTAATGATAAAAACCCAGACATCCGTATTACTGCTTTAAGAGCCGTTAGACAAACGAAATTAAATCCAATTGATTATGTAAGGCAATTGGTCAATGAAACCAATGCGGAGGTTTTAAGGGAGTGTGCGATAACCCTTAGACATAACAAGGCAGCCGAAGCAGCTGAACTATGGGCTAAGCTGGCAACGAAACACAACGGAACGGATAGGTGGTATCTGGAAGCCTTAGGTATTGGTGCAGATAAGCAATGGGATACTTATTTAGCAGCATATTTAAAAGAAACAAAAGATCCATTATCGAGCGCAGGAGGAAAAGATATCATCTGGCGATCGAGAACGGCATTAGCCCTACCCTTTCTTGAAAAATTAGCTTCCGATCAAAGTACCCCTTTAGATAAAAGACTCAGGTATTTCCGTGCGTTTGACTTTATTGCTGCACCTGAAAAAACTAAGACTTTACTGTCGATGCTTGATAAAAACACCAATCTGCCAACGTCTTCCATTATACTTAGCTTAATGGATGCTAAAGAGGTAGCAAATTCCCCTTCATCATTAAATGCCTTAAAGAAATTACTCGATTCAAAATCGGGAACCTCAGAATATGTTAATTTGATAGCGAGATATCAAATTAAAACGGAAGGTGCTAAATTATTAGAGATGGTAATTGCCAATGGAAATAATTCTGTTGGTGTTGATGCGGCAAGACTTTTAATTGAATTTAAAGATACTGAGCGTATTAAAGATGTAATTAGAAATAAAGACGTTAATAAAATCACACCTATTTTTGAAGCACTTGGTGCTGTTGGGAATAAAGAATCTATAGCTATACTTTCTGGTGCGGTAGCAAGCACATCTAATGATAAATCGATGCGCCAAAAAGCTGTTGAAATGTTGGGCAAAAGCCGGATTGGAGAAACTAAAGTCTTGGAAATGCTAAAAACAAAGGCATTGCCTGCAGATTTAATTCCGTTTGCGGTAAAAGGTGTAAGTGGATCTGGTGTTAAAGGATTGTATGACGAAGCAAAAACCTATTTACCGGGTTCTAATGCTGATGAAGCAAAAAAAGGAACAATGGTTAGTTTTAATGAGATCATTGCTTTTAAAGGAAATGCATTAAAGGGAAAAGCTGTTTTTAACAAAGCGTGTTTCATATGTCACAAAGCGAATGGACAAGGATTAGATTTTGGGCCAAACTTGTCTGAAATTGGCGCTAAGCTACCAAAAGAGGGTCTTTTTGATGCTATTGTAAGGCCATCTGCAGGTGTGAGTTTTGGTTATGAAACTTCTCAACTGGACATGAAAGATGGTTCTAGTCTTGTTGGTATTGTATCTAGCAGAACCGAATCTGATATTCAATTGAAGTACCCTGGTGGAGCTAGTCAGAAATTAAAATCAGCTAATGTGAGTTCCATAAAAGAGGTTCCAGGTTCAATGATGCCCGATGGACTGCATGAAAGCATGACAAAACAAGAATTCTCTGATTTGCTTGAATATCTTTCGACGTTAAAGAAAAAAGAGCAATAGCTATTCTTTGGACTTTTTACCGCCAACATTTATAACAGCGCCAATGGTAAATATCGAATTACCGGCGCTCATAAACTTACGGCTGTTGAGTCCAAAGTTACCGCTTGATGTATACTGCAATTGTACGGCATCACTCAAACGCATTCTGGTAAAGAAAATTGGCTCTAAAAAAGTATTGCCTTCTCTGACCTGGCCTATTGAATTGCGCATAAATGTTTTCATTTGTACACTGCTGATACGTAATGCTGTTCCGTAATTTATAGGAAAATCGGTACCGAATAAGCGCAGATTATTGCTTTTCTTAGAACTGTAATTTACCTGTATAAATGTTTTGTTGTAGGTGATTTCTTCGAGATCAGTATTTGTTAATATGTCATTATCATCAAATGTTCTGAAAGCTCTGTTTGTTTTTCCACCACCATAACCGGCATATATTTCTAGAATCCTGTTATTTTCGGGGCCAAAGGTGTTAAAATATCCACCACCAACTTCTACTAATTTGTGTTTAAAATCTTTGCTGTGCTTTTCACTGTTCATATATGCCCCGCTAAATAGTACACCAAAATGATCTGAAACTGCATACGCACCATTTAAACTTGCATTGCCTCGAAAAGAGATGTGACCGCCACCGCTAAACTCTCCTTTTTGGCTTAACATTGGTGTATTGGGCACATTTGGCATATAAACAGAAGAACAAGAACTAAAAAAAATCAGGGATAGATATAATAGAAGTTTGTAGTTTTTAATCATACAGAGAATCACCTTTTATGTAATACTGCTGAGACTATCAAATTTAAAGCCAAGGTACAACTGTAAACATCCATTTTTCCGGATTTTGCCAATCTTTCCCTTTAAAAGAGCCTACAGGTAATTTAACTAGGATGGTATTCCAGCCTTTTTTTAAATGAACTTTTGTTGGTTCGCGGTATTCATATCCTTCATCGATAAGAGGCAATTCCAGATTGCCTTTTGCTCCTGCCTGCTTCCATTGTGGTGGTGGAATGAGTTTACCATTTACCAATACCTGGCTTTTTCTGTTGTCCCAGGTTCCCTCATTGGGTGAGTCTGACGCGTAAGACCTGGAGATGTTGTTAAAACCAATCCAGAAGTTCTGTAATTGATCTTTATCACTCCAAATTTTAGTGGTAGCATACCAGGTAGTGTTTTCTTCGGGCTTCTCTAGAAGTCCTTTCACTAGAGGACCCCACCAGTGCCTTAGAATAAAAGTACCACCAAAAGCAGTTAATGCTGCTTTGCTGGTATCAATATCATTTGTCTCTTCAGGATAGAATTGTTTGGTAAGATCACCCTGATTACTGAAAGGCCCGTAGAATTTCCATTTCAAATGTGCCTGTGGTTGATATGGAAACGGCATTTTTGAGAAGTAGCGATTTTTATGCTTTATTAAACGATGCTCAAATTCTTTGAATACATTAACTTCTTTGGAACCATCTAAACCTACATAGGTTAACCAATCTGGCTGTCCGCCCCCACGCCAACTCCTTTCGGCAAAAGCCAGCACCGCAGGATATACGGATGTTTGCATAAATACATCTTCGGGTTTGTTTACCCGTCGGTCTGGCCATACGCAAAGGGTGCCACCCAAAGCTGCATCATTCCCTTTGTCCAGATTGGCAATTTTCCCCTTAAATATAGACACCACACTTTCCAGAGGATCCATGTGATTAATGTATAAATGGCGCGAGTCTATATATTTTACCTTAGGATTGGCGCTAACCTTTGTAGCGTCTTCTATCCATAACTGCCTGATGGTGCTTTCTGTAAACTCACCCCCCGGCTCCCAGCCTATTACCTTTTTTCCCTGTTTTTCAACTAAGGAAATCACTTCTGGCAGAAAATTTTTATTGGTGATCTTTACTTCATCTGCTCCGATGTGCAGGTAGGGAACATCAAAAGTATCGCAAAATTCCTTTAAGATGTTCTTTACAATAACCAGCCCGCTATCGCTTTGCATATCTGTTTTCATGGCTCTTTTAAATGCCGCGCTGTGCCCCGGCATATCTATTTCGGGAACTACTGTAATATGACGCGCTTTGCAGTAACTAATCAATTCCTTAAGGTCTTTTTGAGTATAGAACTTGCCTTTATTGCGAAGCATGGTTTCGGGAGCAGTTAGCTGTGGATATAGCTTGCTTTCTAACCTCCATGCAATATCTTCTGTAAAATGAAAATGAAATATATTGAGCTTATATGCTGCAATAACATCAATTTGCTGCTTAAGCAAATCCATAGGTTGATAATTCCTGCCTGCATCAATCATATAGCCCCGCCACGAAAAAGAAGGCCAGTCTGTAATGTTGCATGCCTTTACATTTTTGCCACTATCAATTAGCTGCTTTAATGTTTGCAGGCCATAAAATAAACCTGCCTTACCTGCGCCGGTGATTGTTATTGCACTGGCAGTGATGTTGAGTTTATATGCTTCTTCTGAGCTAGAATCTAGTGTGCTAACCTTTCCCAATTCCAAAACAATACTGGGTTTATTTGGGGCAGCACTTTTTTTAATTGGAATTATCAGGCCAAGTTCCTTCAGTTGCCGCTGTAATAGCTCTGCTTCTTTTTGTAAAGAAGCACTTTCAACAACTATTCCTTTATAATTTTTAAGTGCAATCCACTCCTTTTTCCATTCAATTTGCTGAGGCATTGGAATTAATGCTGGCTTCTCATTTAAAGGTTTTTCAGCTGTTTGTGCAACTGCATTGATGTTTAAAGCCAGCAAAAATATTAGCAATGTTTTAATCATATTGGTTTATGATTTTAAGTGTTCGTTTAATAAAGATAGACAATACCATTCCTGTCTGGGTAAATGAAATGGGCCTTTAAATAAGTTTCCTTTAGCTGTTTGGGCTAAGCTACCATCGCGGTGTAAATACCCAAACCATTCGCCATTTTTAGGATCATGGAAATGCTGATAGGCATAATCGTTAACCATTTTATGCCATTTTGCATATTTCTCATCGCCGGTTATGGTATATGCCAGCAATGTAGCAATGATCACTTCATTATGAGGCCACCAAAATTTCATGTCCTGCCAGTATTCCTGAACAGGTTTGTTGTATACATCCCTGAAATATAAAATGCCCCCGTGCTCCTTATCCCATCCACGTTCCCACATATAATCGAGCATTTTACAACCTAGCTTTATTAAATGCGGATCGTTATTTCTGTATTTAGCCTCGTGTAGTATGAACCATGCGCCTTCAATTGCGTGACCTGGATTTAAGGTTCTTCCATCAATATGATCAACTATGCTACCGTCAGGCGCTACCTGTTCCATAACGCACTGAATATCATCTTTAACAAAAAAGGTTTCAATTTCTTTGATCCATATATCGATCCACTCATTACAGCGCGGATCTCCAATAGTTTCGCGTAATTGCTGCGCAGTGTTCATCATAATCATTGGAACACCAATTCCTTTTGTTGGTCTTGTGCCGGCAAACTTTGCAGGCAATAAACCTGGTGTAGTTGAATACTCAATGCATTTACCAAATAAATACCTGGCTTTGGCCGCAGCAGCTTCATCGCCGCTAGCTTTAGCATAGGCTGCATTGGCAATTACCGCAAAGGTTTCGGAAAAATAATAACGGCGTTTACGAATAGGCTGCCCATCGCGCGTTACATGAAAAAACATTTGCCCATCGGTATCAAAACAATGATTATTTAAAAAATCTATCCCTGATTTAGCCCCATCTAACCATTCCTGTTTTTGTTCTACTGTATTGTATAAGGTTGAAAGTAACCAGGCTGCCCTACCCTGTATCCAAACGGCTTTATCATCATCAATCAAGCTACCATCCTGATCGCGCATTAACAGATAACCACCGTATTCGGTATCTATAGATCTGGGAAACCAGAAGGGAACCGTATCGTTTAATAACTGATTATGATAGAATGTTTTAAGGTTCTGTAAATCTTGTACAGTATAACTCATTTTGAAATATTTTAATTTAATGGAATTGAAAAAGTTGAAGCCGGCAAACCTGCCTCATTAACCAGGTTGGCCCGGGTGAAGGGCTCCCATGCATATAGCACTTCTTTTATGGTTTCACCGTGTGGAATCTTTAAAATCACCTTATTATTAATTATAGTGGCTTTTGCAGTAATGCGATATCCTTTTAGGTTTGTGAATTGAAAACCGATTAAGGGTTCTCCGTTTCGCGTAGAGAGTTTTTTAGCTTCTGTAAATGAAAGTATGATATTGTTCTTTTCTTGTTTATGGTTTGATATGCCAGGGCCATTAGCAGTTATAGGCTTGTGATAAGTGTTTTTAAGGGCTAAAAGTGCTAGTCGTTGCCCAACTTCCATTTTCATATTTGGATGAACATCTAAAGAATCGCCAACATCGGAACTTACAGCCATACCACTATTAGGTATGTCCTTTAATAACTTACGCTGAGCATCTCTGAAATAAGGCCATGACGGGCGATCTATACTTGAAAGTTGCACGTAATAAAAGGGAAAATCGTAGCCCCACTTTTTGCGCCAGCTATGCACTAATACAGGAAATGTATGTTTATATAAATCTACATTTTGGGCATTGCTTTCTCCCTGATACCATATTACACCCTTTATAGGGAATTGAGTTAACTTGGCTATACCTGCTTCGTAGTTATATACAGGTTCGTATGGATGACGCTGTTTAGGATTTGATGCTTCTTTAAGATTAACATCGGCACGACCTCTGGCCCACTCCTGTATAAAATCAGATTTTCGCCAGTCTGTAAGCACATCAACAAGTTGCTCATCGTGTTCCATAGTGTACCTGTCGATCCAGGATTCTATAGTTGAACCACCAACGGCAAGTTGTATTAAACCAATGGGCACGCCTGATTCTTCTGCTACTTTTTTACCGAAATAGTATCCTACTGCAGAAAAGTCTGCAGCTGTTTCTGAAGTGGTTGGCGTCCAGCTTCCTGAAAAGTATTTAAGTGCATTAACTTGCTTCAGCGTTTTGGCATTCCATGGGGCATCATTTGTTTCCACGTACTGATTGAACTTAAATAACCTTACCTTATTTGCTTTAATTTGAGCTAGTTCTACTTTCCCTGTTTTAGCCGCGCTTAAGGTAAATGACATATTCGACTGCCCTGAACATAGCCAAACATCGCCAATAAGAATGTCTGTTAAAGAAATGGTTTTATTGCCTGATTGCACACTTAACTCATATGGTCCGCCATGTGACATTTCGGTAAACTGAACCCTCCATTTGCCATAATTATCAGCAACTGCGGTAAGCTGTTTATGATTAAACAAAACTTTTATCTGTTCACTGCTATTTGCTGTACCATATATACTTATTGGTTTATTGCGCTGAAGCACCATATGATTCGTAAAGATCTCCGGAAGTTCAAGTCCGCCATAATTGCCGGTAAGGTTTCCGTAAACAGTTTTTGCGATGATGGCTGCTCCTTCCTTATCGGGATGCAGATTATCGGCAAACAAATCGGGTCTGTTATATAAAGCCGATGTTAGGTCAATTAAGCCAGTATTGTTAGCCTTAGCTATTTCAATAATTTGTTCCTGAATTTGCCAATACCAATCGCGTGTACCAGATTTAAACCTTGGATGGCCGTTAAATATGGGTGTAAGTTTGCATATAAATAGCTTTACATTGGGATTTTGTTTTTTAAGTGTATCCAATAGCCATGAATAGTCTGATTTGAAATCGCCTTTAAATTCAGGCCAATCTCTGGGATCAGTATCGTTTAAACCAAGGTGTACAATTGCAATATCAGGCTTAAACAAGACAGCATCCTGAAACTGTTTTGTTTTATAATAAGGCCTGTGTCCCTTTTTTAAAAGTGTAGCTCCGCTTAGGCCAAAGTTTTTAACCCCATATTTTTGCCCAAGTAAATCCTGTAATACCGAAGGGTAAGATTCTTTTGCAGGATTTTTGAGACCGGCGCCAAAAGTTACTGAATTACCAATACAGGCTACCCGTACCTCCTGACTGTACGAGGTTAATCCAAGTGACCATAGCAGTACAAATAGCGACATTGACCTTTTCCTGAACATAATTACTTAATGATATCACTTACCGGAACCCTTACAAATAGTAAACTGCTGATGCCTTCGTACAAAATACCAATGGTATTGTCGTCGATTTTAGTAAGCGCAGAATAGCCAAAAGAATCGCGTTCATCTATTAATAATTGATTGGCAGGCATCCATGTTTCGCCCATGTCCAAGCTAGCTTTAATGGTGATATTCCTTCTTGGTGCTTTGGAAACATTTGGATTACTAAAGAACAACACGTCTTTCAATACCCCTTTAACCTTAACTTTTGCTTTAATAAAACTTCCCATGCAAACAGGGTCTGCAAGTGTATTATAAGAGGTTGAGTGTGCTGTCCAGCTTTTACCCATATCGGTAGTAGTAGCGACGCTTCTAAAGCTTCCTCTGTTATCTCTCATATTTAGCATAATGGTTCCTGGAGTAGTTTCTACCAATTGGCTTTCGGTGGTATTGGATTTTGCACCGATACCGCTGTTCCATGATTTACCATGATCATCACTATATATTAATGTAGAATGCGGCATTTTTTGAGCATCCCAATATTGTGCAGGAAAAACAATCTTGCCATCTGACATAGCAATACCATTTCCTGGTCCAGGGAAAAATAATCTCCATTCCGGATTCTTTACCTGTGAAGTTATGCTATAAGGTTTGCTCCAGGTAAGTCCATCATCAGTACTGCTGGTTACCACAAATTGTCCTGTTTCTTCGGGTGTAAGGCCTGGACCAGAACCTGCAATAGAACGATTTCCTTTACTCCATAAAGCCGAAACCCATATGGTTTTGGTAACCGGATCAAACAAAACAGAAGGATCGCCTACACCGCTGTTTTCATCTGCACGACCCATGTTCATAATGGTTTTCATAGCATCCCATGTTTTACCGCCGTCAGTACTTCGGCTCATACCTACATCTATGTTTGCCGGAAGATCACCACTGTGATCATAGCGGATATCGTAAACCGAAATCAGGGTACCTTTGTTGGTAGTTACAATTCCCGGGATACGATAGGTATGCACATTTTCATCTTTAGGCTTACGCAATGCAATACCAAAAGGGTTAGGTGTATGTTTATTTTGATTAATCTTATAAGCTAAGCCAGATAAATCTGTAAAGAAGCCTGCATTCAGGTCTAATTTGTGATCTATATTGGCGTCGTTCTTTAAGCCAACACTAAGCCAGAAATAATGAATACCTGGTTTTAATTTCACATCAAAAGGAATTGTAAATTTATTGCCTGAAGGAACAGTGCTTCCAATTGATTTAGCGCTGTTAAAGTCAGGTTTTTCATTACTCTGATATATTTCTAGCTTAGCTATATCTTTTATTACTTCTTTATTGACAGATCCGGAAATGGCGTTATAGGCAATTTCATGATTTCCTGCCGGTATGTTTACCTCAATACGCAGGTAAGCATTTGCCTCTATTCTTTTAAATATTGGGTTCTCTGTAGAAACAGTGCTAATTTTTATAGCGTTTGCACCTGTTTCTGTATATATTTTTTTGCTACATGAGGTAATGCCTAATACAATAATCATTACCAGAATAGCTTTCATTATATTTCTCTGTGTCATTATCTTATATCAATCTATTTAACTATCAAACTACTACGCATCAACAAAATCATTATGTTGTGGACGCAAAAAATAAAGCTGAACAACCAATGCAATGACCACAATCCCTGCAAGCATTGCGAAATCTTTACCAAGGCTGCCGGCATCAGAAGATTTGCCTAACAAATCGGTAATAAAAGCGCCGAAGAATACGCCCGTCATATTCATCAATCCGTATGCTGTTGCCCTATATCGGGCCGAAACAAATTGACAAAGAATGGGCATATTGTTGGCATCAAACATTCCAAAGCCTAAACCAAAGCAAATAGCCGCTCCCACAACATGAAAGAGTGAGTGGCCAAAGCCCAGTAATAATAAGGATGGAATGGTTAATGCCAAACCAATTGCACTGGTATAAATACGCCCTTTAATGTTTTTCTGCACCCATTTATCAGACAAAATACCCCCAAATATTACCCCTAGAAAGGAAGAAGCCGCTATTGTAATGGTTGACAGTGGCCCGGCAGTGGCCATTGGAATATTTAAATTCTGCGCAAATAATGTAGGCAACCAATTCTTTGCCGCCCAACCGGGTAAACTTGGAACTGCAAAATAAAACAGAATAATCCAAAAGGAAATATTTGTAAACAGCAACCACAATCCTTTAAAAAGCGAGGGTTTAGTGCTAATTATAATTTTATCGGATACCATTTCATCATCATTTACCTTTTTCTCTCTTAAAAAGAGGATTAAGATAAACGAGTAAACAATACCCGCTATTCCGAACCAATGAAAGGTAGATTGCCATGAGAACTTGTCGGCAATGGTTGCTCCAAAACCACCTAAGGCCTGGCCCATGTACAGTCCTGTCATGTGAATACCTATAGCCAAAGATCGTGTTTTAGGTGAATGGAAATCGGCGATTAAAGATAGCCCTGCAGGAATGTAAAGTGCCTCACTAACGCCCATTATCGCCCTTAACCAGTAGATCTGATTAAAAGTTTCGGCATAGCCCATTAAAAATGTAACTCCCGACCAAACAAATAGACTACCTACAATTAGCCATTTTCTATTGAATTTATCAGCTATAATTCCTGAAACAGGGCTCATAAAACCGTATATCCACAGAAAGATTGCCATCAGATAACCAAAGTTGGTAGCCGATTGGAGCTCTTCAATATCAATTTGCATTGCTGGCTTCATGGTCGATAGCATTTGTCTGTCCATATAATTTAATAATGCCACTACCCACAGTAATCCAACAAGCACCCAGGCATAATTATTTGTGTTTTTCTTTAGCATATTATTGTTTTTTTGAACCCTGATCTGTTTCTATTTTACCTATCATTACTGATGGTGTTCTGACACCGGGTTTTATTTCTCCGTTAGATAAAACAATATCATCGCCCCATTTGGTGGCAGTTGTGGTAACATGTGCCGGAAAAGGCAGCTGACCCAACTTAACCCAGGTATTTTTAGTGGTATTATATACCAGCTGTGTTTTATAAAAACCCTTATGATGAATGCTTAACTTATTCTTTTCTAAAGTGAGTTTATCTTTCTCTTTCTGGGACTGGGATGTAGCAATTTGAGATATGTAGTTTTCTATTTTATGAAAAACCTCTCCATTATCTCCGCATGTAACTAAAATGAGATCATTCGCTACGGCAATCCCTGCTCCGGCAGAAAAATTAATTGTTTGTTTGCCATCAGAAATATCAGCCAACTTTTGCCATATACCCACAGCAGAATCATAAGCGTAAGTTGTATGATGTAAATCACTAATTCCTGAAGGTGTTTTAGTACGGCCGCCTATTACAAAGATCTTGTCTGCCTGCGCTACAATCAAGGCGTTTGCCAGTGGCACCGGTAGGCTTAGTAATTTTTGCCATATTGGATCTTTAACATTTAGATCAAGCTTATAAAAGGCATCAGATGAACTTTTTTCTTTATCACCGCCCACCAGATAAACCACATTACCAATATGGGTAAGCCCGGTATTAGTAACTGCAATTGGCAAATCGGGTAATTTTTTTACAATGATATTTAATTCCGGAGTGTCCCAGGTAATGATAAATGCTTTGTCAGATAAACCGTTTTGACCTTCGCCCCCGGCGTAAACCACTCCCAAATCAGTTGAAGTATTCCCGCAATAAGCTACAGGTTCCGGTAGCTTTGATGTTTTTGTACTCCATACAAAGTGTCCGTTTTGCTTAAGCAGCATCTGAATCTTATCTGAATAATATTTTTTCCCTCCTTCCCAAGGCATTTTATCGGGAAAATTAGCGCCTCCAGCAATCAGAAGGACATCATTAAAAACAGCATTCACAGCACCCGCAAAGCCCAATGAAGTACTGCCATCTGCATTTTGCAGTTTTGCAGCTGTATACCATTGTACTCGCTCTATTACAGTTTCCTGGGCAGAAACATCAGTAATCATTAGCATAAAAGGGATTGATAAAGAAAATAAATATTTGTTCATAAGCCTATTAATAAAAACTAATGAGGCGCGTTTGATTTAAAAGTATTAAAATCAAGTGCTGCTACATCAGATTTAAAATGTTCAAACTGATTGCTATCCATGTTTTTAACGGGCAACCTAAACTCACCACAATCTATTCCAACCACTTTCATATAAGCTTTTCCTGTAGCTATACCACCGTATTTGCCTAACAATCTGATCATATCTATGGATTGCTGCTGCAGTGAATTAGCTTTTTTCAAGTTGTTGTTCTCAAAAGCATCGATCATATCATAGTATAAAGGAGCTGCATAGTTAAATGTACTGCCTACTGCACCTTTTGTGCCCAGCACTAATGCCGAAAGCATATTCTCATCGCGACCCCAGAGCATGTCGTACTTTCCATCTTTAAAGTTCATACAAGATAAGAAATCCATAAAGTCTTCGTGTGTATATTTTACTCCGGCAAAGTTTTCAATTTTACCATCAACGGCCTGCAATAAATCATACATGGCAAGGCCTACTCCTGTTAGCACGGGTATGTGGTAGTAATAGAAAGGCATATCTGGTACTACAGCAGCAATTTCTGCACAAGCTTTAGCCAGCATATCAACATTAGCAGGTTTAAAATAGAAAGGAGCAGTAAATGAAATAGCGTAAAGCCCAATCTGTTTAGCATACAAAGCAAGTTCTTTACAATCTGTAATGCTTGTACCACCTAAAAATAACATCACTTTAAAGTCAGGATCGTCATTGGTGCAATCGGCCCAGACTTTTGCTATTTGTTTTTTCTCGTCCGTAGACATAGAAACACCCTCTCCGGTTGATCCACAGATGAAAGCGCCTGTAATTTTATTGTGTTTTAAAAATCTATAGTAATCAGGAATAATAGTTAAGTTGATGGCTCCGTTATTGTCCATTGGAGTAAAAGGAGCGGCAATTAAGCCTTGTAATTTCTCGAAAATCATATAAGTGTTGAGTGTGTTTTTAAATCATTCGCGGGCAGCAGTAATTTACTCTACCCGCGAATGTTGTGAATTAAAATAAAGGATATCCGTCTGTTTGTGTTAACGCCCTATTGTTTGTCAAAGAGGTTCTGTCTATTGGCCACAACAACTTGTAGGTTTCTGAAGAGGCCAAACCAGTTTTAGCAAATACATAGTTATTGCCCATACGTCTGAGATCATACCATCTTTTTCCTTCTCCAATAAACTCTAACAAACGTTCCTGAAGTATCGCTTCCTTAGGGTCAGCATCTATAGCTTGATGAGGATAACCCAGAGTAGCCTCATTGTAGTTGCTGCCAAAGGCTCTTGCTCTAACAAGATTTATCTCTGTAGCAGGGCTTTCACCTAATGCAACCTTAGCCTCCGCTAAAAGTAATAACAGATCTGCATAACGATAAATTGGGAAGTCATTGGTAAAAGCCCTGCTTCCCGCATTTTGTTCTCCTTGGTACTTTTTCAGGAATGCTCCGGCTATTTTAAATGTACCCGCTGCTGGTTGAGAATAAGCTGCCTGTATTGTTAAGTTTTTGCGTAAGTCATTCTCATTAAATTTTCTGTAGGTAGCTATTTTAGTAGGGATTCTTAATAACCCACCATAGTTATCTGTAACCACATCAAATTTTCTTACAGCTAAAGAATCATAGAAATTAATGATTAAGCTAGTTTGCGGAACAAAGTTTCCAATAAAAGGTAGGGTAGCTTCATTCAGTTTATTTCTTGAAACAAAAATCACCTCGTTATTGTCTTTCCCGGTTGATGAAAACACATCTGCAAAATTATTTAATAATGATAATGCAGGAGCGCCAGACTGAATACTGGTCAACGCAGTTTTTGCTATTGTAGCATCAGCAGTGCCTCCCCCTCTGTAACTTGTCCACAAATGCACTTCTGCATTTAACATTTGAGTGGCAGATTTTGACCAGAATCCTTTTTTATTCTTAGCAGAGAAAGAATAATCGGTACCAAAATTTTCATTGGAAAGATCAATGTCCGATTTAATTAAGCTCATTACCTCTGCTTCAGTCGACGCAGGTTTCGCTAAATTTGAAATATCAATATCAACGGTAGGATCTGTTGCAATTACAGCTTTACCCCAACTCCTGTATAGCTGAAAATAGTAAAATGCGCGCATACCATAGGCAATACCTAAATAATTCTTTTTTGATGTTTCTGACACTATATTGGTAGTATTCAATTTATTAATCAAAAGATTAATCTGATTAATGTTATTGTAAAATCCTCCGAAATTACTAACTCCTGAATTATCGGCATCTAAAGTATGCAGCCACATGCGCTCCATGCCTTGAGTTGCTTCACCCGTAAATGTGGCAGTAGTACCTGGATCTGTTCCATATATGTCCGCACGTACCTCTCCCAGAAATTCAAAACTGGTATTATGATCGCGAAAACGGGTGTGAATTCCACTCACAAAAGCATCCACCTGATCCGGAGTTTTCCAATAGCTCGCATCACTTAAGTTGCTCACCGGACTTAAATTTAAATCTTTTTTACAAGAGCTAAGGGCTATTGCACTAATCCCTAAACAGATTAGAATATTTTTTATGTTCTTTTTCATATCGCTAATTCTTAAATATTAGAAACCAACTTGTACACCCATAATGAATGACCTTGCCGTTGGATAAGTACCTGTGTAAATACCAGTAACCACACCATCAGTATTAACCGGAGGTTCGGGAGAGGGACCAGAAAACTTGGTAATATAAAACAAGTTACTACCGGTTATATAAACTTTCATATTTGAAAGAACCTTAGATTTCTTTACCAAATTATTAGGTAGTGTATAAGCAAGTGTCACCTCTCTTAAAGCCAGATAATCACCCTTCTCATAAAATCGTGAGTTGTTACTATTCAATACTCCATTGCCATTATTTGCTCTTGTATAATTCTGTTTTGATCCTCCAACCTGGTCAGCATAATAAACTTTTGGCACATCTGTAACTGTATTTGTTGGCGACCATGCTTGTTTTTGCAATTCAATGTAGTTAAAGGTTCCTTGGTAGTTACCCAATGTTCTGGCGACCAAATCATTGTAAATGGTATGACCAACTGCAAAATCCCATCTGTTATACATGGATAAGCCTTTATAAGAAATGCTTGTATTAAAACCGCCAGTCCATATAGGGAAAATATTACCTAAATAAACCTGATCTCTGGAATCTATAATGTTATCTCCATTTACATCTTGCCAATTAACATCACCTGCAGTAATGCGTCCGTTTTTACCTGCGGCAAGATTTGGCCCTGTAATACCCGCAATTGCATCAGTACGATTACCGGCAATTGCAGCAACTTCAGCATCATCCTTAAAAACAGATACCTGTTTATAGCCATAAATATCTCCCAATGCCTGTCCTTCCTGTAACCCACCTACCCAAACAACCTGTCCGGATTTTGGATCAAAAATCTGTAGTCCACCCTGTCTATTTTTGTCATTACCGTTAAATGGTAATTGTAAAATCTTATTCTTAACAAATGAAGCATTTACACCGGCATTAATTTTCCAATCGCCTTTATCAAAGATGTTTGCATTGATAGCAAATTCATATCCTTTATTCTGATAGGTACCAAGATTTGTTCTTAACGAACCAAAACCGACATAGCTTGGTAAATCAAGATTTGTTAATAAATCACTTGTTCTTCTATCGTAGTAATCAAAAGTTAAACTAACTCTGTCCTTAAATAAACCTAAATCTAAACCGACATCTGTTGTTTTACTTTTTTCCCATCGCAAGTTGCCATTAATTACACCTGTATTTAAGAAACCTGCAGACCCATTATAATTAGTTTGCAATGCATAAACACCCTGAACCTCATAACGTCCCAATCCGGCAACGTTACCATTTTCTCCATAACTGATGCGTGGTTTTAAAGAAGAAATATAATTGCTTATCCCTGAATTAATAAAAAAATCCTCTTTATGCACATTCCATCCAGCAGACATACCAGGAAAAAAACCATTTCTGTTATCTTCAGCTAAACTAGAAACACCATCCAATCTGAATACAGCTGTAAACAAATATTTATTATCAAAATCATAAGCAAATCTTCCTAAAGCTGAAAGTATTTTATATTGAGATTTAGTAGAATAGTTGTTTGCACTTCCAGCAGCAAAGGTTGTAGAAGCATTAGCAGTAGGAATATCATCTGTAGGTGCATTCTGTCCGAAAACCTGCATTGCATATGAATTCACATTATAATACTCACCACCTGCCATTACATTAAAATTATGCTTGCCTCCTAAGGTTTTGGTGTAATTCAAAATACCATTGTATTGAGTCTGAAAATCTCTGGCAAAAGTATATATAGAGTTTCTTGTACTATTCCCTATAGTTCCTGAAAAAACATTGGCATAGGTTTGTGTAGATTTTTGAAAAGATTGGTCTAGTTTTTCATATAGGTAAGCATTTCCGGTAGCCTTAAAGTATAAGCCAGGAATAATATCCCATTTAACAGCTCCATTAACCACTACCCTGTTTACCTCATTTGAGCGATCTAGACGATTTAACCAATATAGTGGGTTACCATCCGTAACTCCATTTCCTGGATTTGGATTGGTTTTAGCTTCATCCAGCCATGGATTAAATGTAGGCCAAATTGCCATATTACGATATAGTGTATTAACATCACCTCCAATAGCACCAATTTGAGAAGAAGTAGACAAACTTACACCACTACTTACCTCGATATTAGGTTTAACTTTATAAGAACCGTTCACATCACCGGTGTATCTCTTATAATTTGAACCAACAATTACTCCATTTTCATTGTAAGCATCAAAAGCAGCAAAGTATTTCCCTTTATCATTTCCACCTGTAACATTTAGGTAGTGATCTTTAGTATAAGTATTTCTAAATAACACGTCCTCAACCTCGCCAGCATGATCTTTATACATAATCTGACCTCCATAAGGGTCGTCGAGAACACCCCATCCAGCAGGTAAAGTTGTTGTGCCTGCTACATATTTCTTAATATCAAACGTTGCAAGATCTGCAGGATTTGTAGAGAGTCCCAGACCTCTGGAGGCATTTACCTGGTCGAGACTTCTTCCCGCATTTAAATAACCTAAGCGGGTATAATAGATGTAATCCTTAGCATCCATATATTTATAACCCTCTCTGTTTTGGTTATACCCACCAGTAAATTTATAAGAGATCCGAGCAGATCCTGTTTTTCCAGTTTTAGTGGTAATTAGAATCACCCCATTGTTAGCACGCGCACCATAAATTGCAGTGGCAGATGCATCCTTAAGTAATTCAACAGATTCAATATTTTCTGATGCAATATCATTATATGCTCTTATAACTCCATCAACAATAACCAATGGCGCGCCCGGACTATTAATTGAAGCACCGCCACGGAGAAGAATTAAAGGAGACGCACCTGGCTGACCTGTACTATTAACTACCTGCAAACCAGAAACAGTACCTTGCAGTGCACTACCAATATTAGAACGTGGGGTACTTGCAAGTACTTCTTTATCAAGCTTCGCTATAGAATTAGTTACATTCCTTCGGTTCTGGGTACCATATCCAACAACCACTACTTCATCCAGTCCCTGTGTATCTTCTGCAAGCGTAATGTTTATTGTACTTTGATTTCCAACGGTAATTTGTTGGGTAATGAATCCGGTATAGCTAATTACCAGCACATCTCCGCTTTTTGCAGCAATGGCATAATTACCAGTTTCATTTGTGGCGGTTCCAATTTTGGTTCCTTTAATCAAAACACTAGCCATAGGTATGCCCTGCCCTTTGGCATCTACTACCCGTCCAGATATTTTAGAGTTTTGGCCTGATACAGTAAGCATGGCTATGCTTAAAATTAACGTTAGCAGGACTTGACTAACGTACTTTTGGTAAAGTCTTTTCATTGTTCTTTTGGTTAGGTTTTAGCATTATGTATAACATAATAAGACTAAGGTGTGACTTATATTTCTATATTGCAAGAAATATTAATATTATTTTTATTAACATTGTATAGGAATAGGAGCTAAATCATTATTTTAAGCCCTTTCTACCAACAAAAACATATGTATAACATAATATGACGCCTAACCCTACTGAATCCCTCATTCAATTAGATACCAGTTCGCTGGTTGATAAAGTTGAAGCCAATCTTGTTAAGCTCCTTGTAGAAAGGAAATTAAGAGTTGGTGATATTATACCTACAGAATTAGACCTATCCAGAAGTCTGGGAGTAAGTCGTACCGTTGTCCGCGAAGCGCTTTTAAGATTACGGATGATGGGACTTATAGATACGAAGAAAAAAAAGGGCTCTGTGATTACCAGTCCCGACATTTTCGGTATCATGAGCAAGAGCATGAATCCTCATATCCTTGATCAGGATACCCTTAGAGAGATATTTGAATTAAGACTTGTGCTGGAAATAGGAATGGCAGATCTGCTTTTTCAACGCATTACCCCAAAAGATATAGAAGAGTTAAAAGAGATTGTAAAAACTGAGCCTGATACCGCAAAAGACCACATATTCCATATTGATCATGAGATTATATTTCATGGAAAGCTCTATGAAATAGCAGGTAATGAAACACTAAAACGGTTTCAAAAAATGCTGCTGCCAATTTTTGATTATGTACACAATAGTGGTTTATTGAAAAAACCTGCTCAAATTCAAAAATTCGTATCTCATAAAGGACTGATCGACATCCTCGAAAATGGCTCACCTGAACTATTTAGAAACGGGATGAGAAATCACCTTGAAAACCATTTCTTAAGGATCTTTAGTTAATTTATTAAAACAAACAGGCTTTATCTTGGTTGTTTTAGTATAATATGCTAACTAATAACAAAACAATCATCCTATCAAACCGTTTACCAGTTAAGATTACAGAACAAAACGGTGAATACATACTTCGATCTAGTGAAGGCGGACTGGCAACAGGCCTGGGTTCCGTTTATAAACAAGGAAATAATGTCTGGATCGGCTGGCCCGGCATAGATGTTCCAAAAGAGCGGCAAGGAGAGGTTAAAAAACTACTTGCCACGCTTAATCTTATTCCTGTCTTTTTAACCACAGACGAGATTAATTTATACTATGAAGGGTTTTCGAACGAGATACTCTGGCCTGTTTTTCACTACCTTACCACATATGCAAACTTTGAGCAAGACTATTGGGATTCATACAAATCTGTAAATGAAAAGTTTAAAGATGCAGCAATAGAAGCAGTTAATGATGGCGATACCATTTGGATACACGATTATCAGCTACTTCTTTTACCTTGCCTAATCAGAAGAGAAAAACCTTTGGTTACCATCGGTTTCTTTCAGCACATACCTTTTCCATCTTACGAAATTTTCAGATTGATCCCGTGGAGAGAAGAACTTATTTCAGGTATGCTTGGAGCGGATCTTCTGGGCTTCCATACCTTTGACGATGTAAGGCATTTTCTAAGTGCTGCATCAAGGCTATCAACTAGCAAGTTATCAGATAATGTGATCATTCACAAAGACCGGCAAGTTGTGGTAGAAGCCTTTCCAATGGGAATTGACGCTGATAAATTTGAAGAACTAACTATGCATGCAAAAGTAGCTAAGCACTCAGCTTCATTTAAAGCAAGTCAGGAGGGTCTTAAAATAATTCTAACTATCGACAGGTTAGATTACAGCAAAGGTATCATTCAACGTTTACAAGCTTTAGAACTATTACTTCAGCTCCATCCGGAATACAAAGAAAAGATAGCACTGTATATGATTGTAGTGCCATCAAGAGATACCGTTCCTAAATATAAAGAGCTTAGGGATCATATTGATCAACTGGTCGGTAACATTAATGCAAGGTTCAGGACAATAGACTGGGTACCCATTCATTATTTCTACAGATCATTTTCTGTTGAATTTCTTTCAGCTCTATATAGCACGGCCGACATCTGCCTGGTAACGCCCATGCGCGATGGAATGAATCTGGTGAGTAAAGAATATGTGGCCTCCCGTACAAATAACGATGGTGTTTTAGTTTTAAGCGAAATGGCTGGAGCATCTAAAGAATTAAATGATGCTTTAATAGTTAACCCTAATAACATTGGCGACATTATGCGGGCAATTGTACGGGCAATAGATATGCCTATTGAAGAACAAAATGCGCGTATGTCTAGTATGAGACATATCGTTAAAAAATTCAACATCCACCTGTGGGTTAAAAATTTTATGGATAAACTAAAAGAAGTAAAACAATTGCAAGAATCTCTATTAACAAAACACGCAGTACAATCAGTAAAAGATCAAATAGCATTAGATTATAAAAAATCAAAAGATCGATACATATTTTTAGATTACGATGGCACTCTGGTTGGTTTTCATGGCGATATAGACAAAGCTTCCCCAGATCAGGAACTATATGATATATTAAATAAACTGAGTTCTGATCCGGCAAATCGGGTAGTACTCATCAGTGGTCGCAGGTATCAAACCCTACAACAATGGTTCGGACATTTAAATCTGGATATGATTGCGGAACATGGTGCCTGGCAAAAGCAGCTTAACGAAGAGTGGAAAGCACTTCCATTATTAACAGATAAGTGGAAACAAGAGGTTAAGGCAGTTTTAGATACCTACACAGACAGAACTCCGGGTTCATTTATAGAAGAGAAGAGTTATTCTTTAGTATGGCATTACAGAAAAGTAGAAAAAGGATTGGGCGAACTGCGTGCCAACGAGATCATAAATCATTTACGTCTGTTCATTGCCGATAAAGGCTTGCAAATGATGCCGGGCAATAAGGTTATAGAGTTCAAAAACATAGAAGTAAACAAAGGTAAAGCTGCGCAAAACTGGTTATACAATCAAAATCCCGATTTTATAATTGCCCTGGGCGATGATCATACAGATGAAGATATATTTAAGGCATTACCGCCAGAAGCCTATACTATAAAAGTGGGCAGCAATATATCTGCTGCCCGCTATTATCTTAGAGATTATAAAGAAGTAAGAGAAATGCTTCGTTCTCTTACTAAATAAAACATTATAAGAATATCGGCCTGTCTAGCTTTATTGCAATACGATGGGCCGCATTCATCAACCCAACATGACTGTAAGCCTGGGGAAAATTACCCCACTGACTTCCATCATTTTCATCAACATCTTCACTAAAAAGCAGTAAATGGTTGGCATAATTGATAATTGATTCAAATTCTTTTATTGCATCATCTACCCTGCCCACACACGCCAGTGCCTCTATGTACCAAAAGGCACAAATCAGAAAAGTACTTTTGGGTTTCCCAAAATCGTCGGTATGCAAGTATCTGTAGAACAAACCGCGCTCGGCTTTCAGTTCCTTTTCTAATGCGATCAGGTGATCTTTAGCTCTTTCAGATTGAGGATCAAGGTAGTTCATCAAAATAAGCTGCAGCGTACTTGCGTCTAAATGCGGGCTATTAACCGCATGCGTATATACCTTACGAACAGGATCATAACAATCCTCTATATGCTGTGCTGCTTTCTCGATCAGTACTGTTGCTCTATCTTCATATTCCTTATTGCCTATGGTTTTGGCCATTTTTAAAGCCGCATTAGCGCCCGCCCATTGAAAAAGATTGGTGTAACAATGCATATTCGCTATATTCCTGAACTCCCATAAACCCGCATCCTTTTCATCAATAGTGCGTTCGATTTTAGCTAACAGATAATCCAGCCATTGGGTAGAATCCTGTCGTTCTCTAAAAATAAACCTATGATCTGTATACAGCGGAAGCATAGAGACCAATACCTGCCCGTAAATATCATTCTGTATGTGCTCATAAGCCTGATTACCTACTCTTACCGGCTTATTGCCTTTGTATCCCTTAATGTTTCTCAAAATCCGCTCAGTAAGTATCCTTTCGCCGGCGATACCAAACAATGGCTGATACCTCACATCATCTCTAAAAGATATATCTGTTATATAATTAAAGTACTTCTCCATTTCCTCGAAATGGCCAATATGGTTTAATGAGGTAATTACGTAATAAGTATCCCTCATCCAGCAATATCGATAATCCCAGTTCCTTTTGCTACCAGGCGATTCCGGTAAACTTGTTGTACTGGCTGCAATTATTGCCCCAGTATCCTCATACTGGTGAATCTTCAAAACAAGTGCAGAGCGGATTACCATGTGCTGATAAAATCCTGCAATTGTTGAGTGCTTAATCCATGTTCTCCAGTATTTAATGGTTTCTCTTAAAAATCGTTCTGCGGTGCTTACTATAGGGGCATCCAGTTCGTGTCCATAGGTTAAGATTAAGTATTTAGGTTCATTTAATGCAAAAAATTTCTCGTCTTCAATGTAACTCAAAGAGATATTGGTACTTAGCTGCATATCTTCGTCAGCTCCGTTAAACTCTATATGATTACTTCCACGATGCCCTTTTTGTTTTATCGAACCATAATTATAAACCGGTTTGCATTTTACCCTAACCCTGGGGTTTCCTTCAATAGGTTCTATCTTCCTAATCAGCATTAAAGGCTTGTAGTAACGCTCATGCTGATAAAATCTGGGTGCAAAATCAGTTATTCTATACCTGCCTTCGGCATTGGTTATTTCTGTACAAAGTACATTTGTGTTTTCCAGATAAAACTGACTCGAAGTAAATTCGCCATTTGGCCGAATGGAGAACTCTCCTCCTTTATTTTCATCCAATAATCCGCCAAAAACGAAAGAGCTGTCAAATCTTGGCCAGCAAAGCCAATCAACATTAGTGTTTTTATTTATATGCGCCAGGTAAGCGCAATTGCCAATAATTCCCGTTTGATATGTGTGTCTTTCTGTCATCTATTATTCAATTGGTGTATATTATAACAACACGACAACCTATATATTGTTCTTTTTAGTTCCTAAAAATTAATATTGAACAGCATTATGACTGATAATTATTATTAATTTTGAGTAAGAGAATTGAAGCAGTAACGATTTCAATTTTTCTTATAAATAAAAAACACCTATGAAACAAGGACTTTTAATTGACATGGATGGCGTCATCTACAGTGGAGAAGAAATGATTTTTGGAGCCGATAAATTCATAAAGCATCTTCTTGACAATGATATACCCTTTGCTTTTATGACCAACAACAGCCAGCGAACAAGCCTTGATGCTGTGAGAAAGCTAAAGCGGCTAGGGATCACTGTAGATGCGAAACACGTATACACCAGTGCCATGGCCACAGGTAAATTCCTTGGCGATCAAAGTCCTAATGGGACTGCTTACGTTCTGGGAGAAGGTGGCTTATTAACCAGTTTACATGAAAATGGAATTACCCTGGTTGATACAGATCCGGAATTTGTTGTATTAGGTGAAGGAAGAAACTTTACCCTGGAAATGGTTCAGAAGGCAGTTGACATGATTCTGGCCGGAGCAAAATTTATTACTACAAACAGAGATCCTTCCCCTAAAAAACCAGGTTGGAACAATTTGGGCATTGCAGCCACAACAGCCATGATTGAAGAAGCAACCGGAATAAAGGCATTTGTAATAGGCAAACCTAGTCCGGTTATGATGCGTTCGGCGCGAAAATTCCTTGGCCTGGAAACTGCAGAAACAACGGTTATAGGAGATACTATGGAAACTGATATACAGGGAGGTATACAAATGGGTTATAAAACCATCCTGGTTTTATCAGGAATTTCTGATCAGAACCAGCTTGGCCGTTATGCTTTTAAACCAGATATGATTGTTGGCTCGGTTGATAAAATTGTTTTCCCTCTTAAGTGGTGGTAACTCAGGTGTATTTTACTACGCAAATTATTTTGTTCAAATATGAACATAAACTGTTCATAACCGAACAGTAAAAGGTAATTAAGCAGTCCTGGCCCACTTAAAATCGGTTTCCTCGTATTGGCATATCAATTGAATTAACCCACGAAATAACAAGGCCATGTTTAAACACCACCTGCTGCTGATCTACAGAAACTTTAAGAGATACAAAAGCTCTTTCTTCATCAATCTGATTGGTCTGAGTGCAGGGCTTTCCTGTACTTTACTAATTTACCTATGGGTAAACGACGAAATACAGATCGATCGCTTTCATAATGAAAGACTCTATCAGGTGATCCAGAATGAGCACCTCACAGATGGAGTCCAAACGGTAGAGGGCACACCTGGAATTCTGGCCGAAACAATGGCAAAAGAAATACCCGAAGTTGAAACTGCAGTTGCGACCTCGCCGGGTTTTTGGCTAGGTCAGAGTAAAGTATCGGCAAATCATCAACCTGCTATAAAAGCAGCAGGCAAATTTGCAGGACCGGATTTCTTTAAAGTATTTTCTTACCCACTGATTACTGGCAACAAAAACGAAATACTCTCTGGTAAAAAAACTGTTGCTATTTCAGAAAGCATGGCTATGAAACTGTTTAATAGCACAGATGTAGTTGGTAAAGAAATGGTTTGGAGCAATACTGAAATGCAAGCCGAAAACCATGCATTGATCTCAGGGGTCTTTAAGGATATCGGCACAAATTCCTCAGAGCAATTTGATTTTTTAGTCTCTTACGATGTGTTGTTAGGCCCTGAAGGAAATTCCGGTTACCGCAAGTGGACAAACTATGGCCCAAGCACATTTGTAGTTCTTAAAAAAGATGCAGATCCCAAGCTATTCAATACCAAAATCAAGAATTATTTAAAAACAAAAGGTGTAAAAAACTATACCCTATTCATCAGGCCATTTGCCCAAAGCTATTTGCATAATCAATTTGAAAATGGCAAAGTTGCCGGCGGAAGAATAGCCTATGTAAGGCTATTTTCGCTTATTGCGGTCTTTATTCTAATCATTGCCTGTATCAATTTCATGAACCTTTCTACTGCAAAAGCATCCAGAAGATCAAAAGAAGTTGGGGTTAAAAAGGTAATGGGGGCACCAAGAGGATCATTAATCGTGCAATACCTTTCAGAATCGATACTGCTAACCATTATGGCCGTATTTGTTTCGCTATTGGCAGTAGAGCTTATGTTGCCGCAGTTTAACCAGATCACTGGCAAACACTTAACTTTACAATTCAACACCACACTCATATTATCCATACTTGGTGTAACCATCTTTACAGGTTTACTTTCCGGTAGTTATCCTGCTTTGTATCTTTCAGGCCTTAAGCCTTCTGCAGCTCTAAAAGGAAAGCTTCAGCTTTCAGCAGCAGCATTGCTAACAAGGCAAGGACTTGTAGTTTTTCAATTTGCTTTTTCAGTGATCCTGATTGTAGCCGTTCTTATCATCTATAAACAAATTGAATATGTACAGAAATCTAATCCTGGCTTTAAAAAAGATAACGTATTGTATTTTGAAACAAACGGCAAGCTTAAAAACAATATAAATTTTGTGATAAATGAAGTAAAGAAAATAGATGGTGTTGTAAATGCATCAAGTATAGATCGGGAACTACTTGGTGATTTAAGCTATACCCTTGGCGACTTTGGATGGGAAGGAAGAGATCCTAAAGAAGTCGTTAAATTTCAACGTGCAGATGTCAACGCAGGCTTGATAGAAACCCTTGGAATAAAAATGGCCGCAGGGAGAAGTTTTTCTGAACGATTTGGTTCTGATACTTCTAAAGTCATCATTAATGAAGCTGGTATTAAGGTAATGCGCTTAAAAGATCCTGTGGGTAAAATTTTTAAGCTGTGGGGTAACGATATGCAGATCATTGGTGTTGCAAAGGATTTCCATTTTGAATCTCTGCATCGAAAAGTTGGCCCCATGTTTATCAGATATAAACCTACACACACCAACAGGGTAATGGTAAAGATAAAAGCAGGAAGTATAAAGCCGGTAATAGAAGAACTTCAAAAATTCAATACCCAATACAACCCTGAATATACATTTGATTATAAATTTCTGGATCAGGATTTTCAAGCTCAGTATGTAGCAGAAACCCGGGTAGCAGTATTATCAAGATACTTTGCAATGTTGGCAATAGTAATTTCCTGCTTAGGCCTGTTTGGACTAGCCACCTTCACTGCCGAAAAACGATTTAAAGAAATTGGCATCAGAAAAATTTTAGGGGCTTCAGAATTCAATGTAGTCTATATTCTGTCTAAAGATTTCACTAAACCTGTACTCATTTCTATTCTAATTGCCTTGCCTATCGGATATTTTCTAGGCAAAAATTGGTTAGACTCATTTGCATATCGAATTGATTTAAAACTTTGGTTTTTTATAGTCTCCGGTTTTTTAGCCTTTCTCATCTCTCTTGCAACTGTCTTTTTTCAGGCATTTAGAGCTGCTAAGATGAGCCCTATTGAGGCAATTAAAGCTGAATAATATTAATGGCATGTACCTTTTAGCATTAAAAATCGCGCTTCGAAACCTTTGGAAAAACAAGGGGTTTTCTCTGATTAATATCGGAGGATTAGCTATTGGCCTAACCTGTTGCTTAGTATTACTGCTCTACGTAAATTACGAATGGAGTTACGATAAGCAATTCAAAAATATCGGTCGTATCTACTCTGTTTATGATAATGATATCATGAGCGACCGCATTATCACTAATCGTGCTTATTGTACCCCAAATCAGCTTGCTGCAACCATTATGCAAACCGTCCCTGGTGTAGAACAGGTAAGCAGAATGGCCGAAAGAGATGAAAGCCCATTTAGATATAAACACAACGCATTCAACAAAAACCTGATTTTCGCAGATCCATCCTTCTTAAAAATATTTGACTACAATTTTATTAAGGGAGACTCTTCAAGCGCCTTATCAACTCCTAATTCAGCTATTATAACTGAACAAACTGCTAAAATCTTATTTGGAGAGGAAGATCCTATTGGCAAAGTGATAAGATACGATAACCGAAGTGACTTAATGGTTACGGCCGTAATTGCCAATCATGCTCAAAACCAAACCTATCGCTTTGATGTATTAATACCCTGGGCATTTTTAGAAAATGAAAGCCCGTGGTATAAAAAAATGGGCTGGACTGATGGCGCTTTGAACACTATAGTAATGCTTAAAGATGCACAACAATTTGCCTCGGCAGACCAACAGGTTAGAAAAATCTTTAAGCAAAACACAAATGACAGCTATATAGAATTCTTTCTTTTTCCATTAAAAAAAAACCATCTATACGATCAGTTTGAAAATGGTGAACTTTCAGGCGGCCGCATAGATCAAATAAAATTATTTCTTTTGCTTGCAGTTTGTGTGCTATTTATTGCCTGCATTAACTACATGAATCTGTCTACCGCACGATCAGAAAAACGTGCAAAGGAAATCGGGATCAGAAAAACCCTTGGATCCAGCAGGCAATCTATTGCATGGCAGTTCATATTAGAGTCGCTCCTCTTGTCTTTCATGGCGCTGCTTATCGCTTTTATTTTATTAGAAACTGTGCTTCCCTACTTTAACAATCTATTAGCAATTGATTTGACAATAGATTATGGTTCATATGAAGTATGGGCTATACTTATTGGCTTAACATTAATTACAGGGCTGCTCGCAGGCAGCTACCCCGCTCTATATTTATCGTCGCTTATACCCCTTAAGATATTAAAAGGCATAAAAGGAGCAGGCAAAACTTCGTTGCCTATTCGTAAAATACTGGTAGTAATCCAATTCGGTTTTTCAATATGCATGATCATTTGTGCTATAGTGGTACGAAATCAAATCAGCTATATGAACAACCGACCTCTTGGTTTCAACAAGGACAACCTGGTTCAGATTGGACGTCTGGGTGTTTTGAGAGACTCTGGGAAACTTCAGCTTTTCAAATCAGAATTAATTAAATCGGGAGCTATAGTTTCTGCAACAGAGACTACAAACGGGCTCACCAACAACTATGTAAGCACAGAAAAGATAAAATGGCCCGGCCAGCTAAAAAACGAACAAGTAGCCATGCAACTTAGATTTTCAGGTTACGATTTCACCAAAACAATTGACGCAAAGATATTACAGGGAAGAGACTTCAGCAGAGAATTTGGCAATGATACGACCAAAGTAATTTTAAATGAAACTGCTGTAAAAACAATGAATCTTAAAGATCCGATTGGTGCAAAAATAAAAAATGACGATTGGAACGAAACATTCACAGTTATTGGCGTAATGAAAGATTACAACTATTCATCGCTTGGAACCAAAGTAAGTCCGTTGCTTTTCTTTTATAGCGAGACCAGTCCAGGCACTATCATTATGCGTTTAAATCCATCACAAAGCATAACCACATCTACACAAAAAATTAAAGAACTAAGCCTAAAACTAAACCCAGATTATCCATTTCAAATAGACTTTGTGAGTGAAAGGATTGCTGATAAATTAAAAAGTGAAAAATTACTGAGTATATTTTCAAATGTATTTGGTGGCTTTGCGATATTTATATCTTGTCTCGGCCTGTTAGGTCTGGCACTGTATATTGCCGAGCAGAGGAGCAAAGAAATCAGTATCCGGAAAGTAATTGGGGCCAACCTAAAGGATATACTTATTTTACTAAACAAGGATTTTATCAAACTCGTTATTCTATCAAACATGATAGCAATTCCTGCTGCATATATTATAACAACAAGCTGGCTTCAAAAATATGATTATAAAATCGGTCTGAATATGTGGCCATTTATAACTGCTTTTGTTTTATCCATATTTATTGCTGTATTAACTGTGAGCCTTCAAACTTTTAAGGTTGCCAGAGCAAATCCTGTTGATGCGTTAAAATACGATTAATAACCCCTTCTTGTATTGCATCAGAAGGATGCACATTCGACACATATTCTTATTCTAAAGCGCGCAGTTTACTAATTAAAAACTGCATTTCACATAACAGTTTTTACACCCTGCATACTCCTATCATCACCCAATATTACTTATCTGTAATTTTGGCTATATCTATAATTAATCCCTCTCTCGATGAAAAAAAGATATTTGCCAATATTTGGCATATTCAGTTTTACTGCTGTCGCAAATGCGCAACAAGCAGAACTCCAACGATCCGTTATAGCCAGCGCAGGAGGCTCGGCAGAGATCAACAATACCATTTTCCAATACACCATAGGTGAGGTTCTGGTAACAGCCATAGAAAACTCTCCCCTATTAGTAACACAAGGTTTCCAGCAACCAGAAGTTAATGGCAGCACACCCGAACCACAAGCTCCTCTTATAACAGGTTTTATTGTTTACCCGAACCCGGCAAACAGCCAAACCAAACTTGAATTTGATTTGGTAATGGACGATATGGTGAACATACAACTGGTAAATAATGCAGGCCAAACCGTAAGAAACATCTCATTAAAAATGCTGGCGGGCAAAGCAAACTATATTTTACCCTTAGGTGGTTATCCTTCGGGCTTATATTATGTAGTTCTCAAAGCTAGCAGAAGAACCTATTCCGAGAAACTGGTTATACAATAAACTTATGAAAACAAACATTTACCTTGCTACAGGCCTTTTGGCTTGTCTGGTATGTTGGTGCCAGAACAGTTTTGCGCAGCAAGACAACAGAGTAGTCCAAAGCGGAGCTGCTTTCTTATTACTAAGTGCAGATGCCAGAAACTCAGGAGTAGCTGAGGCAGGCACCGGACTAGATGTGGATGCCAATTCTTTATACATTAATCCGGCAAAGATCACCTTCGGCGAAAAAATGAGCTTTAGCGCATCGTATACCCCATGGATGAAACAGCTCAGCAAAGATTCTCATCTGGGATACTTTACCGCATTCAGGCAATTAAACGATAGAGAAGCGTTGGGGTTATCTGTTAAATATCTGGATTTAGGCTCAATTGCTTTTAGAGACGAAACAGGAGGCCTCATAGAACAATATAAGGCTAGCGAATTTAGTATAGATGCCAGCTATGCACGCAAATTCGGTGAGACCTTTGGGATGGCGTTAACCGCCCGATATTTTAGAAGTGATATTGGTAAAGGAACGTACAATAATTTAGAGCTCACTCCAACAGATGCTTTTGCTGCCGATGTATCTATTTACTCGAATCGGGAACTACAAAATGGCCGTTATTCAAGAAGTTTTAGCTGGGGTGTAAATTTAAGTAATATTGGTACTAAGCTTAAATATTCTGATAGCCAGACCAGCTTTTTACCTATGAACCTAAGGGTGGGCGCTGGTTATAATTTTTATGCAGCTCCCGAAAGTAGACTTACCATTTTGCTTGATATAAATAAATTAATGGTGCCTACCCCACCAAGATACAAAAAAGATAATGATGGTAATTTTACTACTGAAATAGAAAAAGGTAAAGACCCCAACAGAAGTGTCACAAGTGCTTTGTTTACTTCATTATTTGATGCACCCGGAGGATTTAAAGAAGAACTATCAGAGTTCACCATTGCAGGTGGATTAGAGTTTTCTTACTACAATCGTTTTTTTATAAGAACGGGCTATTTCTATGAAGATCCTGAAAAGGGCAACAGACAGCATCTGGCAGCCGGAATAGGTCTTAATGTCAATCCCTTAAGAATAGATATCAGCTATATATTCCCTACCGAGGATCGCTATGTGCTGAGAAATTCTATGCGATTTACATTATGCTTTACCCCCGGGGCCTCCAAACTATCAGCAAATTAATCAATGTCTTGAAACCTTAAAAAGTGATCAACAAACAAATAAAATAGAACGCATTTAAAATCATAAACTATGAGAAGTACATTTTTCACTCTAGTATTTATTCTTTTTGCAGGACTACAATGGGCCAGCGCTCAGGATGGTTTTAAAGGGATAAACTACCAGGCAGTTGCCAGGAATACCAATGGTACCGTCCTGTCAAATCAGGCAGTAAAGGTCAAAATTTCCATCCTTGGAGGTTCTGCGAATGGCCCGGTTCAGTATATGGAAGAACATTCTGCAAATACGAATCAATTAGGGTTATTTACTTTACAAATAGGTAAAGGAACACCTGGTACAGGTGCCTTTACTGCTATACCATGGCAAAATGCCAACCAGTTCGCTAAGGTTGAACTCGCCATTGGTGGTGGCTCATACAATGCATTAGGCAGTACTCAGTTAATGAGTGTTCCCTATGCTCTATACGCAGCTTCAGGGAACCCTGGCCCCGCCGGGCCGGCCGGTCCTCAGGGCACTCAGGGTGTTCAGGGCATAGCCGGTTCAAAAGGTGACAAAGGAGATACGGGCCCCGCAGGTCCAATTGGGCCAGCAGGAGCTGCAGGTATTGCGGGCCCACAGGGCATTAAAGGAGATCAGGGAGATCCCGGACCAGCAGGTGCTGTTGGCCCTGCTGGGCCAATTGGACCTCAAGGCATGAAGGGAGACAAAGGAGACGCCGGTGCAGTAGGCCCAGCTGGGGCCCAAGGCCTAAAAGGCGACAAGGGAGATCAAGGGGATCCAGGACCGGCAGGCGCTATGGGTAATCCCGGTGCAGTAGGCCCAATTGGCCCTGTTGGGCCACAAGGTCCTCAGGGAGTGGCAGGCGACATAAATGGTGTAGCTGCTAGTGGCGATTTATCGGGAACCTATCCAGGTCCGGTTGTAGCAAAATTGCAAACCAAACCTATTGATCCGATTGCACCGGTGTTAAATGATGTATTAAGATTCAACGGTGTATCTTGGGCTCCAAGTGCTATAGGTGGCGGAGGCTTTGTATTGCCATTTAATGCAAATGAAAATAATCCGGGCACCCTATTTTCTATTAATAATAACGGAGATGGAACTTCAATAGAAGGTTCAAATGCTACTACAACTTCTAGTATAGCCTCAATAAGAGGCATTGTCTCCAATACTTCTCCCGGAGGTTTTTCAAGTGCTATACGGGGTATTAATAATGGCACTGGCGGTTTGGGTATCGGCGTATGGGGATCGCAAGCTGGTAGCGGTTGGGGTGTATACGGGGTAACACCTAGCGGCCTTGGTGTATATGGGAATGCATCCGGTAATGGAACAGGTGTATATGCTAATAGCAATACAGGAACAGGCCTCACTGCCACCAGTAATAATGGTATTCCCGCAAATATTGCAATATTTAACAACGCAAATATTAACAACGCATTAAATGTCTCAACATTAGGTAATGGAACTGCAATTAATGTATCCAGTTCAGGATCTGGAAAAGGCGTTTTTAGTAGCACAGGATCAGGCTTTGCTGTACACGGCGTTACATCGGAACAAATATCCGCAGGTATATTTGGGGATAATAACGGTGCTGGCGAAGCTGTGGTAGGCCGCACAACCAGCGATATAGCTGGCGCAGTGGTAGGGCGGAATGATGGAGGTGGCTATGGTGTTAGAGGTTTCATAGCAACAAATACATCAGGTAATGGCATTGGTGTTTTTGGACAAGTTGGACTAAACAACAGTACTGGTCGGGGTGGAAGATTTGAAAATGTTAATCAAACAAATACTGCAGGGAATACCCTAGAAGTTGAAACCAACAGTAACGGAAATATCCCTGACAATACACAAGGTAATGCATCATCTTTTCTGGTAAATAATACAAATAGTGTATCGGCAGCTGTAAGAGGTGAAGTGAAAACAATTTTCGGAAACTTCGGAGCTGCAGGGCTATTTGGAATTTCCTCGGGAACAGGCGGCTTTGCAGGCTTATTTCATGCCTCAAACCCAGCTGGAAATGGTCCGGCTTTAGTTTCATTAGCCGATGGAAATGGCAATGCTATAACTGCCAATGCAGAAAAACTAGGCAACGGCGTAGAAACAAGTGTTAACGGTACTGGTAATGCACTTTATGCCTGGGTTCCTACATTTGCAACTGGTAGAGCAGGCAGGTTCAACATCTTTAATGAAGACAATACAAGTGATGTTATTACAGTTACTACTGCCGGAAACGGTATTGCAGGTAATTTTAAAGTAGATCGTACAACCGGTACCTCACCTGCTGTTAAGGGCGAAGTAAATTCTATATTTTCTAACTTTGGCACCGCAGGGATATATGGACTTTCTTCTGGCACAGGAGGTTTTGCAGGTTTATTCCACGCATCTAATCCTGCAGGTAATGGACCAGCACTTATTGCTATTGCCGATGGAAATGGCAATGGTGTTACAGCTAATGCATCCAATTCTGGTGATGGAGTTGAAACCACTGCCGATGGTAGCGGAAATGCGCTGTTTGCATGGACTCCTAATTTCAGCAACGGAAGAGCTGCACGACTTGTTAATTTTAATGATGGAAATATTAATCCCGTGCTAACAGTTGAACAGCATAGTAATGGAAATATAGCCGTATTTAAAAGTGGTAATCCAGGAACAGTAAATGTGGCACGTATTAATGCTGCAGGAAGAGGTTTTTTTAATGGTGGTACACAAACAGGCGGGGCTGATATTGCAGAATCATTTGAAACTATAGGTCTGACCTCCAGTTATGAACCAGGCGACATCCTGATCATTTCTACCACTAAAGACAGGGCAGTGGAAAAATCCGCTACACCTTACTCAAGTCTGGTAGCAGGTGTGTATGCCACAAAGCCAGGAGTACTATTAACAGAAGAACATATAGACAGCGATTTAAAAGGTCAGATTCCAATGGGTGTAATAGGTGTATTACCCACAAAAGTATGTTTAGAGGGAGGTGCGATTTCAAGAGGTGACCTTTTGGTTACCTCTTCTATCCCTGGTGTTGCAATGAAAGCTGATCCGGATAAAGTTAAAATTGGCCAGGTATTAGGAAAAGCACTTGAAGGTTACGATAATCAAGGAATAAATAAAATCAAAGTTCTGGTAAGCATAAAATAATCATATTAAAGACGAAAACATGAAAACATTATATAAAATAAGCTGCATAACAGTTATTGCCTTAGTAGCGTCTGGTTACTTAACTGTAAACGCGCAGGAATTTAAATCGGGCGAAAGTATAAAAGAGCAGCTAAAGAAAGGTAATGTTGCAGGTCTCAAATACGGGACTGCAAATCCACAAAACAATAAGGTGAACGACGATAAACCGAAACAGTATACAAAAGAGAATTTTAGGTCGTTGATATTCCAAAATTATAGTCAGAGTAGCCGATCTATCTCTACCCCTACTAATGTAACTGCTAAAACAGCTAAATCAATTTCTGGTTCTGCTAAGTTACCCAGTGATGCTGAAGTTCAAAAACCGAATGACAAAGATAAAAAGGTCGAAACATTTAAACTTCCTACTCAGGGCGAAGAAAAAAAGAAAGAATAATTCATATTATAAATTAATGGTTAGTTATACCCGGTTAGCAGATTTTGCGGCCGGGTTTTTATATTTTTTTCGCTGAACTATTATTTTATTTTTAACTTCATCCAAAATTTAATATCATGGAACAACATCAGTCACCAGAGGGTCTTCAAATAACAATTGTATTGGTTACTTTAGCAGTAATTATTGTGGTTACAGCATTCTATTTAACTTTTCGCAAAAAGAAAGACACACATCATTCAGGGCACTAATGCTCATTAAAACATATAGGGGATTAAGGTTGGCAAGGAATTAAATTAAAGCATTTAGCTGACGGTTCTTCATCTTTAAACCCATCCCCTTTTTAACAAACACGTCAAAGCCTCTTTGTTGTTTAATTGCTTTAACTCCTTCATATCCTGAGGCAGTACTTCTGATCTTATTAAGCAGATAAGTATCATCTTTTAAAAGATCACTACGCACAAGTTCGTTGCGTTGTAATCCAACTTTAATTAGCTCAGTAAGTTTCCTGTTTGCGTAAATATGTAATGGTAAATTAAATACATCATCAATTAGCTTCTTGTATAAATTATTAATCCACTCCGCTTTTTCAGCATTCTCAATAACAATTATTCCATCTTCAACACCAAGATGTTTAATAAAATCTTTAACTTCCTTTCGTGATACCAGTCCGGCGTGATAAGAATCTCTTAAAGTATAATCCAACCGATCTGCGCAAAGTCTTGGTGCTGCTTGTTCCAGAATATTAAAAGTACCCTTAATAATATCGTCTATATGGTATCCATGCCATGATAAAATTTCAGGGATATCTGATGAATGTAGCACCTCTTCAAAAACCTGTTCATGATAGTTTTCTTCAGTGTTATCAAACACGTAATCGCCAACATGTGAAAATGCTGTATGAGAAATATCATGTAGCAACCCGGCAACTTGTTCAAGCTCAGAACCACCCAGATGCCTTATCAACAGCATTACTCCTATAGAATGTTCAAGCCTTGTATGACAAATATTTGGATTAACCAAAAAGATTGCTCCGCTTTGATGAATCCGGCCAAGTCTTTTAACCCAGGAGGAATTAATTAAATCGTCAAATATTCCTGGAACCTCAACCTTGTCAAAAAAGATATCATTTATTAGTACCATAATATATTTTATTAATGCACAATAATACTAATAATTTTAGTTTTAATAAAATTAAATGATAATTATTTTAGTCTTCCCGTTTTTGTAAAGCTATCCATTAGCTCCATAGACAATATTGCCTGTTCTGCTGAACATGGATTATCCCCTTTGCCCAAAAAATAGGCTGTTACACGCTCAATCATTGGTTGTTGAACATGCTGCAATGCTTCAAAAATAAATTCTTCTTCGTAACCATCCTTTTTAAGAGTAATCTTATTTCCAAATACGGGAAAACTTATTTTCCCAGTTGAGCCTGTTATTTCGCAAATATCTTTCTTGTCAGCTTCTGATACTGTAAAACACCAGGTCCCATTAAAGACCACGCCATTTTCAAATAAAATTTGTCCGGTAACAAGATCGTCTGCGGAATATTCTTTTGATTGGTTTACTGAAATGCCCGATGAGCTACTTACTTTCCCAAAGTAATAAATCATCAAATCTAACTGATGAGGTGCAAGATCATGGAAAAGACCACCTCCAGAAATAGATGGGTCAAGCCGCCAGTTAGTATCAGTACTGGCAATTAAATTATGTGCCGGAGATTGAAGCATTTGCAATTGAACAAACCTGATATCGCCAATCACTTTATCCGACAATAATTGCTTTACTTTTAAAAATATAGGTTGTTCTCTACGGTAATGTGCTACACATAATTTAACATTAAAATTAATTGCAGCATTTTTCATTCTCAAAGCCGATTCTGTATTTAACGTCATCGGTTTTTCTACATAAACGGGCTTTCCTGCAGCCAAAGAGAGCAACGTGTACTCCTCATGCTGTAAAGGTGGGGTTGCTATATAAACAGCATTTACCTCGGGGTCATTAATTAATTTTTCTGCATTATCGTACCATGCAGGCACATTGTGCCTGGATGCATAATCCCGGGCTTTGGCTACATCTCTTCGCATTACTGCAACAAGAGATGAATTAGGAACTTTATTAAAAGCAGGACCACTTTTTACTTCAGTCACGTCTCCGCAACCTATAATACCCCATTTAATTTCTTTCATAGCTTACTTGCCTCAGTATAACAGTTGGTTTCTGCGGCAATATAAGAATTATCCTATTTTGCTTTCCAAAATTTCAATGTGCTTTCCTATTTCATCCACAAGCTCCTGACTAATGTGATCTGTTGTTTTCCACTGTACCGAATTACTTCCCTTAATGCAATAGATGTGCCCGGTCCTTTCTCCATTAACATATACAATATAATCCCCTTCTTTTGGTATTTCCACTCTTATAGCACTTGGATCGCCCTTAATTTCGAGAGTAAATTCATATGGATTTAAGTCTTTTTGCATAATTAATGTCTTTGTTTTGCTTAAAAACATATAAACAACGTTATTGTTTCCTTATTAAAATACTTTTGTAAAGGAATGCCTAAATTTAAACTGTGATCAGAAAAATAATCCATATTGATATGGATGCATTTTATGCATCAGTTGAACAGCGCGATTTTCCCGAATTCAAAGGGAAACCCATTGCTGTTGGCGGCTCACCTGATGGACGCGGAGTTGTGGCTACAGCAAGTTACGAGGCACGCAAATTTGGCGTTAAATCAGCGATGCCTTCACGACAAGCACTTCAGCTTTGTCCTGAGATCATATTTGTACGACCAAGATTTGATGCTTATAAAGCTGTATCTACACATATCCGAGAGATTTTTAGTCGATATACTGATCTTATCGAACCATTATCTTTAGACGAGGCCTATCTTGATGTAACCCAGGATAAGTTAAATATAGGTTCAGCATTAGAGATAGCTAAACAAATTAAACAGGCCATCAAAGACGAGCTTAACTTAACTGCTTCTGCGGGAGTATCATCTGGTAAATTTGTTGCAAAAATTGCGTCTGATATGAATAAACCAGATGGATTAACGTTCATTGGCCCTTCAAAAATCGAAAGCTTTATGGAAAGGCTTCCTGTTGAGCGTTTTTTTGGCGTTGGTAAAGTCACCGCAAAAAAAATGAAAAGTATGCAGTTGCATACAGGGGCAGATCTTAAACGACTCACTGAACAGGACCTGATTAAATACTTTGGTAAGGTGGGTAAATTCTATTATGCAATTGTAAGGGGTATTGACCACCGCGCCGTTCAGCCAGAAAGGCAAACAAAATCGCTGGCTGTAGAAGATACCTTTGAGCACGATTTAATCACGATTGAAGAAATGTACACTGAATTAAGTAAACTAGCAGATAAACTTGCATTTCGTTTAAACAAGAATCAGCTTAAGGGAAGAACCATTACACTTAAACTAAAATATAGTGATTTTAAACAGATCACCAGGAATCAGTCCTTTCCTAATCCTGTTTCCGATTATCAAATCATAATAGCTACAGCCAAGCTTCTTCTTGAAAATATTGATTTAGTAGATAAAAAGGTAAGATTACTTGGTATATCACTTTCTAATTTCAATGAAATCCAGATTCCCCCCCGCTCCGGTGATCCATATCAACTTCAGCTATTCGACTAGCTAACTTAACTACCTATCAACCTCTTAAGTCCTAATTATACATTTCGTAAACAAAAAACTTCAAGATTTGTTAACTTATTATATAATTAAAAAATCGAGCTATGAAAAAATTAACTTTAACTCTTGTTTTATGTGTCACTGTGTTATTTGGAGCAACTGCTCAGATACAGAAGGGCAACGTAATGATTGGTGCCAATCTATCAAACATTTCTTTCGGATTGGACAAACCAAATGTATTTAGTTTAAAAATAAATCCAAAAGCCGCGTGGTTTGTTCAGGATGGTTTAGCACTTGGTGGCGACGTTTCTTTCGGTCTTGCAACAGCTAAAAATGCAGGTACTGATATTAGCTATGGCATTGGCGCTCTTGGACGCTATTACGGTGCTACCGGAGCTAATGAAGTGGCTAACAACTCCAGGTTCTTTGGTGAAGCTACTGTTGGTGTTTCAGGCGTAAATCCTTCAGTTGGTGGTTCAACAAATGGTTTAGGATTTAGCTTTGGTCCCGGTTGGACTTATTTTGTAACACCTAGTATTGGCTTAGAAGCATTACTTAAATACAATGGTGTTGTTGGCTTCGGAAGCAGTGCTTATGCACACAATCTGGGTCTTGCAGTAGGGTTCCAGATTTATCTGCCAGGAAAAGGCACTGCACGTAAAGTACAAAGAGATATGCAGTAATCATTACTTTTAATCTTTAAAAAAGGAAGGTGTATCACAATGATCGCCCTCCTTTTTTTTTACGTTATCCTCTTATTGTTATTTACGGCAACTAATCTTTGCGGTAATAATTCACTAAAAACCCGCTTTTTCCTTGGTCTCGGCTTAGGTACAGTTCGATTCAGGTATATTAACAACAGGTGTTTCACAGGTGTCTCACTCCTCTGCTGCAGGTCTGTGTCCCTGTTAAACAGGAGTTTAACTGAGGTGAGGTCTGAGTGTTAGTGAAGTGGATAAAAAACCTGAATTATAGAATAGCCATACCGTTTAAAAATAAACTAAGCTGCATTTGCTATGATCATGTAGTTTACATTGCCTCTGCGCTCCAATGTTATTACATAATCAGGGAATTCCACTTATCAGGTTATATGGAACCTGATAAGTGGAATTAGAGATATAAAATTTCTTAACGCAAAAAAGCGCAGACTGTTCGGCAACAGACCACCTACCATGTTCCAGCGAGAACCCTTTTTTGTTTCTGAACTCACCAAACTGTGGAGTTTCTCTACAACTTCAAAACCCAATAAAACACACAATCAACTGTAAATCAATTACATGCCAAAAACAAATGATTTAGGCACCATTATGTAGCCTAGTCTAAACATAACTAACAAGAATTTTTAACTGAAATTTTAAAATAAGTATTATGAAAAAGATCATCTTATCAGCAGCATTTTTAGCATTAGCAGGATTAACTACAGTAAAAGCAAGCGACATTAAAAACCCAGTTAGAGTTGCTGTTCAACAAGATAGCGTTACAAAAGCTCCGGTTGAATTAAAAGACCTTCCTGAGCCAGTTCAAAAAACATTACAGTCTGAACCGGTTAAAGCATGGACGCCAACGGCTGCATTTCTTGTAACTAATCCAGACAAATCTACATATTACCAAGTTGATGTTAAAAAAGAAACAGAAACTGGTTCTTTGAAAATTGACAAAGACGGAAAAATTATCCAATAATATAAAGAACCAAAAATCCCTAAAGTTTAATTAACATCCACAAAGCCAGAGCAATCTGGCTTTGTGGTAAAGTTTGGTTCTACATTACCTCCCCCTACATCTACCCTTTTATATTTATCATTTTGAAAAAGTGATGCTCTTTTCTAAAACAACATCACTTTTTCAAATGTTTCTATTGTACATCAAATCCAACGGCTATGAATAATCAAAATGGAAATGAGGAACAGGTCCCTAAGGAAATTGGTTCTAATTTGACCGGTACAGCTATTCATGCAAAACCTGGACACTTAAGAGATATTCCTATAGATAGGTATATTGAAGAACTCGAGAACAAAGACTTAACTGCCCCCAAAAAAAAGAAAATTCATTGGAACAGTACAAGATTAAAAAAAGAAAACAAGAGCATTCAAAATAAGGGATCAGAAAATTGACTTTGAATAACAAAAACGCACTTGATTAACAAACAAGTGCGTTTTTATATTTTGAAATTGAACAACTGCGTATTTTCACAGTTGATATCAGGTCATTTCTCAGTTAATTTTGAGTTGAATTAAAAAGTGATAAATAAAATTTAACACCATGTATCTCAAAAAAACAAAAAAATCATCTTTAACACGTTATACCATTAGTGTATTAAAAGTTTTGGCATTTATTTTATTTGTATTCTGTTTTTATCAGGCCTGTAAAATAACCACTCCTTAAATAGCCTTTCATTTAAGGGCTAGCGTGCAACTTTTATAAAATCCCAGGGCATTTTAGAAGTAGATTTTTTTTGTTCCTCTACAAGGAATTTAGCAATCTGGTTTAAAAAATTCTCATTTTCGCTTACAGTTTTATCTCCAAGAGCCACTAATTTTTCAATATTTGCCGGACTCGCAGCATCTAACCCTTCTTTAATACTTTCCAAACTACCCGGTTCTATCCTTACATAGTTCTTTTCTTTCCCTACTGAATGAAAAAGCTGTTGCAAAAAAAAGTCGCTTGTTTCGGCTACCCCACTCATCATAATATCTATTAAAGCGGGTACAATAGCCATTGCGCTACTCTTTTTAAAATGATCATAGTCATATGATCTTTTAGAGCGCCCTGTTCCTAAAGAGAGTAAATAAATGTCATTGATTCTGGTTTGATTAAATGCCTTTGTAACTTCTATTAAGCCACTTAACGCCGGATTTGTAGCAAACACCCCTCCATCAAGTAAAGGATATCTTACATTAGCTAAAGAGTGTATTTCAGCCACACTAAAATACGTTGGTGCTGCCGAAGTTGCCCTACAAACATCCTTTAAATAAAAATCCCTTACATCGCCACGCACTATGGCGTTCTGCTGTCTAAAAAAATGTGTTTTGCGCAGTTCTATATTATAAGCACTTATTATACAAGGCTTAATAAGCTGGCTAAGTTTTATTTTATCAAAATACTTCTTCAAAACCCCCTCAAAGATTTGGCTGTTATAGCGTTCTCCCGCTAAACCAAATTTTGCTCTTAAGCGCTTAAAGAAGCTCATTTTAAAAATCTCATTACCATGCTCCAGATATAGATCCAATGCTTCTTTAGCAGAAAATCTTGGTCGGGTTGGATGCTCATCCGATGGGCAAAGCAACAGACAGGTTAAAATACCTCCGGTACTCGTTCCTGCAAAAAAGTCAAAATAATCAACAATAGCGGCATCTGGATTTTTACTTTCTTTTTTTAATTTTTCCTCGAGCGCTACTAAAAGCATCCCTGGAATAATTCCTCTTATCCCGCCACCATCTATAGAAAGGATTTTCTTCATAATACATGTGGGTTACCGTAAATATACTTACTTATATTTTATTGCAAAATTCACCTGTGTATTTACACAGTTGTAAAAAAAATATCACATGCCTATGTTTGTAATAGCTATTTGGTTAAACAAATCTGCTAATCGTGCCGGCCTCTTTAGTACTTTGTTACCGGCACATAAGATTTAAAATGTAATTAATATAAAAATATCAATCACGTCTCTCAACGTCAATTACAAAATCACCTCCTATGAAAAAAATCAAAAGCCGGATACTTTTCCGGCTTTTGCTCTTTAAAATTAAAGATCCTGCGAAAGACCAGCGTGCCACTGAGACGGTGTGCAACCGTAAAAACGCTTAAATTCTTTAATGAAATGATTTTGATCAAAAAAATCGAATTTATAGACCAATTCCTGCCAGTTAACAGCATTATTCTCTGTAATAAAACTGTTGATGTTATTGAACCGTACAATCCTGCTAAAAGCTTTCGCACTAAATCCTACTTTTTCTCTAAACTGCACACCCAAATTAGTTTCAGACATTCCTACTTGCCGGCTAAGTTCTGCAATGCGAATAAGCCCTCTACTTTTCTGTATTTGGTCGCAAGCATACGCCACACTATTTACATTAATTTTTTCGGTATTAATTAACCGCTTAAGCAGCCAACTTTCTAATCTGGCAACAACTGCGGTTGGCATCTTTGCAACTTCCCTCAATTGTTCAGTTAAAATTTTAATTTCAGGAAAAAGAAGCTGTACATCCGTAGCTTCATTTGAGAAATAACGCTGCGGAATACCAAATAGTTTAAAAGCTCCATAAGGTTTAAAAATCACCATTATGAGTTCTTTTGGGTAAACATCGAAGCTTCGGCTATGGTCAAGTAAGCCCAAAAAACAAAGCGGATACTGATAAATCCTATCAACCCCCACCTCATGAAATAAATGTTGTTCATCAATCACGAAAGACATTTGTGTACTGGTAACCGGATAAATATTTAACGGAGCACCTGTATCACAAGAAAAGTTCATATCTAAATATAAGTAACCATCAATATACGGCTGGAGTGCCGGATGAGCCATAAAAAACTGATTATTTAAACTCATAATTTATCATCCATTGAATACCATATTTATCATTAAACATTCCAAAGAAAGAGCCCCAAAAAGACTTTTCAAGTGGCATAGTAATTACCCCACCAACGGATAAGCCGTTAAACAACCTAATCGCCTCTTCTTCAGTTTCAGCACTAATAGAAATATACGAATTATTACCAAGAGTTAATGATTGTCCTAAAGAGCTTAAAATATCTGTAGCCATGAGGATACTTGCTTTGCCAATTGGCAACGAAATGTGCATAATCTTTTCCTGATCCTCTATCGACATGATCTCACATTCCGGGATTTCTTTAAATCTTGTTAATACCAGGAATTCACCTCCAAATACCGATTTATAGAAGTTAAATGCTTCTTCTGCATCTCCATCAAAGTTTAAATATGAATTTAGAATTGCCATATCCAAGCATTTAGGCAATGTCGGTTAAAATGATTTTGCGACAAATAAGCTTTCGTAATTTTTACGGTGATACCATGCAAGAAATAAAACGCCAATTAGTAAAAATAAACCAGCTCCAATCCCCGAAGGATCAAGGGAACCATGAAACAAGACAATATTTATAACAATCGGAAATATAACAACATTAGCCAGTGTTACAAAACGCCCCGTGATAAAAGCAATTCCACAAATAAGTTCGGTTATCTTAATCAGATTCATTAAGTAACCAGTTGCATTTACGCCCAGCATAAATGTTTTAACATCCCCTTTAAGCTCGGGTTGTGGTACAAGATTAAAAAAATAGGATACTGAGGCAAATAAAAGTAATAACCCTATTAAAGTACGGACAATAATAACTGCAATTTTCATAGTTTTTAGTTTTTAGTTTATAGTTTGATTTTGGAATATGAATTTACTAAATTTATAATATTTTATTTAGTCGTATTTAATTGCCTCATAGCCTAATAGCCTACGCCATAATGCGATCTGACCAATACAATTTGCTTCACGATAAATAATGAATGCGATCAGCTCATAAGCAGTCATCTTTTCAAATCCCATATCAATCTCCTCGTTAAGTTTTTCATCAGTAACTTTTATTAATGCATCTCTTAATAGTGGACTTATCTTATCCCAATCTTCATTAAACTCACTTAATGGTGGGTAGGTAGCATTTTCAATTATTCCCTGATGATTTTCAAATAATTTATGGGCAGTCTGATTACCTGAAATACCCAACATATTTGCCAAATAATAGCGCTGCTCAACAAGGCTTCCAGCAAGCCACGAAACGTGATTAGCTTTAGTATTCAATCTGTTATGTGCGTCCCTTGTGGTGATTCCCAAAATGGCTTTCGAATAAAAACTGGTATGCATATCAAATAATACAAGAAGAGCATACATTCTTTCACTAGTTGTTTTGATTTCCATGATATTTACATTTTAATTTTTTAATGTTAATTTAGTGTAATCAGAATATAAATTCTGACTTTTACTGAGTATGTTTAACACTACGAACTTACTGCTATAATCTAACTATTAGAGAGGCAGTGTACGACAATATTAGGGGGTAATTGAGACATACTTTTTTACGATTAGAAATAAACAAAACTTAGATTAAATAATGCATTCTAGACAATTCTCCTGGCAAATTGCATGGGAATATCCACCATTTAGGCTCAAACTTATACTAGGAACAATTATACTTATCGGAATATTATTGTTTATTCCACAGTTTTTTCACCATATAGAATCAAGAGAAGGTACGGTATTAAATGATTGGTTATTGAAAAAAATACCAGCCATTGATGTTTCACTGTATATATTTATTATACTTTATGCAATAATTATCCTGTTTCTGGTACGGATGTCCAGAAACACTTCTATTTGCCTAACAGCATTATGGACATTCATATTCTTATGCATTGCCCGCATTTTATCTATTACATTAGTACCGCTTAACGCTCCTACCGGCATCATTGAATTGGCAGACCCATGTTCTATTCTTTTTTACAGATCAAATGTAATCACCAAAGACCTTTTCTTTTCAGGCCATACTGCTACTTTAATTATAGGTGGTTTGTGCATGCAAAGCAAAAGAGATAAGCTCATATCTTTTATTGCTGCGGTAATTGTTGGGGGACTTCTGCTTGTTCAGCATGTACATTATACAGCTGACGTTATAGCTGCACCATTCTTTAGCTGGATCTGTTGGTATCTTGGGAAAACCGTAGCTAAAACCTATTGAAAGGCCTGCTTACCCAATTGTTCGTCGCCCAGATATAGCCATATTACACCTTTTGCATATTTCGCAAATGCTTTACCTATATCTTCAAGGGTTACTTTATTGATGTTATCCAGCATGTCTTCTTCCATCTTATATCCTCCCAGCACCTCAGCTTCTCCAAGATCGTCAACAATAGAGCTTGAGCTTTCCTGATGCCTGTAATACCGTAAACGATGGTCTTTTTTAATTCCATCAAGAAACGATTGACTGTAGCGACCACTTCTAATACTATTATAAACTGCTACCATTGCCTGAAAAGATTTTTTTGGTTGTGTTGTACTCACATACATAGATGTGTACGGCATCTGTTGCATTTTAATAGTAGCACCCGGTGCGTAAGACAGGCCTTGTTTTACACGCAGCTCATAATGTAAATTTCCGCTTAAAGCATTTATAGCAAGCATAAAAGGAGCATAATCGGGGCTGCTCATCACTGGAGCATTCATTACGCCACTTATGTAATTTGTTGCCAACTCTCGCTGTTCTGTCAATAAATGTTCTCCCTCGATCATTTTTTGGTTGTATACAGGTGGTGTATAAGGTTTAGCGGCAATCCCTTTAAACGACTCCCTGATCTTTTTTTCGAGTGCTTCTTTAGTTATTTTACCTGCAACAACTAAAAACATTTTGCTTCTATTTAAAAGCTGATTATGGTAATAATTAGAAACACTATCGGCTGTAAATCCATTAACAGTTAAATCTTTACCCTTTGGCTCCGTACTGTATTGACTACCATTAAATATGGCCTGCATAGACATCTGTTCAATCCGTGATTCAGGAGATGCATGAAGCTGATAAATACCAGAAATTATTTTTTCTTTGGTAGACTGGAATTCCGTTTTATCAAAAATCGGATTCGCTACAGCATCTGAGAACAACCTCCAACCTTGTTCAAAATACTTTGAAATACAGTCCATACTAATCGTTCCATAATCAGTTTCAGAAGAACCTCCTATATTTATTCCATATTCATCTGCCAATTCCTTGTAATCATCAACACTATAATTTTTTGTACCACAAGATGCAGCAGCAGCCAAAGCAAGGTTCTCTATTCCCGCCTGCTCAGGTTTGTAATTCATCACCCCTCCTCTAAAATACATGCTCATGCTTATGGTTTCTTTTTGAGTGGGCCTTAAAATTACTTTTAAGCCATTCACATCAAACGACACAGCCTTGGTCTGGGATTTAGCCGAAAAAAGGAATAAAATAAAAATGAAGGCTAATATATATGGTTTCATCAGTTTAAATATTTTATTTGAAGAATTCTTGAGGTTTTACAGCGTCAACACTGCTTTTATTGATAATCATTCCGGCACAAAAGGGTTTACCTTTAATGTATTTCCTAACGTAATTAAGTAAATCTGCCCTAGTTATCTTATTCAGGTTTTCTTCATAATGAGTATAATAATCAACCGAAGCCGATGCCCACCAGAAAGAAAGCAAATGAGCATAATCTGAAGTTACTTCCCTACGTTCAACCTGAGATATAGAAAGTAATCGTTTTGCACGTTCTATTTGAACCTCCGAAAGATAATCCTCTTCATCCCACAAAGCAATCTGTTTTAGCACCTCCTCGTAGCATTCTTTAATTTTCGCAGGATTTGGACTTACCATAAAGCTAATAGGACCTGTATATTTCTGAGTATAATAATTTACACTTGCTTCTTGCGCTAGCCCCGAATTGATTAAAGCTTTCTTCAACTTTGATCCATTTTGGTTTACAATAAATGAAAATACATCTGCAGCATAAGTACCTGGTATATCATTGCGTGTGTCTGGTCCATGCCAACTAAAAAGCATATATGGAACAGGCATCTTGGTTGATTCTATGATATAATAATCATTTTTAGCAAGTGGTTTGAATTCCGGAATGGGCCACTTTTTAAAAGGATCAAAAGGCGATGCTTTCCAGCTTCCAAATATGTCTTCAGCACTGTTAAAAGCCTCGTCTACCTTTACATCGCCTGCAATTACCAATACAGAATTGTTTGGCCAGTAATACTTATTCTTTATAGAATCCATTTTTGATGGCGTGGCCGATAAAATCACATCATGATTTCCAATCACGTTCTTTCTCGAATAATTCTCTCCCCACATATGTTTCTTGTCGGCATCAATCAATGGATAAAGCGGACTCGACTCTTGCCTGGTAAACTCAGCATTTACAATTTCATTTTCCATTGCCATATCTTCCTTAATAAATATAGGATAGCGAATGGCAGAATTCATGAATTTTAAACCAGGTTTTAAATTTGCCGAAGGAAGGGTAAAATAATAATTTACAACCTCTTCTCTTGTGTTGGCATTTGAAGTAATTTCCAATTCATTACTTCTCTTATTGAAGCTCTCAAAATTTGGATAATCTTTATTCGCTTTAAAGAAGAGGTGTTCATAAAGGTGGCTTAATCCATTGTAATCATCAGACTCTGTAAATGACCCATTTCTGCATGCCATTTCAATCGTAGCAAGGGGAACAGTATTGTCTACAACTACTAATATTTCAAGCCCGTTCGGCAGCTTTCTGAAATACATATTTTCCGCTAGCTTCTGTTGCGAAAAAACAGAAATACAGCTCATTACGAGCACTACCGCAAGCAAAAGTTTAGAGCGCATATAGTTAAAATTGATATACCTAATTGTTTATACAAATACGTGTAAATCTTTTAATTTAACAAATAATTTTATGCCTTTTTCTCAATCTGATTTTTTCTTATATTGTAATTAATCAATTAACCAAATTAATCCCTAAGTATGAACAATTTTAAACTTCAATTTCCCCTAATTGTTGCGGGAATCCTTGCGTTCACTTCGTGCAAAAAGCAGGAACAAGAAAGATTACAATCTAAAGCCACACAGGAAACATCGGTAGCCCCTTCACTCTTATTAACTTACACCATGAGCAATTGGATGGGTTCCCTGCCAGATGCAACCAATGTAGCCCAGCTCTCTATCCCCGGAACACATGATTCCGGAGCAAGAACTGAACCAGTTGGCGGCACGGCTAAATGTCAGAATCTAAGCATTGCAGATCAGTTAACGGCCGGAGTCAGGTATCTAGATATCAGATGCAGACACATTGGCGATGCATTTGCTATCCATCACGGTTCAATCTATCAAAACTTAAACTTTAATGATGTGCTGAATGCGTGTATCGGTTTCCTGAATAGTAATCCAACTGAAACCATTATTATGAGTGTAAAAGAAGAATATGATCCTAGTAATAATACCAGAAGTTTTGAACAGACCTTTGATTCTTATGTAAACCAAAATCCTTCGAAATGGGATTTGGGCGATGGTGTTCCTACTTTAGGAGCTGTTCGTGGTAAAATAAAGCTACTAAGAAGATTTGGAGCTGGTACCACGAAGGGTATCGATGCTACCAACTGGGCAGACAACACCACTTTTAGTATTAACAATTCAGCAGCGAACCTTAAAATACAAGATTATTATAATGTAAGCGATGTAAATACCAAATGGTCGAACATTGAAACGCTTTTAAATGAGGCACATAATGATACTTCGAATAGGTTGTATCTGAATTATAGCAGCGGTTATAAAGCACTTATATTTGGTATCCCGAGCATAACTACCGTATCTAACTCGGTAAATCCTAAAATCAATACCTTCTTTACAAATAATACGCATGGAAAGTATGGCATTATTCCAATGGATTTTGTTGATGCAACCCGAAGTCAGTTAATAGTTAATACTAATTTTTAATGGAAGAGTCGTCATCCTGAATTTATTTCAGAATGACGACCCTACCTTTTTAAAATATCTTAAATCCTACTGAAAGGTTAAATATCCCGGTTTTTTCATCAAGACCTTTATTAATCTTTGTCAACCCTCTGCTATATCTGGCATCAATAGTCAAGCTACCTATATCAACACCGGCATTTACTACACCGCCGGCAGTAAACTTCTTATAATCAAACTCGGTTGGCCCTGCAGCTTTGTTTAAAGAATAGCTTAAATCCGGTCCAGCAGAAATTCTAAAATTCAATGCTTCCGTATTGATAAGCTTATAACCAACCATCAAAGGAATATTAACCTGTTTAAATTTAGGACTGTAAACTTTAGAATTGTAAGTATACTCACTTTTAAATGCAGTGTAATTTACCTCAGGTTGAAAATACAAAGCATCTCCAACCCTAGCAAAAACACCAATATTATAACCGGCTTTACCTTCCTTTTCTTTTACTTCTTTGAAACTCGTTGGAAGCGTTGCATAATTGATACCTGCTTTCAACCCAAAATTAACTCCTGATTGCTGCGCTTTTACCGAACCAATGCTTACCATGATTATTGCAATCATTAAATAGAACTTGTTTGTTTTCATACTTTCTGTGTTAGAATAATTTTTTAATTATTTGTGATTTGAAAGTATGACAACAGAAGTAACATTTACCCCCACGCGCCTCAAAAAATATTTTTAAAGAAAATCTTCCCGATGAGGTGTAAACGCATCAATTAGCATTCCTGCCTCCAAACAAACACAACCATGAATTACATGTGGTGGCACGTAATAACCATCTCCTTTTCTTATGATACGCACTTCTTCACCAATGGTCATCTCAAAAGCACCGCTATCTACATAAGTTACCTGAGTATGATGATGCTCATGCAAATCGCCTACAGCACCCACTTCAAATTTCGCTTTTACAAGCATAATCCGGTCATCATATCCAAAAACCTGTCTTTTAATTCCATTACCCAAATCCTCCCATGAGGTTTCGTTTTCTATCTGAAATAGGTTGCTTTGTATCATAATTTATCTTCAAGTTTTTGTCTTAATGTGTGTTCCCATTCTTTTTTTAACATGCTTAAAACAATCGTGTCTCTTCTGCTTCCGTCTAAACGGATAACACTACTTCTTAAAATACCTTCCACAGTACACCCAACACTCTTCATAGCAGCCACGCTTCTTACGTTAGTCGTATCTGCAGCAAATTCTACCCGTTCAAAGCCATTATTAAAAGCAAAATCAAACAGCAAATACTTACAGTGTTTGTTTAACCCTGTCCCATGAAATTGTTGCCCGTACCAGGTATAGCCCAGATTCAGATTATGCTGATTAAGCTTTATATCATAAAATCTCGATGATCCGGCGTAAGCATTTGTTCTTTTGTCAATAATAACAAATGGGTATTCCTTTTTAGCTTTTCTTCCTTCAATAGCCAATAGCAGATATTTTTTTAGATCTTCTTCAGTATCCCCTTTTTGTGTAGCAAAGCTCCATATATCAGGCTGATGAGCAAATTGGAGTAAACATTCTATATCACCTTCCTTTAAAGGTCTAAGAAGCGCGATTTCATCTTCTAAAACATGGTTTGCAGTAAAATCAAAGTCGATCATTTTATGCTTTTTATACGGGCTAAATATTGGCAAATGTATGAATTTGAGGATTGATTTTGATTGAATTATTAAGTCACACAAGGGTAATAGAATCATTTTCAATACGTTAAACCAAATATATTTTTAGTATGTTTGAAATATCTAAAGGACTGTATTTGAAAAAACACTAACAAATTAGCGCATTATTTAATAATAACACGAGAGTTAAAGTTTATGACGAAATGCATTTTGGGGGGAGTATCGATGTTAGCGCTCAGCCTTTCTTTATCAATTTTTAATGGGACACATAGGGAACCATCAACGCCGGTAATTGTTGAAAAAATAACTGAAGACAGTTTATACGACAATCACGTAAACACTATTTATAATGAAATAAACCTCGAATACACAGGTTTAAGTCGTTCTGTGTTTGAAAAAGCACTTACTGGTTTCTATAATCTAAAAAAATCCGGACAAGTTTCGGAGGATAAGTCTATCCTTTCAATAGCTGATTTTGATAAAAACAGTACTGAAAAAAGACTTTGGATCATTGACCTTAATAAAAAGAAACTAATTTTGAATACCTGGGTAGCTCACGGGCAACGTAGCGGAGCTGATAAAGCCACCCGCTTTTCAAACTCTAATGATTCTTTTCAAAGTAGTATAGGCTTTTACCTTACTGCAGAGATCTATCGTGGACAACATGGTCGTTCACTACGCCTGGATGGTATGGATGAAGGTTTCAACTCCAATGCCCGCAGAAGATCTATTGTAGTACATGGAGCAGATTATGTTAGTCAGGGAACTATCAATGCTTTAGGAAGGCTTGGACGCAGTCAGGGTTGCCCTGCAGTACCTAGCGAGCTGTCGGATTTGGTGATCAATACTATTGAAGGAAAAACCGTATTATTTATAAATGTTACCGATCAGAGATATACGTCAATATATCTGGATGAGCATATGGCTGCTGCCTTTGCCAATAATTTTAATCAGAAAGATTCAACCAGCTATCAGGATTCTGCATTGAATATTTAAGGGAATAACATCATAGCTTTAAATTAAAACACCCGTCATCCCGAGTACCGAGAGACCTCTTGTTCCTGCTAGTTCAAGAGACCTCTCCTGTTGTCGAGATGACGGGTGTTATATAATTACGATAGTCTTATATTCCTCCACCAAGCGAACGATACAGCTCAACCGAAGCATTCAATTGCGCAGTTTTTATCGCTGCCAATTCAAGTTCACTTTGCAACGAGTTACTTTGAGCAGTAATTACCTCTAAATAGGTAGCCATTCCATTTCTAAACAATAGATTCGCATTTTTTACTGCCTCTTGTAAAGTAGTTACTCTTTTAGAAGAAATATCATACTGAAGTTTTAGTTTTTCTAGTTTAACCAATTCATCAGACACTTCACCTACAGCATTAAGTACAGATTGTCTAAATTCAAGCACTACTTTTTCGCGATCTATTTTAGCAAGTTCGTACTGGCTTTTCAATTGTCTGCGTTGAAATATAGGTTGAGTAAGTCCACCTCCAACTACACCAAATAATGATGCAGGAATATTAAACCAGTTACTAGCTTTAAACGAGTTCAAACCTCCACTTGCAGTGATGCTTAAAGATGGATACATGCTTGCTTTAGCAATCCCAACCTTTGCATTAGCAATGTTTAAAGACAATTCGGCACTTTTTACGTCAGGTCTTCTGCTAACCATTGAAGAAGGTACACCTGATGAGAGTTGCGAAGGAATATTTGTCTTTTCTAAACTTGCCAAACGCTCAACAGCACCAGGCAACTGACCAGTCAAAATGCGCAATGCATTTTCCTGAATGGTGATATTTTGTTCCAGTTCCGGAATCAATTGTGCAGCTACCAGTTGCTGAGCTTCTGCTTGTTGTATAGCCAAAGAAGTTACCTGTCCGGCATCAAACTGCATATGTATAATGCGCAATGTACTATCGTTTAACAAAAGATTCTTTTTAGCCACAGCCATCTGAGCATCCATCATTAGTAACCTGTAATAACCTTGAGCAACGTTAGCCACTACCCTAGTTTGGATAGCTTTCCTTGCTTCTGATGTTTGAAGATATGTTGCAAGGGCAGCTTGTTTCTGGCCTTTTATTTTACCCCAGATATCGGCTTCCCATGCCAAACCCACGTTTGCATTATAATCTTGAATAACCTTGGTTTTCAAAAACTGACCGGCACTTAATCCATTCAAACTATTATTAGATGGACGATTAGCATTAGCAGTAACCTGTAACGTTAATTCCGGGATATTGCCAAGCTTTGATTGTTTAAACAGCACCTCTGCCGATTCAATATTTTTCAAAGCGATCTGCATATCGTAATTCCTTAATAATGCAGTGTCTATCAATCGTTGTACTCCCTCTTCTGTAAAGAAATTCTTTACAGACACATTGCCAATACTAGTGGTATCGCTACTACTGGCATTCCTAAAATTCTCAGGAATTGCAGCTTTCGGTATGGCTACATCTTTAGAAACTTTACATCCGGCCAGCACTACTAAAACTAAGAGTGGGGCCAGTGTATTTATATACTTTTTCATTAGTATCTATTTTTTAAAATTTGTTATTTACCTTACGAATAGATGATTTCTGATTCTGGTTTTACCTTAACACCATTTGCATCCTGAGCGTCAGTAAGCACAGCTGGTTTACTTGATACCTTTTCCTGCAGATGCTGGAAAATCACAAATAGAACCGGAATAAGGAACAATCCAAGAATAACTCCTGAAAGCATCCCTCCTGCAGCACCAATACTTATAGAGTGGTTACCTTGTGCCGATGGCCCTGTTGCAATACTCATTGGGAACAAACCTACAACGAAAGCTAACGAAGTCATTAGAATAGGACGTAACCTTAGTTTTGCTGCCTCTATTGCCGCACTTACCAAAGTAAGACCTGCCTTTCTTCGCTGTACCGCAAACTCCACAATCAAAATGGCATTCTTGGCGAGCAAACCAATGAGCATGATCAGCGCTACCTGTACATAGATGTTATTTTCTATACCGGTTAAACCTATTACAACAAACACACCCAATACTCCGGTAGGAATAGACAGTATTACTGCTAATGGTAAAATATAGCTTTCATACTGCGCTGCCAACAAGAAATATACGAACACTAAACAAAGTATAAATACAACTGTCGATTGCCCGTTTGATGAAATCTCTTCTCTGGTTTGTCCAGAGAACTCAAATCCATATCCGGCAGGTAATTGTTCTTTAGCTACCTCTTGTATTGCATTGATCGCATCACCAGAACTAAATCCTGGTTTAGGGATGGCGTTCACCTGAATAGAGTTAAACAAGTTATAACGTGATGCAGTTTCTGAGCCATAAACACGGGTTAATTTAACCAACGTTTTTATTGGCACCATCTCTCCTGTTTTATTTTTAACAAAAACTCTGTCTATAGCAGTCGGGTCTGCCCTATCAGCAATGTCAGCCTGAACCAACACACGGTAATACTTACCAAAGCGGTTAAAATCTGATGCCTGGGCACTACCAAAATAAGCTTGCATAGTTTGCAAAATATCACGAACATTCACACCCAGCTGATTTGCTTTCTCGTCGTTTACTTCGAGTTGTAATTGAGGATAATCTGCTTTAAAAGTGGTAAATGCAACGGCAATTTCTTTACGTTTCATTAATTCACCAATAAAACCGTTGGCTATACCACTGAATTTATCAAGCTTACCACCTGTTTTATCTTGTAGTACAAGATCCAATGCCTCCACGTTACTAAAACCAGGAACTGTAGGGAAACTAAATACGAAGAAACTACCGCCACTTATGGCACCTAATTTACCTCTTATCACGTTCATAATTTCATTAATATCTTGCACCTTGCCTCTCTCTTTAGTTGGTTTTAACAACACAAACACAACTGCCGAAGATGGACTTGTTGATGAAGTAAGCAAGTTAAAACCTGTAATAGAGGTAACAAATCTTGATGCATCTAAAGCACCCAATTCAGCCTCAGCCTGTTTCATTACTTTAGAAGTACCATCTAACGAAGTACCAGAAGGCGTATTTACGGCAATAGCCACAAACCCCTGATCCTCTGTTGGAATGAACCCGGTAGGTGTTCTTTGTACCATCCATACGGTAGCCAAAATAATAATGGCCAAACCAATAATACTAACTGCTTTATTTTTGATCAGGAATTTCAAACCGCCTACATACCTGTCTGTCATAGCATTAAAGCTTCTGTTAAACCCAGCAAAGAATTTTTCTTTAAATCCTTTTTTGGGCTCATCAGGATGATCTGCATGATTATCTTTCAAGAACAATGCAGCCAATGCCGGACTCAATGTTAAGGCGTTGATAGCTGATATAATAATCGCGGTAGCCATTGTAAAGGCAAATTGTCTGTAAAATACCCCTGTTGAACCTTCAAGGAAACCTACAGGTAAAAATACAGCCGACATCACCAATGTAATTGATATAATGGCACCACTAATTTCGTGCATCGCTTCGGCTGTGGCCTGTTTAGCACCGATGCGCTTATGCTCCATCTTGGCATGGACAGCCTCGACGACCACAATGGCATCATCCACCACAATACCAATAGCCAGTACAAGAGCGAACAGCGTTAATAAGTTAATGGAGAACCCAAACAGCTGCATAAAGAAGAAGGTACCCAAAATAGCTACTGGAACCGCAATAGCAGGAATCAACGTTGATCTAAAGTCCTGAAGGAAGATAAACACAACGATAAACACCAAAATGAACGCTTCAATAAGTGTATGCTGTACCTGTTCAATTGATTGATCCAGTGCAACTTTTGTACTGTAAAAAATATTGTGTTTAACACCTTTTGGAAAATCTTTAGCAGCTTTTTCCATTAATTTGTTTATCTGAATCTGGATCTCATTAGCATTTGAACCTGCTAATTGGATAATACCCAGAACAACTCCTTTTTTACCGTTTAAGCGGGTTAAACTGTTGTATGAATATGCACCAAACTCTACTCTTCCTACATCTTTTAAGCGAAGTGTAGAACCATCTTCATTTGCGCGGATAGCAATGTTTTCATATTCCTCAGGTTTTGTCAGCTTGCCTTTATATTTAATAACGTACTCAAAAACCTCATTACTTCTTTCACCAAAACGACCTGGTGCTGCTTCCAAACTTTTATCTTGTATTGCAGCCATTACCTCATTAGGAGTAATATGGTAAGTAGCCATTTGAGTAGGATTAAGCCAGATACGCATAGAGTAATCTTTTACTCCGCCAAATATGCTTGCCGAACCAACACCCGGAATCCTTTTGATCTCAGGAATAATATTGATTTGTGCATAGTTGGCTACGAATGTCTGATCGTATTTAGATTCATCTTCGGTATACATACCAATAGCCATGATAAAGCTATTTTGTTGTTTGGCAGTAATGATACCTTGCTGTACAACCTCAGTTGGCAGCTGACTTGTTGCCTGTGCCACACGATTTTGTACGTTTACAGCAGCCTGATCCGGATCCGTTCCAAGCTTAAAGTAAACAGTGATAGCCAATGTACCATCATTACTAGCTGTTGAGCTCATGTAGCTCATATTTTCAACACCGTTGATAGACTCTTCTAGCGATGGTGCAACCGAACGTAATACGGTTTCTGCATTGGCGCCGGGGTAGTTAGCAGTTACCAGTACTGATGGTGGCGCAATGTCTGGAAACTGCTGTAACGGCAATTTGGTAAGGCTTAGCACACCCAGTATCACCAATAATATGGAGATTACTGTAGCTAATACGGGCCTTTGTATAAAAATTTTGAACATGACAGTTAATGTTTAATTGGGTAATTAGTTTTTAGCAACTTTATCGGTTGCTTTTTGTGGTGCAATCACTGCACCTTCTTGTAAGCGGTCAAGTCCGCTTAACACAATCTGATCGCCGGCTTTAACACCGTCTTTTACCAGATAATTAGTACCTGTTTTACCGATTACGCTGATGGCTTGTTTTTTAACCTTATTGCTATCAGCAAGTGCAAATACAAAGATTTTATCCTGCACCTCTATAGTTGCCGATTGAGGAACTACAAGGGTATTAGTATGTTGCAGGCTCAGGCGAATTCTGCCTGTATTTCCCGACCTCAATAAGCCCTGAGGGTTAGCAAACTTTGCTCTAACAGTAATTGCTCCGGTGTTTTTATCAAACTGACCGTCAATCACGTCAACTCGTCCTTTTGTGCCGTATTCGCTATCATCAGCTAAAATTAATGCTACTGCAGGAAGTTGCTTAAGCTTATCATTTAAGGTTTGACCAGGGTATTGATCTTTGAAGTTTACAAAGTCTTTTTCGCCAAGGGCGAAATAAACATGAACATCATGCACATCCGACAATTGAGTTAAGGCATCTACATCTGTAGGACCAACAAGACTTCCTTGTTTTTTAACTAATCTGCCAATATAACCGCTAACAGGTGCCTTAATTAAGGTATATCCCAAGTTTATAGAAGCGGTAGAAACATTTGCTTTTGCTTGCTCAATGTTCGCTTTAGCAACAAGTGCAGTAGCTTTAGCAGATTTCAATTGAAAATCAGAGATTACTTTGTTTTGTACTAACGGCGTTAAACGCTCAACTTCTAACTGGGCATTTATTAAACTTGCTTCAGCTGAATGCTGAGCTGCAAGGGCATTGTTTAGCGAGGCTCTGTACGGCTGTTCATTTATTTTAAAGATAGGCTGACCAGCTTTTACAAAAGCACCTTCGTCAACATATACTTTTTCTAAGGTGCCACTAACTTGTGGTCTAACTTCAACATTAACAGATCCTTCGATAGATGCAGGGTACTCTTGGTAAGTTGTTTCTGTGCCAGAAACAACACTGGCAACAGGTAAAGCAGGCGGTGCAGGTGCTACTGCCTGCGGGGCTTTATTGGAACAGGCCAATAAAAACATAGCGGAAAATATAAGTATTGATTTCATAACGTAAGATTGTTTAACAGTGTTAAATAATTGTGAATTAGGGAGGTAGTATTTCATAACATGATAGATTAAAAGGTTTGGCGTATAACGGTTGTAAGCCGTTTAACGGCGTTAAGTAATTGTTAAAAAATGAGGCTATTTAGCCTTTGAGTTTATTCGTATTGGGTATTATTCGTTTATATATTTTATGATTCCTCTGATGGCATCCTTTAGAATACGCTGATTCATCTCTGCATCACGGCCCTTGTTTACAAGGTTAATAGAAATTAAACCGTGAATAATAGACCAGAAAGTATAGAACTTTCTGCAAACAAAATCCTCAGACGGATTCTTTAATGTGATCACTTTTTCTATTACATCATAGATCAGATCATCAGAAAGCTCTGCCTCCGGCATCTTTTTCTTCAGCTCACAACAGTTCATATCTACACCATACATCAGTTGGTAAAGCTCTTTATACTTGAATGCAAAATTCCAGTACGCAACCCACATTGCCTCTAACTGACTCTCAGGCGTATCGTGTTTATCTCTTGCTGTTCTAACCTCCCCTGCCAGGATAATGTATCCTTTACGGGTCAGTTCAAGTAATATTCCTTCTTTATTAGCAAAGTATTCATAAATAATTGGGGCAGTGTACTCAATCTTATCTGCAATCTTTCTCATACTTAAAGCCTGCCATCCCTCATCCTTCACTATGTCTAAGGCAGCATCAAGGATATTGAGTCGTGTCTCCTCTTTTAGTCTTGCTATGCGCTCTTTACTTCCCATCGTATTATTTATATTGGTGTGTAAATAATTTAACACCGTTAAGCAAATGTATAAACAGTTATTATTATAAGTGTAATCCATTTGTCAAATACGAATTAAGGGCTTAAAAAAAATAAAAAAAAGTATCTTTACCTTATTGAACTATAATAATTGCAAATTCGCCCTTGCACCAAATAGAGATCAGCATGAACAATAGCGTTACCTTAAAAGACATTGCAAAAGCGCTCAATTTATCTATTTCTACAATATCTAAGTCTTTAAACGACAGTTATGAGATTAGTATAGATACCAAACAAAAGGTATTGGAATATGCTCAAAAGCATCACTATTCGCCAAATCGTTTAGCCAAAGGACTTAAGGAAGGAAAAAGCAGATCTATTGGCGTAGTAGTATGTTCATTAGATAACAATGTAATTGCACAGATGTTGGATGGTATCGATACTGTTAGCTCAGATAATTCTTACCAGATCATTATCATGCAGAGCAAAGAATCTGAAAAGCAAGAAGCTGCATGTATTGAATTACTCTACTCCGGAGGAGTCGATGGTATATTGATCTCCCCTGCTTGCGAAACCGTTGATTTCAGTTACTTACGCTCTTTACAGGAGGCTGGCTTACCTATTGTTCTTTTTGATAGGCTTAGCGATCAGATAAATACGCATAAAGTTGGGGCCGATAATTTTCAAGGCGCCTACGATGCCACAATGCACCTCATAAAGAGCGGCTATAAAAATATAGCCCACCTAAATACCAATACCACCCTAAGTATAGCTACCGAACGCCTAAATGGCTATAAACAAGCATTAAAAGACAGCAACATTGCCTACCGACCAGAATTGCTAAGGTCTTGCGATTATTCCGATACTCAGAAGCTAAATTCAGATCTTGAAGAAGCAATTCTATATTTCATGAATCTATCTGATAAGCCTGATGCCATTTTTACCGCTACCGATCAGATCAGCACCAGATGCCTTGCCCGGCTCAACAAACTTGGTTATCACATTCCTGATGATATCGCTTTAATTGGATTTACCAACACAGATCTCGCCGAAGCATTAAGCCCGGCTTTAAGCACAGTACATCAACCTGCTTTTGAAATGGGACAATTAGCTGCAAAAAAACTAATTTCCTTAATAGAAAGAAAAGATCAGGATCCTGAGTACGAAACCGTAATGCTCGAAACCTATATTAAAGCAAGAGCATCTACTCAAAGCAAACATTAAAATTCACGAAATCGTTTGCGTTTTTATATATTAACCACCCTGATATTTTTAACTGGTTAACCTGTATAATTGTATATTGAATAACTAAAACTATGCAGAATAAAGAAAACATATTGGTATTTGGCGAACTGCTTTTAAGGTTCAGTTCCACAGAAGATCAATTTATTTCTAAAAATCATACCGTTGCTTTATTTCCAGGAGGCTCCGAAGCAAATGTTTCGGCCTCCTTAGGTCAATGGAAATTACCGGTCTCTTATTTAACTTGTGCTCCCGACAATGCACTAACAACAAATGCTTTGCAATACCTTTCGGAATTAGGAGTCAATACTTCTAAAACCATCCTGGAAGGTAACAGACTTGGCCTATACTTTTTACTATCAGCTAATGGATTAACCAGCGGCCAGGTAGTGTACGACAGAAAGTTTTCTTCATTCAGCTCAATTAAACCCGGGGTGATAGATTGGGAAAAGGTATTAGATGGATACACCTGGTTTCACTGGACCGCCCTTACCCCTGCTTTAAACGAAAATACGGCAGCTGTTTGTAAAGAAGTCCTGGCTGCAGCAAGAAAAAAAGGCATAACCATCTCGGTCGATTTGAATTATAGAAATAGACTTTGGGATTATGGCAAACAACCCATAGAGGTAATGCCAGAACTAATTCAGTATTGCGATGTAATAATGGGTAACATCTGGGCAGCCAATAAAATGCTGGGAACAAGTGTTAGCGACCATCTAAACCGCCAAACCACAGCTCAGGAATACTTTACCCACTCAGAAGCATCAGCTAAAGAAATTTTTAAACTATTCCCTCAGTGCAAACACATCGCCAATACCTTCCGTTTTATGGATAATCCAAAACATAACCTGTTTTACGGAACCTATCATACACCAGAAAGCAATTACATTTCCCCAATCCGCGAAACTAATGAAGTTGTAGATAGAATTGGAAGTGGAGATGCTTTTATGGCCGGGCTCATATACGGTCTAACCAACAATGAAGATGGACAGGAAATCATCAACAAGGCAACAAACGCTGGTTATCAAAAGCTCTTTGTTAAAGGAGATTTTGGTGATGGAACTCTTTAAAAAACATTAAAAATGAATGCAATAACCAATACATTAGAAATTATAGGCAAATACCCTGTTATCCCGGTTTATTATCATGAAGATAAAGACACCTGTATAAATGTTCTTAAAGCCAGCTACGCCGGAGGCATCAGGGTTTTTGAGTTTACCAACAGGGGCGAATATGCTCCTGAAAATTTCAAAGCCATGCTGGAATATAGAAATGCTCATTTTCCGGATCTTAAATTAGGTATAGGTACCATAAAAACTGTAGCACAGGCCGATCAGTACATTAGTATTGGTGCCGATTTTATAGTTAGTCCAATTGTGAAAGAGGATATAGCTAAACTAGCATTTTCAAATGGGCTGCTTTGGGTGCCCGGCTGTATGACACCTACAGAAATCAACTTTGCCGAAGAGCTTGGCGCTTCATTAGTTAAGCTTTTTCCTGGCGACACGCTTGGCCCAGGCTTTTTAAAGGCTATAAAACCATTGTTTCCTGGCTTAAAATTTATGCCAACCGGCGGTGTTGATGTAAATAAAGAAAATATTGATAGCTGGTTAAATGCGGGGGTTACTGCTTTAGGATTTGGTTCCAAGCTATTTCAAGCCCCTCAGGATGCAACAGATTTTAACTGGTTAACCGAACGGTGCGTTGCATTACTTAAACTTGTAAACAAAGGATAGCAACATCCTTGTTTACAAGTTTAAAGATATTCTTAGTTGATTTATTTCTTTTGTTCATCCTTGTCATACAAGTCAATTAGTTTACTTTGTAACCTAATTACTGCATTTTCAAGCTCGCTCACCTTTTCTTTTAACTGCTTTATCAACTGCGTTTGCTCATTAACCCCTTCCTCTCCAACATCCAGTAACTCCCTTAAAGTTAAATTGTGTACTTCAGCTATCTGATTAATTCTGCTGAAGTTCGGATCTGTGATACTTGTTTCAAGCTTTGAATACGCCGGAATAGATATCTCTAACAAGTCGGCCATCGCTTTTTGGTTGACTCCCTTTTTCTGACGTAAAATTCTAAATTTCTCCCCTAATGTTTTCATAATCAATAATTTTAAAAACGCCCCCTAGTTTTAATTGAAATAAATTTAAGAATTATTAAATAAAATATTATGATATTAATATAATATTTTTATAATATTTATTCGACCAGATTTTTCGTTATTAAATTTTATAAAATAATGGAGTTACATTTCCTCTGCTGAAATCATCGGGTACAGTATTATACGCAAAAAACACTTGCTAAAACGCTTAAAGCAAATAAAACAAACTGATAACTAAACAGATAGCTAATTATCTTTTGTTTTGTCTGAAAATAAAAGCTGCCAACATTACAGCAACTGCTAAACCAGAAAATCCGGGAAATAAAATAAATAAATACAAAAGACCACAAACTGCAGCAATTGCCACCATAAACAATACACCTTGTAGTGGGGTATCCATTTTAAATGCTGCAATTAAAGCTAAGATTAGAAAGGCTAAAGCCAGAATATTTAAAAACATATACAAAGATGAGTTTTCAATGTTAAGTTAATGTTAACAAAATTCGATTTTGAAATATTCAAAATAAAAAAAGCCCCTATAATTGCTTATAGAGACTTCCAACACTAACTATTTACTAATTCTAACTAAAATTAATATTCATCATTTAAAGCAAAAACACGCTTTCTATGCATCCATTTGCCACTTGTAAAATCAGGGAAATCTACAGTTTGGTTTCCAAGCTCAATAGATTGTTCGCTTAAAGGCGTAATTGCGCTCCATGCTGTTGCATCATAAACATCTAATGGAGTAGCTGTATTGCGTTTAATAGACTCAATAAAGGCGTGGATCACAAAGAAATCCATACCACCATGGCCTGCACCTTGCGCATCGTTTCCGTATTTTTTCCAAAGTGGATGATCATATTTATCTAACCATTGATCTGCCGGATCCCATTGGTGAGGTTTACTTACACCTTCAACATAAACACCTTTGTTTACATCCATCCATAAACCTTTTGTACCCTGAACCCTAAAGCCCAATGAATATGGCCTAGGCAGGTTGGTATCGTGCTGCAGAATTAAAGTTTCACCGTTGGCACAATCAATGGTTGTGGTAACAATATCACCTAAACGGAAATTTACTTTCGCATTTGGATGCTCAGCCCCACCCTTTTCTACAATATAATTATGCAAACCTCTGGACTTGGTGGCAAAAGAGTTAAGCTTCAAAAATCTGTTTCCACGGTTTATATCAATGTAATTGGCAATTGGGCCAATACCATGCGTTGGATATAAATCTCCATTTCTATGTACAGAGTGATTTGTTCTCCATTTTGCTTCAGAGAAACCTTTCTCATTAAACTCAACACCACCGCCGTAAGGTTTTACCCCATCATTGAATTTAACCTCGCGTAAATCATGCTGATAACCTCCTTGAAGATGAAGAATCTCGCCAAATAAGCCTTGTCTAACCATATTTAATGCTGCCAGAACATCCCTTCTGTAACATACGTTTTCGAGCATCATTACATGAGCATTGTTTTTTTCAGCAGCATGAACTACATCCCAATGGTCTTGTAATGTTATTCCCAAAATAACCTCGGTAGCTACATATTTAATACCCGCTTCAATAGAAGTGATAATCATTTCCTTATGTAATTCCCATGGAGTAGCAATTAATACCGACTGCAATCCTTTGGTTTCTAACATTTTCTTCCAGGCATTATCATCACCTGTAAAAATCTTAGGCATTGGTTTTCCACTCTTTGCAATCATTGCCTTAGCCGTGTTAAGCATTCTTGGCTCCACATCGCAAATGGCTACTAAATCTACATCATCTCTCTTTAATAGTAAATCAAGGTGATTTTGACCACGTAAGCCTACACCAATTATTGCTATTTTAACCTTATCTGCCTTTGAGCTGGCAAACAATGGGTTCTCTGGCAAAATAGTAACAGCTGCTGCAGTTAGCCCTGAGTTTCTAACAAATTCTCTTCTGTTCATAATTTATTTAGTTCTTTTCTACGTTTTGGTTAGCTAATTTATTTTATCTCCCTTAACTAACTTGGAGAATCATGACACAAGGTATAGACTATATCATCAATCACTAAATCAAAAACAGGAAAAAAACACGCAAACGTTTGATATTTTGTCATTATCGGCTTTTTTAAAAGGAACCAATAAAAATTATCCGGCCACGACTATATAATTGAGCCATATTTCTCAAAAACTCTTAATTTTAAATCTTTTTTAAAAAATTAAGGACCTTTTACGTGTTTAGCTACTGTTTTAGCAACATATACCCATCACTTACCGGTGGTTATATTAAATATTTAACAGGCAAACGTTTGCGTGAATTTATGCGTATATTGGTCTAAATCAATTAATAAAACAGTTTTTTATTAAAATTGTAAGGTTATTCAAAGTTTATTATAATATTTGGCCCTAATGTCTGATAAACCAACAACTATAAAAGAAATTGCTAAAATCCTAAAGATTTCGGTATCAACCGTATCAAGAGCATTAAACGATCATTCAAGCATTGGATTAACCACCAAAATGCGTGTTAAAAAACTTGCTTCAGAGCTCAACTATGAGCCCAACCAAAAAGCAATCCAATTTTTACACGGAAAATCCTTTATCATTGGAGTTATTTTACCGGAACTATCAGAATCATTCTTTTCAACCGCTATAAGTGGCATAGAAGATATCGCTTACAAAAGAAATTATACTGTGTTATTGGCTCAGTCGCATGACGATGCCGAAAGAGAAAAGCTTCTTGTTGAAAAAATGAAAACCCAAAGAGTTGATGGGTTGCTTGTTTCTGTTTCAAAAACGACAAGTACCTATGAGCATTTTGAGATATTTAAAAGATTAAACATCCCAGTAGTATTTTTTGACCGTATCCCTCCTATTAAAGATATACATTACGTTGCCTCTAATTTAGAAACCGGAACATACGAAGCTGTCAATTTCCTATTAAAAAAAGGCCACCGTACCATTGGCATGATAAATGGCCCTAACACACTGGTCGCCAGTCACGAAAGAAAAGAAGGGTATATCAAGGCAATGCTATCAAATCGTTTAAAATTTGATCCAACGCTAATCATCAACTCAGATCTAACAGAAGCAGGAACAATTGAAGTGATGGACAACATGCTCAATCACCGAAGAAAACCTACTGCCATAGTAACATTTAACGACTATGTGGCACTCTTTGCCATCAGATATACCCGTTCGCTTAACTTAAACGGAATTGATTTTGTTAGTTATGCAAACCTGCCTATTATCAACTACATGGACTATACCCCTATAGCCTCAGTTGAGCAATTCCCCTACAAACAAGGGAAAAAAGCGGCCGATATTCTTATCGACCTTATAAACAAGCCTAAAAACGAGTCAGGAGCAGATCAAGCCTACTTTAATGTCGTTGTAGAGTCAGTTCTTGTTGTAAATGATCCTAAGTAATTTTGCGCAACCGTTTGCACACCAGTTTAATAAACTGAATTAGTTAGGTTTGGGTAAACAATCAAAATTCTATTAAGCGCATGTTCGAAAATATTTTACCATTGTATGGGCTCAACTCTGATAAAGCTACAGTAAAACTATTTGGCGATGGGTTAATTAACCATACTTGGAAAGTAACTACAGATACCCAAAACTATATATTACAAAAAGTAAATAACGAGGTATTTAAAATGCCTAAAGATATTGACAGGAATATCTCATTGATTAAACAATATTTAGATGTCGAATATCCTAACTATTTGTTTGTTTCGCCTGTAAGCGATTTAAATGGGCATTCTCTTTTAGATACCGCTAACGGTTATTTTAGATTGTTTCCTTTTATTGAGGGTTCAACCTCGCTTAATTCGTTAACCAATAAGGAAGAGGCTTACGAGGCTGCAAAACAATTTGGTAAGTTCTCCAGAATCCTTGCCGGATTTGATGCTACACAATTAGGAATTACCATCCCCGATTTCCATAACCTAAAATTAAGATACAGTCAGTTCCAGATCGCCTGCAAAAACGCATCTGAAGAAAGATTGGAAAAAGCTAAAGACAGCATCACCTTTATTACAGAGCACAAGGGAATTGTTGATACTTATATCAATATCGTTGCTAACAACGAAATACCATTAAGGGTAATACATCACGATACCAAAATAAACAACGTATTATTCGATAAAAAGAACAATGGCTTATGTGTTATAGATCTTGACACCGTAATGCCCGGTTACTTTATCAGTGATGTTGGTGATATGATGAGAACCTATCTAGCTGAAGCCAGCGAAGAAGAAACAGATCTATCAAAAATCAGCATCAGAAAAGAATTCTATACCGCTATCTACGATGGCTACATGGAAGAAATGAAAGATGTATTAACGGAAACCGAAAAGCAGTATTTTACTTATTCAGGTAAGTTCATTATTTACATGCAGGCAATCCGGTTCTTAGCCGACTACCTACAAAACGACATCTATTACGGTGCAAAATATGAGGGACACAACTTTAATAGGGCACTTAATCAGATTCAGCTTTTAAAAGAATACATAAAATTAGAAGGAGAGCTATAACTCTCCTTTTTAGTTACTTAGGAAAGTTTTCTAAGTTCATTGAAAATGTAGCCATAAAATATCTGGTTATTTGCTTGCTCCTGTTCTCAATTATCATATTACCAGAAACGGCCCTGAACAAATTATTTCCCTGATTCAGCAGATCATAAGCTCTAAGATTTACTGACGCCCTATTGTTCTTAAAAAACGACTTAAAAACACTTGCATTAATCAATAAAGGATTATTAGCACCAGACGTGTAACCACTGGTAAAATTCTTGGAAGCATCAATTGAGGTATTAAATGATTTGCGGATTTTAAATACCAGATTCATATTAAAGTTCCAGCTTTCCAGATTTTGAGGTTTAAAATTGGCAATGGTATAATTGTTTTCACTATAAGAATAAGAAGCTCCAGCGCTGCCAGATAACGATTTCAATTCCATATTCACCCCTATATTCTGAAAGAAATTAAGTCCCTTATTGTTATTTTTCACATTATCAGTAAAAATTACTGAATTATTGAGCCCTATATTTCCACCTATTGAAACCATATACTTACGGTTGCCAAAAGGTAAACCGATTGTATAATTGCTATTAATATTATAATTACCATTCACATTCACATACCGAGTTTCCTGCTTTAAGCTATTTAAAGTATCCTTAATCAGGATAGTATTGCTTACCACCTCATTCTGTGTGGTACTGGCATTTACACCAATCTGCAATGCCTTTCCGCTGGTAATTCCAAACAAGCTATAACTAACATTTGCATTATGGTTGAATGACGTTTTCAATTCTGGATTACCAATAATCACATTCTGCAAGTTCCTGGTATCGGGCACAGGCTGCAGCTGATCAAACCTTGGCGCATTACTACTCCCGCTATAATTCATATTTACCGATTGCGTTTTAGAAATAACATAGCTAAAGTTTCCAGATGGAGATGAATTGAATGTCTTTTGATTAATCTTATCGGTTCTGCCCTCATAACTACCCGTCAAAATGCTTGGTTGCAATGTAAAACCAATTCCATAGTTAATCTTAGATGAATTATACCTATAACCTCCCCTAATGTTCTGATTGATAAACATTGAGGTATAAGCATTACTTAAAGAATCAATAAAGCTTATTTTACCATTTATATCTTTAACCCGTGTTTCTAATTCATTATTGTTAGAACTCACACTAAATGAATAAGAAAACTCTATACTTTTCTGTATGGTATCCTTCGGATTACCCAATGTCCTGGAATAGTTAAAACCCGCATTTATTGCCCTGTCTCCATTTCTGGTTTTAACCAACCGGTTTAATAAAGAGTCCTTAACCTTTTCATTTGTATCCTTATCATAATAATCGATATCAGTAAGAATATCCTGATTCCCTTTACTACCACCTGCCCGGCCAGAAAAATTAAGTGATGCTCTCCCCTTTTTATCTTTACCCCCCAAACCCAGACTCACATTTATATTTACATTTGGGCTATTCTGTTTCGAAGTGCTGCTGGTAAATAAATCCTGACGGATTACTCCAGTCTGCAAAGATGATGAAGTATTCTCTGAATTATTGTTTGACAACCCTGCATCTAAATTACCAGCAAAAAACTTACCTGTTTCCTCGCTGTTAAGCCCTAAATTTAAATTATGATTACCATTCCCCGCATTAAACTTATCCTCATTAACACTATTTATAGTTCCCAAACTATTAGCGCTTTGAATATTGTTAAAATTTGTACCACCATAAGTGCCATTACCCATGTTATAACCAGATCTTAAGTAAAGTTTTTTGCCGATTTTATCAGAAAAACTCGCTGCGCCATTAGCACTGTTATTGACCTGGGCATCATTACTTGTATTATTAAAAGAACCACCACCACTCATCTGCTTACGCCCCTTCCAGACATTAGCATTCCCGTTTAAACCGTAACTATTACTTGTTGCAGCGCTGGTACTAACGTTTGCAAATGTCCCCTTATCTCTCCCTGGTTTGGTAACCAGATTTAATATCTTTCTAGGCTGTCCCACTTTTATTCCGGTAAAATTAGCTTCATCGCCATAGTCATCAATTACCTGAACGTGAGAAAATATGCTCGATGGCAATTTTTTAATGAACTCAGCAACATTACTGGTAAAAAAATCCTTGCCATTTACCCTAAGTCTGGTAAGTTCCTTACCCATCGAGGTAACCTTTCCATCGTCCTTTACCACCATACCAGGGAACTGCTTTAACAGATCCTCTACATAATCGCCTTCTCTTATCACAAACGCTTCTGTATTGTATTCAATGGTATCTTTCATTACCCTTATGGGAGTGATTTTGCCCTTAATCACCACCTCATCAAGCATATTAGACTCTGTTTTGAGTATAATATTGCCAAGGTCAACCTGTTTTTGTTTGTCAAGAAAGGTAACGATTGAAGCATATGGCTTGTAACCAATACTGCGGACCAACAGGTCTGAACTCTGAGTTGAAATATTGGAAATAGAAAAATCCCCCTCCTTATCGGCAATTACAGTCAACGTATCTTTGCCTGTAATTACCCTAATGTAGGATCCGGGTATTCCCTGGTTGGTACTGTCTTTTACACTACCTTTAATTGTACGTTTTATTTGCGCTGTTAATTCTTGGCTGGAGAGCGTACAAATAAATACAAGTAAAAGGATAATTCTCTGAGCGTTCAAATTACTTACTTATTATACGTATTCAGGCTAAATATAGTGCTTTACATCAATTATTAAACTATTGTAATTCTATTTTGATAATTGTAGCATCAGCCCCGTTTAGCTCGTACTTAAGCGTTTTATTAATTGCAAAACCTTTACCAGAGAAAAGTTCTTTTGCCTTGTAAGATGACTTTTTACTACCTAATCTATCCAATGGAACCGTAAAAACCTTCTTTTTACCATCAAAGTTTAAAATTGCCAGATATAAGCTATTGCCTATCTTTCTAACAAACAACTCGTTAGATTGCTCACCCGTATTTCCATTTACAGGCATAAAAGCAACTCCTGATCTTGGTATGGCCAATAAATCCTCATTCTGCAACAATTTCTTAGCCGTTTCATTCCATACCCCTGCAGAAGAAAAATCATCGCCCAGTATCAATGTTCCACTAATTAAGCCCGATGTTAACCTTGCTCTGTTCACACCCTCTTTCTCATCGGCAAATACAATATGATCAGCATCTACAAAATTGTAAACATAAGTTTGCCACCATCCGTAATTAACACTATTTAAGGTATACTCAGTATCCTTAATCGTCTTCCAGGCATCACAAGCAATCCTTTTAATGTGGGCATATCTTCCTGTAGCCAAGTTGGGAGATATAGCAGCATAAACAAGCATTTGCCCATCCATCCTATCGATAAGATACTCCATACCCGCTTTATAAGCCTGCATCCCTGTGGTAACAGACTTATCATAAAAAACATCCGACTCAGCAGCAGCATGGCCTAAAAAGTCAATCTTGATCATTTTAAAACCACAAGCCTTTAACTTATCAATAATATAATCAACTCTTTTCTTGGTTCCCGGATGTGTAGGATCAAGTGCTCTGGCACCATCAAAATCATGATAATTGCCACCAACTTTAGTCCACATCTCACTGAATTTATACTTACTGCCCTCAGCTTCCCTATCGCCGCCAGATTTAAAACCCCAGTCGGTAAACGGAGCCCAATACACACCCGGCTGTAAACCTTTTTGCTTGCAGTAATCAGCAAATTCTTTCAGTTTGCTATAATCGCCACGCATACCGCCGGTAAAATTGTCCCAAAATGAATCAAGATCTATATAAGCAGTTTCATCATTTCTAAACTTTGGAAGCTCATTTGCAAAAAAATCAACGTTCTTTACTGCCTTTTCATAGGTCAATTTTTCCTGAATAACGCCCCAGCTGTTCCATCCAAAAGGAACCGGCTTTGTCCAGTTAAAAACAAAAGGAGGCTCTGCAATTCTGTTTGCCTTGCCGTAAGCTTCCAATCCGATTCTCCAATCAGCAAAATAACCAACAAATACCTTTGGCGACTTCACCACTGAGCCAGAAATAGAACCATGGATTGTTTTATCCCTGGTCACTTTCTCGTCTGTATATCCACCCCAAATGCGCAGCTCAGATAGGTCATCGCCAACGCCTTTGGTAAGCACCCCTGTTTTCCAAATCAAGTGCTCTACAGAGCCTACTATTAAGCCTTTCCTGCTATGGTTTTCATACACCGCGCCCACTTCTGCACTCGTGTTTTCTACTACAGCAGCACCCATAGATTTTGCGTTATAACGGATAAAAGTATCGTTATCAAAAGGAACAAAAAGCGTTCGGTTATCGCCTTTGGCCTGAATACTTGCGCTGTTAGAGATCAACGGAGCCATATAATTACTCTTAACATTACTGCCTTTTAAAGAAACTTCAGTAAAAAAGTAATCGTGACCCGGATAAACATAAAACACCTGTTCCATCTGTGGCAAACCGCTTTTAGTCAAAATTATGGTGTATTTTTTGCCAACTCCGAACTTGTCTTTAACAGCCGTTTCCGAGTACTTAATCAGCTCATAATCCTTACTGCTTATAGATTGTTCCTTGTTTTTAACAATGGCGTACGCATCAGCTATTATTTTTTTCTTGTTTGCAAATACTTCATAAGTACCTGAACTTAGGTTATATACAACTTCAGATTCCGCTCCGTAAGGAATATTAACAACCTGAGGATCATTACCTTTTCTATCAAAAGAGAAACCTTTAACAGATGACACAAGCAATACAAGAGAGAAAATAAAGATGCGTTTGAGCATGATGGGGGATGTTAATTGATTAAAAAGTTTACTATTCTACAGGCAGTTCCTTTACTATTTTGGTTCTTTTCTGCGCTGATAGTAACTTTTAATACGTGATCAGTATCGGCTAAATTGCTCCCAAATAAAACATACCAGGGCAAATGTAAAGATTTGCTCCATTGTGTAAACAAATCAAGTTGTTTTTCGGCACCATTATCAATTGAATAGCTAACAATACCGGCATCGGAGCCTGATACTATGGCCATTCCAACTGCATTACCTTTAAATTTTAATGTAAAAGATGACCCTGCAACGGTACTAACCAGCATAGGCACCTTTACAAAACCCGGGCGGGTACCCAAGCCATCTTCTGGTGTCCAGCTCTTTACCAGTTCCCAGCCGTTTTTATTTTCGGCAGTTTCTATGCTAAGATACCTTCCGCGGGTAAAACTTCCTTTATTTAATAAAGCAGGCAATTTTGTAGCCTTTTGCTGCTTAGCTTTACTTAGGCTGGATGACAACAGATCTTTTATGGCCTCAAAATACAATTCCTGACCAAATGGCGATGGATGCAAATCTTTAAAATCCTTTTCCCAGCTAAACTCATTGTTTGCCAGCTTATCTCGTATAGCCTTAGCCAGGTTAATAGAAGGCAATTGATAATGATCTGCAACCAGCTCATGGTTGGCTACCGAGGTAGGCACAATACCCGAATCGTACAGTTTTGTCTTATCAGGATCGGCAAACGACATCATCACAATATCCATTAACGGATTATTGGTTTTGGCATGCCTAACAATACCTTCAAGTGACTGAACCTGAGTAACACTATCCGTTCCGTTAACCTGATCGTTCACTGCCGCCTCCAGAAATAGAAGATCTACTTTACCCGAATCCAGCACATCCCTGCTTAATCTGAAGGTATGCGGCAAGCTTCCCAACGAAGGGATGCCAGCCGCAATAAAATGAAATTTTGTAGCCGGAAAACGCTCTTTTAAATAAGCGCATACCTTATCTCGCCAGCCACTATTATAAGTTATTGAACCGCCCAGAAAAGCTACAGTGGCATTTTTCTGTATAGAAATAGCATTGTAAGCATTCTGGAGGCCCTTTCTTTCTGTAATATACTTGCTAAATGGTAAGGTTTTAACCTGTGCAATAACTGAAGCACTACAAACTAAACCCACTAAAAAACACAGTACAAACTTTCTCATTTAAAAATCTATTTAGAATTAGATGAACTTTGAATTTTTAAAGTCCATGCATATTTACCAGGTAATTCAGTTGGTAGTTTCACAACCACAGAATCGTTGTTTTTAGTCCATTCCAGAGGTTTATTTACCCCCAGCATATAAACTTTTGAACCTTCTTTTGGCTGAACCGCTGTTAAAACCAGTTCATTATTTTCGGCCTTGTTAAAGATCACATAAGTGCTTTTTCCATCCTTACTTTGCGTAAATCTGATATTGTCGCCTTGTTTATAATTTTCTATACCTTTAGTGGCGTATATGGCTTGCTTGTTAATATCCAACCACTTGCCCATTTCTCCCAAACGCTCTACACTTGGTGCAGGAATTTCACCTTCGGCACTTGGGCCAACATTTAATAAGTAATTTCCGCCCTTAGCAGCTACATCAACAAGATTATCAATTAACGCCTGTGCCGATTTCCAATTTTGATCGTACTTGGCAAAGCCCCAGTTGTTGTTAATTGTCATGCAGCTTTCCCAGTAGTCCTGAGAATTGGTTTTTAAAATCTCTTGTTCTGGAGTTCCAAAATCACCGGCAGCATCCTGGTACTTATTCATACCTTCCATACCTCCGCGCGCTTTACCGATGCGGTTGTTTATAATTAAAGAAGGTTTAAGATTACGCAGATAGTTATAAAGGTCTTTTCCCTGCTCTTCTGTCCATTCAGGAATCCACTCTCCATCAAACCATAAAATGGTTGGATCGTATTTCTTGATCAATTCAGCCAGTTGAGGCTTTAAATACTCTTCTCTGTATTTGTTGAAATCTGGTTTTACATCAGGCTTTTGCTTAGGATTAGCATCTGGCTGATGCCAGTCCATAATAGAATGATACAACCCGAACTTAATTCCGGCAGCTTTACATGCATCAGAAAGTTCTTTTAAAATATCTCTTTTAAAGGGAGTAGCATCTATGATATCATATTTGGTCACTTTACTGTCCCAAAGGCTAAAACCATCATGGTGTTTAGAAGTGATAACGATGTATTTAGCCCCTGCCGATTTAGCAATCTCTACCCATTTTTTAGCATCAAACTTCTGTGGATCAAATTGAGCAGCATATTTTTCATATTCGGCAGTTGGAATGTTATGTGTTTCCATAATCCACTCTGCTCCTCCGCTTTTACCATTATATTCTCCGGCCGGAACTGCATATAAGCCCCAATGGATAAACATACCGAAAGTAGCATCCTGCCACCATTGCATACGTTGGGTTTTAGCTGCTTCAGACTCTTTTAAATAATCTTTTTGTGCAAATACCGAAAATGACATAACCAATCCGATAATAAGCAAATTTAACTTTTTCATACATTAGTAATTTGGTTATAGCAAAGAAAAGGATATTGGATATTAATAATTCTATTATTATGTCAATTCATTAAGCAATTTTAGCACACTTCGTTATTGGACCATTCCGTTATCTCGACGATAAAAGAATTCTTGAATGAGCATAACCAAGAGATCTCTTCTATCGTCGAGATGACGATGTGCATACAGTACACCCACACCCTTCCCTAAAATAAGTACTTTGTACTTAAAAAGTTAGAGCTGTTGCTATCAACAATTGCATTTATCAAATGCTTGTTGTTTTCATTTAGCTTGGTGGCAACTAACGACCTTATAGAAAACGATCTTAAAGCATCTACTACTGAAAGCGTACCCTCGGCACTATCTTTTCTGCCAGTAAACGGAAATACATCCGGACCACGCTGACACTGGCAATTCACATTTACTCTGCTCACCTGATTCACCAAAGGATCAATAAGTTCAGCTATTTCTTCATCATCATTACTAAAAATACTTACCTGCTGGCCGTGTGTAGATTCGATAAGGTACTCAATAGTTTCTTCCAGATCATCAAAAGGTACAACGGGTATAACCGGGCCAAACTGCTCTTCGGTATATAATTTCATACCTTTTTTAACCGGGTAAACAATTGCAGGAAATACAAACGATTCATTTGTAGCACCACCATTTTCATTTATCACATGGGCACCATTGGCTATGGCATCTGCAATACACTCCTGTATATATGCAGGTTTATGAGGTTCAGGTAAAGGAGTTAATGATACACCATGCTCCCAGGGCATCCCAAATTTAAGCTGCGCCACAGCTTCAGAAAGCTCCTTTAAAAACACATCAGCAAGGCTGCGATGTATAAATACGATTTTTAACGCCGTACATCTTTGTCCGTTAAACGATAAAGACCCCAACACTGTTTCCTGTACTGCTAACTTTACATCAGCATTTGCAGTTATAATGGCTGCATTTTTAGCATCCAACCCAAGTATTGCACGTAAACGGTTTACTTTAGGATGCAGCTTTTTAAGCTCATTGGCTACCTTACTTGAACCAATAAGGGTTAACACATTTATATCGCCCGATTTCATCAGGTTAGGAATGATCTTATTACCACGACCATATATGGTGTTTACTACGCCTTTCGGGAAACAGTCTCTAAATGCCTCCAACAATGGGTAATGTAATAAAGTACCGTGTTTTGGTGGTTTAAACAATAAAGTATTGCCCATTATCAGGGCCGGAATTAAAGTAGTAAAAGTCTCATTCAATGGATAATTGAACGGCCCCATACATAAAACCACACCCAAAGGAGAGCGTCTGATCTGTGCAACAATACCCTGTTCAATGCTAAATTTAGACGACTGACGATCAAGGTCTTTTAATGCATCAATTGTTGCATAAATATACTCTACCGTACGGTCAAACTCTTTAACCGAGTCTGCATGAGATTTACCAATCTCCCACATCAATAGTTTAACTACTTCGTTTTTCTTTTCAATAATTTTGTGCGTAAACTTCTCTACGCAGGTAATTCTATCAGCAACGCTCATGGTTGGCCATTCGCCCCTTCCATTGTTATAAGCATTAACTGCAGCCTTTAGTGCTTCGGAAGCCTCAGCTTCATTACATAAAGGATAAGTGCCAATTACTTTACGCTTTAGTCCTGTTGGAGTTTTGATACAAATTGGCGACAGTACTTCGTGTACTTCTCCGCTCCAGGAATGCATTTTTCCATTACTTAAGTATTCTCGCTGATGAACCTCTTCGGTTAACCTAAATTCTTCAGGTATGTCGCGTTCGTCAACAAAAATCGAGTCAAGATGATCTTTAAAAGTCATTAATATATAGTTAGAGATTAAAATAGATTATATGTTAAAGATCACTAATTACTTTGTATTTTGGAACTAATGTTTTCATTATTACCCAAGCCACCAGGTAGGCAACAGCACATATTGTAAACATAATTGTGTAGCCGGTTTCAATATGCCCTAGAGCCTTATAATGGTCAAATAACCCACCACCCAGTTTTGTCATAACAACACCGCCAAGGCCGCCAAGCATACCACCAATACCTACAACAGAACCAATTGCTTTTTTAGGAAACATATCTGAAACTGTGGTAAACAGGTTTGCCGACCATGCCTGGTGCGCAGATGCACCAACACCAATTAACAATACAGGCATCCAGAAAGATATATGGCCCAAAGGCTGTGCAGCAAGCACAACAAGCGGAATTACCGCAATCATTAACATTGCTTTCATACGGCCGTCATATGGTTCATATCCTTTTTTAATAAAATACATTGGGAACCAGCCACCGCCAATACTTCCAACCATTGTCATGCTGTACAATACCGCTAATGGGAGCATGATCTGAGTATCCATCATGCCATACTGATCTTTCAAATAAGCAGGCAACCAGAACAGGAAGAACCACCAAACACCATCCGTCATGAATTTACCTACAGCAAAAGCCCAGGTTTGTCTGTATGTAAGGAGTTTGAACCACGATACTTTTGTTTCTTCAGCTACACCTTCACTATTGATCACTCTGGTATCAACATCATCTGCTTTTATGTAAGCGAGTTCTTCGGCCGAAAGTCTTTTTTGTTCTTCAGGTTTTTCATAGTATTTATACCAAAATATAAGCCACAAGAAACCTATTGCACCTATAAATAAAAAGGCAGCTTCCCAGCCCCATTTTGCTGCAATAAACGGGACACTTAAAGGTGCTAATACCGCACCAATATTGGTACCTCCGTTAAAAAATCCGGTAGCAAAAGATCTTTCCTTTTTAGGAAAATACTCTGCAGTAGCTTTAATTGCAGCCGGAAAATTCCCAGCCTCGCCAAATCCCAATACTGCTCTGGCAACCATAAAACCTACAATAGAAACAGAGGCAACGCCAATACCCATAAAGCCAAGTACTGTGGAAATGCTTTGACCTATTGGAATAGCAAAGGCGTGTATAACTGCACCTACCGACCAAATAATGATGGCCCAGGCATATCCTTTTTTAGTTCCAAGTTTGTCGATTATCCGCCCTGCAAAAAGCATCGATATAGCGTAAACAAATTGAAAAACAGAAGCAATGTTTGCATAGTCGCTGTTGCTCCAGCCAAAAATCTCTTCTAAATGTGGTTTAAGTAAGCTTAACACCTGTCGATCAAGATAATTCACAGTAGTTGCGAAAAATAATAATGCACAGATAGTCCACCTGTAATTACCTACTTTTTTTTCGTTCATTATATTTGGTTTAGTATTTGGTTGGGTTGTTTTTTTATTTTGTTTTGGCTAGTGCTTCTGTAATGCCAAAGGTTTTTATGTTGTTATAATTTTCTTCTACTGTTTTAATAAAATCTTTAAGGCCTGGCAGGTCGGTTTCCCATAACTGCTGATCTGACAATACTGAGTTTACATACTCAGCTTCGTCAATCTTGCTTTTTTCATAGAAATAAGCAGCCTGATCGTCAGTAATCAGGTATTCCTTACCATCGTATTGCCCAAAGTACTGATTTTCTTCCTTTTTTTGAGTTCTCATGAAACATAAGAATGCAGCAAAACCGAAAGCGATACTTGATGGAACCTTATTAAATAGCTTATAATATTGAGTTAAAACAGGTAATATCCTTATTTTCATTTTCATGGTATACTGAAAAGTGATATTGATCCATAAATGTTTAATGTATGGATTTGCAAACCTGTCCAGAACCGCGGCCGAAAAAACCATGGCCTCATCGCCCGGAACTTCGTAAGGTATTGCAGGCACAATTTCCGATTGCATTACCTTTACGATATAGCTTTTTATGGCTTGATCGGCCATTGCATTTGCTACGGTATCTATACCAGCTAAATAGGCAATCCCAGATGATAAGGTATGAGAACCGTTTAACAGCCTTACCTTTAGCTCTCTGTAAATTTCGATATCAGGTTTTACAATTATGCCCTTATCTGCTTCCTTAAAGCTTAATAGCCCGGCAACTTTTTCGTCACCCTCAATAGCCCATAAACGATAAGGTTCAGCCATGATCAACAAGTTATCACTGTAACCTAACTGTTCCTCTAGCTTCTCTAAAGTTGCGACATCAGGCTTACCGGGAACAATCCTATCAACCAGAGAATTGCAGAAATGAGCATGCGCTTTTAGCCAGCTTACAAATTCAGGTTCAAGCTTATTAAATTCGGTAAGTTCAAATACAATTGATTCTAATTTTTTTCCGTTTTCAGGAATTAGTTCTGTAGCAATAATCACAATATCAGCAGCATTAATATCTCCAAGCGCTTTATATCGTGCATAAAGCACAGCCAATAGCTTTGCCGGAAAAGAAACTGGAGGAGCTAAATCAATGCTTTCTTTTAATAAGCTAATACCAACCTCCGTTGTATTGGAGACAACAACCTGTAAAGCGGGACTTTGTCCGATTTTAAGTATATCGCTCCACTCCTTGTCGGCCGATAAAACTCTGCTGATGGACGAGGATATAATGTTCTCTTTAACAGTTTGTCCGTTCTCCAGACCCCTTACGCTGATTGTATACAATCCATTTTGCTCATTAAAATCTTTAAGGTCGCCTTTACTAGTCGATTTAACAACAGCTACCCTGCCATTAAACAAACCCTTACGGTTTGCTTTATCAATAAAATAATCTGGAAGCCCGCGTAGTAAAACACCGGTTCCAAACTGCAATACCTTTTCAGGAAGATTTAATAATGTGTTATCAGGAATGATAACGTTTTCATTTTTTAGGTTCTTTAAAATATCTTTAGAAATAGTCATGTTGAAATTTCGCTCTGTCTAAAACAATTCTACATAAATATTATAAAGAATGAATGTTTTAAGAGGAAATTATTTACGCAATCGTTATCGTTACAATCTGTTACAATTGCCTGCTAAATCCGTAAGAAATGTACTATCCAAAAAGATCACTGCTCAAATAGCGGTCGCCCCTATCGCATGCAATGAACACAATTAGTCCTGATTCCAGTTCTTCGGCCAATCTTAATGAACAGGCAAGTGCCCCACCGGTACTCATACCTGCAAATATGCCTTCCACTTTAGCAAGTTTACGTGCAAAATCTGTGGCTTCCTGCTGTGAAACATCCATTACCCTATCTACCCTGCTCGGATCAAAGATCTTTGGCAGATAAGCCTCTGGCCATCTTCTGATTCCTGGTATTGATGATTCTTCAGTTGGCTGGCAACCTATAATCTGTATATCCGGGTTCTTTTCTTTTAAAAACATAGAATTACCCATAATACTGCCGGTTGTGCCCATGGAGCTTACAAAGTGGGTAATCTGCTGATTGGTGTCTTTCCAAATCTCAGGACCGGTGGTTTTATAATGGGCCAGGTAGTTATCTGGATTTGAAAACTGGTTTAACAAGAAATAACCTGGTTGGGCGCCTTTCTCCTCTGCATAATCCCTGCATACTTCAATAGATTCAAGCAAAGTAACCTTTGCCCCGTATGCTTCCATGGTTAGGGTACGTTCACGTGTTGAATTAGAAGGCATTACCAGCTCAATCTCCAGATCATATATAGACGCAATCATCGCTAAGGCAATACCTGTATTACCGCTTGTAGCTTCAATCAGTTTTGTTCCTTTCTTAATATCTCCGCGATCTATTGCACTGCGGATCATATTTAATGCTGCCCTATCTTTTACACTGCCTCCGGGATTGTTCCCTTCCAGCTTGGCAAAAATCTTAACGTTCGGATTAGTATGTAACCTCTGAATTTCTACAAGTGGTGTGTTTCCAACAAACTCAACAATATTTCCCATTATTAAACTACGCTTTTCTCTGATTTACAATTTTATTAACGACTCTAATTTTAAGGTTGCTTGGTTTCGATAACCTTAACTGCCGACTGATGATATACGGTTGAATGTGGGGGCACGCTTTTAGTTAACCAAACGTTTCCACCTATAATACAATCGTGCCCGATAACGGTATCGCCACCTAAAATGGTTGCGCCCGAATAAATAATTACGTGATCTTCTATAGTTGGATGCCTTTTTATGCCCACCATGTATTTCTCTACGCTTAATGCGCCAAGAGTTACGCCCTGATACAGCTTTACATAATTTCCGATAACGGTAGTTTCTCCAATAACGAGGCCCGTACCGTGGTCAATATAAAGATACTCGCCTATTACCGCACCGGGGTGAATATCTATACCGGTAATGGAATGCGCATATTCAGTAAGGATTCTGGGTACAATAGGAATTTCGGCTTGCAACAAAGCATGTGCAATCCTGTACAAGGCAATTGCAAGGAAACCGGGGTAACTTCTGATAATTTCAAACTCACTTTTAGCAGCCGGATCGCCTTCCAGAATTGCAGAAATATCTGTATTCATCCTTCTGTACAACTCTGGTACACTCTCAAAAATCTTTCTGGCTATTCCTTCATTATCGCTATGCTCACAAGCTTTGGTGGCATTTAATATCCTTACCAGCTCTTTTTCTTGCTTTAAAAAGAAACGCTTAATCTCATTAATTGAATAATCTGGCGAGGTTAAACGCTCTGGATACAACAAATTCATTAAATTCATTGCCCATTCAGCAACTTCCTGATTGGATGGTACAGCCTCAATTTGAAGCTGTTTATTATATATATGAAGATAAAATTCCTCGTTCATTTTAAGAGTAATGTTTGATTTTAGTGTAAAGAAATGAAATTAATCACAATCCTGCTAATTTCATTGTTTAAGTGATTAAAAACCGACAAACTCCCATGCGCTTATATAGGCGTTACATTGTTCAGCATAGCTGATAAAATCAGAATAAAATACTGATCTGGAGAGTGTAGCACTATCACCAATAACAACCAGTTTCTTTCTGGCCCTTGTCATGGCCACGTTCATTCTTCTGGTATCGGCCAAAAATCCTATTGCACCATCTGTATTGCTTCTGGTTAAGCCAATGTAAACGATGTCTCGCTCCTGCCCCTGGAAACTATCAATGGTATTAATGCTGATTTTGCTCCTGTACACCATTAATTCTTCAGATCCTGTGATCAGGTCATTAAGTATAGCAATCTGTTGTCTATATGGCGATATAATGGCTATTGTAGGAAAGTCGGCAACCGTATAATGGTCGTTTAGTTTGGCAACCAGTTGCGTTAAATGTTTTAATAAAAACACAGCCTCTTCGTGGTTGGTGGTACTGGTTCCTTCCAGTTTCTCGTCAAAGCCACAACCTGCAGTATCTATAAATTCTAGTGGAGGTTCTTCGGCAAACAGCAGCCTGTTGGCCACGTTGGGATGTGCGGTTAATTTATTTTTATAGAATACTGAAGATGGATAGCCCATGATTTGTGTATTCATTCTGTACTGCTCCTCTAACAAAACAACAGCTTCGGGATGCATTACCGTGCATTTTTCCATTAGGGTATTGCTTAGGCCGTCTTTTGCCGCCTGTGTAGACTTAATCGTTGGTGGCAGCTGACAATGATCGCCGGCCAGCACTACCTTTTCTGCCTTTAATATTGGCACCCAGCAGGCAGGTTCCAAAGCTTGTCCGGCTTCATCAATCACAACGGTTTTATACTTAACGTCTCTAACGGTATAATGGTTGGCGCCAATTAAGGTAGCAGTAATGACCTGGGCTTTTGCCACAACATCATCAATAATATATTGCTCTGCATTGTTCACCTCTTTCATTATTTTGTGCGCCTCATTAAACAGTGCTTTGCGTTGTTGCTGCTCTGCACGACCAAAATTGCGCTTATACTTATGAGCCATATTCTTGTACTCATTGGCCTGTTTTTTAAGCGATCGCAGGTCTTTAGTGGCACTATGCTCAGCAACTTTACTATCCATAGTTAAGGATGCCAAACGTTCAGAAACCCTTGCCGGATTACCCACACGCAATACATTTAGTCCTTCTTCGGCAAGCTTTTCACTTAACAAGTCTACAGCTGTGTTGCTTGGTGCAACAACCAGTACTTTCTGACCATCTTTAGCAATCAAAGCTTTAATGGCCTGTACAAGTGTGGTTGTTTTACCTGTTCCCGGCGGCCCATGAACTATAGCAAGTTCCTGCGCCTGCAAGATCTTGTTAACTGCTTTTTGCTGAACAGGGTTTAGCTGAGGGATAACGATATTTGTTAAACTGGTATCAAACGTAGGTGCCTTTTGCCCTGTTAATACATCGGTTAATACTGAATCTGCAGCTTTCTCTTTTGGTTTCTGCGCTTGTTTAAGCGCATTCTGCATTTCATTGTAGCTATTGTCGTCAAACAGCAGGTCTATACCCAATTTACCATCGCTGGCCCAATCGGGCAGTTCTTCTGTCAGTAGTGTTATTTTTAGCTTGTTTCCACTCTGGTGGCTAATTGTTCCTTCAAACCTGTCATTTTCAGGGTCGTGATTAGAGAACAAAACTGCCGACGCACCAAACCTAAGCTGGTGCGAAATATCATGATGGGTAGTACGTTCCACCTCAACAGTAAGGTAATCGCCCCTACCCGTTTCGGAACCACGAATAGCAATGGGATACCATGTTAATCCATTTTCACGACGATCAGCTACTGAAGCCGATGCGGTCAATCGCAGGTAAGAATCAAGATCTTCCTGCCGCTCAATTTTAAGTAAATCGAGGAGCTTTTTAAAATACTCCATTATAAAAGCACAAGCTGTTGGTGTAGCTTATCAAGCGTTTCCATTGCATCCTTACAAAATCCGGGATGTACTTTTGATGCCTGCACAACGGTACTTCGTGTAGCAGTAAGCCATCTAAAGCGCGAGGCGGCATCCAATTTACCAATTGGACCACTATCCTTTTCTCCAGCACAAATGCGCTCAAAAGCTATAAGATTCGCTTTTAGCACATCGCAATCCAGGTCTGCCTTAAATACTTCGAGTCTGCTTTCATCTAAAGAAATCAGCGCCTTTAAAAACTTTTGTTTTGCACAATACAATACCACACCCACATTAATGAATTCTTCGCGTTCAACCCTTGGAACCACACGAATAACGGCGTACTCAAATAAGTGACTCTCTTGCATTTTGTGCTTCTTTTACAAAAACCTCTGAATTAGCAACCCTTGAAATCAAGAATTGACTATAAACCTGCCTGCGTTCTTCTGTAGTTTCCTGACCAGATTCATCTTTAAGCCAGTCTTCTGGAATTAATGATACAATTGACCTGATCAGTTCGTTCGTCAGGATTGCCTTAAACGCTGCATCAACTTCCTCTAGCTCACTTGCCTGTGGCAATAATACATGATCCTTAACCAGTGCAAACGGTCTTACAGCCTGTTCCTCCGAGTTTTGCATTGAATGATGGAAGTATAAAGATGCGCCATGGTCTATCAGCCACAACTCTTTATGCCAGATGAGCATATTGGTGTTGCGCGCAGTACGATCCATATTGGTTAATAAACAATCTAACCATACAATTTGTGACGCTAACTTAGCATCAACAGTAGTAACCGTTGGATCGAACGTTATGGCTCCGGAAAGATAATGCAAAGCTAAATTTAAGCCGATACTGGCTTTAAGCAGGTCCTGGATCTCTTCATCGGGTTCGGTACGACCAAAGGCCTCGTCTAAATTGGCAAAAACTATTTCGGGCACTTTAAATCCAAGTGCCCTGGCAATTTCGCCTCCAATAATTTCTGCAATAAGGGCTTTTACACCCTGTCCGGCGCCCCGAAACTTCAATACATATAGAAACTCGTCGTCGGCCTCTGCAATGGCAGGCATGGAGCCTCCTTCGCGCAAAGGCGTTACATATCGAATTACATTAACAGTCCTCAATTGAGGATGGATTTTATTCATGCCACGAAATTACTGTTTTTTAATAAAAACAGCACCATTCGAATCATTGTCAACATCGCCTCTTACCACAGCTTTTATTGTAAAGGCTGCTCCTGTTTCGTAAGCATCAACTTTAAATTTGTATTGATTATTTTCCTGACTGGATCCTGTGTAGCCATCATGAACATCCTCCGCGATCTTAACACCGTTTTTATAAAGCTCAACAGATTTGATCTCTAAACGCGAATGACCTTCTGTATACCAGAATGAAAGTACATATTCGCCGTTTTCATTGATCTTTCCCGTTGCATTGATTTCAAACGTTCCAAAGTCTTTTCCTTTTACTGATGATGGTTTCCACTCGGCAACCAATTGACCATACTTTTTAAACTTGTCGTATTTCTCAGGAAAATAAAGCGGAAGCGAGTACTGATTGCGGTTTACCACAGTAATTGCACTAAAATCTGATAGTTTAGGTACTGTTACCGCTTGTGTATAAACCGGAGAATATACGTTTGCACGGGTTCCATCAGTAGTATATCTGATTTCAGCGCCTTGAACATCACTTTCCAGCTTTATGGTAAAACCGTTTGCACCTTTTTCATTGCCGGTCAATTTAGGCAGAGGCACACGATAGCCATAACCTGCGTTGTCGTAACGTTTATAATGAGTTCTTATTCTTTTTTCGAAATCAGGCCATGCTTGTTTTTCATGTGGTGTCCAGCAAACTTCGGCTAAGGCCGACATCCTTGGGAAGGTTAAGTATTCAAAATATTTTTCTGAACGATCTTCGTTTATCGCAGCAATTTCCTGAAGTACAGTACCGTGAATAAACTGGTCTGACCATAATGTAGCCTCTGCGCCTAATATCTGCGGACGGTATTTTGGATCTAAACCTTCAAGCATTGGGTTTAACTGGTAAGCTTTTTCTAAGGAGATTGGCTGCAACCATGTTGCCGCTTTTACCTCGCCCGGGATATTGCTTTCTGCAACGTCAAAATAACAATATCCGGTTAATGCCATTACTGAATAATGACCAGCTTCTGAGGCTTTAAAGGCTTTTTTCTGATCGTGCCAGATCATACCAACCGCTTTATCTTTTAAACCATCTTCAATGATCTCGTCCCAGCCAACAATGGTTTTGCCATATCCTTTTACCATTTTCTGAATGCGCTGATTAAAATAAACCTGCATTTCTTTTTCTGTTTGAACACCAAGCTCTTTCTTTCTTTTTTGGCAATGCGGGCAGGTTTTCCAACGGTCATATTGAGCTTCATCGCCACCTATGTGAATGTATTTAGAAGGAAACAACGCAAAGGTTTCTTTAAACACATCGGCCAGAAAATCAAAAGTTGATTCTTTACCAACGCAGTAAATCTCTTTGCTTATAGAATGTTGGGTTTGAACGGTGTATTGTTCACCAGTACAGCACAAATCCGGATAAGCTGCTATCGATGCTAAGGCATGGGCCGGTACTTCGATCTCCGGAATAACATCTACGTTTCTGGCCGTAGCATAGGCTACTATTTCTTTAATATCTTCCTGGGTATAGTAGCCGCCGGTACGTTCTGCACCCTCGCCTCGCCACGCACCTACAGAAGTAAGTTTTGGATATTTTTTAATTTCAAGGCGCCATCCGGCATCGTCGGTAAGGTGGAAATGCAACACGTTCATTTTGTACATTGCCATCATGTCGATAAGCTTAAGCACATAATGTTTTCCGAAGAAATAACGGGCAACATCAAGCATCATCCCCCTCCACTCGTAAGATGGGGCATCGGCAATCTCTGCTCCTTTAATTTTCCAAACTGTTTTTCTTTGAAGCTGTTTGTTATAAATCTCTGCAGGCAGCATTTGTAACAGCGTTTGGGTACCATAAAAAACACCAGCCGGACTATTACCTTCAATTGTTATTACATCATTTTTAACGCTTAGCTTATAGCTTTCTTTATTTAGCGCGTCGGTTTTGGCTAGTGGAGCACCTCCTTTGCCAATCTTTAGCACAATTATGTTTTTTGCAGCTTTTTGCTGATCTGAAATCTGGAAATCAAACCCTGTTGCAGGAGACAGTGCTGCATAAAGCCGTTCTGCCTGTTGTTTTAAGCCTTTCTCGTAATATATTTTTGTTTGACCGTTAAGTGTAAATGAGGCTCCGTTTTCTTTGATACTTGATGGAAGAGGGATAATATTGAACTGAGCATACATTGATAATGAACTGATTAGCAGTACGCCGAGCATCACCCATCTGGTTAGTCTGGTCTTCATAGTATATTTAGTTTAAGGTGTGTGTTTAGGTTCAGGAACTGGCTTGATATTGAAAGCGATTACTCCGTTAACACAATGTTAATCAATTATTTTAAGAGAAAATAATGAGGATTTTGGCGAAAAGGCAAACAAACGTTTGCATGAGTTAATGCAACCGTTTGCGTAAAAAACAAATAAAAAAAGAGGATATAAAAGTATCCTCTTTTTTGAACTTTTGTCATCCTGAATTTATCTCAGGATGACGATTGTCTTATGATTTAATGCTATAAATGCTATTTACAATCTTTAAAAGTGGCAAACTGCGCCCTCAAAGTAGAAATGTATGGTTTAACTTCATTTGGTTCCTTTCCATATTCAAAAGTAACCTTATGCTTTTTATCTCCATATTCTATCTGAATCCATTCAGCACCACCATCGGCACAGTCCGGACAACCATAAGACTCTTTTAACTGATTAAAAACATTCAGGTCAATACTATCGGCAAGTTTAGACCAATCCGTTTCTGCCATTTCTGCGGTACATACTTTTGGAGCTGCATTCGGTTTGTTCTCGTATTTCTTTAATTCAATTTTTGCCTTGGAAATAAAGAGCTGGCTATTACAATAACCCACACACATACCAAAAGATGTTCCGTAACTAATTTTCAATTTATCCTCATCTGTTTTCTTTTCACAACTGCTAAACATAGCAGCAACTATAAGAAAGCAGAAAAGGATCAATAGTTTTAATGGTTTGGTTCTCATAATTATCTCATTAGTTTTAATAACCTATACCAATATTTACAAGCAAACGCTACACCACTAAAAAAATTTAAACCAATCCGGGAACAGCAACCATCTCGTCAGTATCTTTTGTATAATCGATACCATCAACATCAAAGCCGAACAGGTTTAAGAAATCTCTCTTATAACCGGCAAGATCACCAATTTTAGGAAGCGATTCTTCAGTTGCTTCGGCCCAAAGTGCAGCAACTTTGGCTTGTACATCGCTGTCCATTTCTAAATCGTCTACACGGATTCTGCCCTGCTCATCAGTAGCGATACCACCTTTATTGTATAAACGCTCAGCAAATAAACGTTGCATCTGCTCAATACATCCTTCATGTGTACCGTTCTCTTTCATGATTTTATAAAGCAACGAAATGTATAAAGGAATAACCGGTATAGCAGAACTTGCCTGAGTAACCAATGCTTTGTTTACAGAAACAAATGCTTTTCCATTAATGTCTTTCAGTTTGTCAGATATTGCAAAAGCAGTAGCTTCTAAATGATCTTTAGCTCTGCCGATAGTCCCTTTACGGTAAACCGCTTCAGTAACCGCAGGGCCGATGTATGAATAAGCTACAGTAATTGCCTCTGGAGCCAATAAATTTGCCGCTTTTAATTCATCAATCCACATACCCCAATCTTCGCCACCCATAACAGCAACTGTATTTTCTATTTCCTCTTCATTAGCCGGGGTTATAGAAACCTCAGAAACTACTCCGGTGTGAAAATCGACAGTTTTGTTGGTAAACGTGGTCTCGCCAATTGGTTTTAAAACCGAATTATGAACTACACCAGTTATTGGATGTACTCTTTTAGGAGATGCCAGACTATAAACTACAAGATCAATTTGTCCTAGATCAGCTTTGATCAGGTCAATTACTTTTTGTTTTATTTCAGTAGAAAACGCATCACCATTTACACTTTTAGCATATAAACCTGCTTTTTGAGCTTGTTGTTCAAAAGCTGCAGTGTTATACCATCCCGGCGAAGCCGTTTTACCCGGTGCAGGTGGTTTTTCAAAATAAACCCCAACGGTGGCTGCGCCACATCCAAACGCGCTTGTTATTCTTGATGCTAATCCAAATCCCGTAGAGGCACCAATTACAAGGACCTTCTTAGGACCTTCAATTTCACCTTTTGACTTTACATAATTGATCTGGTTTATTACATTTTGCTCGCATCCTTTTGGATGTGCCGTAAGGCAAATAAACCCGCGCATTCTAGGTTCTATAATCATAAATCTATTTTTCTTTTGATTGACAATATTAAGGTTTTTTTACATTACCTATATGGGTTTACCTGAATACCCGCTGATTAACTGATATTTAATCTTCAAATGAAGATATATTAAAAGGTTCAGAAGGATCAAAGCCATACCATAAAACACATCCTCAACGGGGATGGTCAGGATTCTAAGCCCAATAATCTGAGCTTGGTTATACCACACTACGGGTTCCTCCAGAGCGGTCCCGGTAAGCAATCCATTCACAATAAGAAAAGGAATTAACAGTATTCCATAGATCAGGTAAAACTTTGGTAACCAGCTTACTTTAAGTATATATCTGGCTACGGCCATCAGTACAGCCAAACCTATAAAAGTTACCATGCTATAAATCTTATCGTTCAACAAAATCCCCGTTATTGCAAATACAAAGATCAACAAAGTGGTTAACACCAACTCTATTCTTTGAGGTAAATTTCTTTTAATCCATAGATCAAGGCAATGATAGGTAAAAACGCAGGAATAAGGAATGCAAAAGAAAAAAAGGATTTCCTCGACAGGCATATTCCCTATTGCTACCCCGATAAGATACCTTGAATTAAAGCCCCAGACTCCTAAACTGGTAAAGTATACATCCCACAAAATAAAAATCATACCCGTTATTATTACTGCAGGGAAAAAGGCTTTCCAGGTTTTATAAAAATTCAGCTTAGGGTGAAAAGAAAATATAAATGGAATGATGGCGGTAAAAAAATCAATAAGCAGATAGGTATACTTCATGATGGCGTTCCTTTACTGCTGAAAAAATATTTGAATGGCACCCATAGCATGCCAAAGCATTCTCCCCGCTCTTTAGTAAGATGTTTATGATGCATTTTATGTGCTCTTCTTATGGCTTTAAAATACCAATGTTCTGAATTTCTAAAGATCTTGAAGCGCTGATGTATAAAAATGTCATGAACAAAAAAATAGGCTGCGCCATATAGCGTTATTCCAATACCGGTCCAAAAAGCTGGAGATATTCCGTAAAAGGAGCCTAACGCAAGGCAAATTATGCCTGGTATTGCAAAAATCAGAAAAAAGAAATCGTTTCTTTCCAGAAAACCATCATGCTCTTTATGATGATGATCTTTATGTAGTGACCAGAGCAGGCCATGCATGATATACTTATGCGTAAACCAGGCAACCCCTTCCATCGCAATAAAAGTTCCTACTGCCACCAGAAAATTTAAAAGCCAGCTGTTCATTTTACTAAATAAATCTGTGATAATAATCCATAATCTGATTAAAACAAATCTTTAACCATTCGGTATAAATTTCGGGATGTTCTGAGATATCCTGCGCTAAAGTCTCCATATCCACATATCTGAATGCCGCTACCTCTGTGTAATCGGGCTGAGGTACTGCATCGCTCATACCAAAGAATACGTGGTCGAATTCGTTTTCTGAAATTCCGTTGGCCAATTTTGCATGGTAGGTAAAATTGAACCCGTAGTTGAGTGTGCACTCCATTCCCATTTCCTCTTTTAGCCTGCGATTAGCAGCATCAATGCTTTGCTCTCCCAAACGCTGGTGACTACAGCAAGTGTTGGTCCATTTCCCGCCGGAGTGGTATTTTTCCTCTGCTCTTTGCTGCAAGAGCAATTGGCCGTCACTATTGAATACAAACACAGAAAATGCCCTGTGAAGCCTTCCCTGGAGGTGAGCCTCCATTTTAGGCATTGTTCCAATAATGTTGTCATGTTCATCCACAAGAATTACGTTTTCAAGCTGTATTTCGTTTTCTATCATCTTATATCTTTTTCAGTTCTTCTGAAGAACAACATTTAGAGTTAAACAAATATTCTTTCACTTTTTGTTTAAGTTCACCGTCGTTTATTTTATTTACCTGAGCTATCAAAAAAGCCTTATCTCCCTTTATATGATCCTTATATCCCAAGAAACCTGGAAGATTTGTTTGAATGCAAAATCTCAGAAATCTGATTTCAATTTCGTGAGGATTGGCTTTTACTGCATGTTCAATTAACTTTCTTCCGTTTTTAAATTTACTCAGTTTATTAAACGGATTTATTAAATATTTAGCTTCCAGCATTTCAGATACACCTTTATAACAAACCAGAATTGATGGAGAACGGGTGTCGACAGTTTTGAGCATTGCTGAAAGTCTGAAAGCAGATTCTTTATTTTCAGCCGCCCTGTAATATAAATCTCGTAATTCAGACAAGTTCGGTTCATTAGCCACAATGATTTTGGATGACAAAAGTGAAATAAAAATAATTAATAACATTAAAACCCTCATAAAGCATTTATTTTATATCTGATGATTGAGTCGCACATTAAACCAATTTTATGACTATTTGAAATTCTTATCCGTTCAGACAACACGCACTCGGCGGTAGTTCTTTTTATTTTATGAAATAATTCCCTATAGTAAATGTAGGCAAGATAAACTCCTCTTCTTGAAGAAGAAGGTAATTGTTTTATCCCCACAAGAGCAGCCTTAAACTCATTTTCAATATCCTCTTCGATCATTTTCTTATCGGCATTTGAAAAACTGGAAAGATTTACACCTGGAAAATATGTTCGGCTAAGGTTATTATAATCGGCCTTAACATCCCTTAAAAAGTTTACTTTCTGAAAAGCAGATCCCAATTTCATAGCCGATTCTGTAAGCCTATTATACTCTTTATCATCACCTTCGGTAAAAACCTTTAAGCACATTAGTCCAACTACCTGTGCCGAACCTAAAATGTATTGGTCGTATTTTTCCTGTGTATAGGTGTTCTGTTCCAGGTCCATTTCCATACTTTTTAGAAACAGATCGATTAGGTTGCCGCTAATCTGATATTGATTAACAGTTTGCTGAAATGAATTCAAAACAGGATTCAGACTTATCCCGGCCTCAATAGCTTCGAAACAATCCCGGCTGAATTTTTCAAGCAGCTTTTGTTTATCATAGTTATGAAAACTGTCGACGATCTCATCGGCCAGGCGAACAAAGCCATAAATAGCATAAATGTGTC
>NZ_JBFTKO010000011.1:0-211714 GCF_056395985.1 Pedobacter sp. 05T44
CTCTGATACGGCAACATCTTTCATAGCCTAATATTTTGGACCTCGATCTAAATAGTTTTTCCCTCTTTTCTGAATTCTTTTTTTATACCTTCTAAAAGGTCTTTTTCCCTAATGATATTTTCTTTGCGGTGAAGTGCCATTAAAGAAGCGTATTGAACAACATTTATTATCGAACCACCAGCGAGTTCATATTTTTCTGCAATGCTATCAATATCCAAGTCCTCTTCAAGCTGTACTTTATTACTAAATGTTTGGCGCCATAATATAGATCGTTCGTTACTTTTGGGCACAGGAAAATAGATAATAGACTGTAACCGCCTACCGAATGCTTCATCCACGTTGTTGCGCATGTTGGAGCTTAAAATTACCAAACCGTTGTAATCTTCAAGTCGCTGTAACAGGTATGCAATCTCTTGATTTGCATATTTATCGTGCGCATCAGAAATTGATGTTCTTTTGCCAAATAGCGAATCGGCTTCATCAAAAAACAAGATCCAGTTTTTGTGTTCAGCTTTTGCGAATACTTTTTCCAGATTTTTCTCGGTTTCTCCTATGTATTTTGAAATAACCATTGATAAATCAACTCGGTATACATCTACACCTGCCAGTTTTCCAAAAAGTCCGGCAGTTAGCGTTTTTCCTGTCCCTGGAGGCCCGTGAAATAATGCTTTATAACCAGGTTTCAGTGTTTTTTTCATCCCCCATTCGTTCATTAACACAGGGCCATGTTCTAACCATATTTTAATTTCACCTAACTGTTGCATTGTGTGCCTGTCTAGCACCAAATTATCCCATTCCAGCTGGGTGTTTATTCTTTTGGCAGGAAATTCCATACTAAAGGAAGGCTTGCGCAACTTGCCACCAGTAAAAAGGTCTATATACTCATCGTTAATTAACAGTTGTCCGCTTAAAATGGGTTCGTTTGCAGGAGATGACCCAAGCCAGAGGATATTATGAATTTTAAATAAGTGATCGGCATCAAAGAACTGTTGTACCCAAAAGCGTTTACTTAAATCACTACCTGCGAGTAAAAAAGAAGCGGTTTCGCCTGTTGGCAGAAAACCGCTGTGAAATGCCCCCCTTAAGCCTCCATACTCTGTTACACCGCGATCTTTTAATGTTGTTTTGATGAAAAAAACATCAAGTAATTGGGGAGCAATATGTGGAAGCAAAGCTAAAACTAAAATTAACCGTTCAGAAAAAGACAGTTGATAGAATTGGATAAATTCAGAGAATACAGAATTTTTATGATCAGATTGAGGTGGTTCTACGTCATAAATAGATTCATACTCACATTCTTCTCCAAAATGTAACTTTAATCTTGTTTGAAGTACTTTTTCAAACCAGTTAATTTCATCAAGCAGATCTAATGCATTTAAATGAAATGCATCTTTTTTTAAAACTTGTTCATCCGTTACCATTCTGTATGTATAATTTCTTTTAACCAGGGAAGTTTAATGGTACCAATGCTCCAGGGCAAACGATCAAGAAGAATATCAACTCCGGTACGTTCAATCTGGATTAGCCAGGAATTATCTTTGGGCGTTATTTTGCCCTGACGCTGGAAAAATGTATTCTGAAGTGCTTCAATACTTGATCCTTTTAAGGCATCCCAGTAGCTTACAACTGTTTGAAGCAGTAGTTTTGATTCTTCCTTTTCTTTTTTTTTGAGTTTAATGCCATTTGGAATTAAGTCGATATGCTGCATGCCACACAGAATTTTGTTCAATGGCATTTCCCATTCATTATATTTTTCGTTTCCGCATTGCAAATAATAGAGCAGAACCGCTGCACGCACATGAGAATCGGGAGATATAAATCGATTTTCATTATTAATGATCTCTAAATCTTTAAAGTAAGCTGGCAGAAATGGATGTAGCAGGATTAATCCTGCATTTTCTATATATACACGCTCTTTAAGTTGATGGTTGTTGACAGATTCTTTTATCTGTTCTTTTTTAGGATCGTCTGCTAAGTTTATTGTATTAGCCTCAATCAAATCATCGTAAACATGTTTTCTTAAGTTGGAGCTGGCTTGGCTAAGCGTAGCATCTTTTAGTCTATTTTTAAGTTCTTCAGTTGAGGCAGGAAAGGATTTTTTTAAATAGATCAGGAAGTTTTTGATGAGATCTGTTTCATCAACGTTTAGTATAGTAAAAGCTAACAGTTGCTTTAAGAATATCTTTTTCGGAATATTAAAAAGCTTCGCTATTTGATTTTTCTCCCATAGAAGTGTGTTGATGTTTATTTTAATAGAATTATCCGGATACAGATTTATAAGATGGTTGATGTAGATCTCAAGATCAGTACTTGTCATATAATCTGTAAACCTGCTGAATGTTCGTTCTGCTTCGAGGATGGATAGTGCTTTGATTTTAGTTAATAACTTAAGAAAGAATTCTTTTTGTTCTTGCTCATCAAAAGCTTTAAGAACTTCGGACGGTGATTTTCTAAGCTGTTTTTCGTACCACCAGGGATAGGTTCCATTTTCAAGAAAATACAATAAGGCAATTTTTTTCTGGTTCTTCTCGCTATTATATTCTATCGAGGATGATGATGTATTGGGTGCAGGATTAAAATTATCATCTACAGAGAAATCTCTATTGTATGGGTTTTCTTCGAACTGTTTTTTAAGCTCGCTAACAATCTTCTCTTCTACAATTTGTACAAATCTGGTTTTGAAGTCGCTTACCTGTAGATTACCTAGATCAACCTGAATTGAGTTAATGCTTACATAACTATCCTGATGTATGTTTTGGTGAAAAATCCGTTCATAAATTTCAGGTAGTTTGCTGGTTATTATTTCATTTAAATATTGTTTGCAATCAAACGCAAGTTTTTCATCACTGGCCTGGAGCCTGATTTTTTGCCTGCGGATAATTACATCACCATTCACAATTAGCGATTAAGTTTAAAACCTCTGGTAATAACATTTGCTTTACCTACAGTAACGGCTCCTTCTTTTCTTATGGCTTCATCTTTAATTAAGCTGATGCCTCCCTGTACTTCTGCTAAGGCAGCATTTACATCTCTGGCGTTTGTTACATCGCCGGTTATTGCCGTATTTCCCAGTTTTTCGGTAATTACATTGGCATTTTTAATGTAATCTTTTTCAGCAGCAATTCTTTCCGGAGTTCCGGCGGCAAGGCGTTCCATCTTATCTTGAGCAGCTCTTAAAGCATCTAAGTCTGCTGTTATTCCTAAATCTTTACCAGGAACTGTAAATTTTGTTGGTGTAAGTACTGTGGTAAATAAAGACGAATTCTCGTTTAAACGTTTATCAAATCCGTCGAGTTTAATATTCAACCCCTTAATGCTTTCCTCTACTCCTTTATTAACCCTTACATTGATCCTATCATCTAAATCTATATCCTTGATATAAGGAACAAGCTTCAGATTAAGGTCTTTAGTGTAATTAGGTATAATTTCGAAAACATGATCTATTGGGAATTTCGGAATTATTGGCGTTCCCGGAGGCAATGGTAAAGGAAGTGGAGTATATATTGGTGGGTTGTTTATCACATCCTTATCAATACTGGCGTAAGGAAGCATAAAATCAGCCACTACTGTCTTATCATCTGCAGTGTAAACAATTACAAATGTTCCCCCCCGTAATACACCACCGGCATGTTCCAAGCCAGGATTTTCTTTCATAAAGTTGCCGAGCATTAACCCGGTTTTCTTTTTGATTATTGTGTTTTGATAGATACTTGAAATAACATCCGTTTTTCTGAGGATGTCGGAATTTAGTATGAAATCGTGTGGAATGGCCGTATTTGAAAACGTAAACTGTTTGGTTTGTGCTTTAACATTGCTGGCTGCAGTAATGATGTTTGATACTGCAGAACGGTACTTTACATAATCAAACCTTGCGTCACCAATGTCTACAGCATTATCATACACATTTTGCCTGGCAGTTTTAAATTCAGTTGCAGGAATTAATGTGGTAGCTGCATCTGTTACTTTTACAAGATCATCGTTAACTGAGTCAGCATCATCCATTCTATCAAAAAATGTGCTCTTTATCGATTTTTCATACATATATAAATGGGGAAAAAACCATGGCCTTGGAGGAATTGTTTCTAATTTCTTCTCAACCTGAACAGATATAATATTTATCGGCAAATTATTTTCCAGAATAATTTTGTTAAGCGAGGCTTCAACATCAGCAAGTTTAAACCCTATGTGCCCTTCTACCCTGAAAAAAGTGTATTTAAGGATGTTATATTTTAAGGGGGTAATTGTAGCGCCAACATTGGAGTATTGATTTGAATTATAAGATAGAATCTGGCTCTCTTTTTTGCGGTTGTTCGCATTAAAATTCCAGTATAGATTTATAGGAAAGCTTGCATTATAACTATAATAGAAAGGTATACTTCGTTCGCCAAGTGGTGCATCTTCAAAAAGACTTGGTATTATTTTAAGGCCAGTATCTACAGAACGGAAATCCTCAGCTTTTGGAACTTTAAAACTGTTTATCATACTATGAATACGCATGAAATTGAATCGTGTTACTTCATCTGAATCATTAGAGCTGTTCAATATCGGCGATTCGTAAAAATGATGGCGATATTCCAAATCTATATGTATTTTATTGAACCGCTTGATCAATATGCCAAAATTGAACCGGATATTACTTGGTTTTAAAATATTTGCGCGAAGCAAACTAGATATTGGTCTGGCTTCGAGTACTGGTCGTTCTCCTATAGGCGGAATTCTTAAATCTGGAAAAATTACTGGTATTGGATTTTTTAAGGTTGCATCCCTAACCAAACCAATCAACACATGTTTAGGAAATAAATCAACATCTGGTGAGGCCAGCATATCATCTGAAAATAAGCTTTCTCTAAGCTCGTTATATGCATAACTAATGTCGCGGGCATAATCATATACATATTGACCGTAAAAGGACTCACTAAGCTTAAATTGTTCCTCCAGTAAGCTTTTCCACTTCTCTGTTGGATCGCCACCTTCAAAATCATCTTCAACCACCAGCTTGCAAACCTGGTAAGCTTTAGTAAGCTTGGCTATAATATCGTCCTTTACAACTAAAGCATTATTAAATGATGCGTTAAGCTCTTTATACGTGTCCAGGTCGGTATTAACCATAACCCTGGGGATGTTGAGGTCGTCAAGTGAAAAATAATCTTTATTCATTGAAGGCATGCTTTGAAGCAAAGCGCCAATATTATTTTTATGGATAAGCAAAATCTTTAGCTCTTTTACGGCGATAACGCCTTTATTGTCACAATCTGTTCCGGTACATAAATCGGGATCATTGTTGTAATCTTCCAGGTATAAAATACCTGCATAATCTTTTAGTGCAGTACCGGTTGTTGCCTCCAGCGTTGCTAAATCTTTTCCTGGTATAGCTCCTACCAACCGGCTATCTCTTAATTCGAACATCGGTAAGGGCTGATCACTATCATTAAGAAAATAAGGATATTTGGCGTTTAGATCTTCAAAAACATCATACTGATCAAACTCCTGATCGTAATCGAAATACAATAGATCGCCATCGGTAGTAATTGCGGCGCCTTTTGAAACTACAAGATGTTTGTTATCTATTACCCCTATTTCCAGTCCATAAATAATCCCGACACCAATTGCTTTGGTTCGTGTTAATTTGTTCTGTACGTCCAGATAGTTGAATAAATCATTCAACTGATCTGCCGTTAATACCTGATCATTTTCGAAAATAGTAAAGCGGGTATTGTCTTTACTAATTTGGTCGAGCACATTACCCATAATATTTTATGTTTTAAGAGTTCCCAATGCGTTTTGATTTAGCATAAAGAGCGTCCGCTCTTCACTACTACTACAATCTTCGAGTCTGGCCACCGGATAAATAGACCTTAATGCGGTTAAAATGGTTACAAACTCGTTTAATTTTGTATTTGTTGTGTCTTCTGTTTTCCCTGATTTTACATCCAGCCATTCTTTGTACGCATTTTCGAATGTGATTAATTGCTCATTGCTTACCCAGCAAATCTTTACAAAAGTGTGTGCCGGGGCTTCCATTCTGATTGTTCTTTCGGCATATTGCCTAAAAGCGATGTTGAGAAAACGCGGCGTATATGCAGGTAAGATAATGCTGATCCGAAATGAATAAGGGTCTTTATCTTCACAGTCTTTACAGCCATCATCAACACAAATTGGCATAAAGCCGGCTTCATCGTCAGGGATTAATTCTGGTGCTTCGGTTGAAGGGTCGTTTATTATTTTGACCTGAGGAGGCAACAAAAGCATGTGTTCTATTAAGAACATACCTTCATCAGCTCTGTTTTTAGTAACCAGTAAAACCAGTTGTTGCAGATCCAAACTTGCATCATTCATGGAGGAATAAAGCTTGGTACTGGTGMCTATTACTTTATTTGCGTTTAAAACCTGATAATAAAATGTACCATCGCCATTATCTATTGTTTTCAAATTCTGAGCGTGGTAAATCAGACTGATCGAATCTTCAAGTGCAAAACGAGCCCCTTCTTCTCCAGGGAATTTCTCGGAACCTTCCAACAGAATAGTTCCATTTTTGAAATCTGTTATCCTGTACCAATATTCGTCATTACCTGATCCGTTAAGCCCATGCTGAATCTCTGTATTCAGGTTAACAAGATTACGCCTATTCAGGTTGTCGAATCCAAGCAAGCGCTGCAATCTTTTTTCAAGACCGCTTATATTATTACTATCCCATAATTGATCCTGTTTAGCATAATTATAGCTGGAGAATCGTTTTGAGCTATATTCAGGATAATTTTTTAAGAAATTGGCCTTATCCTGAACAATATCTTCGGGATTTATGACAGATGGAATAATTACATCTTTAGGGTTTGAGGTAAAGCCCGAATAAAGCACGTTTACATACTCAGAGAATGATTCAGAAAACCTGGAGAGCAAATGATCAAGAAACAAGTTGCGACGCTTGTAGTATGTAATTTTATCCTCTGCAGCAGTCTGTACTTTTGTATCTATAGTAGCATTATCTACAAAAATCTCGTCAGCGTCTTTAAAACTCCTTACCGTATTTGCGAAATAGGTGTTTTTCTGGATGTCAGTGGAGAATAGATTGCCCAGATTTGAAAGTTGTGAGAAAGAATTGGCCAAATGCTGATCAAAAAAGTACAGATATCCTTGCAGTTGTTTTGCCTGGGCAACACGTTCTGCGGTTGCATTTTCTGGTAGGCCCCAGTGGCTTATTCCATAGTTTTTTGGAAAGTGATTTTGAATAGAATAATAGTTCCCTATGTCTTCAAAAGTACCTGTGTMAAATTGTATATCTTCAGTTCTTACCAGATCATTACCAGTAATATAATCGTTCATCGATTTGTCGAACCTGCTCTTTATGATATTCATATCAGGCCTTAATGGAATGCCATTTTTATAAATCAGGACATTTGAATCCAAAATGTTTATGATTGGTTGTTTACCTCGTTTAACTGGAATTATCCATTTGTTGCTGAGTTCTTTAGTTTGATCAGTTGGGTTAAATATAATATCAAGGATATTGCTTACTCCAGATGCATTAAGCATTTGCTGCATAATGTCTGAAAGATGGATTTCCTTTTTCAGATCGGAAGCTAAAAGTTCTTCCTCTTTTATAAAACCATGAATCAGTAACGGTCCTTCAAATATCACATCCGAAGTGTAGCCGCTATCAATGAGATCATTTAACCAATAAAATTTTATAAGCGGTGTCAGGTAGAGCTGAATATTAAAAAATAGTTCTGCAAGGGTCTCAAACGGATCAGCATCAGATTTTATTTCAATCTCACTGCAAAGCCTGAACTCTTGCGTAGTTATTTCATTAATGGTTAAAAAATCTTCACAAAGGTTCCTGTTCTGCATTACCAGTTCCAATACTTCTGTTTTTATCAGTTCTTTACTATCATTAGCAACATTGGTATCAAACTCTATTAGTACATCATAATAGCCCAACACATCAACAGGTTCCCATTTAAGGCTTTCTGGCTGTGTGAATTGAAGTTTTTTAAGGGTAATGTCGGCAAACATACCAAGGCTCCTTTTCTGCAACCAGGCATTTTTTACGCCTTCAATATCGATAATCAGCTTGCGGTAATCGTTAATGGTTACTGCCTTGTTCGGAAATATTTTTGAAGCTGAAAAAAAGTGCTTTAGAATATTTTCCCTTGCATCTTTAGATGTGGCAAGCAGATCAGGAATGGTGTTGTTTGTTCTATAACTTAAATCAGTAATTGCATAGCAAAGCAACTCGAGTATGGTAATGCCCGGATCATGAACATTGTAATCTGTCCAGATATCAGAGCCTGTTTTTTCAATAGATCCAATACCCGTTTTTCGTAGTTCTTCATAATCAAAAGCATCGCTTTGCGGTTTTTTCGACGAAATACTTAGTGCTTCACTCATGTGAATTAGAGGTTTATTTTAGTTCAGATTAATAATTTCATTGTTCTGGGAAGTGCTATAGAAGAACTTGATGAATCGCTTACAATGTTATGCTGAGTATGTGACACCAAAATAGATGCGGGATTAGAGGCTTCTGCAACTTCTACATTTCTTCCGAAGGCTCTTTTATTTGGAGAAAATTTATAAAGAGAAAAATCAGTCAGATAGTCAATGTACTCGAGGTCTTCTAAAAATTTAATGACCATCGACTTTGTAATTTTACCCCCAAAATGAATGTCATTTCCTGTATTGTTCATCCAGGGGGATAAAAATTCCTGTAATTTCAGATTGATTACCTTTTGATAATAGTTAAACTCATAGCCCTTTTTTAATTTTAAACTAACCGATACTTTTACTGGCTCATAACTTGGATTCACCACCTGGTAAGATGCCMAGGCAGATGAATGCTTACTTAAAAAAGTATTGATTTCATCAAGCGTATTTTTATCAACCTTTGGTTTAAAAGGGTCAATAGCATTGTGGTTGGTTAAATCAGGAACTACCACAATTAATGTATTTCCAGGTGAATAAAATGAACCTATAGTTGCATGGTTAATGCATTTAACTTTGTGAATCGTTGGAAAATGCTGCAGAATAAGACGCTCGTAATCCCAAATGGCAACGGTTCTTTCTTTATGGCGCAAACGTTCACTTGCACGAGTATAATACGCAGCATCATTTTCTTTTACCGCACCGCCAAAGGAAGAATAAGGCTGGGTAATTTTTTTAATTGCCGCAGTTTCAATCTTTAGTTTGGTAATTGTATTGGCTGGCAGCGCTTTGGCCAAACGCAATGGATCATTATTCTGATCATCAAAAATGACAATTCCGGCATTTGCCTGCACATCAATCAGGTTGCAAACGCTATCAGTATCTTTTATTATCGCTGCTTTTATCCAAAGTAAATTGCCAGGTAGAATTGTGTTAGATGTTGTAGCTTCTTTTGGTATGACTATTTTTATAACTCCACTGGCAAGTAAGCCGTTAGTGGTATCAAAAATAAAATCATCGTTTGTAAGTGTTTTCCAATAGTTATCGCAGAGCACACTCCATTCTAAAGTTATTTTCGGTTTTTCTGGATTTGCGCTTCCCTCAGCTATCTGGAATAAAATACTTGCGGAATCTTCTGCATATAAATCACTCAAACCAATTAGTAACTCGCCTTCTGTGTTATACTGTGGTACCAGTTTTACTAAAGTATTGTTTAGAAACGAGTGTTTGCTTCGGGTATAAGCATGTTCCCTTGCCTGCCCGAAGGCACCATAATGAAATAATTCAATCTCTTCATCAACATAATCATTTAATGAGGTTCCACTAAAATTAATTTTGGCTGTTGTTGCCGTATAATTTAAAGAAATTGATTGAATTTCAGGCGAGAATGGTTCTGCAGGGAGCTTAAGTTCTCCTCCGCTAAGACTATATCTTAAAATTTCAGCGGTATATTTTTCCCTGTAATCTTTAAACAAAAAACTATTGTCAAGTTTAAGATGTAACTGGCCTTTGCGGATGTCTTTGTAGAGATTAAGAATTAGCTGTAGTGCGGGCTTATATAATTGAAGCGTTTGGGCTGATTTAGCATTTACGAAATTGACCTTTTGCTGAATGTTGGAGAATCCCGGTAACAGATAAGACATTTTACTGCTTACTGTTTGCAATACCGATTGCCCCGGATTAATGTAATATGGGGTATAAAACTGTGGAAGTATAAAAAATGGAAATAAAATGGCGTAATCGGGATTAGTAAATTTCCAACTGGTTTGTAACTGAGCGTTTGATACATTGAAGAGCTTTACCGGTTCGTAACTTTTTTTCCAGGAATAACCATCTTTAAATGCAGCAGACGCACTGAAATAACTATTATTTATGTTTGAATTGCCGTAATTTGCAAAATAAGTTTTAAGGTTGGAATCTGGAATATTTTTCCAATCTACATCAAGGGAAAAGCTTTTTAGGCGCTTTGAGAAGGTTTCTTCATGAAGAATATAAAAATTAGAATTTTMTTCTGATAAAGGCCCGAATGGTTTAAAAGGTTTTTTAGGATTTAATGTTCCAAAATCGTTTTCGAGTTCTATTGAAGAAATACCCTGAACATCAACCTCTATAGTTGCATCTACAAGTTCGGCATTCATGAGATTCTGATAACCGAAATCTGTTTTTTCATTGTTTACAATAATCTGTAATATTGGATTGGTCGTATCAAATTCTCCACCGTGTGCAGCCTTATCGTAAACAATTACTGCAGGCTCATCTTTGCTTATATTTAAAGTAAATTCTATTCTATAATTGAGATTGTCTGATGATGTTATTACTGCTGAAGTAAGTTTTGGTCCTATCCATCCCTTTTCTCCGGTAATACTTACTTTAAAAAGATTGGAGGTGAGTACACTATTTTTTGCAGATGCATCAAGCCCTCTTAGCGTTAGGTATATTTTAATGCTCCTGGTGCCCTCTTTCATTTTCAAGATGCTACTCGACAGGCAAAAGCCAATCTGCGCCAGTGGCATTGAGGAATTACCGAAACCACTCCATTTTGGATTTCCGGGGTCTAGAATAGCGCCTAGCCCATCCTTGGAATTTGCTATTGGAGCGTGAAATACAACATTTCGGTTAACAGGGTTAACATAAAGGGATTTAAGCTGAGCCACCTTTGATGGGTTTACCACCATATCTTGCTCAAGTTTATATCCAATGTCTCTCTTTGTATTGTCTTTACCCGCTAAAAGTAATGTGCCAGCGGTTAATAAAGTATTTTCAGTATTTTTTTTAAGTTCAAAAATTACGTGTGCTTTATCTGCTATTGGTGGCGCTTGGTTTAGTTTTAAAACATCGTGGTAGTAAAAGTCCAGGTGGCGCTGTGTAAGGGTATTCATCAAAGCCTTTGGTTTTTCCATCAGCTCGATAAAAGTGTTCCATAAAGCGAGGTGTGGAGGCAATGATTTGTTGTTTGCCATTGCATTTATCTCTTCGATACTTAAATCGAAAAAGCTATCCCATTGGCCACTTTCTGTTAGGTTTTTGTTAACAGCATCAATATCAAAAAACTTGACATGTTTTGAAACCTCCTGTACAAACTTATAGTAATCTGCTTTTGTACGTTGATCGACGGGCGCAATTGCAGGATCTAATAACGCTGACATTCGTTCTTGTTGCGTTTGCCCGTCGCGTTTAAGAATAACTTTATAATCTATTGCTTTAGCGCTCATGCCAATTTATTATTAGCCTCGTTAAGATAAAACGGATAAACAAGATTGAAACGGGTATTGGTGTTGATTACCTCATAATCAACAGAAATATCGATTCTGCCCTCAGTAATGAAATCATCAAGAAGATTTACAAGTAGTAACTTAATTCTTGGTTCAAACATTAGAATGGCGTTTTTTACAGTTATTTTTATTGAAGTTTCTGTTGAAGTACTCATTGCTTCGAACACATAGTTTTCAAGATTACAACCGTATAAAGGTTGTAGAAATCTTTCTCCAATGGTTGTCGACAATAAAATTTCCAAACTCTTATTTATATCTTCCTCGTCGGAGGTCATTAAAACCCGGTTAGTTTGCTTAGAGAAAGTTGGAGGAAAACTCCATCCTCTTCCAAGAAATGAAAGTTCGGATACATCTTTAAGCTTATCCATAATTTTTTAATATTTGGTACTTGCTTTATGTTTATGGGTCAAATAATTTCAACTACCGCGTTATATAGCGTATCATCATTGAACTTTGTTTTTATTACAAAAGCTTCAGGATGAGCTTTTAAATGATTAATTACCCCTATGGCTACTGCCACACATAAAAGCGTCATCTGTTTATTTGTTTCTGGAGGATTTTTCCCCATTACTTCTGGATAATGCTCATTGAATGCAGCCTGAATTGCTTCTGCCATGCTTCCGGCAAGATCTGAGGGGGTTCCTGGAATTAAGGCCATAATTATCCTGTTTTAACTTTTACTGATAATAGACTTGGTGTAGCTGGTGGCATTGGAGGAACGGGTGGTGCAGGACTCACAGGTAATCCCAGCGCGGTCTCACCAGGGTGCATATGTGTAGCGTATATGTTTACAATTTGGTTTAGGTAAGTAAGTAATTCATCTCCAAATACAAGTGGATGAGAAGCACCGTCAACAAGTTCTATCTGAGGGGCATCCACCACTACTTTTGTATTTCCATGTACTTTTATCAGTCCTCCATTGATATCTATATTTATTTCATTACCGTTGGCATCTTTTACTGTAATAGCCGAAGGCTCAGTAATGATTTTATTTCCACTCTGATCTTCAACACTAAAGCCTTGTTTATCATCGCTAATGAATACTTTGTTTTCTCCAGGGGTTTCAATTTTAATTTCTTTGATGTCATCATCAAAAGTCAATTTCAATTTTTCGCGGGAAGTGTAACCCTTTTTATGGTTGTCATTTGAAGGTTGTATCGGTGGAACTTTATTGGAACTGTGAAGCATGCCCAAAATAACAGGCTGACGAGGGTCATCGTACAAAAAACCAAGAAGCACTTCATCGTCAAGCTCTGGTCTGAAGAACATTCCTCTTTCATTTCCCGCATCTGTTAGGGCTATCCTTGCCCATACTCCATCATCATTCGCATTAATATAAGGCATTTTTACCCTAACACGTTGTTCTCCATCAGGGTCCTCATTATCGGTAACAATGCCGGTATGTAACCCAATTACGCCTGGTAATAATCCGCCGGCTTTTGGTGCAACAATATGGTTTTCTTCCATAAACGAATCAGGACTATGACCAAACTGAACATGTGTTTTCCATCCGTTTGACAGGGTATAATCGTGTCTTACACCGCTTACAAAAGCCTTTCCATTAAATCGTTGGCCTAGCCCATTCAATTCCACCACATCGCCCGGATTAATGTTAGCAATACCTTGAAATTTCACTTTGCCTCTTATTTTCGATAATCTGGATTTCAACAACTCTGCATCGGCCCAGGCTTGAGTTTCCTGTGGATCTATTGAACCCGAATGGTTTAGCGATATTTCAGCGGGGCTGGCAACTGAAGCTAACTCTGTTGTTGTAAAGCTCCCCTGCTCTTCTAAATCAGAAGGGTCGTTGGCTGTGGATTCAGCTATTTCCTGGTTGGCCATATCCCATGCTTTACCAATTACTGAAGTATATTGATTTCTGCTATCCATCTCTGCATCGAGTTCTATAATTGTTGCTCCATGTAAAAGCGAGAGAATGGCCTCGCCGGTAACCGTGGGTTTTTTAATAACGATGTTTTCGTCGTTTGTCAATATGATATTACCATTTGCTTCTGCCCTGCTTAAAATGAAGTCCCAATCAGTAGAATTGTATTGAACCATTTCTTTGTAAGTTACATCGGTAGATTCAACGTTGATATCCGTAAAACCCGCATCTTCTAAAATCTGGGTGATAATATCCGAATCAGGGAGATCATGAAAATAGGCATTCTTACGACCGATCGTTGTTTTTATTGCTTTGTGCCTACATTCTACTGTAAGCAACGGTGCCATACCCGTTCTTATCTTGAGTGATTGTTTAATTATAATTCCTTTGAATATATTTACAGTAGTGTCTGAATCCCCTGCTTCAATTTCTATTTCGTTGCCTGGGCTGAATAAATCTCCATCAGTTAATGGAAATATCCCGTCAGAAGCATCTCCATCCTGAAAAACTAAAATGGCAGAAGATATCTTATTGACCACCTTGGTAACAAAAACAGATTGCTTAGCTACCGATTGAGGTACATCTTCGCCGTTTATTTTGAGTTTGAATTCAGCAACCGACTCAACTTCAGGAATCATTCTTTCTTCAGCCATTGCCTTACGATTTTACATTCTTATCAAAAGGTGGAAAAACCAATTTCTGTCCGGGTATCAAATCCCTGAAATTTTTCAAATTATTAACCTTTGCTATTTCCAGATAATATTTAAAATTGCCGTAAATTTTATGAACCATTGCTGGTAATGTATCCCCCTCTTTTACAATTCGGATATGGGTAAGGTCTGCGGATTTTTTATCTTCTTCGGCTTCAATTTGCTCCTTGGCTCTTTTTTCAATGAAAGTTGCTGTAATAATTGCCCGAAGTGGTTTGCCTCCGTTATTAAATAGTTTGTATTGGATATTTGCTGTTTTTAAGATACAATCAAATGCAAACTGGTTGGCCCTGTACCAAATTAAACCTGGCCAATTTATACGAAGAAATCTAGTCCTATGCCCTTTACCATCATACCCTGTAGTTTGATAAAATTCAATAATCTTATCCTTAACATCCAATGGAACTCCTGTGGCATTTGTACCATCTAAAAAAAACTTTAATGTAACTTCAAATGGTGTAGTGCCAAGAAATGGCCCTGCATTACCTGTTGCTCCACTTGCAGGATTCTGCTCTGATAAAACAGTGTAATTAAKCGTAATTTCATCAGGATTAATAAAAGTAGAAAATGTTTTCTCCGAGTCTCCTGCCCGATCAATTTTCTCCCATGACTCAATTTTAAGCTTATCAGCAGGCTTAAAGGGATTTAAGGCATCAAGAATTCCCATGGTCACCGTTCATTTTTTTGTTTAAGGATTTCCATAACCTGCTCTACGCATTCTTTAATGATGTCTTCTTTTGAAGGAGTATTGCTGCCCTGATGAGCCCCTGAAGAAGAAGCATCATCAGACACAGATACAGCGATTTCGATTTCGTTTATTATAATCGGCATAATCTAAAAACTTACAGATCCAGAGACACCTCCGCTTATTGCGCCCCCAACGGCGCCTACAGCCCCCATTAACAAATCATCGAGCCCCATAGGTTTAAAATACTGGTAGGTTAACTCTAATGTTTCTACTACCATTGTATTTTGCTCTGCATTGAATTCGGAGACGTCAATTTTAGTTGGGTAGGCATTAAAAACATGCCATACGTTTAGCGGAATGTGACTGTCGTTCAATAAACTCACAAGGATGTTTTTGGGCTGAAAATTAAAATTTTCGATACTGTCCCGACACCAGTGACTTACAAAAGACCCTAGAAACAATCCGCGTTTCAGTACCAGTTTGTTGTACTGAGGAACGCCGGGAAACTGGTGTTTAAACCTGTTCTCCCCGCCTTCGGCCACAGTTTCTGTTGTAATACTTGCACTTAATCCGCTTACACTTTGGAAACGCACATCCTGAGGCGTTTGCGGGAACATTTCAAATACAACAAGAAAATGAAAGCCAACAGGTGGATAGATTAATCCATCAATGATACCACTGATTAAACTCATAATATTATAGGTTAATCACCATTTTGTATAGTAAGCCCTTCATGGGCCAGGTCAAGTTGTTCAATAGCAACTTCACTTCCGTCAGCCTTTAGATCTGTACTTTGTATTTTAATTGGAAAGGCGTTCTTAATTTTCCAGGTTACTACAGGTTCATGATTTTCATTAAGTAGTTTTATAACTACATCCCGCCTTTCAACAGTATTAAGGCTTATGGTATTTAACCATTGATAGAACTCATTATCTGCAGCAAAAACCCCTCGTTTTAGTGTGATGTTGCTAAATTCCCTCATACCGGGCATTTTAATTTTACTGAATTCTGGCGATGCTCCGTCACGATATTCAATCAGTTTGTTTTCGATATTTAATCCGCTTACTTCCGTAAAGCCAATTTTGGTTCCGCCCCAGTCAACCTGGAAATGAAACTTTGGTAGTGGATAAGTTGCCATTTTATTTTGTTTTAGATGAGCTTTTAAAGCTGATTAATTAAGATTCCTGAAGTTTATGAGAGAATTTGAGAATGATAAACTCTGCCGGACGTACTACTGCCATGCCAATTTCAATATTCATTCTGCCCTCCAATATGTCAAGCGCGGTCATAGTTACACCTAAACCAACCCTAACAAAGAATGCGTGTTCCGGTTTAGCACCTGCAAGCGCTCCTGCCCTCCATTGTTTAATCAGGAAGTTTTCGATCATGGCCCTTACCCTCACCCAGGTATTGGCGTCGTTTGGCTCAAAAACAACCCATTCGGTTCCTTTTTTGATAGATTCTTCTGCAAAAATGAAGAACCTACGCACTGGGACATAACGCCATTCATTGTCATTTCCGGCCAGTGTCCTGGCTCCCCATACCATCACTCCCTTACCCGTAAAATACCTTATCGCATTTATTGATTTACCTGAAGTTGGATCTACATTTAATGACATTTGATCCTGATGAGAAATTTTTAACGATGCCGCATTTACATAAGATAGTGAGACATTGGCAGGTGCTTTCCAAACACCTCTTGAACTATCAACAGCAGCATAAATACCTGCAACTGCTGATGAAGGTGGCATAACAATCGTTATTTTTTGAAGCTGGAGCTTGATAACATTATATAGCTCCGTATTGCCAGTAACTGCTGGTGGGGTAACAGGTGATGTTGGTACGGTTGCAGGAGGTTTCTGAAGATTCAGACCTGTTTTTATTGATTCTTTTAAAGTAGACAGCGGATTTAGAATACTTGCCAGACTAATATTTCCCGGATCACTAGCAGGAGTTTCGACAGTTTGGGTGGTTGTTACTCCTCCAACAACTGTTTTGTAAATTACGTTTACGTCATTGTCTTCAAATCGATAGTTTAATATAGTTTCCAGATAAGGGAAATAAGCAGCTCCATATTTTATCAAATCCAGGTTGCTACCCAGGGTTGCAGCATTTCTAAAATCATCCGCTGAGCTGTTAATGTCGTTAGGCGTGCCCTTTTGTTGTATTACATCAATAATGGTAAATCTGTCCTGAAGCAGAAAACATTGATTTAGTGCCTGATTAATCAGTGAATAATAGCTTGATGAATCTAAAGAAGGCCCATCCGGGAAAAGCAGTAAGGTAGGCTCATCAACTTTCGCTATTGCAGCTAAACCATCTTGCAGTTTTTGTGATGCAATGTCAGTATCAGAAGGAGCTGAAGAAGGATATTGGCCGACTGACACTATGTAACACGGACCTCCTCCATTGGCGAAATACATCTGCAGCCCATAGTATAGTTTGAACCTTGAACTCGTTGCGGCTGCCTTATCAATTGAGATTGTTCTTGCAACTGAAGAATCACTATTGGTAGTGTCTGTAATGGTTACAGTAAATGCTGTTTCCTTCTGGGCCAGACCAAACAATTGTTCATATTCTAGCAATGAACTAATTCGCTGGGGTAACAGCGTAAGATCTTTACCGTTAAAAGTTGCTTTCTCAGTATAACCGATGAATGCAGGAATAGCAGTTTCCACTTCAGCTACGGAAGGTGGAAACGTTGGGATCTCACGTATATAGACCCCGGGGGTTTTAAATACATCTGCCATGTTGGTAGGTTTTTAATTAGATTGTGATTAAAATATCTGAGAAAGTATCAGAACCTTCTGTTCTTATGAGATTTAAAGGAGGATTTGGTAAATTGGCTATAATCACTTTATTTGTACTGTCTGTCAATTTAATCCCCGCAATTGGATCTTGTTTAAGTGGTAATACATTGTTGGACGTAAAAATAAATTTCCCTGGTGGTGAGCTTCCCAGCAATGTAAAATCTATTGATGAACCATTCGTTTTAGCTACATTTATTGTTGTTATCGACGAGTTAAATTGTTTGGTAATGATATATCTCCATTTTGTTGAGCGATTTGTAAACGGAATTTTATATTTTTTTGTGCTGATCGAATGATCATTATTTTGAAATTGATAGGCTGAACTCAAATTGCTTTTATAAAAAATTTCGATTACTCCAAATACATCAGAAATTTCATGGGGATTGATTGAATAAAAAGATGCCTTCTCGGTTCCTTCAATTAAAAAGCGCGTCCGGCCTCCTGTTGATTTATTAAGATCAAAAGAAAAATTATATACGTTATTGGAGTTATCCAATAGCTGCTGTAAACTCTCTCCGCTGTCTATAAATTCTAGTTTTCCGGTTTGAGTTGCAAGGTTACTGTTATGTGCAAAAGAAAAGGCATTACTTACAAAGGGAATTAAATCTGCCTCAGACACGGTTTTCTTGGTTTTGTTTGCAACAAGCAGTGGCTCGCCCGCTAATAGATTTGAACTCAGGTTATTGAAATAATAACGGCTGCTAGCTGGCTTACTGGTATTTAGATCGGTGATGTTTTCAAAGAAACTGTTTTTCAGCTTGAGTAGAAAAGTAAATTTTGTTCCCTCTGTTAAAGGATTTCTAATTACATCCAGACTATTCACTTTTGCATATAATTTTCCGCCGAAATCACTTGGCAGAAAACGTAATCCCAGTGATTTCATAAGAACGTTACAGTCTTCAGATGGCTGCAAAGCTATATCAGGACATTTACCCGAACTGTAAAATGTATGGGGAAACTCCACTGAAAAAAGTGCTTTATATTTTATTTTTATCATTACAAAAAGATTGGAGGTTAACTTAATTGTCGCTAATGGTAACTTCTGTAATTGGAGGTGCTTCCATTTTAGGTTCAAGATCAATGAAACTCATGGTTCGGATTTTATAAATTACGTTAGGCATGTACTTTGCACCAAGTGCTGCCCAAAGGTTATTTTGTTGTTCAAAAGTGATGGGATGTAAATTGACCAGCAAACGACCCACCTTTTGCCATGGTTTGTCGTTATCAACTTTTGCATTGATCCCAGGATACTTATCGCTATCAAAGACCTGATTGCCTTGAAAGAATGAAATTACGTAAGATAGTAGTCTTAATGCGGTAGAGTAGTTATTAGCAAAGACAGAAAAAATAACAAATACATTCAGGTTAACCGGGGGATTAATTATTTGAATCTTGTCATCTGTTTTCCGATAGTTGTATTGAGCATCAGAAACGCGATCTTCCTCCAGGTTTACCAGCGTTAAAATTATTTTAGATACCTCACCGCCGTCTGATACAACAGCAAATGTTCCATCAGGAGTCATCAGTGAAGAGATCATTACAATATCTTCATTTCCGAAGTTTGTGGCGTCCTTGCGTTTAAGATAAGCGTTGAGCTCATCTGATAAAAATTCAAGTGCTGTGCGTAACATGTGTTTAAATAAAGTGTAATCTTAATTCTTTGAATAAACAAACTGCCTTGCGGCAGAGATATCCGGATTAAATAGTAAATTATACCCGTAGTCTTTTAACTTCTGATGATTAAAATTATCTGTATGTGTTTCAATAATAATCGCATGTATCTTTCTTAGATCCTCTTCTTTTGATGCCTCAATTAGAAATTCTTCGTAACCTTCAATATCTAACTTCAGTATGAAAACGTCCCTGTCAAGTTCGTTGATGAAAGAAAATAACCCAACAGATTCAACAGATAAAAAGTCATTGGAATTTGGTATCGACGTCCATCGCCCACTCCAATCACTTTGATCTGGTGAATAAAGATTTAATGTCCCGTTGGTTACTGAAACTGCCTTGTTCAATGCCTTTATTTTTCCAAACCTTTTAGCGTTTTCATTTAAATACCAGAAGCTATCGGGGTTTGGTTCAAAGGAAATMACATCAACGTTTTTTAGATGCCTGGCACACATTATCGAAAATGCACCAATATGAGCACCACAATCAATCACATAACTTTGAGTTAAAGGTTCAATGTGCGCAAATCGGCTTTTAATACAGTACATGTCCTGGTTAATAACTTCAGGAATAACCCAACGATCATCATCAGTATCTTTCCTGTAAACAATATTTAAAAGATCATTCATCATTTATCTATTAAGCAAAGGTTGATTTGGTCTTCTTATTGGTCTCTGACGTTCTTAATAAGTAGCTAAAAAAAGTATCCTCATCAAGAATATTCGGGTATTGATTTTCCTCTAAATAACCCCTAACCATGTTAGCAGAAACCATATAACAATAGGAATTGGGATTGAGCATTTGTTGATGCACGTCATCACTAGCCTTTTGAAAAAATGCCGCCGGATTGCTCCAGCAAATAGGCTGGATCTGTTCAACCTTTAATTCATACCATGAGGTTTTGCCCTCATTTAAGGTTGCTGTTAAGGCTTGTGAGCCAATTGTTAGCCACTCTATTGGTTGTCCGGACCGTAAAATTTGGCAAACACGATTATAATAACCAGAGGCAATATTACTGTTCAATGATGCTCCCATAAAATTATTTGTAACCTCTCCAGAACGTTCCCGGTACCCCATAAACTCATACATATTCAAAATATCCATCAAGGGCTGGATTGATTTGATAACAACACAATCAGAATCAATCCATAGCCCACCAAATTTTTTAAGCAAAAATGCCCGTATAAAATCTGCCCGATGAGCTACATATAAATCATTAAGTTTGATGTCGAGGTCAGAATCCCGCAATTCATTAAAGCGTTCAGGGGTTAGCAGTTGTACATTTTCTACATGTGCAAATACTGTTTTCTGGCATGCCCGAATCCATTCCGGAAGGTCGCCTTCCCAATATAGCCATACTGGTAAGTTTTTCTTTTTAAGATTAGCCATCTTTGCTGTAATGCTTTAATTCAATTTCTTTAAAACCAGTAGGGAATCTGTTAGCTGGATTTTCTGGTAATTCTTTTTTGAAATAAGTTCATTTGCAAATGCAATTACGTCGGGGAAGTAATCAGCAAAGTCATGGAACGCGAGGTAACCTCCAATTTCTATCCAGGATGCAAACTGTCTGAAGTCATTAGAAATATTTAAATAATCATGTAAGCCATCTAATAACAATAATGATATTGGGTGATTCCATTTTACATTTTTGGATTCATCAACTATTGACATCACTGTTTCAGATAAATTGGCTCTTTCAATATTTTTTTTGAAATGAGCTAAAGATGGTTCAAACTGTTGCAATCCCTGATCTGTAGAACCTAATATTCCATTGTGCGGATCAATTGAATAAACTTTTATCCCATCTGATACCGACTTAGCCAGCTTTCCAAGCAGAATTGTTGCTTTGCCGTGATAGCTGCCAACTTCAACTAAATGTCCATTTGGGAATTGAGTGCATGCTTTTAGTCCAAAAGCAATTAACAATTCGGCTTCTCCTTCACTTAACCACCCATCAATTTGTTTAATTTCATTTAAAACTTGGACAGGTAAAAACAATGACTGTTTATCGTCTTCTTTATGTGTTTCTTCGGGTTTTTGTATGTAGTTATTTAAATGCCTACGGGTATATTTCCTAAGCGTATCGTCGTAATTACGATTTATTGGATGTACCCAAAACGCATTGGGATCATTAAAAGCACAGTCTAATTCTTGTGTTGTATATGCTTTTTTGTATTTAACAAAGTCATGGCAACAGGGATTCAATTCAATATCATAGCCAAGCAAACTCACCATAGTTGGCAATATGATCTCTTCTGTCGCCCATATTTTTGTATGCTTCATTATATTTTGAAGAATATTGTTCGTTTTGAAGAGCTTAACCAGATCCTTTACGGCATCGTAAGTGAATACAGTTGAGGGCCAAAAAGACCAGTGAACAAATTTGCTTTCACCATCTTTAAAAGTTTTAAGCAGTGGTTTCCATAAATCATATTCTTTAAATGCCTGAATGGAGGTAAAAACGTCAGTATTGTTTACAGTTATATGCTCAGGTCGGTTAGATAAAAGTCCGATATTGCTTTTTTGCGAAAAGAAATCCCACATGAAAGTAGAATATGCTGGCTGTAGACTTAATTGATCGGAATCTACAATAGTTAAAATGTCAAAAGAAAAATTATCGAGTGCAAATTGCATACATTCAAGCGCAAAATTGTGCAGGTAGCCATGTGCTACCGGTATAACAGTGGGGTTTACTACAGCTCCAAATTCTTCAAAAGGAAATGAGCAGGAGTTTAATTTAAGATCGGCGTTACTGTTAAAAATAACGATACTTGAGGAAGGGTCTTGAAAATGTAGATTGCGAACCATATCAATTACACAATCTAAGCTTTCATGCACCAGGCAAGCATAAACATTCTTTAACTGTTTTCTAACATTCTTTAAATTCCATTTATCTGAAGCAGTTTGAGCATGTTTAGGATAATATTTTAAATCAAAGTTCATTATCCGCTCTATATCCATTACCGGGTATGGGTGCCACCAATCGCCTGAAGTTTTTTTCAGGCTAATGTTCTGATCATGTATCATGTGGACAGACATCTTTGAATCTGTAAGTGCGGTTACTTTTTCGGGTGAGGCAGCCCAAACAAATAAGCMATMAACACCTACATTTATATCTTTATACTGATTTTTTTCCCAGTAAGATCGCTGATAACAAAGCGAACTTCCCAGCAACCATTTACGCTGATCTGGAGGATATCTATATTGAAAGGCTTCTTTTTTTAGCAGGTCGTAATAAAGTAAATTATTTATCCCACAAATATCAGCATTACGCTCTTTCAACTCCTCTACCTGATATTTTATCCGATAGTTAGCATACCAATCATCATCGTCCCAATTAACTATTATGCTCCCCGAGGCATGCTTACAAGCTATATTAAGTTTTGCACCCAAAGATATTTGATGATCAAGTCTTATGTATTTTATATTATCAACCTCTGGAACCAAGTCCCGGATACAATCAGAACCGTCATCAATTATAATTAGCTCTTTATTTTGGTACTCTTGCCTGTGGAAATATTTAATAGCGTGCGGAATAAAATATCTCCTGTTAAAGGTTGGCATTACACAAGAAACCAGAGGAAGCATATTAAAGAAGTTTTGCAGGCTAACCAGTGTAAATTGTAAAGCTTCGCTAGAGGTTTGTCACAATAACACCCTGATAATAAATTAAGTAAATTCTGAAAATCATTTAATTTATATACTCATAAAGCTAGTCCCTTTGTGAACCAACATCAATAGTTAGTTATAACTATTTTTATTGATCACCTTCCTTAAACTAGTTGAACAAACTTCAATTGAAAGTGATTGGTTTATGGAACTTAAGTGAACGCCAAGACGCTCCTTACCCCTTTTAAAAAATAATTTCCCCTGTAAGCCGGTGAAAGGCCCGTCAACAATAATCACTTCATCACCACTAACAAGATTGGACTCTATTTCAAAAACCATTGTTTCGAACTTCATTATGTTGGATATTTCATCCTCAGATACCATTGCCGGTTTACCTTCAAAAGTTATAAATTTTAATACCCCTCCTATTTTTAATAGTTTGAAGCGCTCCCTTTCTGTTGAATTAATAAAAACATAATTTGGAAACATAGGCACTTTTATTTCTTTTTTACGATCGCTCCATTGCCTTATTACATTTTGTAAAGGCAAATAAGCTTTTATCTTCTTTTTGGTAAGTTCGTTATAGATTTTCTTTTCGAGATTTGGAAAGGTATAAACGATATACCAGTTGCTTTTTAGTACATTTTCCATAGCATAGTATATTAGGGATATATTTTTGATGGTAGAGATAATAATTAACTCATATAATAAAATTGATCATATTTAATTGATGATGAAATAGTTATTTATAATCATTTATAAGGATTACATGAACACTAAAAGTGTTTTTTTGACTACTAGCAGGTCTATATATTTCTTTTTGTTAAATATCTTTGATTAGAAGATGCCTAAAATTTCATGACGCTGCTCCGATTAATTCTAATTCTTCGATTTTATTAACCCTTAAAATACCATATGCTATTATATTGAAACGTCCCTAACGTTCAACCAAATATTATCTAAAACGACTAAAGTTATGGAACATAACGCAGGAGAAATCGTTGAACTAGCTGTTCGACGACAAAATGTGAATATTAGCGAATTATCCAAGCGCTTAAATGTAAACAGAAGGACCTTGTATAATTGGTTTAGACAAAAGAAATTGCATACAGATGTAATTTTAGAAATAGGTAAGGCTATCAATTATGACTTTTCAAGTGATTTTGAAGGAGAATTAAAACAATTAAATCATAATGAGGATCTAAGGTCTTTTAAAAAGGACTCTAATTCTGAACATCCTGATTCCGTCTATTATTGGATGGAAAAATACATAGCCTTACTTGAGGATTATAAACGGTTGGTTAGAAAGGATTCAACCCATAACATGCTATCGTAACAGTGCTATATCTTAAGGAACATATTCAGGGCAGCTGTCTGATGGGATAGATGCCTGATATGAATTAGGGAAAGTTCTTCAATTTTAAAAAAGAAACTGCCCTGATTATGCTCCGGGCAGTTTCTTTTTTTAGTATCCACCTCCACCGCCATTGTTTCCTCCATTGCCCGTACTTGCGGCAACCAGAACAATGTTGCCTCTTATCTCGCCACTTGTAAAATCAGAACTATGGATATTAACATACCATTTTCCTGATAAAAGCTGACTGATCTCTGCAGCGTTCAATACTCTGGTAGTTCCTGTAAGAGTACCTGAGCTGGCAGTGGTAAAGCCAGGTATTTCAATTACAATTGGTGAACTGGTTAAGTTTGATCCATTTTCTGCACCGTGAAAGTGCATTCCTGTCGTTGTTGCAGCAGCAGATCCAAGCTGCCATGTAATGGTATAAGCAATCGTTTTGGACTGTTCATTATAAGTGATGTTTGCCGTGCCTGTTCCAGTTGTTGTAACTACCGGAACTTCATTAGAGCCATTTAACTGGACCATAGCTGTATAAGTTCTGTAGGTAACATCAGGTCCGTTGCTTTTCTTTTTACACCCTGAATAAAGAACCAGCAGGATGACTGCCATAGCAAGTATGGCAGAAAAGAATTTTACAGAATAAGTTTTCATAGTAAGTAATTTAAATGATTAATTAATTACTCCGATTGACAGTACAGCAGAGGGCGATAAGTTTGATGAGCGTTTGGAATTTGTCCTGTCATCATCGCTTCACTATCTAATACGCAACTATTTGTAAATGGTTGCCTGATGTTTTGCTTATTTCAGCTAATTCTGTTCTTTTGAATATTTAAGGAAAGACAATAAAACTTTCTMATCCTTTTCCAATAGCTTATTTGTTGGATTAGCTAATATGCTTACCCGCTTTAACCACTTATGAAGTGCATCATTTTTATGTGCTTCCAGAAGTAAAGGATATACATATGAACTTTTGCAAACAGCTCTGGTGTTTCCCAATTTTTTAGCAACAGAATCTAAAACTTGTATTTCAGTTTTCGCTTTAGAACAACCCTCCTGAGTTTTCAGACAAGTTGCAAACTGCCTCAACGCTTCCAAAGTTCCGCCCCAGGTCCTAAAATCCTTGGCAGTAAAATCATTGCCAGTAATTTCTTTAATGTATTGATTGATTTGGCCCGACTCAATACTTCTACGCATCCCATCGTCAGTATAAAATTGAAAAAGTTCCTGTCCGGGGATATCTCTGCACTTTTTTACAAGCCTTGATAAATGCCGGTCTGTTAAAGCCATTGTATGCCTTACCCCTTTCTTGCCTACAAAACTTAAATGTAATGAGTTCCCTTTAATTTTAACGTGCTTATCTTTCAGGGTACTTAAACCGAAACTGCCATATTTCTGCATATAACTTTTTCCACCCACTCTCAATAATGTCTTTTGTAATAGATCAACACAAATAGCAAGCACTTTTTGTTCATCGAGGTGCTTACGTTTTAAATCTCTTTTAATCTTTTTCCTGGCTTCAGGCAATGCTTTGCCAAATTCCAGCAGCCTAAAATACTTATGTTCAGATCGTCTTTTGGTCCATTTACTATGATACCTATATTGTTTCCTATTAGCTGCATCAATACCCGTAGCCTGCAAATAACCATTAGATTTAGGACTTATCCAAACTGATGTCCAGGCTGGAGGTAAAACAAGTGATTTTATTCGTTGTAATTGATTTTCATCTGTAATTCTGTTGCCGTCCTTATCTTCATAATAAAATTTACCCGACTTCCCTTTTCTATAAATTCCGGGCATGGTATCAATAATGTATACCAGTCCGTTTTCCTTAATTACTTTTTTAGTTTCCTCCATAACTTATTATTAACTAGGCTCTTTTTTTCTTAGTAAGGCTTTCCATTAATTGGCTGTAAAGATCATCGCTACTAGCTGTTTTAGGCTGCATTTTCTTAATAATAGGTTGTTTTCCCTTAGCTTTTGCTTTTATAATAGCTAAAAGTTCAACCCGATGTTCATCCTTAAATGAACTGATGTCAAAGTCACCACTATATTGAGCTATTAAAGCCATACCAATCTCCAACTCTTTGCTGCTTATCGTTTTTTCTCCCTTAAGCTTAACTTCTGTTGTGCTTCTAATTTCTTCCTCGAACCGGATTTTAGTAATAACCAGTACCTCATCCATGGGATGGATAACGCATAGGTTCTCCGTATTTCTGAATACGAAACGGGCTACTCCTACCTTTTTTGATTTAACAAGTGCACGTAGAAGTAAGGCATATGCTTTTTTTCCCTGGTTTTCAGGCTGTGTATAGTATGAGGTTTCGTAATAAATGGGATTGATTTCACTGATATCAACAAAACGCTCCAGCTCAACGACCTTGGTCTTTTCCGGACTAGCCTCCTCAAAATCTTTGTCATTAAGTACAATATATTTTTCATCAAGCTGATACCCCTTTACTATTTTTTCATAAGGAACTTCTTTACCGGTATTTTCATTAACTCGTTTATATTTTATCCTGGCATGATCTCTTTCATCCAGCATATCGAAATCAAGATTGCTGTTCTGTACGGCCGAGTATAGCTTAACAGGGATATTAACCAAGCCAAACCCAATAGCGCCTTTCCAAATAGATTTCATAATGCATGTATTTTAATCTTTAACTTTCTGGTTAACAACTTTGAGATAGGAATGTTTAGATTGTCCACATAAAACAAATAATCCTAATTACTGTTGTGGAAATTTGAACATCAAAAGGGAGTTTTTGACAATCAACAGGTTGCCTGCGTGTCTGTTCATTCGATACTTTTGATTCAAAGATGCCTAATTCTTTCATATTGCCGCTCTAACTATCTCAACCCGTTTCCCAAAACATTTAGGCTCCTTCCATTAAAACGTCCCTAGCGTTTAGTCTGACTTATCTAAAAACGATGTTATGGAACATAATGCAGGAGAAATTATTGAACTCGCAGTACGGAGACAAAATGTAAACATTAGTGACCTTTCCAGACGTATGCACGTTAATAGAAGGACGCTATATAACTGGTTTAAACAACGAAAGTTGCATACCGATGTAATCATCGAGATAGGAAAAGCCATTAATCATGATTTTTCAGCCGATTTTCAAAGTGACTATATGGATTTGGGCGGGTTCTCTGTTTACAAAGATGAATCTTCGTTAAATCACTCAGATTCTGTTTATTACTGGATGGAAAAATACATTTCACTTCTGGAAGATTATAAGAAATTAGTACAAAAGGGAAGTCATCACAAGACATTGTCATAACATAAAGTTGAAGTAAAAAGTAGCGACGTATTAGGACGCTACTTTTTACTAATTATAATTATTTAAGCTGGATTTTTTCTGCCATTGAATAGGCAAGTTCCCCAACTCCTGCTGTTTTTACACCTACCCGAACATATACCGCATCAGCAATTGATAATGAAGCCGGAATCACAATATTCATTGTAAGTGGCTGATTAATATTTGGAATAGCCGAAGCAGCAATTGTAGTAACAGCACTTTKATTAGCATCATCAATAAGGGCTGTTTTGAAGACATATAATTTGACCGATTCGAGCAAATTCGTAGTGTTTACAGTTTGTAAATTTACTGTAGCTGTTACCGTTGTACCAGCTCTCTGATATGAAACGGTTTTAACAAATGTATAAGGCGTTACAGGAACATCAACAATTGTATTGCCGCTTACTTTAACATCAATTGAATCCGTATTGTTAATCCATGGCCCTACTCCTCTTAATCTGGTTAATTTATAATTGCCATCAAAAAGTAAGGCAGAAAAAGTACCATCTTGTGCAACATAAACTGGAATTTTTGTAAAGAAATCATAGCCGTGTTGCCATAATTCCAGCTGTACGCCATTTGATCTGACGCCAATGGCCTGACCTTCATACACCACCCTACCTGTAAGTAATGATTTTGGTGCGGTGTAATTATCTTTCTTACATCCTGCAATCCCTGCTGCAAGGATAAACAACAATGAATATATATATGCTTTCATTTTCATAACCTGATTAATTAAATGGATTTTGAACAATTTTAGGATTGTTGTTTATTACATTCTGATCAAAAGATGAGTAGTAATTAAAAATTTGAAAAAACCTTGGCGATCTAAATCTGGGAGCTGTCATTTTAACAAATATATATTTCCCATCGCGGGCTGCATCTCCAGGACGAATTACGCGGTATGGATATAAGGCTGATACTACTGCATCAGGACTATCTGAATTACCGGTCCAAACTTTATCTGCCTGTCTCCAGCGCTTTAAATCCCATAAACGATGATCCTCAAACGCCAATTCGTTTCTACGCTCATTTCTGATTTTACTAATGGTTAAGGTTGCGCTTGTCAGGCTATTTGCACCGAAACCAGCACGCTGCCGAATTAAATTTGCATAGGTTAAGGCATCGTTTGTTTGTCCGAGTTCAAATGCGGCTTCAGACGCATTCAGATATATCTCTCCTAAACGGAACCATACCCACCAAACGTCACTTTGAATCCCCCTTGTAGAGGCTCCGCCATTTGCATCTATATACTTGCGAAGATAGAAGCCTGTGTTTGATACCTCTTGTATAGACCGATGAGGGCCAGAAGCAGCTATTAGTGGTTTGTTATCTGTATAGTTTGTTCCAAGATCAGGGCCTTCAACTGTTTGATATGAATTTGTTGCAGCATTCCATACCATAACGCCAGCCTGCATATCAACTGTTAAACCTTTAAATGGTGCGCCGGGGAAAATTATTGTTCCATATAGCCTTGCATCTTTACCGGCAAATATATCGGTGGTATGATCATAATAGATATAATCAGTGTTGCCGGCATTTCTGGTTTTAAGTTTCCCCTCGGACCCATCGAGATATTCATAATTTTCCACCAGATTTAATGAAGGCGTAATGTTGGACGAACTTAAGTTGTCTTCTCGTATGCCCCGGGCAATGTTATCGTACGTAAATCCGTGTTTTTTAGCTTTAGTTGTCAGGAAATCACGTACAAAGATCACCTCTGGATTATTTGTTTTCTTTACAACAGCTTCATAAAAGTTCTCGCCCAGATTCGGGTTGCTTGTGTATAAGGCATATGGACCTGCTATGACTTCCTTAGAAGCTTCTAATGATTTTTGAAAGTATTCATCAGCTCTGGATGCTGGTATACCCACCTCTCCTCCGGTTGTAGTTATAGTTGGGGTTAGCAAGGCATTATATTTGGCAATTGAGCCAGCATATAACATGGCTCTGCTTTTCAGTGCCATGCATGTGTATTTATTTGCCCTCCCTTTACTGCCATCATTAGCGATATCATTTTTAACTGCATCAAGCTCAGAAGCAATGAAATCATATACTTCTGCTTCTTTTGCACGGGGTTGTTGCAGGTAGGTAGGATCTCCTTCAAAATTGTAGATTAATTGAGTGGTAATTAATGGTACCCCTCCCATCCTTTTTACCATTTCGAAATAAAGATAAGCTCTGATAAATCTGAATTCTGCTTTCAATTGGGTTCTTTGAACCTCACTAAGCGTTGCAGCACCAAATTTATCTACATTCTCTATAGCTAGATTTAGATCTCGAACAAAGCCATAATCGTATAGCCTCCAACGGCCTCTGTCGTAGCTCACAATATTATTCCGTCCCTCTTCATTGGAAAATCCCGACCACATAGCATCATCATAATCAGCCATATTTCTCCATTGTGAACCTGCCTGATCGGTTAAACCCATGTCAGTAGGAATCCGGTTATAATAATTTGCAAGTAGTCCTATTATTAGTTTTGGATCTTTCCATAATTGATCGTCAGTGACAATCGTAGTTGGCTCCCTTTCCAAGAAATTCTTTTTACAGGAGCTAAAACTTAGCAGGAGAACTAAGCTGAATATTATATATTTTGATATGTTTTTCATGATGCTATAGTGTTAAATTAAGCCCTAGTGTATAGATCTTTTGTTGAGGATAAACCAATCCATTACCCGCTGAAATCTCAGGATCAATTTCATATTCCTTTACATTGTCGAAAGAAAACAGATTTGAGCCATTAACATAGATTCTTAAGGCGGAGATATTTACCTTTTGCAATAGGGTTTTTGAGAAAGAATAACCCAATTCCAGGTTTTTCAGCCTCAGATAACGAATATTGGTCGTCCAGAAATCATTTCGGTTATTGCCACTAAGCGGACTGGTAAACACAGATAGTCCAGTGTTGTCCTTCCTTAATGCAGGATATGTTCCTGGGATCCATTGACTATTAGGGTTATATGGATCTGCTCTGTGCCAGCGATCTGTTAGCATATAAGCAGGTGAGTTTCCATTATTTTGAAATGGAAATTTCAATTCCCAATCTCTAAAGTAGGTCTGCATCCCCGCGCCCATCAGATCAAATGCAAGTGAAATACCTTTCCAGGTAACCCGGCCATTTATGCCGTAATTAAAATAAGGCAAAGCCCCTTCTGCATACCCAATTGGTTTTATGTCCATGGCGTTGATAATTCCATCACCATTTAAATCCTCATAAATTAAATCACCGGGTAAAAGCGTTCTGTTACCTTGTCCGTCTATGTTAACCGGGTAGTCATTAATTTGTTGTTCAGATTGGAACCTTCCTAAAATATGATGGCCCCAGTTCACATTTTGCCAACGGCCAGTTCTATCATTTCTGTACTGATCGTAAGAATTTCCAAAACGTGGTTTGTATATATAATCATCTTTAGTTCTGCCGAATGTTGCATTACCGCCGATTGAAAAATCCACCTTACCAATTGAGCTACTATAGGTAATTAAACCATCAAATCCCTGTGTAACATCTGAATTTAAATTTTCTGGTGGCAAACTATACCCTACCTCGTTTGGCAATACTACATCATAGCGTGGCGCAGGAAAGCCAGAACGTTTACGCCTGAATAGATCAAACTGTCCTGTGAAATGTTTGAATATGGTAAAGTCCACACCTACGTTCGATGTTTTATTGGTTAACCATGAAATAACGGTAGTAGGCAATCCTCTTGGTGCTACACCATTATAAAACGTACCATCAAATACAGCATTTCCGGCATTAACATTATACCCGCCCAAATACGCAAAAGGATTTGGCGAATAATAATTACCACCACCATCTTGTAAAGATGTTCCGGTTTCGCCATAAGAGGCTCTGAATTTTAAGTCATTAATGCTTTTAGAAAAGATCTTCTTAAAAAAACCTTCTTCCGAAATACGCCAGCCTACAGACACGCCAGGAAAAAATCCGAAACGACTGCCAGAACGATAAAGAAATGAACCATCATATCTGCCAACGGCTTCAATAAGGTATTTTTTCTTATAATCGTAATTTAACCTCATGGCATATCCTTCAAAAGCCTCTTCATAATGTGAATCACCTATGTAATCCAAATCAGCAAATACCTGTGTAGGAATAATATTGTTTGGCGGAACAGAGTGTAATGCCAGGTAATCATTAGTAGCATCTTTGCGTTCAAAAGCAACTAAAGCCGCTATGGAATGATCTTTTATTTGCTTGGTATAGTTTAATTGAAACTGTGCAAACGTGGCTACGATATTTCTTTTATGCCTTTCTCTCCATGGGTTTTGGTTGCCATATAATGCACCATTTGGGGCTCTGTCATTGTAGGTATCAGTAGCCGCATCATAAATATATGCAGGATAGGTATATTCAAACCCATCAAAGTCTTCATTACTATAATCATATGAATACAATGCCTTTGCAGTTAAGCCAAAACCAAATTCGTACTGTGCATTTAATTTCGCACCGGCTCCTCGGGTAATGTTGTCAATATAACCGGTTATATCCTTTGAATAAGTTGCCGGGTTAACGTTTACATTGTGCGTTTGGTTAATATACAAAGGGTTGTTGTTAGCATAGGCGGTTTCTGTAGGCCACATACTGCCAATACTAAGTAAAGGGTTAAAGTAATCGTCCAATCCCGGAACCCCTACATTATGCCTGTTTTCTATCCTGCCACTAATTTGGGCACCAACGGTAAAACCTTTTAAGACAGTACTGGAAATATTAGCCTGAAGGTTTGTGCGGTTAAAATTGAAATCTTTAAGTGCAGCTTCCTGATTAATATGACCCAGGGATAAATAATAGGTGGATTTATCAGAGCCGCCTGAAGCATTTGCTGTTATAAATTGTTGCGGAACGTTGTCCCTTACAATAAAAGCATAATAATCGTTATTTTGATAGCCGGGTTCTGTTCCTGCTTCCCATTTGGCCAATTCTTGTGGAGAATAGAGGTCTGCCGGATTACGGCCAAGATTTTGTTCAGATTCTAAACGGCCTCTTACGTATTGTCCTGCATTTCCAGGATATGGATAACGGGAGAAATTTTGAAAACCATAATAGCTGGAAAGTCCGAAGGAAGGCTTATCACCTCTTCTTCCCTTTTTAGTCGTTACCAATACCACACCATTTCCCGCCGCCAAACCATATATAGAAGCAGAGGCATCTTTAAGCACCGTTATGCTCTCAATATCATCTATTCCTAGCTGGTTAAATGCATTAACCCCAGAAATACCTGTATTAAAGCCAAACCCATCGCTACCATTACTGGTGCTATATGCTACTCCATCTATAACATACAAGGGGTTTCCGAGGTTTCTGATCTGTAAATTGGCCCCATTTCCCGGTCGGGCATCTGTGGTACGTGCGGTTACACCAGGAATTTTACCCGCCAAAGCACTTGTAGCGGCTACAGAAGGCGATCGGACAATATCTGAAGCCTGTAACGTGCTGATCGCTCCAGACACAGTTGCTTTCTTTTGTGTACCATAAGCAACAACAACAACTTCATCCAGGTCTTCTCCACCAGCAGCAACCATACGGACATTAATAACTTTGCGATCGTTTACCGTGAATTCCTGATTTTTAAATCCAATGTATCGAAAAATAAGTATTKAACTTGGTGTCGGCGCATTTATAGTATAATTTCCATTAGCGTCGGTCTGGGTACCCGAATTGCCCCCTTTTAAAGTGACCGTTACGGAAACTAAAGGTTTATTTTCATCATCGGTGACCTTACCAGATATCATGATTTGAGAGAAGGCATTTGCCGATGTAAAAAGGGCCATCATTGCCAATAGAAATTTTAATTTTGGTTCAGGGTACCAACGTATACCCTTAGCCTGGATTCCAATTCCATGGAATACCTTAAGTAGTTTTCTGTGCATGATTTTTTTGGTTAGAGATTTATAGATTTAAAGGTTAATTAAATTGCAATGCGTAATTCATTACCCAGAAATAGAATCTTAGCCTTTTGAGGAGTTATTTTGAATGCATTTCTGCCTATTACCCTCGCTTTATTTGAATAATTTTGAAACAGGGTACTACTTAGTACGATTAGGTAAATAATCATTCTCATTTTAGCCGTTCTTATATTTGGTAAGACAAATAAGCCACTTTTTATATCATTATTCTATCTTGATGTTGTCAGTTTCTGAGCTTATTTTGTCATTAAAGCTCTTTTTGTATTTTCACGTCAGAATAAAAATATTTTTGATACTTATTCTTGGTTATCAGTTGATTACTGAGATACCGCGGTCCAGAATGTGTAAAACATAAAGAATGTTTAAAAAATGCACCAAACAATTTCGATCATTTTGGCTTTTAGAATACATTTAAACGTAAGATTTATGCGAAAAACAGAGACCAAAACAGACCTTCAAAAGTTCATAGAAAAATTTGAACCTAATAAATTTAAAATGTTGACCAGAGGGATTGAAATCAGAGGAAATAGTGACCTGCACCGAAGCATTACTTTTGCCAAGGAGCTAATTGAAAGAATGAAATTGAAGCTCACAATTAATCATTCCGCCGAAATGGCGATGTATGGAGGATTTGAAGTAGTATATGCTTAATGAAAATCCTGCATGAGAATAAAATAAAAAGGTCAGCTATCAAAAATAGCTGACCTTTTTATTGGATGTTCTAGAGTCCGGAAATTATTCTTTGATTAATTGCGTGTTAATTATTCATTAACATATATCCTTGGAGCAGCTCCTTTACATCAGGCCATTCGTCCGAGATTATAGAAAAACGAGCAGAATCCCTTATGGTAAAATCTGCTCCCATTCGTTCAGCACGAATTATCCCTTCAAATTTAGCACCCAGACGTTCAATAGCCGCTCTTGATCGTTCATTACGTACATCAGTCGTGAAATTAACCCGCCATACTTTCCAGTGCTCAAAAGCGTATTTGAGCATCAAGAATTTAGCTTCCGTATTTATACCTGTTCTGGTAGCAGACCCGGTGAGCCATGTATACCCTATTTCGCAAACATCGGGAGCAATTCTTCCATATCCACACGTATGTTCAGGCCACTGCCAGTAGGCAATATTCCAAAAACGTGTGGATCCTTTTATAATACCGTCTTCATTGCCGACGATGACAAAAGGCATCGCTGTTCCCCTATCGCGCTGCTCAAGTGCCGTTTTAATATACCTGGTCATTGCATTTTTTTCCTGAGGCACAACAGTCCACTTAAATAGCTGCTCATTTCCTGCTGCGGCCTTAGTTAATCCTTCTAAATGAAAAAGTTCCAGAGGCTCTAACCTCACGTAGTTTCCAACTAGTATGTTGTTTTCCATTTGCCTTTTTCTCGTCTATTTTACGCGGTTAATGATAAAGCCATTGTTCACCACATCCATACCGATTTTTGGATAATACTCAATAGCCGTTGGTGCTGCAAGTAGTAAAAGCATACTCTTATCGCCAATTGTAGCTTTTGTAAGTTTTACCAATTCTTTGCCAATACCCGATTTTTGATAAGTTGCACTTACGGCCAGGTCAGCAAGATAGCAACAGTGACAAAAATCAGTTAATGATCGGGCAATGCCGACTAGCTGATCATCATGCCAGGCCGTAACCACAAGGTTAGAATGTTTATACATCTCTGCTATCCTGTTTTTATCAGCTGTAGGACGGTTGAGACCAGAACTGTCGTATACACTGATGATTTCTTCTAATAATGGTAACACATTTGTTTTGTAGGTAATGTTCATATTTAATAAAATTGATATTCAAAAGTATATTATTAAAGGACTATCTTTATCATCCAGAAACAAGAAGTTAAGTAGTCCAGATGTTGCCATTTGATACCCTTATAACAATCGATAAAACACTAAGCGTGTCCGTTTATCAGCAGATTGCAAACCAAATACTTATGCTGATAAAAAATGGAATTGTAAAGTCAGGGTCTTATCTGCCTGGTACGCGCGAACTGGCTAGAATGGTTGTTGTTCACCGTAAAACAATTATTGCTGCATATAACGAATTAAGCGCTCAGGGATGGATCACTGTGATACCACAGAAAGGGTTTATTGTGGTTCCTAATCTTCCAGAAGTACAGCCACAGCAATGGGACCAGCAGAAAGCAGGTTTTGCATATGAAAGTTCAATGCCCAGCCCCTTTTATAAAACAAACCAATATGGAGTGATTCCTTTGGCTAGTGATACCATGGTGCATGAATTAATAATAGACGATGGCCACCCAGATATGCGGCTAGCGCCAATGGACCTGCTAAACAGGGAATACAGGAGCCGTCTTAAAAAGGTCCAAACATTTAAACGGGTTTCGGCAACGCTGGCCGCAGGCTCGTTTAACCTAAGAGAAACAATGATAAGCCATATGGCGCAAACCAGGGGGTTGCAAGCCCAGGCATCAAACATCATGATGACTCATGGCGCTCAAATGAGTATTTATATAGCAGCAAGCTTATTGTTAAAACCCGGCGATAATGTAATTGTAGGAGAACCGGGCTATTTTGTTGCTAACCAGGTTTTCGAATCTTTAGGAGCCAATGTAATTCGTATGCCTGTAGATCAGGATGGAATAAATACAGATTTGATAGCTACAGCCTGCCAGAAGTTAAACATACGGATGCTGTACCTCGTTCCCCACCATCATCATCCTACCACAGTAACTTTAAGCCCGCAACGGCGTATGCGTATACTGGAATTAGCTGAAGAACATAACTTTACAATTGTAGAGGATGATTACGATTATGATTTTCACTACAGCTCCTCTCCGTACCTGCCCCTTGCCTCCGGAAATCATCAAAATCGGGTGGTTTATATTGGCTCCTTTTCCAAATCTCTTTCCACATCTATACGAATTGGTTTCATGATCGCCTCAGCAGATTTTATTGCCCACGCGGTTCATATCAGAAGACTTATCGATTTGAAAGGAGACCATATTATGGAAGATAGTCTGGCTGCACTTATCGAAAACGGTGATATTAACAGATACCTCAAAAAGAACAATAAGATTTACAAGGAAAGAAGGGATCATTTAATCAAGATGTTGGACACTTACCTGAAAGGTATAGTTAGTTACGAAAAACCCGATGGAGGTATGGCCATTTGGGTTAAATTTGATCCTAACTATCCTATTGAACAGATCTCAATTAAAGCAGCCAAGCAGGGTCTTTATATGAATAATGGGAAGTTATTTGATAACAATGGAGTCAGCTATAATGCCATTCGATTTGGGTTTGCTTCATTAACTTTGCCGGAAATAACCAAAGCTGTTCAAATCATTTCATCCAGTTTGGTACTAACCTTGCAACCAAAATAAACTGAACCTTTAAACAAAGTGAAATTGGACTTTTCAACAAAACAAGATTGCTCTTTAATCTGCAATTTTGTTCTATCAATTTGAAAGCAAATGACAAATTCAATTCATACAGTATTGGTAACAGGCGGATCAGGCTTTGTCGCTGTTCATTGCATCCAGCAATTATTGGATAAAGACTACCTGGTAAGAACCACCCTGCGCGATTTAAATAAACAGGATAAAGTGATAGCCATGCTTAAAAAAGGCGGAATCACTGACTTCAGTAATCTTTCTTTTGTAAAAGCAGATCTCACCAGTGATGACAATTGGAGCACGGCTGTAAAAGATTGTGACTACGTTTTGCATGTAGCTTCTCCCATTTTCTTAAAACTGCCAAGGCATGAAGACGAAATGATACGTCCCGCAGTTGACGGAACTATACGCGTACTTAAAGCAGCAAGAGATGCAGGTGCTAAGCGCGTTGTTATGACGTCGAATTTTGGGGCAGTTGGCTATAGTCATAAGGATAAAACTACTTTGATTACAGAAGAAAGCTGGACAGACCCAAATGAGAAAGGGCTCTCTGCTTATAACAAATCAAAAGTATTGGCCGAAAGAGCAGCCTGGGATTTTATGGAACAGGAAGGTGGTAGTCTTGAATTGTCAGTGATCAATCCGATGGGTATTTTTGGTCCTTCCTTCACTAAAGACCTGTCCAGTGGTTTTGAGTTGCTACAAAAAGTAATAGATGGTAGCATGAAAGCGCTGCCTAACATCAGCCTCGGTATTGTAGACGTGCGTGATGTTGCTGATCTGCACATCCGGGCAATGACCAATCCCCAGGCAAAAGGACAACGATTTTTGGCCTTAAGCGGTGGTACAATGTCACTTTTAGAAATAGCAGATTTCCTTAAAAATGAAATGCCTGAGGCAGCTGCAAACGCATCCACCAAAACAATCCCAAACTGGTCGATCCGCATTGCCGCGTTATTTAATGCACAAGCAAAAGCCATTGCTCCTCTGGTGGGCATTTACCGCAATGCAAGTAATGAAAAGGCCAGAACCCTATTAGGATGGACACCCCGCAGTAACCAGGAAGCCATATTAGCAACGGCCAAAAGTTTGGTGGAATTTGCATCATAAACATTAAAGCCTCATCATTACTTAAACCTAAATCACTAACCCGTATGAAACGGTTTTTAAAAATAATTAAACGAACTATGATTATCCTGCTTAGCACAGCGATGCTTTTATCCATCGCTACTTTTTTTTATATCCGTCAGGCAAAATTTGGGCAGGCTCCTACCGCCCAGCGATTGGAACTGATAAAAAATTCGCCTCGTTATAAGGACGGCAAATTTCAGAATACTCATCATACACCCGACCTTACCGAAGGCTACAGCATTAGCGGTATCCTTTACGACCAGTTGTTCGGCGACCATCCCAGAAGAAGTCCCACTGCAATCATACCTTCTAAAAAAACCGATTTGCACAGCCTTCCTCCCGATTCAAACGTCCTGGTGTGGTTTGGTCACTCCTCTTATTTCATGCAGATAGACGGGAAGCGCTTTCTGGTAGATCCTGTTTTAAGTGGCAGCGCATCTCCAGTGCCATGGACAGTAAAAGCCTATAAAGGTACAGACCGATATACGGTTGATGATCTGCCTCCTATTGACTACCTGCTGATCAGTCATGACCACTATGATCACCTGGACTACGAAACAATTACCAAGCTAAAAGATAAAGTAAAAACAGTTATCTGCGGACTTGGTGTAGGTGCTCATTTCGAACATTGGGGATATGCTGCTGATAAAATCATTGAAAGTGACTGGAACAACAGCATATCATTGGATGTTGGATTTAAAGTACACACCACCCCTGCAAGACATTTTTCGGGCAGAGGTTTTACAAGAAATAATACATTGTGGATGTCTTATGTGCTGCAAACACCAGGCACAAAAATCTATATTGGCGGAGACAGCGGTTATGACACACACTTTGCAGAAATTGGTAAACAGTTTGGGCCAATTGATCTTGCGATATTAGAGAATGGGCAATACAACGTAGCCTGGAAGGCAATCCATATGCTGCCAGAACAGGTGCTGCAGGCCGCAGAAGATTTAAAAGCTAAAAGACTGTTTCCGGTGCACTCTTCTAAATTTACCCTGGCAATGCACTCATGGGACGAGCCTCTTATCAAAGTTACAGAACTAGCCAAAATACAGCACTTACCCTTGGTTACACCGGTTATTGGTGAAATGGTAGACCTAAACGATACCACACAAGTTTTTCCAGAATGGTGGAAAGGTGTAAATTAGTAAACCATAAAAGATAAGGCCATGCGCTATACTGAAATCAAATCCTGCTACCTCGGCCCGGAGATATCTCCCGAACAGTTCGTCCCTGAGCATTTCTTTTTGTTTTTGGCCAAAGGTTTGATAACAGGATACGACGGCAGTAAAAAATATGAACTGAAATCAGGAGAATCTTGCATTGTCAAAAAAAATCATCTGGCCAGGTATCACAAGCAAAAATACAATGGAGACTTTGAGAAAGTAGTGGTGATTTTTGACAAAGCTTTCCTGAAAACCTTTCAGGATAAGCACCAAATCAAAATAAGTACTTCTGAGGAAGAAGATGCCTTTATCCTTTTAAAAAAGGATTCTATGATCACCAATTTCATCAGTTCACTTTCTGCTTATTACAATGATGAGGGTAAAATAGACGAGAAATTTTCCAATATCAAAAGAGAAGAACTTCTATTGATCCTTTTGCAAAAGCAACCTGAGTTGTATCCTATTTTCTTTGATTTTGGACATCCGGAAAAAATAAACCTCGAAGAATTTATGAATCGCAATTATAAATTCAATGTAAGCATTGAACGTTTTGCTTACCTTACAGGAAGAAGTATCTCTGCATTTAAAAGGGATTTTAAAGATATTTTCMATGACACGCCTAGCCGATGGCTGGTTAAGAAACGCCTGGAAGAAGCTTACTTTCTGATAGAAAGAAAGGGAAAGAAACCTACTGATATTTATATTGATCTTGGATTCGAGGACTTGTCGCATTTCTCCTTTGCTTTTAAAAAGAAATACGGATTGGTTCCTTCTCTTCTGAAAAATCAGGTGTTAAGCAGAGGATAACATGGTTAATGTCCTGTATCTCTTTCCATCAACATATAAACTTCATTCATATATGTTGCTTCTGAAAGTGCTGCCCTAAAGTCTTCCAGCTCTTCTGGATCAAAAGTAAAACTGATATCATCATTTGGAGTATGTAAAATTATTCGGTCTTCTCCATCAGGGAAAGGCAATGAATTGCTTTCAAAACAGATCGTGTCAACAACTTCTTTAAAGGAAGTAAATCCTATTGCCGGGAAATTGAGCACAAGGTTGTGGTGCCATATGTAATACATCTTGCATCCAGCGCAGCAGCTGATGACTGTTTTTCCTCTGGTTGTTAATACTCTTGTCTGGCACATGTTACTTGTTTGTGCCTGAATTACCCATGCCCATTAACATGGGTAACCAGGACTTGATACATTATCAAATTAACTAACTAAACTAAGATCAGCGGGGCGCTGATCTGCACCAAAGGTATAACAATTTTTCATTATTTATAATTATTCTAAATAAAGAATTATTTTAAAAGAGTATAGCCTTATTGGGGACCCTATGTCAATAGCACACGATAGTAATGCCCTTGCTCTGCCTCAGCTGTACTTGAGGAATGCTTCAGACTTGCTTCATCGAAGTTGATACTGAAGCAAGCCTCAAGGAGAGCTAAACCATGGCTGAAGGATAGGAAGGTAACAGAGAAGATATTCCTACTTAAATATCGCATTTGGTACAACCCCTGTCCAGGCAGCAGGTAGCTTGCTTACTCCAAAAATCTTTGCCAATACCAAAGCTGTATTTTTATTGCTGTTGAATTCGGTAATCAGACCACGTTTCCTGATTTGAGGTCCGGTAATGGCCCATGGCACCTGCATTTCCGACATTGACACACCACCATGTCCCTGGTTAATGCCACCATGGTCTGTAATTAGCAGAAAGTGCGTATCTTTATAAATTCCAGCTGTTTTTAGTTTGTTCAGCAATATGCCAATTTCAACATCTGCATCCTCAATAGCCTTAATATATTCAGGAGACATCCACTTGAAGCTGTGACCAGCATGATCAGTATGTACGCTGTATAAAAATACAAGTGTAGGGCTTTGTTTATTTTTTAATAGAAAATCGTATGCTTTGCTATAGTTTTCCTGATAACGATCATTCTCTTCAAAATTAACCTCATCAAGGTATTTTTTATTAATAGGATTGATCAGTTCTTTCCAGTTATAGTAGTAGGCAATTTTTGACGAGGGTACTTCATCCTTCAAAACCTTAAATATTGAAGGGTAATATCCCTCTTTATCTGTCGCAATTGGAGTAAGTGGATGTTTTTCCATTGTCCAGTCATTACTGGTTATTCCATGCTCTTCCGGGCCTGAGCCAGTCATGTGGCTGGTCCAATTTGGAAGTGTAATGGATGGCATTACCGGCCTGGTAGTTAGCGAAAGTACGCCATCAGCGACCATCTTGTCCAGATTAGGATGTTTTGCTGTTTTAAATCCCTCGGAACTAAAACCATCCAATCCAATAATAAGAACACGAGCAGGCGTCTTTTGTGCATTTGCAGAAAAGGAGATTACGGATAAAATAAGTGCTTTGAAAAAAAAAGATCTCATGTGTATACTTGTTTGATATATAACAAAGTTAAATCTGTTTAATTTAAGTATGCGTATTTGTTTGTACAAATCAAAAACAAAAAAATGTATACGTAAAGTATTTAAGGTTAATTGATTAAAAGATAATTTGAATTCAAATGGATGTATGATTCGAGGTTTTTTTTAGAAAGTTTCATGTGTACTCAGATCATGTAGCTCAGGTGAAACTGCTTTACCAATGCCATTAAATAATATCTTAATTCCCATTACCTTGCCTATTGATCGCTGATATTTAGTAAAAAGTACTTTTTTACCGTTTAAAACGACTGATGCCTGCTTATTTTCTACTTTAATCATTACCTCGCCGCCATTTTCAGGATTAAAAGCGAGGGCGCCCAAAAATTGTTCAGAGCCTAATACCCTGACTTCCGAAAATTTGTATTCAGAGAAAGCCACACAGCTCCGTCTGTTTAACTTTAACAGGTGTCTGTGCTTTTCACCTAAAATGATAATTGTAGTTTCAACACATTGAGTGCCTGGTCTGCTTTGTTCGGCAAATATTTTACAGGAGAAAGAAAAATTATCTCCGTTAATATGTGATGGCTTGATGTTGCTAAAGCCAACCACAAAGGGCTTATGCGTGTCAAGTCCTGCTGAGTCGAGTTGTTTTGGCGATACATAAATGTTTTTTGGATCCAGTGATTTTAACCCTGCAATGGGGAATGCCCTGGAGGTATCGTTACCAGAATTGGCTACCCAGCCCTTGGTTTGCATATAGGCCGAGGCTGTATCTATTGGCTTATTGTGATATAACAATGTTGCATACACCACTCCTGGGTTTCTAAAGAATTTTGTGATCTTGTTTTTACCCTTAATGGAAGACACCAATGCTTCATCCATAAAATCTACCTGATATTCTTCATTTTCATCAAAAGAAACCTTTGAGTTTAGTTTAAATACAGCGGTATGTGGTACACTGCCGAAAGGATTTTCGCACACCAGTTTTACCTGCATAGACTCGGCTGTATTTTTCCAAAAGAAGACAATGGCTAATATAACCAAAACCAATGCTGCAAAAATAGCAACAACAAGTCGCGGTACTTTAGTGTCTTTAGGTACTTCAATATCATTTTCCTGATCAGTAGAGATGGATGTAACATTCTCGATCTTTAAAGTTGCGAAAACCAGTTCAAATTCCTGCCAATCGCGATAACCAATGAATTGCGATAATGCATCTCTGGTAGCTTTTTGGGGAAAATAGCGTTGGGGAGTTTTCAATCGGCCAAATATCCTTTTAAGTGTATTTACACTTAAATACACACCCGTTTGTTTGCCCAATTGACTACTTAATCTATTGTAATCTTCAATCCGCCATTCAGTAATGGCTTTGTCTCCCATCTTTTCTGTTATTTTCTGGCAGCAAAGATCTAATGCTTTAAAAAAAGATTGATTTACCGGCCGTACAGAATTAGAATCCATTTAAGAGTATCTCCTTAATAATTAAGCAATTATAACTACAAAACACTGCTTTCTCTTTGTATGGCCATTTGCATCTTTTTTACACCTTTTAGAAATAGATTTACGATCACAATTAACACATCCTTGTACAAACATATAAAATAACCGACCAATCAGGTATGTATTTTCTGTTAAACTTTTACCAGAAATGAAAAACATGCAGACTAAATTGTTTTACTTAGACAAAAAATGATATTCAAAAAATCTTTAAAACTTTTCTTAATATTTATGACCATAGGACAAAGTAACTTTGCTCAGAAAACATTTGAGATCACTACAAAAAACAATGTACTTGTTTTGGAAACGGATAAGGACAATTCATTGCTTTTGAGTTACATCGGCAAAAAGCTAAAGAACACTGCAGAGTATTCCAGCATTCAATCTCTGGATAAATACAAACCTGGTTCTGACGACCTCTTTAACAAACGCGAAGCATACATTGCCTCGGGTTCTTTGAATTTATTGGAACCTGCCTTAACAGTAACCCATGCTGATGGAAACAAATCTACCGAACTTACATTTTCCAGAGTCGAAGAAAAGCAGATCGATCAAAATAGAAAACTGACCAGTATTGTACTCAAAGATGCAAAATACAATTTTGAGGTTAGCTTACACTATTTATCTTACTTTAATGAAGATGTAATAGAACAATGGGTACAAATTGTACACAAGGAAAAAGGGGATGTTGTTTTAAATAAATATGCCTCAGCAAATCTTACCCTTAGTGGTAAGAAATTCTTTCTAAAAAACCACTATAGCGGTTGGGGCCGTGAAATGCGCTCTGAGGAACAACAGCTTTTGCATGGAATAAAAACAATTGATTCGAAACTTGGAACCAGAAATAACCTGCTAAACTCCTCTTCTTTCATGATTTCTATTGATCAGCCGGCCACAGAAGATTTAGGAGAAGTTGTTGCTGGCTCATTGGAATGGACAGGAAACTTCAGGCTGGATTTTGAGACTTTTGATGAATATTACTTAAGGCTAACTGCTGGAATCAATAACTTTTCTGGGAATTACACGCTAAAACCAGGAGAAGAATTTATAACCCCCCGTTTTGTTTATACCTATTCGGCAAATGGAAAAGGCATTGCGAGCAGAAACCTGCAAAACTGGGCAAGAAATTACCAGTTACTGGAAGGTATGGGCGAGCGATCAACGTTGTTGAATAACTGGGAAACTACATATTTCGATTTTAACGATGAGAAATTGAATCACCTTATTCAAGATACCAAAAAACTGGGTGTAGATGTATTTTTACTGGATGATGGTTGGTTCGGTAACAAGTTCCCTCGAAATAATGCCACAGCAGGTTTGGGTGATTGGCAATTTAATAAACAGAAACTAGCCAATGGCATTAGTGCTTTGGGCAAGGAGGCGACAGCAAATGGTGTAAAATTCGGTATTTGGCTGGAGCCGGAAATGGTTAATCCAAAAAGTGAACTTTATGAGAACCATCCCGATTGGATTATCAGACAACCAGAAAGAAAGGAATACTACATGCGCAATCAATTGGTTCTGGACCTTAGTAATCCAAAAGTTCAGGATTTTGTATTCAATACTGTAGATGAGGTTTTTAAGGAAGTACCCGATTTGGCTTTTATCAAATGGGACTGCAATTCACTGATCTATAATGCCAACTCCCCTACTTTAAAAAACCAGGATCATTTTTATCTGGAATATGTAAAGGGCTTGAACAGTGTACTTGAGCGAATAAGAAAAAAATATCCAAAAATACCCATGATGCTTTGCGCTGGTGGCGGTACAAGAGTAGACTATGCAGCACTAAAATATTTTACTGAATTCTGGCCAAGCGATAATACCAACCCTTTTGACCGCATTTTTATTCAGTGGGAATATTCTTATTATTTCCCTTCGGTAGCTGTTGATAATCATGTTACAGATATGGGTAAGCAGCCAATCAAATTTAAAACTGATGTAGCCATGATGGGTAAACTGGGCTATGATGTGAAGGTAAATGAGCTGGACGAGAAAGAGCTTCTGTTTAGTCAAAATGCCGTTAAAATATACAATAGCATTAAAGACATTGTGTGGCACGGGCAGCAGTACCGGCTTCAGGATCCCTATGAAAACAAAGTAGCTGCCATATCATATGTTAGTGAGACCAGAGATACAGCTATAATCTTCAATTATTATGTCTCTACGCTTTACAATGCTAAAAACGCCATTCCTATAAAGCTTAAAGGCCTTGATCCTGACAAAATGTATAAGATTGAGGAAGTCAACCTTTACCCGGGTACAACCTCCCCAATTGATAGCCAAAGGTCTTATTCCGGAGACTTCCTTATGACTGTAGGTATTAATCCGGAAGCAGATGCAGGCCGAACCAGTGTTGTTTTAAAAGTTATGACGCTATAATATTATTAATAGATACTTGCCAGTATATTAACAATTTCATAATATAGTGTTTAATTATGCTAAACATAAGTTTAGTAATTGTGCACTCAAATAGATCGTTATTATGAAAGGAAATATCGTGGTTTTTGAGGGTGCCGGCAAAAAACTGCAGTTGCAAGAGAGAGAAATACCCACACTTAAATCGGGTGAAATATTAATCAAGAATCTTTATACCACCATTTGCGGAAGTGATCTCTATACTTTCAGTGGCATCCGAAGTGAAAAGACACCAACTGTATTGGGCCATGAGATTGTAGGTAGGATTGTTAGACTGGATGCAGATCATCCACGTATTGATCAGGCAGGTAACAAATTACTGGAGGGTGATCTGGTAACCTGGGCAATATTCTGTTCACATCCTCAACAAGAATGGCTGGATAAAGGTATGCCCCAAAAATCGGAGCATCTTTTTAAATACGGCCATGCACAGGTTCTGGAAGAAGACGCCTTTCATGGTGGTTTAAGCGAATATTGTATTTTGCGGGCTCATACATGTGTCCTTAAATTACCTAATGAATTACCCCTGCCTATTGCAGCAACCATTAATTGTGCACTGGCAACTRTGGCCGGAGCGATTAGACTGGCCGGGCCTTTGGAGAAAAAAAATGTGCTTATTACAGGTCTGGGCCTTCTGGGAAATGTTACTGCCGCAATGAGTAAGGTTGCAGGGGCTACACGGATTATTGCAGTGGATGTGAATAGTGAACGTTTACAAGGATCAAAGGCATTTGGCGCTGATTTCTCTTATAATTCTAATGATGAAACAAATTTGCCGGAGATCTTAGCTGAACACAAAATTGATGTTGTATTTGATATGAGTGGTTCGCCAGACGCGATAGAATTGGGAATTGCATCATTAAGAACCGGTGGAACTGCTATTTGGGCCGGCGCAGTTTTTAAAACCAGGAAGATTGGCATTGATGCTGAGCAAATCATAAGAAAACTGCTTACCATTAAAGGTTTGCATAACTATAATTTCGAGGACCTTCAATACGCCCTCAACTTTATAAAAGAACAGCATCTGAATTTTCCGTTTTTGGATATAGTGTCGAAAGAATTTTCTTTAACTGAGGCTCAGGAAGCCTTTGAGTATGCAATTGCACACAGACCATTGCGGGTAGGTGTAAAAATGGATCTGTAACCTCACCTTACTCAAAATCATAATGTCTTTTAGAACTAAGCAATGGAAAATGTTGCTGGTAACGACTTAAACTTTTTTATCATTTTTATGGCTAATAGAGGGGATATTTAGCATATATAATTGTAAGGCCATAACTTACATAGAATTACAAATCGTTCGAATCAGATCAATCAGATAGGTTGATCTTAGTGGAAAGGGGTTTAATTTATGTTGCTGACCTTATTATACGCATCCATGTATTCGCTAGGGGTTTTACCTTTCACACTCTTGAAAACCCGGTTAAAATTATTTACACTATTGAACCCTACCTTATAGGCTACGTTTGCAATAGACTCTGGATTTCCTTCAGAAAGCAGCTTTTTACAAGCGTCATTTACTCTTACTTCATTTAGAAACGAAACAAACGTGTGACCGGTATGTTTCTTGAAGTATCGGCAAAATGCATGCGGATTCATATATGCAGTATTAGAGATGTCTTCCAGATCGATCTTGTTATGATAATTTTTCATGATGAAGTTGATAATCCGGCTCAATCGCATACCTTCATTTTCGGTAAGACTTGCAGAATAAACCTCCGGACATAAAACTTCAACATCGTTGTCTATAGATTGGATCATATTCATTAAGCTCAGGAAATTAGACAACAATACCATACCAGCAGAATGATGTATTTGTTTAATTTGTGCAGCAATCTTTGTGCATTGATTGGCTGGAATCTTAAATCCGTGCTTATAGTTGTCTAGAAAGGAATTAGCGGCTTTCAATTCGGGAAGGTCAAATAAGCCGGAAAGTGTATTTTTAGTGTTGAAATAGATAGAATGGGCCTTAACCGATTTGCCGCTCTCAGTGCTGAAATAATCAGGATTACTTTTAAATAAATGTGGCAGATTGGCTCCTACAAGAAAAATATCCCCTGAAGAAAAGACATGCATGTTGTTCCCTGCAATTAGGGTTCCTTCTCCTTGCTCCACCCAGGTAAGCTGCCACTCTTCATGTCGGTGAAGATATGGGTAAAAGTATGGTAATTCGATCTCTTCACTGACAACACTTCTATCAGCAGGTACTAAAATGGTAAAAGGTAAAACTTTCATACGCTCCCGTTTATTGATACCCAATTTACACAATCTTAACCAAAAGAGTGCTACCTATAGCTTAAGTATGCTAATATTMGGCTATAGGTAGCTAAAATCGTATTATCTGTTGGGATGGAAAGCTGAAATTTCTATTTCTGTTTTTTCCTGATCGATTAGTTGACTTACTAGTAAACCTGTTGCCGGACCAAGACTTAAGCCCATCATTCCATGACCGGTAGCAATAACCAAATTAGCTGTGCCGGAGCCGTAACCGATATAAGGTAATCCATCAGGAGATGAGGGTCTGAAGCCATACCAGATATGATCAATACGGGGCAATTTAGGTGCTAACCCAGGAAAGTATTTAGGCACGGATTCTAAAATTCCCTGGACCCTGTTCATGTTTATTTTGTTGTTAATTTTTGCAATTTCCATTGTTCCACCAAACCTGAGTTGTCCATTCATTGGGGTAATGGCAACTCTTGCTTCACACAGTAATGCCGGAATGKTCATTCTTTGTTCCGGTTCATCCTCCATAAATGAATATCCTTTTCCCGGCATCAGGGATAAATTCAGATTTAACATTTTTGCTAGTGAAGGTGACCAGGCTCCTGCTGCCAATACATATTGGTCGGCGTTCCACTTTGTTGCGCCGGTATAGATAGCGCTAATATTCTTGCCGGAGCGTTCGATATTAGTAACCTCTAGATTTCGCAAAATCTCTACTCCCTGTCTTTCCAAATGCAGGGTTAACAATTCCATTAATTTAGCTGGATCAAGGTGCGCATCGCATCGATAGTGAGCCGCTCCAAGTACATCCAGATCCAGTTTTGGCTGGAGTGCTTTACATTCATCGGAATTTAATATAGCTATATCCAATCCAAGTTCCTTTGCTTTAAGTGCCAGGTGCAATTCTTCTTCTGCAGCAGCTTCGGTTTTATAGTAAGCTAAAATTCCATTTTTGGTGAGGTCAAAATCCAGTGCAGGATTGCTATAAAGTCCTTCGTATAATTTTTTGCTGAGCAGTGAGATGTTCCGTAGTGGCTCTGCGGATTCTGTAACATGCTTTTTATTTGCCTTTCGAAGAAATTTGATGCCCCAGGCAGGCAGTCCGGAACTTAGGGATGGCTTTACATAAAATGGGCTGCTGCTATTGAACATCCATCTAAACCCCTGACTAATCATTCCGGGTGCTGCAAGCGGGATAAAATGACTGGGAACGATCATACCCGCATTGCCAAATGAGCAACTGTCTTTAATACTGCCTTTGTCGATTACGGTTACCTGATGTCCCTTTTTGCTTAGGTAATAAGCAGAACTTAGTCCGACAATTCCAGCACCTATTATTATAATTTTCTGCATTTGTTTCTTATATCTTATATCACCTGAAATCCATGAGCATACGGGTCTCTGTCATCTATTTTAATGGTGTTGTATCCATATACTTCGGCCCAGCCTTCGATGCTTGGAATAATAGCATCGTATTTATCCATCGTAACAACATCCTCAATCCTACCTGTGAATTTGCTTCCTATGATGCTTTCATGAATAAAAACATCTCCTTTTTTCAATTTTCCCTTTGCATGCCACTGCGCCATTCTAGCTGATGTACCCGTGCCGCAAGGTGAACGATCTATAGCTTTGTCGCCATAAAATACCGCATTTCGAGCGGTAGCGGTAGGATCAATCGTATCTCCCGCCCAAAGAATATGGCTGCAGCCATTAATTGTAGGATCTTGCGGGTGCACAAAACTATACCTTTCATTGATTTGCTTTCGGATATCTCGACTCCAGCTAATAAGCTGACCGGCGGTATGCTCCTGTATGCCTTTAAAATTCTTCTGAGGATCAATAATGGCGTAGAAATTACCGCCATAGGCAACATCAATAAAGAACTCTCCCAATTCCGGACATTCAATCGAAAGATTTTCAGCGGCGAGGTACGCAGGCACATTTCGAAGTTTAACAGAAATCACCTTTCCAGCTGTTTCTTTATATTCAATTAAAACCAGACCGGCAGGCGCCTCCATGCGTACAAGTCCTGGGATTTTTGGTTTTATTAATCCTTCTTCAATGGCTATAGTGATGGTGCCAATTGTACCATGTCCGCACATTGGAAGGCAGCCACTCGTTTCTATAAATAATACTGCAACATCATTTGCAGGATCATGAGGAGGATAAAGTATACTGCCCGACATCATATCATGGCCCCGGGGTTCAAACATTAACCCTTTGCGGATCCAATCAAATTCTTTCAAAAAATGTTGCCGTTTCTCACTCATATTTTTCCCGTTTAGGACGGGTCCTCCTCCGGCGACAAGCCTTACCGGGTTACCGCAGGTATGTGCATCTACACAAAAAAAAGTTTTGCTATTCATGGCTATTTAGTCCATTTGTTATTTATCAATCTGAAAATATTGAGTGGATTCTTTTCTTTTAATTCATCAGGAAGCATTTCATCAGGCCAGTTTTGCCAGGCTAATGGTCGACAAAAACGAAGCACAGCGGTTGATCCAACAGAAGTAAAACGTGAATCATTTGTAGCCGGGAAAGGTCCGCCATGTTGCATGGCTGCGCAAACCTCTACCCCTGTTGGTGGATTGTTGAGGATTAAACGGCCCGTTTTATCTTTTAACTTCTCGATCAGCAAATGATATTCAGCCAGTTCCGATGGTTCAGCCATCATTGTAATGGTCAATTGCCCCTGCAGGATATCGGCTATATCAGTAAGCTGCCTGGTGTCGTCGGCTATAACAAGCATAGAGTATGGCCCAAAAATTTCTTCCTGAAGCACTGGGTTTTGGAGAAATTCGTTCCCCGAAATTGTTGATACAATAGATAGTGCCTGACAGCTGGCATCAGCATTTAAAACCAGGGAAGCCGCTAAAACTTCTGTATTTGGTTGTTTAAGCACCTCTGTGGTTCGTTTTTTATAATTGTTGTAGATGCCAACTGTAAGCATGGTAGCAGAAGCTACACGCTCTATTTCTATTTTTAAGTGTTCTATAAAAATATCAAGCTCCTTTGATTTAACAGCAATCAGCAAACCTGGGTTTGTACAAAATTGTCCTGCGCCCATGGTAATTGATCCTGCATAAGTGGAAGCAATTTGCCCTGCCCTGCTTTTTAATGCCTGTGGCAACAGAAATATGGGATTTATGCTTCCCATTTCTGCAAAAAATGGAATCGGATTTTTCCTCTGCTGCACCATTTTGAGTAAAGCCATTCCTCCTTGATATGAACCTGTGAAAGTGACCGCTCTGGTTTCTGAATGCTTAACAAGCATTTCTCCTATTTCATAGCCCTCATCAAATAACATTGAAAAAAAACCATGATGTACTCCAGATTTGTGTAGGGCGCGCATGATCGCCTGACCAGCAAGCGCACTGGTGCCAGGGTGGGCAGCATGGGCTTTCACAATAACTGGGCAACCGGCAGCAAATGCAGAAGCCGTATCTCCTCCGGCAACAGAAAATGCAAGCGGGAAATTACTCGCACCGAATACAACCACTGGCCCCAAGGGCACCAGCATTCGCCTGATGTCGGGTTTAGGAATTGGTTGTCGATCTGGAATAGCAGTATCAATGATGGCATTCAGCCATGAACCTTCTTCAACCTGGTCTGCAAAGAGCCTGAGTTGTCCGGTAGTTCTTGCCAATTCGCCTGTTAAGCGTACTTTAGTTAAACCACTTTCCAACTGCGCACGCGCTACCAACTCTTCACCKATAAACTCAAGTTCCTCTGCTATACTTCTAAGGAAGGCAACCCTGATACTTTTAGGGAGTTGTTTGTAGTGCGCTTCTGTCGCTGCAGTCATTGCCTCATTTAAATCTTCGACAACAGCATTGAAAAATTCCTCTTTAAGTAGCTCACCTGATGCAGGATTACTCGCATAGAAGACTTTGGCTGTCCTTTTGGAATATTGGGATGCAATTATGCTCCTTCCGTTCATACAGCTGGTGATTCTAACACTCCCCAGCTGTTTTCTGGTAATACAGGTCTTGCCACCAATGCATCGTTAATAATCTTAAGGACACGCTCGCGTTCTTTACCTTTAATTTTTAATCGCGGTGCTCTTACGTTTTCTGTTCCTATACCGGTACCCACCTCAGCGAGTTTTATATATTGTACAAGTTTAGGATGAATATCCAATTCAAGAACCGGAAGGAACCACCTGTAAATTGTTAAAGCTTCCTGTATCCTGTTAGATTTTACCAAGCGGTAAATTGCTACTGTTTCTTTAGGAAAGGCATCTACAAGTCCTGCTACCCATCCATGTGCTCCCATTACCAGACTTTCCATAGCGATAGGATCTACTCCCGTAAAGATTTTAAACCGGTCTCCAAATCTGTTGATCATTCTTGTAATGTTCGAAATGTTCCTTGTCGATTCTTTGACAGCCTGAATGTTTTCATAGTTAGCAAGTTCTGCGAACATATCCAATGTTACCTCAATTTTATAATCTACTGGATTGTTGTAAATCATGATTGGTAAGTCTGTACTTTCAGCAACTGATTTAAAAAAAGCAAGTGTTTCTTCATCATCGGCATAATAACGCATTGGTGGTAAAAGCATTAAGCCGCTAGCCCCTAATTCCTTAGCTGTTTTTGCGACTTGTACTGCTGCTTTGGTAGTTGATTCTGCAATATTGAGTAAAACCGGTACCCTTCCATTTACCAATTTTATGGTATGAGACAGTAACCCAAATTTTTCTTCGTTTGTAAGTGAGCTTGCTTCGCCCAGAGATCCCCCAAGGATTAGTCCATCAACACCCGCCTCGAGCTGGGCATAGATATTTTCGTCAAATGCATTGAAATCTAACTCATCATTATCCGTAAACTTGGTTGTTACGGCTGGAAATACGCCCGACCATTTTATTTTCATAGTTTATTTTTTTTAACAAAAATAGCCCATAGAAAGACATGAAGAGATGCAGAATTTAGCTAGCTTTTCTAATAAATTGACAATATTGAGAAAAGACAGTGATGCCGCACGACCAGATGTTTTTTTATCTTCCTAGTTCTCAATTAAAACCGTAAATTTAAAGTAATTAAGGTTTTATATTTTTTAGGGTATACCTTAATACTTTGGACGAGCGTATTGGTAAAATTTGAAAACTAATCAAAACAGCTTTATGGAAACCAAAATAAAAGAAAAGCAGACAGCGATCATGGATCCAGCTTTAACAGCAGAAACTGATAATTGGAATTCATTATTGAATGGCCCACCAGAAGACGACGATATCCAATTTGAAGATGATGATCTTGAGGATGATGAATTCCCAATTGAGGAAGATCTTGATAATCTCGATTTTGATGAAGAAGATGAACTCGGGTTTGATGAAGAGGAGGATCTAGATTTTCTAGAAGCCGTATTGCATTGAAACCGTTATTCTACTCAAAAGACAGCGGACATCCGGATGATATCTATCATTATCGACCTGGAAAACCCTGGGTTAAAACCGCTGAACTTTTCTTTATCCAACCCGAAGGTAAACACCTGAGGGTGGAAAATAAAAATGTCAATTGTTTATTTAACAATCTGACCAGGGAATTATTTGACGTCCATTATAATCATTTTATACAGTTCCTGAACATAGATTTTAGTCCTATTGCTGTACAAGAAAGAAATTATGAGTTACTTGTTTCAGAGCAAGAATTCCTGATACAAAAGATCATTACGAGTTGGATCTATTATTATACCATTAATAACCTTGAAGTAAAAGTACAAAGGGATGATTTTACTCATCCCTATATGACAGATTATATTTTAAGCTTGCTGGATAAAAAATATGGCATCGATACTCTTGCGAGCCTGGCACTCGGCGCTCATCTATTGCGAATGAACTTATACGATTATTGTAACACTGTTAAAGGAAGAAGAACATATTACAATCGCTAGGTTCATGATCTATTTAATCACTTTGATCTGTCCCTTCATTACCGTGTAGTGGCCAGGATAAGAACAGATAAAAGGATATATCCCAGGTGTTTTTGGTACAGTAAAATAAATAGTATCTGATTTTCCCGGTTGCAATAATGTGGTATGTGCAAGTACCTTAGCACTATTAGGAACAAAATCATACTTTTCACCATCAAGCCCCATCTTCATCACCATTTCTCCGACAACATTACCCGCTCCTGGAGTTGTGAGCACAAAATTGTGCAGCATATCATCTGTATTGGCAAAGGTTAGCTTCACTTTCGTTCCTGCTTTTAAAGTCAAATTTGTAATGTCAAATTTCAATCCCGGTTTGGTTCCTAATAAAATGGTTTTATCCGGCCCGTTCTTCCAGCTTATTGGCTGTTTGGTAATGTGTTTCCCTGCTGCAGTACTACCAGTAATTTTGCTGTTGTTGGCTGTCATATTCCCCATGTGATGATGATCCATACCTTGTGCTGCGTTTGAAGTCTGCATGCTACCAGTTGGTTTGTTTTCGGCCGTTGCCACTACTTTTTCTCCATCCGGAATCTTATTTAAAGTATAATATCCATAATTGTGGAGCAGAGGGGTATTGTCGCCTTCTGAGCGTAGTCCTTCAGTTCTGATCTCATGAATATACCCTTCTTTTAAACTATCCAGTACTAATCGTACGCGTTTATGATCTGGAGAGATTACGATTGCTTTAATGTTGCGGGGAGATTGGTTTATCACCGGACTTCCGTAAATATGATGGTACTTATAAGTAAAAGTCGATAATTTATAAGAGCCAGCATTACGGGCAGTTTTTTCATCTACTGGCATGGTAAATTCCAGCTCGAAACCGTCGGGCTGAGCCTTTACGGTTTGCACCTCAAAAGGCATGATGCCAGACCAAGTCAAACGCTGCAGTCCATATTCTTCTTTTCCGGTTGAAGACCATCCTCTTGAAGTCATACCTACAAGCATACTGCCATCAGAACCCCAGTTCATTCTTAATATACCCGAAGAAAATCCTTCACGAAAAGGAAATACCATCCCCTGGTAAACCCCTTTAACCTTTTCAAGGAATACCCTACTGATTTTACTCTGGGCCTGGTCGCCTACAAACAGCTGTCCTTTAAAAGGGCCCATATTTCCATTATCTGAATAATTAAGGATTCCGGAAGTTGAATTACCCATGATAGAATGTGGGATCCATACAGAAGGAGTTTTTAATCCGGGTACCCTTTTGGCTACATCGTACTTGGGTTCACCTGTATCCGGAATATCTTTTTTCCGAAGCTTTACTGGAGAGCCAGGCTGATCAGCCCAGATCAAGCCTGCAGGGTTGCCTAAAAAGTCGCCCTCTTCAACATGAGTGATGCTACCTGAGCCTACCCAATCGCCCTGATTCTCTGCATAAAATACATCACCATTGTTATTCAGAGCGAAAGCCGCAGGTGAACGGAAGCCAGTAGCAAAGGGCTTCATGGTAAAATCGGGAGTGAATTTGAGCATCCAGCCATGCCATTTGGACATGCTTTCTCCAAATCCTATCCACCCTAAATTTAGGGTAACTACCATGTTGCCATCCTTGTCTAGCATAGGGCCATAGGCATACTCATGATAATTGCCGGATAATGGCCAGGAATACATTGTTCGGTATTCATCGGCTTCACCATCACCATCCAGATCCCGGAGGCGTGTAAGCTCAGCGCGCTGAGTCAGATAAATATCCCCCTTAATATAGTTTAAGCCTAATATTTCATGCATACCATGCGCAAATAGGCGATATTTAGGTTGCTCCCCATCTTTCATATATGGATTTGTGATAATCCATACCTCGCCACGGCGTGTAGCCACAGCCAATTCATCGTTGGGTAAAAAGGTCATTCCACCAACTTCAAGTGCTATTTCTTTGGGAATTGGAACAGTAACAATTGGAAATATTTGACTTTCTGTTTGTGCATTTGAGTTTACAATACCAGCACCCAGTAATAAAAGAGACAATAAGTATTTTGAATTTTTCATTCTTTGATTACCAGATTAGAGAATAGGTTAATGAATCAGTTCCATTGGCCAATTGAGCAAGCAGTTCCTGACCATTTTTTGTTTTCCTTATAAAAGTCTTTGTTTCAGCGGATACTTTTATAGTATATGCTTTATTTCCAATGCTATAAGTGTTGTCTTTCAATGCAGTGATAGTTTGTGCGGCAGCAATCCTGCAATAAAGAGGTCCCTTGCTATTGCTAATGCTTATTGTACGGTCTATACCACTACCTCCGCTTTGCACTACTATTTTATCACTTATATCAGCACCATTTGAGGAATATAAAAACGTTGGCATCTTGCTCTTATCTAATACATATCCCTTATTTTGGAGATCATCAAAGCTTATAGAATCAGGCCATACTGCATTTTGATCAGTCAGTGCTGTAATTGCAGGAGCTGCAGAAAGGGGTAACACAGTACCTAAAGGTTTGGCTAGTTGAGGCTCTCCTCTATCCTTCCACATTTCAGTCACATCAAGAAATTGCCCACGCCATACCTGCAATAATGCTCCCTGTTTCAAATCATAAGAATAGTTCAGTTTCTCAGAAGTGCCTACAGAAATTACGTGTGTACGTTTCTTTCCATCGAACATGAGATAACTACGCAATAAATAAGGTTTAGTTCCTGCGTTTAGGACATAAGGGTTGGCGCTTTGGGCCCAGGTATAAGTTGCACAGCAGGTGAAAAATGCCACGCAACACATAACTCGTTTACAGATCGTCATACTTTTATTTGGTTATTAAACAACGAAACAATCGATTGCCTAACAAATATAGAAAATTATTGTCTCACAGAAATAGCTGCGAGACAATAAAATGAATTATTTCAAACTCAATTCAATAACCGGAATTTGAAAGTTTGGTTTTTGGGTTGGTAATTTCAAGACAAGACTACCGGAAGTCGATTTGTCTTTATCAGTTAAGAGTTCTGAATTATCATGTAAAAACTGGGCATAAACGACGTCTTCACCATATCCATCCAGCACTATTTTGCCATCTTTAGGATATTCAAAAAGATGAACATACAGTTTTTTGCCAGCTTTGTTGTAGGTAAGCTGGGTTCCCGGAGCAGGTTTAAATTTATCTGGTGCAAAAGTGCATCCGTAAATTGACTTAGAATTAGCATGCATCCAAAGTCCAAGACTATCCAGTGCGGTATTTGCCCGGTTATCAAATTCGCCCCTGGCTGTTGGACCAACGTTTAACAATAAATTACCACCATTGGCAACTGAGGTAACTAATAAGCTCAGCAATTGTTTATTAGTTTTCCAGGTATTTTCATCTCTGTAATAGCCCCAGKAACCTGAAAAAGTCTGGCATGTTTCCCATGTCTTACCTTTAAATTTTGCCAAAGCTTCGGTACTAACCTGTTCTGGTGTTTCAAAATCTGCACCGTCTGTGTAGTCATCTAGATCCAGTCTGTTATCTACAATTATACCCGGCTGTAATTTTCTGATCTGCTTTAACAGGTCAACAGATGCCCAGTCTTCTTTGCCCTTGCCATGCTTACCTGGATATGAGAAATCAAGCCAGAGTATATCAATTTTTCCATACTTAGTTAAAATCTCATTAACCTGATTGCTTAAATATTTACGGTAATTAGCCATATTCCTACCTTTATTCAATGCTAAATATTGATTTTCATCATTGTTTGCCGGTTTTAAAGGATGATATTCATCAACTGTGAAATCTGGGTGATGCCAATCTATCAGTGAGTAATAGAAACCAATTTTTAAGCCTTCTGCTCTAAAAGCATCAACAAACTCTTTTACTAAATCTCTTTTAGCCAAAGTATTGGTTGCTTTGTAATCGGTGAACTTGCTATCAAACAATGTAAAACCTTCATGGTGTTTAGTGGTTAATACAACATATTTCATTCCTGCTGCTTTCGCTTTTTTTGCCCATAGTTTAGGCTGGAACTGATCAGGATTAAATTGATCGAAATATTTCTGGTAATTTTCGTTAGTAATGTGTTCATTACTTTTTACCCATTCGTGGCGGGCAGGTAAAGCGTATAAGCCCCAATGGATAAACATCCCAAATCTGGCATCTTTCCACCATTCCATTCTTTTGTCTTTTTGCTCTGGGGTTTCATTACCAATCTTCTTTTGCGCCTGTAAGGCAGAGGTTGTGAGCAGGATTAACATCAAGCCCAACAATAGTCTTCTGTTCATGTGATATCTGGTTTTTCGGTTATGTGTATAACAAATTTAGAAGATAAACAGTAGCAGAAATAAATAATATTGGCAATTGATTAAGCTTTTTTGTATAAAAAATAATTTCTATCAGTGCATTAAGGCTGATCTTGATTTAACCAACAAGAGTTAAGACTTGCTGATTTGTCCAATTTTAAAATGACGATTGTTATCATCATAAACAATCAAAATTTTAAAATTAACATATGAAAATTGTCGTAATCGGAGGCTCTGGCCTCATTGGAACAAAACTGGTAAACACTTTAAGCGAAGCGGGTCATGAAGTATTGGCGGCTTCGCCGGGAACTGGAGTAAACGCTGTTACCGGAGAAGGACTGGCAGAAGCTTTAACAGACGCAGAAGTAGTAGTTGATGTAGCCAACTCTCCATCATTTGAACAAAAGGCAGTATTGGATTTCTTCGAAACTTCTGGACGCAACCTGATTGCTGCAGAAAAAATTGCCGGCGTAAAACACCATGTTGCGCTATCGGTTGTTGGCACCGATCGTCCGAACGCCAACACTTATTTTTTGGCCAAACTTGCCCAAGAGAAACTAATTAAAGAATCCGGAATTCCTTATTCTATCCTTCATGCCACACAATTCTTTGAATTTGTAGGAGGTATTGCACAGGCTGGGACTCAAGGAGATCAGATCCATGTTTCGTCAGCTAAGTTCCAACCCATCGCATCAGATGATGTTGTTGAAGCTCTGGCTGATATTGCTGTGGGAACTCCCTTAAATGGCGCAGCAGAAGTTGCGGGGCCAGAAAAAATTGGGCTTGATGAAATCGTAAGGCAATACCTTAGCCTTAAAAATGACAACAGAGAAGTGATCTCAGATGTCCATGCTCCATATTTTGGTACAGAAATTAACGATCAGTCTCTTGTGCCCGGGGATAACGCCCGTATTGGTAAGCAAACTTATAGTAACTGGATTCGCAAACCAGGTAATTTAAGATAAGGTTAGCAGGAATACTTCACAAAATGAGGGTGGTCGTTATGCTAATGGCATCATGCCACATCGTCATCTCGACAATAGAAGAGATGACGACCTCACTTTTTCGGACACCCTCATTTATCTTTTCTAAGAAGGCTTTTTAGTACATTTAGCCTAGGTTAATAACAAAGCATTATAAATAAAGAATATATTGATGAAAAAATATACGGATACAGCCCAACTATTTCTGCGTATTGCATTAGGACTTGGTTTTTTCTCTGCAGTCCTGGACAGAATTGGCTGGCTGGGTGCCGCAGGACAAACTAATATTGCCTGGGGCAACTGGGAGTCTTTTCAGGAATACACCCACACTCTACTCCCATTTTTATCCAAATCGATTTCAGATATCATGGGTTTTATTGCAACTGCAGGTGAAGCGCTATTTGGGCTATTGCTCATTATCGGTTATAGAACCAGGCAATCCGCTATTGGAAGTTTCCTGCTGCTGTTGTCATTTGCATTCGTGATGACCATTACGCTAGGGTTAAAAGCACCTTTAAATTATTCCGTTTTTAGCGCAAGTGCTGGTGCATTTATATTGGCTACCCTATCGTCTTATCGTTGGAGCCTTGATAATTATCTGGGCAAAGTACCTAAGAATTAAACGGTCAAGTGCCGAATGTATTTGGTGATAATTGTCTTGTCGGCGTTCGAACTGGCGAGTAAAAGTGCCTGTCTATAATGCTGCAAAGCAACTGTATCATCAATATCTGTGTACAGGTTACCCAGCAGTGAATAATAAAAAAGATTATCTGTAAGTTTCAACTTTTCTGCTTCCACAATAGCTATCGCCTTCCCATAAGCCTTGGCAAGGGCAAAAGTCCTGTTCAAAGCAACAATTGGCGAATATTCTATAATCAGAAGGTTATTATATAGCTCAAGAATTTGTAACCATTTTTCTGGCGTGTCCTCTTTGTGGGTATGCCAATATGCGATACCAGCTTCCAAATGATATTTGGTTAACTGATTGCCATTGGCAGATAAACCTAAATAGTACTTGCCCTGATCAATCAATTCCTTATTCCAAAGGCTTTCATCCTGATCGTGGTACAATATAGTTTCTCCGTCCTGATTTGCGCGGGCATCAAAGCGAGAAACATGAAAACACATCAATGAAAACAATGCATTTACTTCGGGAAGATTGGTTCTCTCCTGAGCGGTTAATAAATAGGTCAGACGCATCGCTTCCGCGCAAAAATCTCTTCGGAGAGTTGTGTTCTGCGTTGTCGAATAATAACCTTCAGAGAACAAAAGATACAGGGTGATTAGCACAGTATCTACACGTTTGCTGATTTCAGTTAAATCCGGCTGTTCAATCCTGACATTTACTTCCTTTAACTTCTCCTTCGCTCTTTGAAGTCTTTTATAGACCACTTCTTTATTGGTCAGATAAGCATCAGCAATCTCCTGGATACCAAATCCACAAAGTAAATTCAATGCCAGTGCCACCTGAGATTCGGTGGATATCTCAGGGTTACATATGGTAAAGATCATGGCAAGCTGGCTATCCCCGATATTTTTCACAGACAGATCAAGCTCAAATTCTTCCATTTTAGCGGCATGGTACTGAATCTCTGGAGATAGTTTCTGCTGGAAGAGGTTATCTCGCTTTAAATAATTTTTAGTTTTATTTTTAGCAACGGTGTACAACCATGCCGTTGGGTTTTCTGGTATACCTTTGGTGCTCCATATTTCGGTAGCAGCAAGGAAAGTCTCACTCACAATATCCTCCGCTATTTCCATATGCGCGATACCAAACAAGCGGCAAAGTACAGAAACCATCTTTTGATATTCGCTCCTGAATAGATGTGGTATCAGTTCTTGTTGTTTCATTACATAACTATGATTATCCCTCGGGATCACTAGCCATCCTTATTTCTACATTTCCGCCGAGTTCGAGGATTGGGCAACTCTGTGCAATTTCAACCGCCTCTTCATAATTTTCTGCCCTGACAATAATTAGTCCGCCAATAGACTCTTTAATTTCCACAAAAGGACCGTTTATCACATGCTTGTTTGACTTCACAACTTTACCAGCGATATCCCAGCGTTGTAATGGCCTGGAAAGTTTGTTCTGTGCAGCAATGCCGCCAAACCAGTTTTGCCACGCTTTAATGGAATTTTGCAATTCCTCTGGAGAAGGTTGAGCATCCTTATTGGTAAAATCTCTTCTGAAAATCAATAAAAAATCATTCATATTCTTTAATTTTAATTATAATGTAATACAAGCCAATGACAACCGAATGAGTAAAGTTGGACAATTTTCAGTAATTTCGGAATGCTTATGACATGACAAACGAAAATTGATAATTAGACATTGTGGAAGATTTTTTTTATTTATAAAGTTTGTAGCGTTAAGCAATCATTAAACGTTTGTGGTTAGGTAAAGCAATATCATATATATGAAACAAATACACCTACTGCTGTCTACAAGTCTACTGCTACTGGCTTCATGTGGCACGAATAAAGAACAAAGCAATGGAACAGCTTCAACAGCAGATACTATTAATAAAATAGACACAGTTGCCAATACACAAATGACTGCCCGCATGAGCATGAAGCCAGTTATTAAGGCTGGCGACTCTCTTGAGCTTCGGTTCACGGTTTATAACCCCTCTGTTAAGCCACAATCGTTCTGTAAATGGCATACTCCTTTTGAACCACCAATGAGCAAATATCTAGATATTAAAGACGATAAGGGCGCTGAAGCCAGGTATCAGGGAGCAATGGCCAAACGCATCATGCCGCCTCCTGCCGATAGTTACATTGAAGTTAAACCCGGTGATAGTCTTAGTGTAAAGGTAAATATCAGTAAAGCTTATTTGCTAGATAAACCGGGTACCTATATTGTTAGCTACAACGCGCAGGAAATCAGTGGACTTGCTGTTAAAGATTCGCTTACTTTCATTTATAAAAAATAAAAACCTGAAGTTCGGCGGTGACGTTTAATCAATATAAACAGGTAGTATAAAATAAAATGTGGATCCTTTACCGGGCTGACTCTTCACTCTGATTTCACTGCCGTGCAGTTTCAGTATTTCTGATACCAGATGAAGCCCGATTCCGAAACCCGAAACATTCTTCATCTGCTCATTTTTTACACGATAGAAGCGCTCAAACAATCGAGGCTGGTCAAGTAGATCAATACCCACCCCCTGATCGGTAAAATTGATTGAAACGTTGTTTTGTTCACGTGTGCAATCAATGCGTACAAAAGTTCCTGCCAGAGAGTATTTAACAGCATTGCTTAGCAAATTACTTAAAACCTGGCTGATTTTCTCCCGGTCTGCATACATCTCCAGGTTAGTACATCCCTGGTATGTTATGATGTGACCGGGGGCGAGAATCTTAGCTTCTGCCATTAAATCATCCATCAACTGGACCAGCGTAAATCTGGAAAGGTTGAGTGACATTTTACCGTCCTCCAGCCTGGAAAGATCTAAAAAATCATGGATCATTGCGACCATTCTTGTTGTTTGCACTTCTGCCCTGGAAAGTATGTTTTCCGTAAATGCATCAGACGAATTCCTGGCTTTGGCCAAAGCCAGTTGTATATAAGATCGCACCGAAGTTAATGGGGTTTTAAGTTCATGGCTGGCAATGGCAATAAAATCATTCTTACGCTGTTCTTCTAGCTTTTTATCGGTAATGTCACGGGCAATTTTAGATAAGCCAATTATTTTTCCAGTAGTATTTTTAACAGGTGATATGGTTAAGGAAACATCTATCAGCCGCCCCTGTTTCGTAACTCTTTGGGTTTCGAAATGATCTACACGCTGACCGCTTTTGAGCACACTTAAGATTTTTGGCTCTTCTTCTGCCCTATCTTTTGGAATTAATTTCATTATCGATTCACCAATCATTTCTTCGGCACTATAGCCAAAGATACGTTGGGCGGAGAGGTTCCAACTGGTTACAACTCCATTAAGATTTTTACTAATAATTGCATCATCAGAGGAGTCAACGATGGCGGCAAGCATCGCACTTCGTTCCTCTGCAAGTTGCAAAGCAGCCAGCAATGATTTCTGTTCCTGAATATTGGTACTCAATTCAGTTGGTCCAAGCTCATTGGTACTACTGTCCGCTGCCTTAAAGTTACGCATAGTGATCCTTCATGTTCAAACACCTTGCCAGCTTATAAAGAAACTTCAGTAGAGGTTTGCCTGATTGAATGGATCAGGTATCCATAAGTTCTAAAGCGCTTTTTTGACAAAATGAAACTCCCCATAAGGTATGAATTTTTTCAATTGTCTTAGCAAAATAAAAATGAATCAAAAAGCAGTCATTCAGACACCAGTTTTAAGCGTTTAGTTTATTTTTGTTTAAAATTTGTTAAACAATTTGAGCTCCAGCATGTTTACAGAAATTACAAAGCAATCAGATTATTAATAAATTATCAACCTAATTACAAAACAACATGTCAGAAGGAACAGTAAAATTTTTCAATGAGTCGAAAGGATTTGGCTTTATCGTACCGGACAACGGGGATCCGGAAATCTTTGTCCATGTCACTGGTCTGATTAGCCCGGTAAGAGAAAAAGACAGGGTCAGCTTTGAGGTTGAAAACGGAAAGAAAGGAATCAACGCAGTCAAAGTAAAGAAAATCTGAAACCTGAAAAAACAAAAAAGCATCTTCAAATCAAGATGCTTTTTTGTTACGCTTTCTGTTAAGCTCTGTTTTGTTTATAGATTTATGATATTATATAAACAAAATGTCCTGCCAATGGTTATACCATTTTACTTATTTTCAACCACAAGATGAACAAAGTATTTAAAAAACCTTCGTATTTATATCGCAACGGGCTAACTATTGTTTTCCTCTTCTTGTTTGTAATTACCCTTTGTGCGCAGGCATTAACCGGCTGGAGGCAACACAACCGGGACTTGAAGGAAGAGCACGCCCCACAGCTCAATATAGGCACTTATCTCAAAAGTGGGCACTTCATATCAGCAACCTTTGAGAATTTTGAAAGTGAATTTCTGCAGATGGGAATGTATGTAGTGCTTACCATATTTCTGCGTCAGATTGGCTCAGCAGAATCCAAAAAACTTGATGAAAAAGAAGAGGTGGACCGGGAACCCTTTCCTCATCCGGATGCGCCATGGGCAGTAAGAAAGGGAGGATGGATACTCAAACTTTACAGTAATTCCCTATCTATTTGTTTTTCAATGCTGTTCTTTTTGAGTTGGGGTTTCCACCTGTATGGTAGTTGGAAGAACCATAATGTAGAACAGGTTTTTAAGCATCTCCCTGAAGATACCGTCTGGTCCTATCTGGCTGAACCGGAATTTTGGTTTGAAACTTTTCAGAACTGGCAGAGTGAGTTTCTTTCAGTAGCTTCAATAGTATTTTTAACGATTTATTTGCGCCAGAAAGGATCTTCTGAATCTAAGCCTGTGGATGCCCCTGATAGGCAAACAGGAAAATAGCACTCTGCTACTTAAAGAAATAAATTATGCCATCAAGTGTGATTCGATATTTTACCTATGACATGGAAGCCACTACATTATGTATCACTTTTGTATCCGGAATGTGCTATAAATATAAAAATGTTCCTCCTGAAATTTATCATATGCTAAAAGCGGCCGGGTCAAAAGGCCGATATTTTAATCAACACATCAGAAATAAATTCAAATACAAAAAAATAAAGAATTTTTAGTGTTAGATACGTTAGCAGCCCTACGGCCCTTATAGATGGACTATTTAACTATGAACCTGGCAATGAATTCCTTTCGCGGGATCATATGTAGGTAAGGATAGTTTCCCGATAGCTGCTTTCGTTGTTTGAGCTGATAAAGAAAGTGTCCTCCCAGATCAACAATAATGGGACATTTTGCTTGATACCATACCCGATGGGGATGTTTCCAGCAAAAGGAATAATAGTGGCTGGTTAGCTGTATATTCTTCAGTTCAGGATGATAGAAATTTAATATTTTAGGATGCCCTTTTCTTCCTAGCAAGTCAGACTTTCTGATCATAGAAAGATGATCGCTATGGCAAAACTCAAAGTCGGCAAGTTTGGGGTGATCCACATCTGGTAAATGCTTCAAAATACGGAAGCCTTTAAATTTTTTTCCGTTCAATATCCATATCAGTTTCGGATAAAAAGCTTCCCTGCTTTCCAGCTCTTCAATACAAATAGGTGAATTTTGGAACTCAAGGGTTGTTCCGCATGGAGTGTATACATCAGCCCGATGTTGTTGTTCTGTAACCTCGTCCCAAAAGCAGACTTCTCTGAATGAGGGAGGAAAAGCCATTTTCCAGCCCCTATGCCAAGGCGTTTCCCCGTACAACCTCAATTGCTGTGTTTCCTGATGGATAATAACAGGTTGGGATGTAACTTTCTCAGGAAATACTAAAGCATTAAAATCCATAAAAAACAAATGCCTTGAATTTTAGCAGGCATTCAAACTTAAGCTAATAATATTAGTATTCAAAAAATTAAATAAAGAATCAGAAGTTTTAAAAAGATCAAGTAATCCTGACTTAAGTATAAGGATGGCCTAATAAGTTATCCAAACACGTTTTTCGCTTTGTTAATCGCAGCCGTTAAATCAATACCTTTTCCCAAAGCACCTTTAAAGAGATCACCAGTTTCTTTTATCCTATCCACAGCATTGAAGATCGTAAAATCATCCATGGTCATTCCAGGTTTAACTTCATCCCATGCCAGAGGCATGGAAACAGTTGCCCCTGGCTTCGGCCTAAGCGAATACGGACAGGCAATGGTGGCCCCTGGTCTGTTCTGCAGAAAATCCAAATACATTTTTCCTTTACGGTTAGCGACCATTCTTTCTAATGTAGTAAACTCAGGGACCTGCTGATGCACCAAATTGACAATAATCTTGGCAAACATTTGCGACTGATCATAGTCATACTTTGCCGCAAGAGGAATATAAATATGCATACCAGTAGAACCAGATGTCTTCGCGTAACATGGTATTTTAATCTGGTCCAGAACTTCTTTCACCATTTGTGCCACCTGAATCACCTGATCGAATGTATTCTTATCAGGATCCAGATCAATCACACAATAGTCTGGATTGTCTGGAGATTGACTCCTGGAAAACCACGGATTCATTTCTATACACCCTAACGATGCCATCCAAAGTAAGGCGGCTTCATCGTTGCCCAATAGGTATTCCTTATGTTCGCCATCACCTGTGGTATAAGGAAATGTATCGGCCCAATCAGGTGCAATCTCTCTAACATCTTTCTGGTAAAAACCCTTGCTATGAATTCCACCCGGAAAACGATTTAATGACATAGGCCTATCTTTCAAATAGGGAAGAATATAATCGGCCACCTGATAATAGTAATTAAACATCTCTCTTTTGGATACCCCATCTTCAGGCCAGTAAAGCTTGCTTAAATGTGTAAACTTCAATTCATGACCTTTAATTTTTCGTACCTGCGTTTCATCTTTGGGATTAAGCAACGTTTTACGCCCTGTAGCCTTTGGAGGCTTGATAGTATTATCTTTCATATCATTCTCTACTATAGCTTTCGTCTCTATCTCGGTTTCTCTGATCACATCTTTAGCTTTTTTATCAACGCGCATGCCTTGGAAAGATGGATGGCGAAATACACCGTCATCTGTCACCTCTGCAAAGGCGACCTCACAAACCAGTTCCGGCTTAAGCCAGGTTACTTTGGTTTTTGGTGGATTGGGCCTGAAGCGAGAAGGTTTATTGACATCAGGGATTTCCGAAAATGGACTTTTATTGGTAATTAATGGCCGGAATTGGGCCATCATTTCTTTTTGCGCCAGATCATTGAAGCCTGTCCCCACCTTGCCAACGTAGTGCAAATGACCGTTTTCATACACTCCTAACAACAGAGAACTAAATTCCCTGGGTGTATCATCATTTTTTGTGAACCCGACAACCACCACCTCCTGGCGTTTATTGGCTTTGATCTTTAGCCAATCTTTAGAACGGTTATTCTTAGTATACAGACTGTCTGCTTTTTTAGCAATAATGCCTTCCAAACCCATTTTTATGGCCGCCTTAAAGAACTCAGTACCGCTTGCCTTAAAGATCTGACTTAGCCTTACCCGATCGTCATTTTGAGGCAAAACCTCTGCTAATATCTCCTGGCGTTTACTAAGTGGAAGATCAGTTAAATCCCTGCCGTCATACCATATCAGATCAAACACATAATAAACCAATTCACCATCGGCTTCACTACGCCAGTTCTGAAGCGCTCCAAAATTAGAAATTCCTTTATCGTTAATCACCAGAATTTCCCCATCAACTACCATGTTCTGTTTCCAGCTTTGTAATATTTGGAAAATAGGATAAAACTTCTCATTGAATTGCTTATTGTTCCTTGAAAGCAGTTGTACATCCCCATTCTTCAGGCAATACCCCAATGATCGATAACCATCCCATTTGACCTCATAAATCCAATTGGGATCATCAAAAGGCTCATCTACTAGTGTAGCAAGCATTGGCTTCATACCAATCGGGATTTTAGATTTCTTGGCTTTTTTCAATAAAGTTTTGACGTCAGTAGAGATTTCAATGGACTCTACCTGTTCATGGCCATTTTGCCAGACCTTATCGCTCGTCTTTTCGACTTGTTTAATCGTCTTTTCCGAAAGTACGGATTTGTCTTTTTTAGTAATATCAGTTGTAGAAGCATAATCGTCTTTATGCTTAATTAGCAGCCAGCCATTCTCTCCCATCCCGTTTGTCTTCACCAGAGCATATTCTCCTTTTAATTTGCTGCCATGAAGTATTATTTTGAGCGAGCCGGAATGCAACTGTTCCAGTAAATATTTCTCCTGCGCCTTTTTACCCCTGATCTTTTCAATGGGTTCATAAGTTCCCTGATCCCAGACAATTACGGTACCCCCTCCATACTCCCCTTTCGGGATAATGCCTTCGAAATTTTTGTAGTCAAAAGGATGATCTTCTACCATCATTGCCAGACGCTTGGTTTTTGGGTCTGTTGAGGGACCTTTGGGAATAGCCCAGCTTTTCAGCACGCCATTCATTTCCAACCGGAAGTCATAGTGCAGGCGAGTAGCATCATGTTTTTGAATTACAAACTGAAGTTTTCCCGATGTTTTTGCTTTACCCGAGTTAGGCTCGGATGTTTTATTAAAATCACGTTTTTTATGATACTGTTTTAAGCTCATGATCTAAGGTTTGCCAATATTTAACACTTATAGCGAACCAAAGTTTTTAATCATATGAATACAACTGTTTTTATAACTAATAATAAGGTGTTATTGAAACAGGACCAGTAAGTCCAGAAGGCATAACCTTCCAGGATGAAGCGTCAAAATCCTTATAATTAATATTCACAAAGTTAATCTCATGATAATTCTTCCATTTGATTTTCTTAATATCCATATCTCTAATGCGGTTAGCCATCAAATTCACAACTTCTATTTTAATCGTATTTTTGCCAGGGATCAGAAATTTTCCTATCCGGGCCTGAAAGGGAATACTCCATATAATGCCAACTTCCTTTCCGTTTATCCATACCCTGGCACTTTCGTTTACCTTACCTAAATCCAAGACATATTCCTTTGCAGACTTTGATTCTATGTTAAAGGTAGATGAATATACCCCCGTTCCCGCAAATGCAATTGACTTTGGGTCGCCTGAATCAGTCCAGGAGCGTAAAGTGTTTAATGTTTGATCTGGAGGCAATTCAGGGCCTCCCTTAGTAAAATGGAGAATCCATTGCTTATTAAGGGCTATTGCTTTTTCTGGCTTGTCCAAATATACCCAATAGCTAGCCGTTGTTTTAGGGCTCTTATCAACTCTTAAAAAAAGAGTTTGGCCTGAGCTTATCTGAATCCGTACTTTGTTTTCTTTTTTAGTTGCGGTCCCGATAACTTCTGTCTGTGGATCAAGGATAGTGACATACCCTTTTTCATTGAGTGAAAGGGTTGTATCAATCAATTTGGAACTGTGATTTACCAAATAATAATATTTTCCGGATGCAATTTGTCTTCTGGTAAACTCCAGACCTGAATCGACAAGCGTTTCTCTTTTGATTCTATTGAAGTTTAAAATTTCTTCAATATTATTTCCAAGAAAGATAATGCCTTTTCCAGTAACATATTGTTTAAAACCGGGGGCTGAATTCTTGAATGTTAGTTTTGAAAGGCTTGCTTTCAACATTTTTCTTCGCTCTTCCAAATCAGATAAACCGGGAACATCCTTGGGCAACTGCTGAAAAATCACAATAGCTCCATTGTAAGCTAACCCGATAATTTTGTCTAGCGTCTCAGGATTTATCATTTCACATTCAGGAACGATTAATGTTTTATAGGCTGTTCCATTTTCTGATGTGCTGAGTAGCTTATTGTTGACCGTTGTTTTCCTTAATAGCCTGTCTGAGGCAAAGTCAAATGAATAGCCGATTTTTGAAAGCTGCTTACACAGCTTGTAAAATGAGGTTGGATGTAACCATTTATCTACATCATGAACTTTTAAGGTCATTTCCATACCTTTTGAATTATTCCAGACATCATAAATGGGCCAATAGATAAGTAACTCATTGTCTGGTTTTCCAMTTTGTAATATGGACTGACATCTGGCTATATAATCGTTCAAACCTTTGGCTTGCGGCCACAGGCTATTATTTGGATTCATTTCTACCGAGGCATAGAATAACCATCCAGGCCAAGGAATATTCGATGGTGAGTTTGTTGTTCCATGATAAAATATATGGTTGATACCCGAAAGAAATAGTTGCTCAACCTCGGGTTTGCACTGCGAAAAAGAAGTTTTGAAATGCTCGGTAAGCCATGTGAACGTTTCTGAGGAAATTAATGTTTTGCCACCTGTATTCGCTGCTGAGGAAGCAAATTTGCTCATTATTGGATCTGGGTCAACATTTCTAATGTCGCCAGAATCTCTGCGGAGGCCCACGATGGGAAAATAGCTGGAGCCGAAGATTTCTGTTTCTGGAATATCAACCGCACCATAAAGATCAAGAAGATTTCCAGGGGAACCATGAGATTGATTTTTTGTTAAGGATTTGAGGTTATGGGCCCAGTTTGTCCAGTTTTGAGTGAAATTTTCAAGTAAAAGTTCATCCATCGTCTCACGGTAATCCGACTTCAGACGTGCTACGATTTCTCTTGTGCTGTCATTATTTCCACTGTCTGCAAGTTCGCGAATGTAATTTTCCAGATCATATCCCCGGGCTTTCTTGAAATGAGCTAAGAATGTTGGCGTCCAGCTAGCACCATATACTTCATAGCTATCATTAAAAAAAGCCCTCACTCCCTGTGGTCTTTTCCCAAAAGCATCCGCAAATCTTTTGAGGTAAACATTAACTGAATTGCTGTCGAGATGATCTAAGGTGAATCCCTCGCCTCCTGGTGCTGCACGCTTAACTTTTTGATGTGTTTTACCTGCAAAAGCGGCGTAAATTTCCCAACGTCCAGATGTTGGAGACCAGTTTAGTAGTTTGCTGACTTGTACAAGAGGAAAGAGATTCAATACCTCTCCGCTTTCGCCATAAGCCGTTAAGGCTTGCAGTTCTGCAAGGTCCTGTCCATCTTCTTTAACCGTAATCGGCTCATTTAGCTTTTCTCCTGCATTTAAGGTGAACTTACGGGTAATGAGTTTTGTAGCTGCATTTTCAGGCTTTATGTGGGGTCCTCCGAAAGGCCAGCCAGTACCGGTATTCATATCTACTTCCATTCCCAGTGAATTTGCTCTGGTAACTGTGAAATGAAGTGCTGATAGCCATTCAGGGGAAAGAAAATTGATATACTTGTTCTCATATCCCACTGCTCCGTAAATAGGCGTAATTTCTACACCTCCAAGTCCTGCCTGACTATACTGTTGCAAAACCAATTCAAGATCTTTATCGTTTACTGCATTCCCCATCCACCACCATCTTGTCCATGGTTTCATTTGATTTTCTATAATGGGCCAACCGGCAGGTTTTTCAATTCCAGAAGTTTGGGCGTCTGCAAGATTGAAATTCAGCGAATATAAAAAAGTAAAAAGAATAAATATTTTGGTTTGCATTTGATGGTAATTTGATTAAAAAACTTGTTAAAAAAAACATTTATTCCAAAACTCTTTATCTATGCCTCCAGTAATTACACTTCGTTAAAGTAAAAATTTTACACAAAATCATCAAAATAACTGGTTTCTTTTGTCACATATCCATAAGTTTGGTTAACCAAAGAATATACCTTAATGATGAGAACACAGATCAATGCAGTTACTATTGCAGCTCAAGACTTGCTTAAACTTAAAACATTTTACATAGATACTTTTGGCTGGGAAATCCAGTCTGAAAGCACGGATATTGTTATGTTTAGGCTCAAGCATGGTTTGTTGCTAAGCATTTACCAAGCGGAAGACCATGCTCGTTATTTAGGTAGTGAACCAGTTACAACGGAAATCCTACCTAAAGTTTACCTAACTATCTATACCGGATCTTTAAAAGAAACAGATGAGCTGTTTATGGAGCTGGAAAGTAAACAAGTTAATATTATTAAAAAACCAGCAAAAGTATTTTGGGGTGGGTATGCTGGAATAATAGCCGACCCGGAGCACAATTACTGGGAGATTTGCTTTAACCCATTCATTTAATAGTGGCGTCATTATTAACTTTAATGATATACTCAATATTTTATGGGTTTCCTTAAAAAATGGCTAAAATGAATGTTAATCTAATTCTTTCATGAAAGTGTATTAAATAGTTGATATAAAAATAATTAAATATATTTAATAGAAGTGATTGTAGAGGTGAATTGGAAAACCTTACTTCTTTGTGGTTAGTCAGATATTGAGATAAAAATTATCGTTATTGAGTATGTGAGACTAACAGTAAGCATCTAGCATATTGATATGAAACTCCTGATACCATTTGTCTTTATGAGGTGTAGAGGCCTCATCAATGCCATCTGGAGTTCCCATTAAGAAGAACTTAATTAAAATATTCAGTATCATTTGGTTTTTGAATCCAGCAACTCCAGCAACTTATTCTGCAAATCAGCACCTCGCAAACCTTTGGCAACTATCTTTCCTGAGGGATMTAATAAAAAATTACCGGGTATAGACCTTACACCATATAATTTAGCGACTTCATTATCCCAATACTTAAGATCTGAAACATGTGTCCATGTCAATTTATCATCTTCAATTGCTTTTAACCACGCATCCTTTTTACCTGGCTGATCTAATGAAATACCCAACACAGTAAATCCTTTGTCTTTAAATTTTTCGTAAGCTGCAACCACATTAGGATTTTCGCGGCGGCAGGGCCCACACCATGAAGCCCAGAAGTCTAACAAAACATATTTCCCTTTAAAGTCCGAGAGCTTCACCGGGTTATCATAGATATTATTCTGGGTGAAGTCAGGCGCTTGTGAACCAATTTTAGTCCTTTTTGCAGCAGCAAATAGAACTCCAACTTGCTGGCCGTAGTAAGTTTGACGAATTCCAGACGAGAGATTTTGATACACTTTTTCCGCATCACTTTGTAATGTTTCATCAGAAGCCAACTGTGAAAGCACTGTTAGACTAACGAATGAATTTGGATGCCTACTTGCAAAGTCCAGATATATAGGAAATAACTCAGCGGAAGTGTTGTCATAACGCTTATAGAATCCTTCAAGGAAGGGTTCATCTTTTTTCTGTTCAACAGTGAATTTTGCATATTCTTCTCCAAGCGAAGTAAGTTTATCCTGTACCTTTTTTGACGCCGCTTTAAGCAAATAATTATCTGCATTAACTTTTGATCCATTGATCAGGGAATGTTTTAATGAGTCAGTGCCGGTAAGTTTTATGTTTCCAGGTTCGATATAAAATGATAGTACGTCTACCCTATTTCCCTTAATCGCATCTTTTCTGTAAAGAGTACTTTTTAATGGATCTTTAATGCTCCCATTAAAGTTAAATTTTCCATCAGTAACTATTGCTGAGTCTGCTTTGTTTTTCCCTTCTACACTGTAAGTAAGAAAAAGTTTTTCTCCTGTTCGGAGTCCTTTGATCTCTCCACTAAATGTAAATGGTTGCTGAGCAACAGCTATCAGAGGTAACATGCCGCCAATAAATGATAGTATTTTTTTCATATTAATTGTTCAACTAAATTTGATACAAAACAAATATAAATAAATACTACTAAATTAATAGACTTTATTGAAACTTCCCTTTGAATAGAAAATTTTGGCGTAAAGTAATCTTAACCTATTTATCGTAATGCCGGAAAAGGTCTGTTTCATAATTTTCAGCCATGGGTTGGTCAGGGTCATACTTCGGGCTATTTTTTACCGCTTCCACCGAAACATCTACTTCCACAGACGAGTCTGCCCAACTAACCTCTTTTATCCATTCGGGCGAAAGCAGAACTTTTTTCCCCGGAAACCAGCTACCGGTATCGACAATCAGAAAACGGATTCTCCAATACTCATCGACAATAATATCAGCTACTTTGCCTATCTCTCCATTCGTGGCGTGGATGTGATACCTTTTAACTTCGCTGATGCTGCGCAAATGAGGATCTCCAGGCTCTTTTTTATTACGCGCTGCGATGGACGCCTCTAAAGGCACTCTCGATTCAATCATTCCTGCCATACCCAGTTGCCCATAAAATCCTCCGCCTGTAGGATCGCCGTATGGCCATTCGTAATGGCTGTATAAGGCGAGCTCTTGCTGGCGGGATACAGGCTTTTCTGTATCTATGTCGGGACTCTCTTTAATTTGTTGCTTGGTGAGTTTAATCGGAAAGGACTTGTTTTTCCAATCAGGATCCTTCAAGGCTCCCGGAGAAATAAGTACTTTACGGTCCATTAGCCAACCGCCTGTTTTTACAATGAGGTAACGTATGGTCCAAGTTTCATCATCAAAATAAAACTCATCAACTTTCCCAATTTCTCCGTCGGTAGCACCCATAGTGAAACCGATCAGACTTTTTATATTATGTAGCATAATTTTAGTAATTAGGATTCAATAACTATCTCATTTCATAAAACAATCCAGGTTTGGATTTGTTCATCCACTTTGAATCATAAAAATCTGTATCTTGAATAGATTTAAAATAACCTGATATGAAACTTTTAAAACTCCTGCCGATACTTTTGTTAGGGATATCAGCCCTGGGCTTTACCACGCAAAAGACCCCATCCTGGCAAACGMTTTTTAATGGAAAAGATCTGAAAGAATGGGATACCTACCTGGCTCCCGATTATGATGACTCAGGTAAACCCCTTACAGGTATACCCATTGGTTTAAATAATGACCCTAAGAAGGTATTTACAGTGATAAAACAAGGCGAAGAAAATATCATCCGCATCTCGGGTGAAAGCTGGGGTGCAATCTCTACCAAAAAAGAATATGAGAATTACCATTTACAACTACAGTTTAAATGGGGAAATCTGAAATGGGGACAAAAGAAGAATTCGAACAAAGACAGTGGGTTGCTATATCATTCGGTAGGTAAATATGGGGCTGATTATGGGTCATGGATGCGTTCACAAGAATTTCAGATTGATGAAGGTAACTGTGGCGATTATTGGGGAGTTGCTGGTGGTGCAGCAGATATTCCTGCAATTAAAGAAGGGAAAAACTATACTTATCGTCCGGAAGGAAAGCTTATTAGCTTCCGAGAAGACAGCCAGATCGGTAGATTCTGTAAAAAAATGAGTGATGCAGAAAGACCATCTGGTGAATGGAATACAGTTGATTTATACTGTTATGGAGATACTAGTGTCCATGTGATGAATGGCAAAGTAATGATGGTCCTTTACCGCAACAAGCAAATCGATGACGGAAATGAATCACCACTAAGAAAAGGGAAAATTCAAATACAATCGGAAGGTGCAGAAGTCTATTATAAAGGAATAAAGATTCAGCAAATAACCAGTTTACCTGCAACTCTCTTGAAATAACACGCACTATGGCTAAATTTTAAAACATAAAAGTGATTAACGAAGAACTATACCTATCAACATTTAAGACTATCATAGGGAATTACCATACAATTTCTGAAGAATCATTTTCATTACTCGTATCTCTGATCCGTATACAGACCATTAAAAAAAATGAATTCTTATTAAAAGAAGGACAGATATCCAAGTCATTATACTTTGTCTGTAAAGGAGCGCTTATCGCGTATTTTAGTGATGTGCAGGGAAATACCTATAATAAAAATATTTTCCTGGAGCGGCAATTTGCAGGTTCTACCGTTTCCGCATTGCTGAAAATTCCATCCCAATTTACGTTACAGGCAATAGAAGACAGTACAGTTATTACGATCAATMATGAAAAATACAAGGAACTTATCGACCAGCGGGACGATTTGAAAAATTTCTATATTGCTTATCTCGAAAAAAATTGGGTTATAGATAAAGAACAGCGAGAAATATCTATCGTAATGGAAACCGCCAGTATCCGCTACTTAAAAATGCTGGCAAAACATCCGGGTATCGACAAAAGGATTCCATTACAGCATATCGCTTCCCATTTAGGAATTACGGCAACGCAGCTAAGCAGAATCAGAAGGGAAATAAAAAATAAATAGACCAATCAACATATGTAAAGTGAAATTGAAAAACATCAATCTAACTTCGCTATATGAATCAACAATTAGTATCCATAGCCGCATTTTTGGGCGGTATCTTTTTAGCTATTCAGGCAGGGTTTAATGCACATCTGGGTGTTTTGCTTAAAAAACCGCTACTTGCTACTATAGCCACATCCTTCAGTAGTCTGCTTTTTGCCTCGGTTTTTGTTTTGTTGATTTCAAGCGAAATACCAAACACTAGCCTGATTAAAAAAGTTCCCTGGTATTTATGGTTTACAGGGGGACTTTTCAGTGTTGTCGGAATTAGCCTTTATTTTTATAGCATTCCTAAGCTAGGGCTTTCTAAAATGATCTCATTAGGATTATGCGGCCAACTTATTTTTTCGGCTATCGCCACACACTTTGGTTGGTTAAATTTGCCATTAGAACCAATAACCGTAAAAAAGATAATAGGAATTATGGCCATGATGGCTGGAATACTACTCATAAATTCAAAATAAGCACTATGAATGAACATGCCTTGCTAAACATCAAAAACTTAATTACGCTCTGGGAAAAAGCCAGTAGTCCGTTCAATGGATTTTTTACCGATGAACAACTTAGTTATGTCCGCATTCCAAATTCGGACTGGCCAAATCGTCTCTGGCTGAAGCAACAATTAGATGAATCAGCCTTAAAGGAAATTCTGGAAATTATCAACTCCTCTCCCATTAGTTTATCGTTTTCGTATTGGGATGATACAGAAAGCACCAGGTATAAACTAATTGAATATAGCGGATTTGAGCAAAAATCAGCACAAATTGGCATGTCCATGCACCTTGACCAAAAATTTAACCAAGAACAGCGGTTAACTTTTGAGCAGGTATATCAGCCTGAACAGGCAAAAACCTGGACAGATTTATATCCGGAATCTTTTAAGTATAATATTAATCCTGAAATACTAATCAAAACATGCAATCAAATAACCTATTATACCATTTATTTGGATAAAACACCAATAGGAACAGTCCTTACCATGCAGACCGAAAATGCAATTGGCATACACGGACTGGGAATTATTCCACAAATGAGGAAAAGAGGATTTGCTGAAGAAACGATGGCATACATCTTAAATAAAGCCATAGATAATCAGTTAACATATGCCTACTTGCAAGCTTCAGAATTAGGTAAAAATATCTATCTGAACATGGGGTTTACGGTAGATTTCACAATGAGAAATTACATTAAGCAATTTTCCGCAATCTGAATATAGATCTTTAAATTACTTAACGGCCTTAAAGCGAGCCAGGGGTGCCATTCTGGCTTTATTTAAAGATAAATCATCTCCGTTAATACTGTAATTATCAGCGGCAATCAAGGCTTTAGTTAAACCATTTTCAATCTCCATGTTTTCACAAGCCATCATAGTGGACATTCCCTGTGAAAATTTTATCCTTCCATTCTCTTGTAATTTAAACTCACCACCTATCCCATTACAGCCTCCAGAAGCAGAATAACGGCTGTCACTTTTTTGAAGCAAAAGAAATGGTTCTTTACCATTTATCTTATCTGCCACCGGTTTACCTGCAAGTTCAACTAACTTCCACTTACGATCTGTAATTTGACTGGTTTCCATAGTGTCTTTGCTTGTTTGTGGTACAGAAGTCTTTTTAAAAATATTACATGCAGCTAGACACAAAAGGCATAAAAAGAGGAACGAATATTGAGTAGGTTTCATACGACTTGGATTTTTGAATTGCAACAAATATACCTTAGCAAATGTTTATTTAAAAGAGAATTATTTTAAAACGCCTTTACAACGTCGAGCCCGTTCCAAAATCTGGTGAATAATCTTCATCAAAGCAAATGATAGGTTCTATATCTTTGTATAAAATTTATGTATGACTATTCTTTATCAAAGCCAAAATATCATTATTCGTGAGTTTGTACCTGAAGACAAGCAATTGTTCGTTCTGCTTTTTGAAGATGAAGAAGTTGCCCGGTACATTCCTCAACGCTCGACGGCACAATACCTGGAATTGTTTGACAGCACGATAGCAGATTACAGCAAAGGCCCGCTAGGCCGATGGGGAATATTTGATATCCATACCCTGGATTTTATAGGCATGTATCTTACAAGACATTTTGAATATGTGCCGGATCAGGTTGAGATTGGATATGTTTTGGCTAAAAAATATTGGGGGAAAGGTATAGCCAGCGAAGCGAGCAGCGCTTTAATTGACTACTGCTTTACACATACAGATACCAATCAGGTAGTTGCTGTAACCGATCTGGACAATATAGGTTCACAAAAGGTTCTTGAAAAAGCAGGCCTTAGACGGTTAAATAACCTCAAGAGAGATGAACAAGAGTTGGCTTATTTTATGATCGAACGCACATAGCAAATATGATTCTCTGTGATTACCGGGAAGTATCTTTCCAGGATGACAAAGCTAATTAACAAAAAAAATACCTGAAATTGATAAACATCAAATGATATCTACATCAAAATACTTATCCGAAATCATAAACAGGTTAATCGAAAAACAACCTTATGATAAAGTCTCCGGACATACAGATCTCAAAAGTTATATTGGAACCCAATATGAAGTCATCGGCCTTTCAGTACCTATGCAGCGGTCAATACTAAAAACGGGCTACACTTTCAGTACACTAACTCTTCAGGATCAGCTTCCCGTTTGGGATGCAATATGGAAAAATGCAGATGTTTACGAAGTGCTAAGCCAATGCATCTACTTTGTTGAAAGGAACTTGTTAAAACTCGATGCGAATGAACTCTGGGAGGTCGTACGCTTATGGGTAAAAAAGATTGACAACTGGGCGCATTCTGACGGACTATCCGATATCTATGCACATTTAATGGAAAAGATGCCGGAGAAGATATACGGCCAGTATAAGCTATGGAACAAATCCGAAAACCCTTGGGAGCGTAGGCAGTCATTGGTTGGGATGCTGCTATACAGTAAGAAGCGTAAAACCCTTCTCCCTGCGGCAAAATTGCTAGATATGGTGGGGCCATTAATTGCTGATAAAGATTACTTTGTTCAGAAAGGATTAGGATGGGCGCTTCGGGAGATTGGCAATATTTATCCTGAAGAGACAATGGCTTTTTTGAACAAACATTGTACAATTCTTCATTCAGTAGCTTTTACTACCGCTGTAGAGAAAATAGACGCTCAGATTAAAGAAATGCTGAAAGCCCGACGAAAAGAACAAAGACATAAACGTAAAATGTAATCCGGACTTTACTATGCATTGGGGTATGTGAAAAATATTATCATCTTTTTATTTTCAAAATCACGTTTTTAAAGATATTTTGCAACCTAATTATTAATGAGATCGATATGGCTTCAGGTTTTTTTGCGATTTTAGATGATATTGCTGCTTTAATGGATGATGTCTCTGTGGCAGCTAAAATAGCAACGAGAAAAACTGCAGGGATCCTTGGGGATGATTTAGCCGTGAATGCGGAAAAGGCAACGGGGTTTCTGGCTTCAAGAGAGATACCAGTGCTTTGGGCAATTACCAAGGGGTCCTTCGTTAACAAAATTATTATTGTTCCGATTGCATTATTGCTCAATGCATTTTTTCCTATAGCGATAAAGATTATTTTAATTTTAGGTGGTTTTTTCCTMGCTTATGAGGGCGTTGAAAAAATAATCGAATACTTTTTTCATCGCAAGAAGGCGGATCATGAAGTAATTACAGCGGTAAAACAAGATGGTATCGAAGCAGAAAAAGCAAAGGTCAAGTCTGCTGTGATGACTGATTTCATCCTGTCCATAGAAATTGTAATTATTGCACTGGGAAGTGTCTTGGAAAAAAGCCTCCCTATTCAGATTTTAACGGTTTCGGTAGTTGCATTACTGGCTACCGTAGGTGTTTATGGTATCGTTGCCATCATAGTTAGAATGGATGATGCTGGGCACAAATTGATCAAGCGTTCCAGTGACAAGGGCTTTGTTGCACTAATTGGTCATTTACTTGTTAAATCACTGCCTGTTATCATCAGAATTCTGGGCGTGGTAGGAACAATTGCATTGATCTTAGTTTCGGGCGGTATTTTCGTTCATAACATTGAATTTCTACACCATTTGCTGCCAAGTATTCCCTTGATCATTAAGGAGTTCGGGATTGGGGTTCTCGCCGGATTGATCGTCTTCGCAGTTGTAAAACTTTGCAAAGTAATTTTAAGTAGCCTAAAATCGCTTTAATAAGTCAGCGCATACACCTACAATTTCCCCATCAATATCAAATCAGTAATCATTAGACCATCCTTATCAGGAGAAGTAAAATGTTTTAAATTGATTATTTCAAAGTTATTTTCCTGGAAGGCTTGAGTTAAATAACGCTCATGATGATAATTTACCCATACCTTATCACCTGTACTTGATATTTGATATCGCGATTTATTAACATCATCCTCCTCCATCGTGCTCAAATAAAACACACCACCTGGATTTAATAATCCAGGAACACTAGCGATTAGCGCAATAGCTTCCTTACGCGTCAAATAAGGTAGGCAAAAGCCACACGTGATTCCATCAAATTTCTCTTCGATCGTATCAATCTCCCGGCAATCCATGAGCTCAAATTTAGCTGTCGGGTTATTAGCTTGGGCTAGTTCGAGCATTTTCGAGGACAAGTCAATTCCTAAGACTTTATAGTCAGGTCTCCTGTTTAGCAAGTATTTGGTGATATTTCCAGGGCCACAGGCAATGTCTAAAATGCTGGCATTATCGGCTGTTATATTATCACAAAAGATATTGAGTAAGTCACCATAGGAACTAACATCCATAAACTTATCCTGATATATTTTTGCCGATTTGTTAAATGCATCAGCCGCCTTTAATATTTTCATATCCTTATCGTCTAAATTGGTCTTCGCTCATTACCGGAAATTCTTTTCATGATTTTAAATGCTTAAAGCTATAAAATATATATATAAAAGACCCCCTAAAAATGGTATATTTAATTGAGCTTTAATTAATTGTAAGAATCCTTATGAAAACAATATTGCTGCTTTTTATATGCTGTCTCTTTTTTTCTAGTGGTGATAAAGATATCCAAAAGCCATTGTACCTATTGGATTATAGTAAGGCAATTGTAGCAACATGTGGTTCTTTGTCTTTCACAGAAAATATTGATACTGTCGATAATGGCAAATTTATGATGTACCTGCCGGGCTGGGGGCACTATTCTTATAAAATATCGACGGTTAGCGACAGCGCTCAGGTTTATTTTGATCAGGGATTAACCATGTATTATAGTTACCATATGAAGGAGGCCCTCGCTTCCTTTAAAGAAGCTGCCAGATTTGATCCTAACAGTGCTATGGCCTATTGGGGACAAGCATTAGCAATGGGTCCTTACTATAATTCTGCCCACAATTATACCATTCCTAAAAACATATCAGAAGTTTTAAAGCTGATGAACCAATCTGCAGATAAGGCATCAGCAAAAGAGCGCGATCTGCTGAAAGTAATGAATCTCAGGTATCCATTGTCGGATGCCGATACTCTAAAAACGAAGCTGAACATGGCCTATGCACAAGGTATGAAATCGCTTATTTCCATATATCCTCAGGATGCAGACATCAAGACGCTATTTATAGATGCGGTTATGTTGAGCCATMCCTGGGATTTCTGGAATAACGACGGATCTGCGAAAGAATGGACGCCTGAATTAGTGGGCTTATGCGAGAGCGTATTACAGGAAAATCCCCAACATCCTGCTGCTTTACACTATTATATACATTTAACGGAAGCTTCTCGTAAGCCTGATCGTGCCTTGGACAATGCAAGGCTGCTTAAAGATCTTTTTCCTGGCGTGGCTCACATGGTTCACATGTCTAGCCACGTGTATCAAAGAAACGGTTTGTATGMATTAGGTGTAGAAGCCAATGACAGTGCAGATGTAAGCCTTGTGCGTTATGATTCGCTGGCCAGGCATCTTTCCCTTAGCAAGCATTCCTCGCATTATTTTGCGGTACAGGCTTTTTGCGGGTTAACAGGTGGAATGTACACCAAAGGAATGCAGGATGCCATAAGGTGCAGAAAAAGTGTTATGCCAACTTATGAGGATACCTATGCCCAATATTTGTACATGATGCCAAAGTTTATCTTGGTAAGACTTGGTAAGTGGGATGAGATATTAAAGGATACAGTTCAGCCGGATGCCCGTTGGACATATGCCGGAATATTGGATAATTTTGCCAAAGGGTTGGCATATGTGTATACAGGTAAACCGGATTTGGCAAAAGTGCAACTTATTCAGTTGCGCAGTAAAATAACTGATCCTGTTTTAAAAAAGAGGCGTATCCCCTTTAATACAGCACTGCAAGGCGCACAGATTGCAGAGAATATTTTAAATGCTGTGATTCTATTAGATCAGAGAAAGAATACAGCTGGCATTAACACCCTCCAAGAGGCCATAAAAATAGAAGACGAAATGATCTATGCTGAGCCAATGGACTGGCCGATTCCTGTAAGACAATTTTTAGGAGCCTATCTTTTAAAGCAAGGGAATCCCGCCAATGCAGCACAGGTTTACAAAATGGATCTGGAACTAAACCCTGGAAATGGCTGGTCATTAATTGGGCTATATCATAGTTTAAGTGCCCTGAATAAAGTTGTGGGGATGGCCGAGTATAAAACCGCTTACCTGAGGGCATTCTCTGATGCAGAGCATATTCCCCCGGCTTCGGCTTACGGTAAATAGCAATTTATATTTCAAAATTAGGCCATTAAATCAAAACCATTTGAATTTTTAAACTGTTTACCTCTTAAAATATAAACATGAATAAATTTTTCAGAGCAATTATAGCTGGCTGGGGAGCTAAAAAGTTAGGTGGGGGCTGTTTGTCTACCATAATCATATTTATTGTAATTTATTCGCTCCTGGGTAAATGCAATCAGAAAACACAGGCAAACTCGCAATCGAAAAAAGTACAGACTGCTATTCCTGTATTCAAATAAGAATTCAGGATAACAAAAAAAAACTTGCTATCTGCAAACTTCTTGTTTTTTATTTTGTTGCTATTTAGGATTACTTAAATCCTGAAAACCATTAAAACAGTTAATTTAAAAGGAGGCTCATGAAATTTACTATAGTCAACCCCACAGATCACACGCCCGTTAGACTCAGGACAGCACCTGAAGATTATAACGGGGAGCAAGGACTCCGTATCATTTTTCCGGAAAACGATTCTTTAGTTATGGTCGAAAAAAACGGACAATGGAATGTAATGGATGAAACGGATATAAATCCTAAACTTATTGAGGCGATAGCTAAAGAGTTGAAACCGATTGCCCGATACACCTGAAGAAGTTCAGTATTCGTAGATAGCAAATGGCATCTGGACGTATTCTGAAATCCTGTTAGTTACCTCAAGGTTACCGGTTACCCATTGTTAACCGATAGCAAAAAAAGATCTGTAATTTCTAGTTTTGAGCTATTAATCATCAACAATGAAAAATATGAAAAAACTGGATTATTATGTACTGGACGTTTTTACAGATCAGCGGTTTAAGGGAAACCAACTGTCAGTTGTTTATATAGAAGATGAGCTTAACCTTAGTCAGTACCACGATATATCCAGGGAATTCGGCTATTCTGAAACTTCTTTTGTTAGCTATTCAGAGAAAGAAGGCGTTTTCAAAGTACGGTCTTTCACCCCGGCAAAATTTGAGGTAGCAGGCGCCGGACACAACCTTTTGGGCGCCGTCTGTTTGGCATTATTAAAAAAATGGGATATCTTTAAAAATCAACAAGGGAGACCCTGGGTATTGATAAAGGATACCCCTATTCCTTTAAAAGTCACTGAGGAATCAGGACTACCTTATGTTGCAATGAAACAGCGCCCTTCTAAAATAATCAACAAAGTACCAGTCAACCTCTTAACCGAGGCCCTGGGTTTAAAGACTACCGACTTTGATTTGAATGGTTGGGACATCAATATTGTACAAACAGAAGTTCCTCATTTAATGGTTCCTGTAAAAGATCTGGGAACACTTAAAAATGCTGTTTCCAATAAACCCATATTGAAAGGCTTATCTGAAAAATTTGATTTTGAAGGTTGTTATTTATTTACTGTAAATGGTATTGAAAACAATTATCTCGCAGAGACAAGGTTTTTTAATCCAGGCATTGGAATCGACGAAGATCCCGCCACAGGAACAGCTGCAGGACCACTGGCCGGCTATCTTGAAACGCTTGGATACATTAAAAAAAACAGGGACTATAAGATCCTGCAAGGAAAATATATAGAACATCCATCTACAATCAGCGTAAATGTAGCTAATGATGGCATATGGGTTAGCGGCTCCTCTGCGATTGTGATGGAAGGTCAGCTTTATTTATAAAAGGGTCATTGGGGATTTAGATTATATTGACCTTGAGAATACCAACTTCCGGTAATTGAGTGCGATTGTCAACAGAAAAATGTAATTTGGAACATGAAATCGATCCTCGCACTTCTTCTTCTAACCCTGAGCATTTCATTGGCAAGTGTCGCTCAAAAACCTGTTAGCGAAACCAGGGACGTAACAGTAACATGGGTAAAACAAAACCTCCGAAATAACGGTCCGAAACTGATCCTGACTGCTGAAAGTTTAGCGCAGATCAAAAAGGTCGTAAAAAAGGATGAAACTGCAAAAGCTTATTATGGATATCTTTATAAAAATGCAGTTGCTCTGCTGGATGTCGCAGTTCTGGAAAGAAAGCTGGAAGGGAGGAGATTGCTTGGAGTATCCAGGCAAGCAATTGCACGAATCKGCACACTCGCTGCAGTTTATGCCATATCAAAAGAAAAGCGGTTCTTGGATCGGGTAAATACCGAATTGCTAAATGTTTGCAATTTTTCAGATTGGAACCCTAGCCATTTTCTGGATGTTGGAGAAATGGCCTATGGGGTTTCTATTGGGCTGGATTGGACTCTGGGCGACCTACCGGAATCTACTATACGACTGGTAAAGGATGCCCTGATCAGCAAAGCCATAGAGCCCAGTTTGAATGAAAAATTCAACGGATGGGTAAAAGTGGACAACAATTGGAACCAGGTATGTCATGGCGGTATTACTTCGGCGGCTGTAATGATTGCAGATCAGGATCCTGCTTTAGCCGCACAATTGATTTCCCGAATGATCCAGAACATTCCAAGAGCACTGAGGGCATACGGGCCAGACGGGGCCTATCCTGAAGGGGCATCTTACTGGTCCTATGGAACCAGTTATACATTAATCACTATCAATGTACTTGAAAGCGCTTTTGGAACGGATTTTGGTATTTCCAACACATCCGGATTTGTCAATAGTGCGCTTTTTGTGAAGAAACTGGTGGGTTCAAGTGGGCTTTATTTCAATTATTTTGATTCTGGCAGCAGTGGAGATGATGGTCTGGAAAACCAGGAATTGCTGTTGTGGTTTGCAAATAGGACAAACAATGATGTCTATTTTAATAAGGAAAAATTTCTAGGAGCCCTAGCAAGGTCAGATACCAGCGGTTATAACAGTTCCAAATTTAATGGGATGGTTCTGGCCTGGCTGGCAAAACATAAAAAATCTATGGTGAATCAATTACCTGCAAATTACAAAGGTGATGGAATCAACCCAATTGTTGTATTTGGTGGTGGAAAAACTGATCCCAATGGGTATTTTCTTGGGGCCAAAGGCGGTGCAGCAAATTTAAACCATGGCAACATGGATGCTGGTTCTTTTGTATTTGACCTATATGGCGTCAGGTGGTCTGTAGATCTGGGGATGCAGAATTACTTTGAGCTGGAGCAAGCTATAGGTGTTAATGGCTTATGGGACAGCAACCAGCAAAGCAAGCGCTGGACCCTGCTGAGCAAGAACAATTTCGGGCACAGTACGCTGACGGTCAATGATGAACTGCACTTGGCCAAGGGTTTTGCACCATTAAGCTACTATAAAGAAAAAGGTAACCGTCCTCAGGCAGGTTTTGACCTTTCTGCGGTATTTAAGGGACAGCTAAAAAGMGCTAAAAGAGATTTTAAACGGACGGGAGACCAAAGCCTTGAAATCACTGATATACTGGAGCTTTCTGAACAGACAAAAAGCGTAACCTGGGCGATGATGACCCAGGCAGATGCCGAAATCATAGAAGGTGGAGTTCTGCTAAAGCAAAAAGGAAAAAACCTAAAAGTTATGATCAAGCAACCTGAGGGCGTCTTGATCATGGTGGTTTCCGAAAATCCTCCCCCATTAGACTATGATATGAAAGTAGAGAATCTGAAAAGAGTGGAATTTAAGTTTCCTGTCGAACTCCTTAAAAACAAAGGACAAAAGATCGTTGTAGAGTTAAAGGGCCCATAAATGGCATTACCCTTTAATTATTTTTCAATTCGAAAGAATTGAAAAACGCTTTCTGACCTGAACCTTTAGCTACAATACCAGCCCTATACCCCATTCCCCATGGTGCATATTTTGGCGCATCAAATGTTGCAGTGTGGAATTTCACCCATTCCAACTGAGGCTTTTTATAAAAGAAATCTATTAGTTTTCCACCTCCGCTGATCTGCATTTTCAATTCAATTAATCCATGAGATTGCTCTTTGACTTGTTTGAGTACAAGGTATTTTCCCTCAAGATTATTATATACTGTTATACCATCTTCAGCAGCTGTTATTCCAATTCCTCCTAACTCACCTGGCCACTTACTTTTGAAAATGGCTCCTGCGAAACAGACCCCACTTTGTGCCTCCGTAAGCGTCACTTTCGTGCTAATGCTGAAATTCACGGTTTTAATATATTGCCCTAAAAATGTTCCCAACTCATGATTCTGGTTCGTAGATACCAGATGAAGCCCCTTATTGAAGTTCACATCCGGCTTTGGCAATTTCGATGGCCATTGCCAGGCTAGGTTCAGTTTATTGTCCTTTTTAAAATCGTCATAAAAATCCAGTTCTGCTTTTGGTCGATTTGGAATGGTCGCATTATGAAGAACCGGCCAGCCATCCGGCCCCGTTTTTAATTCTTCAAGTATACCTTCTCTGCCTACAAATACATCATAGTTTTTATTGAACGCATGATAAAGCATAAAAAATCGGTGGTCTGCAGATTCAACCACAGTGCCGTGACCAGGGCAGTTCCATCGTTCATTGCTAACCATTACAGGGTTTTTATCATACTTCTCCCATTTTCCTCCTGCTAGATCTTTTGTCCGGGCAATTCCCGTCTTATAATTACACTTAGCATCACAACACCCTCCTACCGCATATAAACTATAGATGTACTCACCCATTCTGAAAAAACAAGCACCTTCTACCAGAGAGGTCTCCCAAGGTTGGCTGTTTGTGTATACTTTTCTTTTCTCACCCAGCAATTTGGTACGGCTTTCATTGATTTCCTGCACCCAAATCCAGCTTTCCTTCCCACAACCATTTCCGTCATTTTTCCAGAAGGCATAAATTTTTCCCTTGTCCTGAAATTCGAAAGCGTCAATTGCTCCACAATCATCTTCTATGATTACAGGACCATTGTCTGTGAATTTGCCCGTTTCGATTTTATTGGCATCTATCCAGGCTACACCACACTGCAAGCCCGGGTTTCCTTTGACTTTCCTGTTATGCGCAGTATAATAGGCATAAATTCTATGCTGCTTTGCATCATAGGCCAGTTCGGAAGCCCAGAAATTATTTTCTCCCCATTGATCCTTCATATCCTTGAACCCCTCCGGGAAAACATGGTTAACCAATACCCAGTTCTTCAAATCTACCGATTTATAGATGGTAAAATAAGGTGCCCATTCATTAGTAGTTGACGTAGCATAATAAACTTTGCCTATCCTTATAATTGAAGGATCCGGATTGTCGCCAGGTAATGCAGGGTTTACCAATTGAACATCGGCAGGAGCAACATTTTTATCTGCATCTCTTCTTTTAACGCCACATGATAGCAATACACACATGAAAACAGCACATATTACTGTAGTATTAATATACCTTATATCCATAAAACGGCCATTTATCATTTCACAAATCTATATTTATTTTTCACTTTTTACCCAAATCTATCGTTCCCGGATAAAATGTAACTACTCCTGTGGTAATATCGTGAAGGCCCCCGATGATTCCGATTTGACCTCCTTCTACCATTTCTTTGAGAATGGKACTTCGCTCCAGTATCGATTTAACAGACCTATTAACATTTATAGCGGCTACCTTTTCAACAAATTCGCTGTTGTTAGAATTKCGGTTCTCTTTTATGGTCAGCTCATCATCCACAGCAGGCCTGATTTTCGAGAGCAAAGAAGTAAGGTTGCCCATCTCCACATGATCGCAGGCACCTTTAATTGCTCCGCACCTGGTATGGCCCAGAACAACGATAATTTTTGCACCTGCAAGCCTGCAGCCAAATTCCATGCTTCCTAAAACGTCCTCATTAATAATGTTACCTGCAATCCGGATACTGAAAATATCACCCAAACCCTGGTCAAAAATTAATTCCGCAGATGTGCGACTGTCTATGCAACTTAAAATTATAGCGAACGGATGTTGACCATCTGAGGTTTCATTTGCTTGCTGTAAAAGATTTCGGTTGATTTTCAGGTTATTAACAAATCGTTTATTTCCCTCTTCCAATAAATTTAGCGCCATTATTGGTGTTATAGCTTCCTGATCTTCTTTTGTTAAAGTTTTCATGCACGACAATTTTGTGATGCAATCTAAGAAAAAGTCAAAAAAAATGAGTCCTTACGGTTTTTTTAGTTTCTATTTCCGCTTTTTGCCTGTCTAATCGATTGGCTATCCTTAAGATTAAAGCGATAAACCATAGTTAAACGATAACGTGAAGCATTAGGGTTACTTAGCTGATTATAAATATAATTATCGCCAGTGGTTAAAGTTTTAGTTTTGCGCGTATTGAGTACATTACTTCCATCTAGTGTAATTGTCATTTTTTCCTTCAGCGCATTCCTGCTTAGTCCGAAATCCAGATAGTGAACGGACCAGGTATGACTTTGTGCATTGGTTGTTGCACCTGTATAATTGTAACGCAACTGTAAATTCATCATCGTTGATATTTTTGCCTGAGTGCTAAACCTTCCTGTTGTGGCATTTCCATTAAAATCAAAATCCTGACCCAGATAAAACCCCTTTTGCTGGAACTCATAACCATTTAATTCGGCATTCAACTGTAACCATTTCCATGGATTATAAAGTAAAGAAAGCTCAAGCCCCTGTCTGATCTCACCGTCAATATTAACCGGAATAGTATAAAATATATCGTTGTTCCGATAGGTGTACATTTGGATAATATCAGAGTTATTTTGGTAGTAGACAGAAGGATTAAAGGTTAAATCTCCCCAATGCTTCAATAAGCCAAGTTCCAGCACATCCGCATACGAAGGGTTTAGAGCAGGATTGCCAATAAATTGAGAGTTAAGATCTGTAAGTTCATTAAATGGATACAACATCCATAATGATGGGCGATTAATTCTTTTGCTATAGCTAAACTGTGTCGTCGTTTCTTCATTGAGCTGATAGCTCAGGTTAAGCGTAGGAAATATGCGGATGTAATTTTTTTTATTTTGGTAGTCACCTAGTCGATCTTCAATACTAATTTTGGTAAGTTCTGAACGCAAACCCAACATATAAGAAAACCTCTTACCTTTATTGCTGAATTGAGCATAGGCACTGCTAATCAGTTCATTGTACTGAAGTTTATTGTTGATATTGTAATAAATAACCCATTGATCTCCTTGTTGTTGTTCTGCATAAAAATCACTTGTTACTTTTCTGTTCTCGAGTTTTAGCCCCAGTTCAAGCATCGATTTTTCGGTTAGTGGTTGTTCTAAATCGCTTTGAAGTAAGAAATCCTTACTACTGCCAATAGAACTGGTCCTGATACCCGGCAAAGTTTCGGGATGTGGAAAGTGTTTCTCAGTGGTCAACGCCCATGTTTTGTCGCTATTCCAAAAATCATATTGCATATCAAGTGTATATTTTTTTTGTGCATTTTCGAATGTGCGCGTATAGTTAAATTCTAATTGATTGTAATCTCTTTTCTCTCGGGATTCACCATTTCTGATTAAGTTGCTATCCAGAGTACTGCTACTATATTGATAATCGAACCAGGTTTTGTCATGATCTTTAGTCGCATTTTTAAAGTAGGCTGCAGTCATTGTATTGTGTGCATTAATGAGATAGTCAGCACCGAGATATATCAATTTACCGTCATCATGTCGGTCTTCATCCTGTGTTTGAGTTAAGAAACGCTGCTGTTCATTATCCAACACGCTTTGATTACTGCTGTAAAAACCTTTATAATCCGATAAACGGATGCCCAGCGTAGAGAACAGGTTAATTTTATCTGACTTATAATTCAAACTGGGATTTATACGGTTATCATTAGGAAGCCCTCCTACCACCTTTAGCTGGCCATTTAGCCCACCAATTTTATTCTTTTTAAGGATGATGTTAATGATTCCGGCAGATCCTCCGGCATCGTAACGGGAAGAGGGATTGGAAATAACCTCAATCTTATCAATTAGACCGGCAGGGATCTGATCGAGTAAATTGCTTTGCGTTAATCCCGAACGCCGACCATTAATTAAAACCATCACATTGCTATTGCCTCTTAGCCTTACTGCGCCTTCAGGATTTATCGCTACAGATGGTACGCTGTTTAATATATCGTTAACTGAACCGCTTTGAGATAAGATGTCTTTTCCAACCTCAAAGACCTTTTTATCCAGTTTTAAACTAATCATACTTTTTTCTGCAGTGATCGAAACTTCTTTTAGAACGGTTGTATCTTGCATAAGGCTAATATTTCCAATATCCAGTTTATAGGCTGAAGGACTTAGCTCAACGTTTCGACTTAAGGTTTTATAACCTATTAGGCTAAATTCCAATATGACATTTTCTTCAGGCAATCCTTCTAAAAGAAATTCTCCTTTCTCATCACTAATGGTGCTTAAAATAAGTTTCCCAAGGATATTTTTAACTTGAATAGTTACGTAAGGCAGTGCGAGTTGTGCTTGGTCAGTTAATTTGCCATTTACCAATCCCTTTGATGGTATTTGATTGTTTTGCTGTGCATTAATCGTAGAGCCTATAACACAGACCATGATAGTGATGAGTAGTTTTTTCATGAGGCAAGATTAAGACTGCGGCCGTTCAAAACACAATAAAACATGCCAACGGCTCTATATCCTTTTGAAATACATTTTTCTGTCTTATATTCAGTTTAGCTTTACATCATGGTTAAATTTCGCTTCTTATTCTTTCTAACCCTCTTTTTGTCATCCTGTAAACAGGATCTCCATTATGAATATACAGACGCCGTCTATAAAAACGGCGACGATTTGAACTGGGCAAAAAAGAACTATGATACCAGCGGCTGGGAGAAGGAACGGGATCCAAAAACTGCCGTTTTTTGGTCCAGAGTTAACGTACGCATCACAAACAGAGATCCTAAAGACAGTATTTCTGTGGGTTTAGGGATTCACAGTTTTGGTTCCTTCGATGTCTACTGGGATGGTGTATTCGTTGGTAAAAACGGTGAGTTTGCAAAAGATAAAATCCATGAGGTACCAGGTACCGAAATGAGCGATTTTTTGTTGCCTGATTCACTGGCCAGATCCGGTTTACACACATTAGCGTTAAGAACTGCACAACATTTTAATACAGGAGAATTAAGAGGTGTTGATGTTAAACTACAATATTATAAGGCATTGATTCAAAGACCTCTAGTTGCCACTTCATATATGAATTTAATGGCAGGTGCTTTTCTTGTTGCAGCTTTCTATTATTTCTTCCTGTACATTAACAGCAGTCGTAAAGAGTTGGATGTTCTAATTTTTGGAATCATTTGTCTGCTTTTCTTTGCTCTGCTGGGGGTTGAGCATGTGAAGTTTTACATTACCATTCCTTACAGCCACTTTTACACACGGTTGGAAATTGTTGGCTGGCTTACCTTTGCCATTTCCCTTCTTGTCCCTTTCTATTTTACCATTCAGTTTTACTTTAAAAAGAAGTTCTGGCTTTTAGGTCTGCAATTACTGATTCTGATCTGGATTTACATCGATAATTTCAGGCATTACGACTGGACAGCCATGTTGTTTAGTTACACCATGTGGTTTTTCTCGCTCATTATTGTAGTAAATGCGTTATTTAGAAATGTAAAAGGTGCCTGGGTAGTATTTGTTGGTTTACTGATGAGTGCAGTAGCGAGTGCATTTATCGTTTATGATTTTTTTCTTTTCATATGTTATACCCTAATTGTACTATCTATGCTTTATTTACACACTATAAGAGCCAAACTACTCGAGAAAGAACACCAGTCTTCTTTAATACTTTCTTCGAGGTTAAAATTGGAGTTGCTAAAGAAAAATATTCAACCCCATTTTATAAAAAATACGCTGACTTCTATGATCGACTGGATAGAGGAATCGCCAAAAGATGGCATTGTTTTTATTCAAGCACTGGCAAAAGAGTTTGATATTTTAAATCAAATAGGAGAAGAAACTTTAATCCCGGTCGCCAAAGAAATAGCGCTTTGTAAAGCACATTTAAAGGTTATGCAGTTTAGAAAGGAAATTAATTATGTATGGGAACAGTCAGGTATTGATGAACTGGATTTGATTCCCCCAGCAATTATCCATACCATTTTGGAGAATGGCATTACCCATAGTATGCCCAGCATTGATAAGATCATTACTTTTAAGCTGAGCTTTGAAAAGCAAGGCGGGAACAAGCAATATAAGCTGCTAACCATCGCCAGGAACAGAGAAAACAGAATTGAAAAAAAAACAGGGACAGGTTTTCAATACATTGCTGCACGGTTAACCGAAAGCTATGGTGATCAATGGACTTTTGAATCGCAGGCCGTACCCGAAGGTTGGCTTACATGCATAAAAATACATGCTGGATAATGAATATACTACTTGTTGAAGATGAGGCAAGGATTGCCAAAAGGGTAGCGCGGATGAGTCGGGAATTCTTTGGATCAACGATTCAAAATCTTGTGGTTTGTGAATCCGTTAATGGTGGCATTAAATACTTGAGTGAACATACACCCGATCTGTTATTGCTGGATCTGAATTTAAATGGTGAGGATGGATTCGATTTGCTTAAAAGTGTTGCCGCCAGCGCTTTTCATACGATCATTATATCGGCTTATACAGAAAAAGCGATTACGGCTTTTGCTTACGGCGTGTTGGATTTTGTTCCTAAACCCTTTGATCAGGAGCGCCTCAACCTTGCATTCAGACGTTTATCTACATCGGGGCCAAAATCTGAAGGCAAACTTGAATACCTGGCTGTTAAAAAGGCCGGTTCCATCGTATTGATTGATATTAAAGAAGTCCGGTACATCAAAGGCGCCGGTATTTACACMGAATTGCATTTACTGAATGGAAAGAAAGCACTTCATGATAAATCACTCGAAAAACTAGAACAGTTGCTTCCTGCCTCTTTTGAGCGCATTCATAAATCTTATATTGTACCGATTAATCAAACAAAAGAAATCATTGTTCATACCGGCAGTAAATATCTTCTTGAACTTAAAAATGGGGAAATACTACCTATTGGGAGGTCAAGGTATAAAGAACTAAAACGGAGGATTATATAATACCATTAGACACCACTTTACATCTTGATTAAATCTCATTACATTTTTGTAACCTCATAAATTGTATGTAATCCGTATTAACCGGTTTAATGTTATGCATCGTCATTTCTTTAGCTATTTGCGCACGGTGATAGGTGCCATGATTAAAAACGTGCAGCAAAATATCATTAACGGATGTTTCAAAATAGCCAGCAGTTGAGGTTGTATACTTTATAATCGGTGAGTCTGCCGTTTCCAGGTATTCTATCTTTGACAAAGCATTTGCACTTTCTTCGAGCAGCACGCTGCATATTTCAAGATCGTTTACTTGCCAAACACCAATATTGGGTGCAACGCCGTTAATTCTGGAAACCCATATCTTTTGCGCATTTACGATGTGACTGAACAGTGTAATACATGATTCGGGAAGCAATTGAGAATTTGTCTGTAAGGCATCCAGCAAAAGTGAATTTGCCCAATTGTTGTATTTGCAGAATTGCTTTAACATAGCAGCGATTGTTTTATTTATCAATTTAAGATTTTTATGGGAATTTTTATTTTAAATGTAATTACACTAATGATAAGTTGAGCCTCACAGACAAGTAAAATGAGCCATATGGGAAATAGCAGGTGAACAAAAGTGATGATCTTTKATTCGTTAATACGTAAATTATCAGTTATGGAACAAATAACAAAAATAAACCTCGGCAAAAATGGTCCGCTGGTATCTAAACTTGGATTAGGCTGCATGCGGATGTCGTCGGTTTGGGGCGGCCCGGTAAATGACGAAAACGAAAGTATCGCTACCATTCAGGAAGCATTAGATAAAGGCATCAATTTTTTAAATACAGGAGACTTTTATGGCAGCGGACACAACGAGCTGCTGATCGGCAAAGCCATCAAAAACAGAAGGGATGATGCTTTCATCAGTGTAAAGTTTGGTGCGATCTTTTACAATGGCCAGTGGCTTGGCTTGGACCTGCGTCCAATGGCCATCAAGAATTTTATCAATTATTCTTTGGTACGCTTGGGTATCGATACCATTGATCTTTATCAACCATGCAGAATTGACGATAGTGTACCAATTGAAGACATCATAGGGACTGTCGCTGACTTAATCAAGGAAGGAAAGGTGCGCCACCTTGGCGTTTCTGAAATTACCCCAACGCAACTGCGTGAGGCGAATAGCATATACCCTGTAACTGCATTGGAAATCGGGTATTCACTGGCCGATCGCCAGATAGAAAGCGACCTGCTTCCAACAGCCAAAGAATTGGGTATCGGTGTAGTTGCGTTTGCCAACACCGCCGAAGGCTTGCTTACAGGGGAGATGACCGCACCACTCCCAGCTAATGATCATCATAATCATTTCACACGTTTTCAAGGAGAGAATCTCATTAAAAATCTGGAAAAAGTTGAAGTATTAAGGCAAATCGCAAAAGAAAAAGGATATACCCCGACACAACTGGCTATTGCTTGGGTCAACACTCAGGGCGAACATATTATGCCATTGGTAAGCATGAGCCGCAGATCAAGACTACCGGAGAATATGCAAGCAATGGAGATAATTTTCAGTCCGGAAGAGGCTAACGCCCTTAACGCACAATTTTCGCCAGGAGCGATCCTTGGTGGCACCTACCTGCAACGATAATGGCCGGGGCTAAAAAGCCCCGGCTATTTTAATATCTTTACATCATGACCAATCCAACTGAAATAATTCCTGGAGTGATCTTTTATTCATATTTCTCTGCTCAGAGAAAAGAGAAAGTGGGTTTTTTTGAGCACAGTACATTAGTGTTACAGGTTTCGGGACAGTTTACTCTGGAGACCACCAGCCAAAAGGTTTCGATGAAAGGTGGCCAGATGCTGCTGATACGGAAAAATCAGTTGGGAGAAATTACCAAAACACCGCTGGAAGGTCAGGATTATCAAACAATTATCATTTGCCTAAAGGATGACTTGCTCCGGCAGGTTGCCCTGGAGCAGCAAATAGATACCAGGCGCAAATATACTGGTTCGTCCAATGTTCTTATTCCGGAAAATGATTTTCTACATGGCTTTTTCCAATCCATAATACCCTATGTGCGCCATTCAGATGAAAAAATCACCAGGGATATGGGGATGCTTAAGGTGAGAGAAGCAGTTCAGCTGCTACTGTATACGCTTCCCGAACTCAAGGATTTTCTATTCGATTTCTCAGAGCCGTACAAGATGGATCTGGAAAAATTCATGCTAGGCAACTTTCATTTCAATGTTCCCGTTGAAAAATTCGCACAACTAACCGGAAGAAGTCTTGCTGGCTTCAAGCGTGATTTTCAAAAAGTATTCAATATGTCACCCCGACACTGGCTACAGGAAAAACGGTTGACAGAGGCCCGGCATCTTATAGAGAATAAGCAAAGGAAGCCATCTTCTATCTACCTTGAACTTGGATTTGAAAGCCTTTCTCATTTCTCTCATTCCTTTAAAAAGAAATTCGGAAAGGCACCTACTGAGGTAATTAGTACTTTATAAAATATTATAATTGATAAACTTAAAGTCTGAGCTATCAATAGATAGATAGTCTCATTAAGTCAGCGTAATAATTGTTTTAATTACGCTAAATTATCCTTAAATTAGGTAATGATGACAAGGATCTATCATGTCGAAAATAAATTACAATCCGGCGCTCAGGGCGCAGTATCAATATCTTTTTGATACCTGCATTATTAAGTCAGAGAAATATGTCACTGTAGATGCAGTGATAAGTAAGATTCTGACTGGTAAAAACCGTTATGAGACAGTGGGATTTCCATTAAATATACCGTGGTATTTCATTGGCATTATACATTATATGGAAGGCAGCTGTAATTTCAAAACCCACCTTCATAACGGTGATCCGTTAACAGCTAAAACTATCCATGTTCCCGCAGGCCGGCCCGTTGGTGGCTCAGCGCCTTACACATGGGAATTTAGTGCGCAGGATGCGCTTAAGCTTAAAAAGCTGGAACAATGGCCTGATTGGGATATTGCTGGCATCCTTTATAAGCTGGAACAATACAACGGGTTTGGCTACAGAAATTTAGAGCACCCTATTCCTAGTCCATACCTCTGGAGCTTCAGCAATCACTATGATAAAGGAAAATATGTGTCAGATGGACACTATGATCCTAATGCGGTATCCGCCCAATGCGGTGCAGCAGTTATCTTAAGACGCTTTATTGAAAGGCAGCTGATCACTGGTATTATTGATAGGATTAGTCTAACCAGGCAATTAGGACAGGAAGTGATCTTTTCACCATCAAAATATGCTACTAAAGCAGAACAGCTACAGCGCTGGCTGGTAAAATTAGGTGCCATTATAAAAATTGATGGCAAAGCTGGCCMTTTCACGAGTGATGCTTACAAAAATATAACAGGCGAATATCTTTCAGGGGACCCTAGATGATCGTTAAAGCCTATAAATATTGAAGATGCATCTTTAAAGGGACAGTGTTGAAATACAAGACTGTCCCTCAATGATAATTCGAGATTGGCTATATTGCTAGTTAACAATAACGCTCAGGCTATAATCAACTACAACATTTTCAAAATAAGCCAAAGTGCTGCCATATTTAGAGGCCGAGCCGCAATAGAAGTTATAATTGTAGGTATGATAAGGTGTATCATACGGAGCGGCAACCTCTACCCTAACATTATAAGTTCCCTGAGGTACATATAAACTCGCATAACTATGCGGGTTGGCGGTTACAGAGCTATAATAGCCCGAAGAATTACTTACTGTCACCGTTGCATTGTAATAAGTGCCATTTCCAAAGGACACGGTAACGTCAGAGAATGGCACTTTGGCTGTCTTGTTGGTCCATGAGCCACATAAAATAATTGTGCAAAAAATCAGGGATAATTGAATTGCTTTTTTCATAATGGTTTAAAATTTAAGGATTAATGATTGTTATAAAAGGTTTGATATAAAAATTAACGCCATTGTGGAAAGTTCATCAGCACGCATTACCAGCGTGCGGTCAGGCTTATTGTTTAATGCTTTTTAGCTCGATGCTGACTTTCCGGAATTCATATCTTTGTTCTTGATGATCGGTTATAGTTCGTTTCGGTATTACAAGTTAATTTTTATTGATGTAAAATCCCTGTAACATGTTGTCTGATTATGACTATATTGTATCATCAAAATCCTCCATTTACAATCAAAGGATTCTTCGGTTATGGCTTTTTATGAGCAGGCCCAACACTCAGATATCACGGCAGCTAAACTCAGGTTTAACTGGAGCACAGACCTGTTACACACCTGTAAGGTACCTGTTGATATTATACCGTGACCGAACCATTTGTATACCCTGATGCTAGGAGAGCAAGTATCCCGCTAAATTTTATAGCTTGTATTGAATTACCTGGACGTGCGGGACACACAGAGTGGTATCCCGCCGCTTACCCCAGGTACCGAGCGCTACACAATATCTTATTTATTTTTTCTGTTCGGTATAAATTGCAACTCCATCAATAATGAGCGATCTAACATACAGAGACATCTGGATGTACGAAGTCCTGTCGCTGGCCATAAAGCTCTCAGCAACATTACCGCTTGTACCCCCCTTAAAAGCTATTGTTCTGGCGGGCTTTCCAATCTCTGTTGCTTCCATACTTATCGATCCATCGGCCTCTTTAATTTCCCCGGCAATCCATTTTAAAAGAAATGGATCCATATCCTGCTTAAAATCGATACTAACAGCACAAGTGCCTGGATCTTGGGCTAAACCACCTATCTCCTGGGATTTTGTGTAGGAATACACTACATTATTTAGCAGATAGGTCTGAGATGTTTTGGTTTCAGGATCAGTCAGCTTTAATTTTATTACTCTTTCTGCTTGCTRCTGACCAAAGACATGAAGATTAAATGCCAGGCAAGTCAATATTAATAATCCAAATACATTTATTTTTTTCATAGGTAGATATTTACTTAATACAAAAGTATTTTTCTATCCACCCTGAACCTAGAATTTGGAGACTACATACAGACTACTACATCTAATACTGCGTCTACAATACATCTACAGGAGCTAATGACCCTCCAGTAATACACGAGTTCCATCTATATTATTCCTGGGACCTGATAAAATTATCGAGATTAGCTTCTTTATCAAGGCCAAACTTTTGTTTGATTCTGTAACGCGCCATACGGATACTTTTGGGCTCGATACCCAATCTTATTGCTATTTCTTTATTTGATAACCCCATCAGGATATAAGCACAATACTTCAAATCCAGACGGGTAAGAACTTGATTCGCTTTCTTTTGAAGTCTTTCAAAGAAAACCGGATTACTTTCAAAAAAATCAGTTTTTAGCTCCTCAAAATCTTTGTCTATCCTTTTCTGCTGATGTATAATTCGCTTGATTTGTTCATCCAGTGTAAGGTGGCTATCAGTGCTTACCTTTCCCGATAGTAATTCCAGCAATTCATTTTTTTGTTCCATCTGAAGGTTGCCTGCCAATACCTCTTTCTGCAAACGTTCCTGGCGTTCCTTAAGTAAAACCTGTTCTGTCTGGAGTTGCATTGCTTCTGCTTCGTTCAATTGCGCCCGTAATTCTGCAGCTCCTTTTTCTTTGTCGACTAGTTCTTGTTTTCTGATTGATGCTTTGAGTTTATAATTATATGACCTAAGCAAAAAGAGTAATGCTGTAATTCCTGTTAATGCCAACAGGATATAAAAAATATTCCGCTTTTTGTTAAAGGCAGCTTCTTGCTGTAAATACGCAATTTTCTGTTCCTTTTTTTCGGATTGATATTGTGCTTCAACCCTTTGGATGCTATTGATCTTCTCTTCATCAAAAGCCTCCTTGTTAAACTTAATATACTCTTTTAAATAATTTAATGCCCCTTGCTGATCTCCTCTCTTTTCAGCAATATGAGAAAGACCAAGGAACATTCTGGCCTTGGTTAATGGCATTTTTATAACACCACCTGCTACTGCGCTCAATCCTGTTAGCAACATCTTTTCGGCTTCATTGTAATTTCCATCCCGTAAGGCATATTCGCTCTTTAAGCCATAGCAGTTTACCAAAACTTCCTGCAAGTTGGTGTTTGTTGCAATTCGCATTGCGATATCAGTATATTTCTCAGCACTGTCTCTATGGGTATTAGGAAAATACTGGAAATAAATATTGGCAGTATTTAGTGCAATCGCTGCAGTATTGCTACGGATAAGTAATCTGCCACTTTGTTTTTCAGCAAGTAAGAGTGATTTCTTATAAATGTTTAACGCCGAATCTAATAAATTTCGTTTGCTGGTGTCCAGCTTAAAACGATCAAAGTAAGTTTGTCCAATGGTAAAATATGCTGTGTTTAATGCATCTATTTGTTTACTTTTCAATGCGRTTTCATAACTCAGATCCGCATACTTTCGTTGTTTGCCCGGGTCATTTCCATAACCATAAAAGCTCGCCAGGTAATGATACACAGTACTTTCATATTCATAGGCCGCCTGGCCTTTAAAAAAATCAAGTGCTTTCAGAAATTTTGTTATTGCTTTATCATTCTCATCATTTACAAGGTCTAGCCAGCCATTTCTAAGCCATACAAAACCTTGGGTTTCCTGATCTTTGGTCTTTCCTGCATAATACAGGGCACTATCGCGGCTTTCATAAGCATGTTTCAGATCCTTTTTCCAGACGTAAAGATGGATCAACGTAGCAAAAGCCATGGCTTTGCCCCTGCCATCTTTCATTCGGGCACCTATTTGGAGGGCTTCATTAGCAAGTTTAAATGACAATGGCAGGTCTTTCTCAAAATTAGCCTTTGCCAGTTTACAGTGAATATTTACCCGCTCCGCTTCAGAAAGACTAGTTTGTGCCAGTAAGTGATTCAGCGAATCGGTATATATTTTTTGTGCCGTTGTATCTTTCAAAAAAACAAGACAGAAAACTGTGGTAATCAGTAATGGTTTCAGTGGTAGCTGCATATTCAAAAATATAAAAAAGAAATCCTTCTGAAAACCGGAAATAACTCTAAATAGCTGAATTAAAATCTTTTAACTGTTTTATGTAGTTGCATTGTAGACGCGCTATCGAAAGTAGTAGTCGGTGTGTAGTCCACCATTTCTTGGTTTAGGGTGGGCTGGAGGGTAATTTTGGAGCCAATAAGTATCTATTAATGAAACTAAATTATATTTCGATGAAAACTAAAACAATGGCGATTGTAGCCTATTTCACCATCATTGGATGGATCGTTTCTTACCTGGAATTTAAAAAAACCTCCGAAAAGAGCAGTCTGGTTAATTATCATTTAGGACAGGCCCTGGGAGTAATAATCACTTCCATTCTATTGAGTATCATTTGCAGCATCATTCTGGCAGTGATTCCGACATTGGGAATCATTTTTTATTTAATTATGCTGGTTCCATTAATCCTTCTGTTATTTGGTGCTATCGCGGCCTCTAACGAGGTTGAAAAACCTGTACCCTTGATTGGAAAAGTATTTGAGGGAAAATTCAATTTCGGTTCCTAGAAGAACCGATTTGAATTATTTAGTCAATAGTGGAATAACTTTTTCGCCAATTAACGCTATGGATCTCAATAACTGCTCATGGCTCAACCCTGCATTATCCATCTGAAAAGTAAACCTGTCAACGCCCCCTAAGGATTCACTATGTTTCAGCAGTTTCTCTGCAACCTGCTCGGGACCACCTAGTACCAACACTCCTTTTGGGCCAGCCAAATGATCAAACTGTGTTTTGGTAACTGGAGGCCATCCACGCTCCCTGCCAAGTTTGGTCCACAGTTCTGCATATCCCGGATAATATTCTGCAATGGCCTGCTCATTACTTGCGGCAACATAGCCTGGTGAGTGCAAACCGACTTTTAAATTCTCAGGGGCAAAACCTGCGCGGTGACCTGCCTMACGGTACAAATCGATCAAAGGGCGAAAGCGCTCGGTTTCACCGCCAATTATCGCTACCATAAGTGGTAAACCTAATGATCCAGCTCGCGCAAAGGATTCGGGCGTACCACCTACGCCTAACCAAACTGGCAATTTATCCTGAAAAGCACGTGGATATACAGGCTGGTTCTGCAATGCAGGCCTGAATCTGCCCGACCAGCTCACAAATTCCTGATCCCTAATACGCAAAAGGAGATCCAGTTTCTCTGCAAAAAGTGCGTCATAATCGTTGAGATCAAATCCAAACAGCGGATAGGCTTCTATTGCCGAGCCACGACCAACAACAAGCTCCGCCCTGCCTTTGGAGATCAGATCCAGTGTAGCGAAATTTTGATAGACACGCACAGGGTCGGAGGTGCTTAACACCGTAACCGCACTGGTAAGCCGAATCCGTTTGGTCCTTGCTGCAGCTGCAGATAGAATCACTGCCGGGGCAGAATCCAAAAACTCCTTTTTGTGATGTTCGCCAATACCAAAAACATCTAATCCGGCATCATCAGCCATAGATATCCTGTCCAACAACTGTTCCATTGCCGCTACACTACTTAGTGTTTTGCTACCGTACATTGCCGACGCAAAGCTGTCTATTCCTATTTCCATTTTATCCGCCTAGTTTTAATTCACTCAAATTTACGTCTCCGAAAACTAAGGTATATTAACCTATGATAAGAAAAGTCATTTCCTTTACAGTAGCAGATTCGCCTTCCTCGCGCACAACCTATCTTTCCAAATCTGTTATGACTTCAAAATATTTTGATTAGTTTCGTTTAAAATTATCGATATGAACAGAAAGAGTTGTCTTCCTCCTCCTACACCTTAATAATTAACATGCACTGTGAACTTACGGTTCTGCGGATCAGTTGATCAGCACGTTGAATCCTGGGTTACGCATTTCGTTTATTTATTAATCTTTAGTTCCTGTTTTTAAGAACAGACAGACAATTCTTTTATGAAAAAATCATATTTGGTATTACACTTTGCTGTACTACTCGCGGGTTTCACCGGCATATTCGGTAAACTCATTTCCCTTAACGAAGGACTCCTGGTTTGGTACAGGGTATTTTTCTCCTCTATTATCCTGTTACTGGTTTTAAAATTGTTTAAAACAAAGACCAGCGTGACTTCTAAACAGAAGTTTGATATTGCAAAAATCGGGCTTTTTATTACCATACACTGGGTATTCTTTTACGCCAGTGTCAAGTACGCCAATGTGTCCATAGGTGTAGTCTGTTACTGTCTAACCAGCTTTTTCACCGCTGTTTTCAGTCCGATAATTAACCGGCAGAAGTTCAATCTAACTGAGCTTTTATTAAGTCTGCTCACATTGGCTGGCATTGCCCTGATCTTCCATTTCGATTCYTCTTATCAGCTAGGAATAGGACTGGGTGTTCTCTCTTCTGCTTTCGCTGCCATTTACACCATTTATAACGAGCGGCTAGTTAGAAAATACGACAGCAGGATCATCAATTATTACCAGATGATTGGGGGTACCATTGCTTTAGGTATAGCACTTCCCTTTTACCTACACTATTTTCCAGCACCATCCCTCCTTCCGAGCTTAAAAGATACCGGGTACTTGTTGTTACTTGCTTCTTTTTGTACGGTAGGACTTTATGTGCTTTTTGCAGAATCTTTAAAACGCATCTCGGCATTTACAGTAAATTTAAGTTTTAACCTTGAGCCCGTATACGCAATCATACTTGCCTTTCTGTTCTTTAACGAAAGCAAAGAGCTAAGCGTTTCCTTTTATATTGGCTTACTGTTCGTGATGGCTTCAGTTGTTTTGCAGACCATATTTTMGCTTAAACGGTCGTCGGGAACACCTGATGACATTAAAGGTTGTCCCGTATAACTGTTAAGCCTTATGAATTGGATTATCCAGGTAATAGTTATACATTTATTGCAGTGCGGCTGATACTATAAAAAGGATAAAAGATCCTGCCCAGATTGCCCAGCAGATTGCCCTGTTTGTTTGGTTATTTAGCTGATGACTTTTAAATTCCTGAAATATCAGCTCGCTCCTGCCCTTATTCATTAAATACCGCTGAAGGATAATCAGGATGATGATATTTACGCCCAGTACAAGTGGCTTGGTCCAGGATCCCATTGACCAGAATCCAGGATCGGCTAATAGCCAGAGGCTCAATATCAGCCAGCATATACTGAGTTCTACCAATAGCACACTTCTGAAGTCACCAACCCAGCTTTCAGGCTTATTCCGGTAGTGGTAAAGGAATGTAAAATAATAGAATCTTAGGAGTTTCATATCTGGTTAATTGTTTTAAAACAAACTCAAGATAGTTTTTTTTGGCGGTTTCACATATTTTTTGATAAACTCAGTTATAGTGCGTGGTTTGGCTATTTACTTGCGGGAAATACGCGTGTTTAGTCTTGAAATCTCCGTATTTTCCGTATTGGCTGCTATTTGTTGAACATTTAACTTCGTAGAATAGGGAAAAAATCTATTCAAACAAAGATTATCTGATATAATGGTAGAAAAATATGGAATACAATGCCGGAGAGATCGTTGAATTGGCAATTCGACGACAAGAGATTAACATCACTGAGCTATCCAGACGCTTACATGTGAACAKACGCACCTTGTACAACTGGTTCACCAAGAATGACCTTCACCCAGATTTGATCCTACAAATAGGCAGGATTATAAATTATGACTTTCATCCCCATTTCGAAAGTGGATTCTTCGGTTTTGAACCTGAACAAGAATTAAATGCTCAGGTTCGAAACGCAGAGCAAATGCCTGCAGATCTGGCATTTTACTGGATGGGTAAGTATATTAATTTACTGGAGGAGTATAAGGGATTGTTAAGAAAAGAAAGTTTCAAAAAATCCGACACCTTTACCGCTGTAGATCAGTAAGTTTTTATTTGATACGGTTTATAGCCTATACCGAAGTTTGATATTTCTTCCTATAGCTTTGAGGAGTTCAGGATGATCGTTTACGGTCGCATCAACAACATCCCAATCTCCCTTTGAATTGCAAGCAAGTTGATACTCCATATCTTTTAAGTTAATCCTGATTGTATTAGTTTCTCTTGTTATTCCTTTCGTTAAAACAATATAGGTATAGTCCTTTTCATCAAAAGTGATGCGCATTTGTAAATTCATAATGCAAATATAGCGTGGAAAATGTGCTTTTATTGTGCTTACTTTTTATGATGGTCTATATTTGTATTTGTAATCTAAATAAATTCAGTATAAAGAGTAAGATTAAGGCGCCTAAAATATAGAGCTGAATTTTGTTTGATTTTTTTACGCCATATTTTTTCAAGCAAATTCTGTCAATAATTATGATCAAAATAGGGACTGGCAGCCAAAGCAAGTTTACCCAGCCCTGTAATCTTTCGTTCATTCCGTTTCGAGTTGTCAAGATTATTGAAGAAACAATTATTCCCAGCAATGATAGCAGACCTAAAGCAAAAAAAACTGTCATTTTATTTAGGAGCTGTATTTTCATAAAAACTAATGCAAAGTGGGATACATTTGATTCCGTGTCATTTTGATCACTTTTGGAAGTTATTAAAATAAAATTATAAATGGAAACTCTGCATCCACCCCCCCTTTATAATTAGCTGATCATCCATGGTAAGCCATAGCTTTCGATAGCTCTTCGTTGAGTAAATAATCCTTTTTCAGCTTTTCCAATTTAGTCATGGCACGATTGTAGGCATCTTCGCCAAGCAACAGGTAAAGCGGAGGGTTTTCTAAATGAGCTATCTCAATGATGGCTTCTGCTGCCTTTTCAGGGTCCCCAATTTGCTTTCCAGCTTTTTGCAGCATCATCTTCTGCGCGTTATGTACTTCAGTGTATTCCGGAATAGTATGTTGCGCGATATTGATTGAATCTTCATTTAGGAAATTAGTACGAAATGCACCAGGCGCCACCACTGTTACTTTAACTCCGAATTCAGCAACGTCCTGTGCAAGAACCTCGGACAATCCAACCACCGAAAATTTTGTAGCTGCGTAAACTGACCAGCCGCTTGTGCCCGTTATACCTGCTATCGAAGATATATTAATAATATGTCCCGACTTTTGAATGCGCATGTAAGGCATTACCATTCGGATAACGTTCAACGTTCCAAAGACATTTATTTCAAAGCTATTTCGGGTTTCACGATCACTTAATTCTTCGATACTTCCTCCAATACCATAGCCTGCATTATTTATTACAACATCAATACTACTAAAGGCTACATTTGTCTGATGGATGGCGCAACCAACATTGTCTTCATTACTCAGTTCTACTTGCAGCGGTAGAAAGTTTGGTGCGGTAACACCGACGGCATCTACCAATGCCTTTAAATCGCGGGAGGTAGCTGCAACATTCTGACCCGCTTGAAGTAATTGTTTTACCAGGCTTAACCCAAATCCTTTGGAAGCTCCTGTAATAAACCAAGTTCTGATTTTCTCCATATTTCGTTTGTTTTTACGATACAAATATATAGCGAAACATCACCTGAGCGTATACGTCGATCAAACCGATCATTACGAAATTCAAACATGTCGGAATGCCGAAGGGGTAGTACTGGTCTGCTTTTTGAAAAAGTTATTGAAATGTGTGGGTGCTTCGAATCCAAGACAGTAGCTTATCTCGGAAACATTCCAGTTCGTGTGGCGCAAAAGTGCCCTGGCCTCGCTGGTCAGTCGCTCCATAATATGATCCGTAGTTGTTTTTCCAGTCGTCTGACGGACAGCCCGATTAAGATGATTAACATGTACGGATAGTTGATCAGCAAAATCTTTAGCAGAGCGCAGACCAAATCTTTGTGATGGCGATTCGATGGGAAACTGTCGTTCAAGAAGCTCTGTAAATATAGCGGTGATACGTGAATTGGCATCCGGGTGTTGATAGAGGCGGTTAGAAGGCTGTATCTTCAAAGCGTAGTGAATCAACTCAGTGACGTAATTACGTAGTAAGTCATATTTAAAAATATAGTCGGAATTAAATTCTGCCAACATCTTATCAAATAAAGCTAATACAACTGTTTCCTGTTCAGCGTTAAGTACATAAACAGGATTCGCTCCAGGAGAAAACATCGGCAATTGATGAACATTGCTGCGCAACATCTCAGTAAAAAAAGACTCCTTATAAATACAAAATCTGCCCGAATGCTTGTCATTTAGATTTTCAAAAGTATAAGGAACAACTGGGTTAAAGAAGACCAATGCACTTCCATCCATTTCTATGCTTTTATCGGCATAGTGAATAACCCCCTTACCCTTGAAAAGGCTGATCTTGTAGAAGTCCCGGCGACTATATTGAACAGGCTTGGCGCCGGGGAGGTAACAGTCCTCTGATCTGAATACATTAAAGTGTCCGATATCCTGACTGAGATTATCTGGTAACCAATTAAACTTTTTCTTGTAGAAATCCTCAAGTGTCTCCGTATGTGCCATAATACAAAGTTACATAATTCAAACCAAATCTATTATCCTATTTCTATAGGTAAGCACATCTGATTAGTTTTAAAAATCCATGTCAAAGGKGGCTACTCCTATTCAAGATGCTAACGTGTCATTTAACAAAAAAAAATAGTATTTTAGAAAATGCTCCATAACCGTCTATTTAATCCATCTATTTTTTATCTCATTATATTGGTGGTGGTAGTTTTAGGTGCGTTAATGAGCATTTTAAGGATTTTATAAAAAATACACGTAGGCTGGTTAAATCATCTTTCCAGTCTGGAACTGTAATAAATTTATTGGTTAAACTAATGACGTCACAAGCCCAACTAAATGAAAAATGAAACCATGATAAAGCATTTGCTGAAAGCAACAATGCTTGGCTTTGCTACCTTCAGTAGTATTATTGTTGCGGCTCAGGACAAGTTAGCTTTACCAACTCTCGCGCATCAGGAGTGGTCGGATGCAGAGATTGGTGCAATCTTCCACTTCGATATGCCCACTTTTAAGCCCAACTACAATTGGCGGGTTTACGGTTCGCATCCTCCAGCATCGGTTTTTAACCCTTCGAAAGTAAATACAGATCAGTGGATTGCCGCGGCTAAGGCTGGGGGCGCAAAATACGCGGTGCTTGTAGCAAAGCATGGGTCAGGTTTTAGCTTATGGCCCACAGCTGCTCACGCCTACAGTGTAAAAAATAGTTCCTGGAAAAGTGGTAAGGGGGATTTGGTGAAGGATTTCGTCGAGTCCTGTAAGAAATATGGCGTGCGTCCGGGTATTTATGCTAGTGCATCGACCAATGGTTATCTATGGGCCGATAATCCCGGTGTTGTTCAGAAGGGCGGACCAGTTGACCAAAAAACATATAATGAGATTGTAATACAGCAGCTAACGGAATTATGGACTAATTATGGGAAGCTCTTCGAAATTTGGTTCGATGGAGGAGTGATACCAGTTAGTGAAGGTGGTCCTGATGTAGACGCTTTGCTTAAAAAACTCCAGCCTGATGCGGTTGTCTTTCAGGGTCCAGCCTCCGCTAAAAACCTGATAAGGTGGATTGGAAACGAAGATGGATTAGCGCCATATCCCAATTGGAGTACCACCAACGGTATTGATGCCACTAAAGGATTTAAGGAGAATGATTTCTCCGGTGTTCCGGGAGGTAAAATCTGGTGTCCGGGTGAAACTGATTTTCCATTGAGAACTGGTGGTTTCCAGGGTGGGTGGTTCTGGGTGGACGACACTCAGGACATGATTAGTAAAGAAAAGTTCCTGGATAATTATATAACGAGTGTAGGTCGTAATTCCAACATGCTAATTGGGATTGTAGTGGATAGCAGCGGACTGGTTCCTCTGAAAGATATAGCATTGCTAAAAGATTTTGGTGATGCAGTAAAAGTGAAATATCGCCCAATTGCAACATCCTCAGGACGCGGGAAGGAGATTTTACTGGATCTTGGCAAGAAACAGTTGTTGAAAGGGGTGGTGATTAAAGAAGACATCGCAAAAGGGGAAAGAATCCGGAAATACCGCTTAGAAGGGTTTAACGGGCAAAACTGGAAAACAATTGGCGGCGGTAGTTCGGTTGGGCATAAAAGAATTGAAATGTTGACTAAGCCTTCCAGGTTTTCTAAGATTAAACTCATTTTGCTGAACTCGGAAGGTACACCGGTCATTAAAGAACTTGGGGCAATTGGGGAATAGTTATTAGACCACAAAAACAGTCTCAGGGCTATACGGCAGTTTTAAAGGAGGACCCGAAGCAAGGTATAAATAGCTATTCACCATAAATACAACAGATTATTCTTTCTTTAGAACATACATACTCGAAAATAATTTATTATCATCAAATATTAAATTGATCTTATAAGCTGGGTTTTTAATCTCGATAGTATTGGAATATTTTAACTCTATATCTCCAATTAGATCCTTCTTATCGATGACCTTTAAGACATCTTCTCCTTTCATCCCTTTTTTTAATTGATTTTCAAATGAGACTTCTACGCCATCAAAGTCATTAATAGAATAGCCTTTTAATAAATTGCTCTTCAGATCATTYTCCCCGTTTTTCCCTGCTATAAAGTAGAAATAGAAATTATTGTATTTATTTTCATGCATAACTTCCTGTAAAACTCCATTGGGATCCGATGTGATCACTCTTTCAAAATTTTTGCTGGTGGCAGACTTAAGGAAATCAGCTTCAGTTGAAGTCCCTAAGTTAAGGTCATTGATATTCCAGTTTTTGTCAATTTTTAAGACCGGCTTGTTTTTAATGTCCTTTGGATCTGTTCTGTTCTTCGTTAAGTCTTTCGTGTACGCTTCATTATCACACCCTCCAAAATCTATAAGGCCATTCATACTGTCCCAGTAACACTTTTTTGATAAATCAGAACTGTTTAAAACAATAAGCCTGTCATAGTCTGGAGCATAAAAAACATATTTATTTTCCTTCTTTACATTCCAATATAATCCATGATCTGTATTAGGATTCTTAGTTCCCTTTCCATATCGGATCTCAAGTTTTTTCAGGATCTCTTTTTTTAGATCTGGAGTCTTCATTTCCAATCTGAATCCATATATAACATCGTCAGCTTTATATTCTGTTAAAATTTTAGAAAGCTCTGTTTTGTCTTTAAATCCCTGCATTGCAAAATGACCACCTCCAAACTTGGTAATACTATCTGTTTTCAATCGTTCAGCATTAACCTGAAAAAATACTTTGTGCCCTTTTAAATCAATTCCATCAAATATGAATTTTCCTAAATTTTTCCCTTCAATCAGAAAGCAAAATGGGTACTCCACGGTGTTTACTTCAAGTGCATTTCTATCCTTAAAGTCAATCACATTTTCAATGGGTTCATCCAGGTTTAGTCTTGATAGATCTATTTTTTCCTGTCTATTGCAGGCAATCGTTAAAAATGAAAAAAAGATAAAACATAAATACTTCATGGTGTTCGCTAATTAAAATTACTAGATCACCAATATAAGAAGAAATAATGATGAGATCTTTGAAGTCAGGCATTGCACTGACCCTGATGATAGATAAGAAGATTTCAAAAATTATAAAAAAATCTAAAGACTTTTAAGACGGGATTGAGACTGATAGAAACCAAGAGGAAGTTAAACGAAATGATCTTAATGAATAATGCCCTCAGCAAGCCTTTGACAGCGTGCCAATTGAAATAATATCTTTAATTAAGCTATTTGTGTCAAATGGAGGCAGCCTGTCAAAAAAATCATTGTTAAGTAATTTAAATAACTTTCTTTATCTTCCAGTTGAATATTGAGATACCTCATGATAAGAACCTGCTGTCTGCTTTCCTTGATTTGTTCTGCTAGTATTTACTTTGCACAGGCAAAGGACGCTTATTACGGAGAAGTAATTACCAAAATTGACAATACCGATGAAGGTTCCGATACCAGCCGTCTGTTGTATTGCAGAAATACAGTTGGTAACCGTCTTTCCGTTTACGCAGTTAGAGACGGTGTAATCTCCGAAGCTGCATCTTACCGTTTTACCGAAACCAGCAGTGGGTTGTTCTGCGAGCGTAGATCGCTGATCTCTAGCGGGCAAATGAAAGAAAGTCTGCGCATAGAATTTGAAGACAAATTATCTACGGTAGTGATAAACAAGACCGACCGGTATACGCTTTTTCCCGCTTACTACCTTACCTTTAAACAAGAAGTCAAAGCCAGACACTCGATCATGGCTATGTTAAATTTGCTTTCGGATGCCATAGGCGATTATCCGATTGCTGATGCGCTCCCTTTGTTGAATTATACGCCTAAATTAACTAAAAAAATTTCCCAGGCCAGGATCGTTACGCAGCGCAGCCAGGCAGATATAAAAGATACCTGGACCTGCAAATATTATTACAATAAGCATAATTGGCTGGATTCAGTCAGGGCATTCTCGCCGGAAGAGATCCGGTTTAGCAAAAAGATCCATTACAGCCGGTCCAATGTTAGCTCGATCATTACCTACCTCAATATTGAGAGCCGGCAGACAACCAAAAGATCTATTACCTATGATATGACCAATGGTTCCACGCTCCAATGGCAAGAACAAGTATTTGAAACAGGTAAGAACCAAGAAACACTTTCCTCGATCACCCTAATTAAGAATGACCTAGGTATGCTGAGAAAAATGGAACCATCAAAGATAGAAGTTCTTGAGCTAATTAAAGCGGCTAAAAAACGATGAATCCACAGAGAAACATATCTATTAGCTTAACCATGGTCTTCCTTCCAAACCAGCTTATTAACACAGTCTAACAAAATTAGACTTGTTGAATAAAAGTAAATCTTTAAATTAGTAACCTATCAGAAACTATGGCCATACATGTTGCAATTACCCGAAAAATCCTTCCTGGAAAAGAACAGGAATTTAAAGAATCTCTGCGGAATTTTCTTGGGCAATCGTTTATTCACGATGGCGTGCAAGGAGCCGCAGTCATCTCCTCCTTTCCAGGAGCGTATAGTAATGAAATTGGTATATTAAGAACATTTAAAGACGAAAAAGAACGTGACGCATTCTATAATTCAGAGCAGTTCAACAAGTGGGAAGCTTATGCTTCCACCCTTACCGAACCAGCTGTCTACAGACAATTGACGGGTCTGGAGGCTTGGTTTCGTTCACCAAATCCACCACCAAGATGGAAGATGGCCATTGCTACTCTGTGCGGTGTATTTCCAACGAGCCTTTTTCTGTATTACGCTACTGGTTGGTTACTTATAGGTCTGCCCGCTCCATTCCGGTTGCTGCTAACCGCAACGCTCATGGTCGGCATATTGACATGGGTGGTGATGCCAGTGGTTATTAAAATTATGAAAAGCTGGCTAACCGGTAACATTAATTTCACAAACTAAGTTAGAAACAGTGTAGTCTACTAAAGAAAAATCAGATGGCAATATATATCAATTCCTTTGTCCTTTTCGTGGTCCTGTTACTAGCAAACGGGAACAGCCCGGCACAGTCCTCCAAATCGAAGCAGGCGGGAAAGCATTTCGAAGGGTTATGGCTGGATAAAAAAACGAGCAGGCATTTGGAGATATCTTTTAAAGACGGTTATGCAACAATTATTGACTGGACGGGCAAGTTCCAAAAGCGGGAAAGCGGTGATAGCTATAAGGCATTCCTAAAAAATGGAAAACTCATCATGCCGGAAGACATAGGACATCATGCAGCCTACGGTGAAATCATATCAAACGATCAAACGCTGATATACCTAACTAAATCGATTGGAGCAGGAAAAGCATCCGCCTGGGATAGACAGATCTTTACCAAAGCCCGCAGATAAAACCATTCACCTGCTCCTTGCGATTTCTTTGTTCCACTAAATCATCGGTAAGAGGAATGCAGTAGTTTTTAGTGATTACTTACCAATACACAAATTATAAGACACTATAAAACAACAACTTATTAAAAATAAGTAACATTTCAGATTTGTCGAAAATCATCGGTAGTAATTTAGACTGTAATGTTGACAACTAATATAATATATTTCTATTTACCCATGTCGAATTAATCAATTGTTCGGAAATATAACCTAGCTTTATGCATCAACCCATTGATATGAGAGCTGGAATTTTTATTGATAATTCGGGTAATCCCGGTACTAAGACTGAAAACAGATATGACTCTACGGACAGGAAAAGTTGGTATGCGCTGTTGTTATTTGCAAAAAATGGAAAAGAATTGCCGGTGTTTTTTATACCATTTCAGTAGTTGCTAACGCTATTGGCAACCAAACAAAACATGCAACCACGTGAAATCATGACTTTGCTAAACGTTCGATTTCATCGTGCAGATCCTGATCCCAAATAAATTCAATATTGAATTTACCATCTGGTGTTAATGAAAAGATAGCCCTGTTCCATTTATTATTGCCACCACTCGTTGTTACGCTGTGTAATTCCCTGAGCCAATTTCTGACATCCCGTGGAATTTTTCTGACAGAAAGATCAATTGTTGTGTTATTAACCTGATAGTCGCCTGTATAAGCGACAACTCCATTTGCGACAACTTCAATATCTAATTTTGCCTCTGCCCAATTAGCATCCTCGATAGCATTTGAAATGCTTTGTGCTATGTTTAAATAAATTTCGTCTATGGTCATCATCAATCTTTTGCTAAACGTTCGACTTCGTCCTGAAAATCCTGATCCCATATAAACTCCATATCGAATTTGCCCTCAGAAGATAATTCATAAACTGCCCCGTTCCACTTGCTACCGTTACCTTCTGTCGTGATTTGGTGGAGCTCCAGGATGTCGAATGTCAATTGGAAATCAAACTCCTCGACATCCAATTGCTTTTCATGGCCTTTTGCATCATAATAAACACCGGTGTTGCTGACCATGCCGTCCAGCACCTCCAGTCGTAGGACCGCATTTTGCCAATCCTCTTTAATAACGCCGCTTATGTTTTTTGCAATGCTTTGGTAAATTTCATCTACTGTCATAATTTGTTGCTTTACTTAGCATTAAAGTTTATCCTAAATTCCTGATCCTGATAGATTCCATATCAAATTTGTCATCTTGGTGTCTATGCCTATCCAAGATGTTAAATGACTCCAGCAAGAGCACTATGAGGCAATTTAGTGATTATTTATCTAACTGTAATGTCCTAGAGATGCTAAAAACAGGCTACTTTCTAGACTTAAGATACTCCGAAATATCAAAAATCCAATCTCCACCTTTGTCAAATAAAAAAGAAACGATACCTAAAATCACCAAGTAGGAAATCAACCTTTTAAAGAATAATCTATATCGGTTTTCATCTTTTATGAACTCAAAATTTAATAGCAGAAATAATAGTCCGGCTATAACCCCGGATGGAATGCCTCCCCAAACCGCCACTACAGGTGAGAGCCATCCCGCTGGATATAAGAAAAACCAAACGATAAAACTGAATAAGGCACTGCAGATTAGAAAAAGTAATCCTTTATAAAAATGCTTTCCCATTAAGCCAAACATTAATGTAAACATGGCTACAGTCAGGGATAAAAAAGTAAATTTCAGATCTGTTATGTAGTTTGTTCGATTGTACTCGAATGGGAAAATGAAGCATAAGCAGATGGTTAAAATAACCACGCCAGCAATTAAGATTGGCTTTCTGGCTTTAATTCCCTCGTTCATGCTATTTCTTCGTATATTTTCTTTCAAACTCTTGTCTAAGATAGACTTCTTTTCTCCGTTTTTATGTGAAACATATCACCTTCAATAGAAATAAATATGAGAGCGCTCCCACTGTTCTGCCCGGACTAGCAGCTGATCAGCCTTGGTGGCTATGCCCCAAAAAATTATTATATYTCGCCCAACGTATAATATGCAGGACTTTAATACCTGTCATGATACCTTTGATCAAACAACCGGGGAGTTATTTTGAACTGGCCGGCAGAAAAACTACCACCGAAATATGAAAATTGAGCAACACTTATCTAAGAATGAGCTGACTGACAAGCAATTTTTGGTGATTGCACTTGAAACGGTTAAATATCTCGGTTGGCGCATCAGATTTATCTCAGATGCCGGTGTCATTGCTTACACCGATAATGGCGAGCATTCCTGGAACGGAGAAATCACTGTTAAATTAAACGAGTCTGGTGCCATGGTGCAATGTGTCACCATATCCAATCTGCTGAATGACTACGGACGCAGCGAAGCCGCGGTACATGCATTTATTTTCTCATTTGAAAAGTTGAAATCAGAGATCAGCGAAGATGAAGTGCGTGAAAAATATAAAATCTATAAAAAAGATTTTGTTCCCGCTTACGAAGATACTTTAAAGCCTGATATCAGACCGAAATTTCATTTTTTCGGCGGGTTGCTATCCTTTTTTAAACCGGCAAAAGGCTATTTCTTTACCCCTATTCTAATTGTACTCAATATTTTAATCTACCTCATCATGGTATGTTCGGGTGTAGCTGTATTCGAACCTGATGCTGCCAGCATGACCACATGGGGAGCGAACGCAACCATTTATACGCTCGGGGGTCAGTGGTGGAGATTAATTACGAGCTGCTTTATTCACTTCGGTTTCATCCACTTGCTACTAAATACGTACGCGCTTGCTTTTGTAGGGTTATTTTTAGAACCGTTTCTGGGAAGGGTAAAATTCATCACAGCATACCTCCTGGCCGGCATTTTTGCAAGTGTGATCAGCCTTTGGTGGCATGACAATACTGTGAGTGCTGGCGCCTCAGGCGCTATCTTCGGATTATATGGGGTATTCCTTGCGCTGTTAAGCACAAATCACATCGAGAGTTCCATGCGTAAAGGTTTGCTAACAAACATCGGCCTATTTGTGGTTTACAATTTAGTATTCGGCAGTTTCAAAGGCGGAATAGATAACGCAGCACACCTGGGGGGACTACTTGCCGGCCTGATGATCGGATACGCTTATTACCCGGCTTTGCAGAAACCAGGTGAAGTCTTGTTAAAATGGCTTACACCGATATTGTCGGTAACTGTTGTCATGCTTGTTTCAGCGGTAATTTACGTTAACCTAGCCAATAGTGACAAGGTCACCTATCAGAAGCAGATCCAGGAATTTTATAAAATCGATACCGATGCATTAAAAGTACTAAGGGGACAGGAAAACAATACGGGGGAAGAACTAGTTCGGGCACTGCAACACGGAAAATCAGCATGGAGCAATGGTATTGAATTGATCACCGAATTGGATAAAATGAACCTCTCTAACCGGTTACACCTGCGTAACCAAACGCTCATCAAATATTGCAGACTAAGAATAAAAACTTGTGAACTAATCGCTCAGAACCCGGAGCAAGGAATAAATAGCTATTCACCACAAATGCAACAGATTAATACGCGAATAGGGAAAGTCCTTGACGATCTGAAATAAGACTAAGGGTATAAATAGACCAAGCAGCCAATTATCAATCGATATAATCGTTTCCATGAAGCCTTTTTCTTGCCTCTAATGAGTAATAACAAAATATAAGGCCTCCGATATCCACACCATTCTTTTTGCTCTTGTCTTCAATCCAGTAACCAATATCATCAAGACTTGAATCTTCTTTAAAGTCTTTCAATAGTTCTTCCGGTCTCAATTCTACATTTGACGAAAGGACAATAATGCCACTCTCCTCAAGGTGTTTTATTTTTTCAACGATTTCATCACCTACAAAACAAGTAAAATAAGTTTTGTCGTAGCTTCTGGCCACAAGTGCGGATCTGCCTCCATTTGTTTGCAATTCAAGCCAAGCATCCGTCCCCATAATATACCACAATGCATCGCCTGCATCCATGGCATAATCTTGCAATTCTGCAAGTTCATCATTCAAAATTGCGATGATAAGATTTTCTCCTATGGCAATGCAAAAAGGTTGTTTTCTTTCCATGATTATAAAATATTGCTGAGTAATTATTACCGAATTTGGTTAATTATAAAGTATTTTCGCAATCCGGCGTGTATACAGACAATTTCTACAAAAATGGAGAATTAATTAGCGAGGAAGAGTTTTTGAAATACAAAACTATAGATTAATTCATATAGTTGTACAATAGCATGAAAACAACGCGCACCTTATTTTTTTCTCTGGCATTCCTCCTGTTTTCCTGTGGAGCAAAGCATGATGAGAAGCAGCTTAGTGCAACGGAAACCCTTCATTCAGTTAAACAAAACAAGATAGATTCGATTCCCGCTAAAATAACTGAGCTTGAAGAATTGGCCGCTGGTATGTCCGCTTCCAGAGAAAGCTATTTAAATGATGGAAGTACAGGGGCTGAAGAAAGATTCATTAAAGCCCTTGGAGAGGCATTAAAGCAGCCAGGTAGCTTTCAGAACGATTTTGCCAGCCTTAAGCAGTACGAAATTAACGTAATAACTGCCGATGACCATAAACTTAGGCTGTTTTACTGACTTTCTCCTTATTCCGGAACGATGTGGCATGTGCAGAATATTGTTCAGTACCAGGGTAAAAATAACATCGTAACTACGGTTTTATTTAATGATCTCTAAGAGGATAAAGGTGATGAAGGAAGCCCCACACCGTTTTTTGAACATGTATATAGCTTAAATATCTCACCTCAAAAGACTTATTTGCTTACAGGGCATGGGCAAATGAGCGGTACAGAGTCTTATAGCGTAAGCCACGCTTTAGTGATCAATCACTCCAAATTTAGCATCGACAAACCGCTGTTTAAATTGGCGAGAGCACTCAAAACCCAATTGTTTGCCTCCGCCATAGTTAAAGAGGATCAGGATAAAGAGAAACTTAGGGTGCAAATGGCTATGATTTACAATCCTCAGGATAAAACCATCAGTTATCCGGAGGTTAACGAAACTAAAAACGAATCTGTTTTCAGTGGAAAAAGAAATATGCTAACCTTTCGGGATGGAATGTTCAGGTAACAAGCAGTCTTCTGCCCATTTAAAACTTATCAAAGGGTGGTAAATATTCGGGCCACTCAGCGGTGACATGAATTTGCAATGGTCTTGTGACTATATTATAGAATAGATAAATAATGGCTAAATTGTCGACGATGTCTTCTGTTTCATGATGAACCAAACGGGCATTAACAATTAATGTATTTAAAATCTTTACAGGAACGAAATAAAAATAACAGACATAACCCTATTGAAATGATAAAACAATACCGATTGTTACTTTTAGCGCTTTTGCTGATAGGTTGTAAAAAGGAACCCGCTATAGAACTGGAAGACTTTAACCTGAACAGCAAGGTATCAACGTTTGTATCGGACAAAAACAAGTACAAAACTTATACTAATTATTATCAAATAAAATCTGAAATAATTGGCGCGGACACTGTTTCAGATGGCGAATTAATAGGAAGCGAGCAACCCATAAGAATTGACTATAAACAGCAAATGTTTTCTTACGAAGATGTCATTGCAAGATTCGGTGATTTTGAATTTAATGCCATCAATTTTGCCACAACGGTAACCGGGAAACTGATGGTTTTCAACGCKGTTGCTGGGAAGATCTCTTTGAAAGAAACTCAAAGCTTTGTGCAGCTATTTAATGACAAATATGGGAAGGCAGCTAAAACTAAGGGTGAGTTCATTAAACCATTTGATATTTATACCTGGCAATTAAAAGACAGGATCATTAAATATTGTGTGGTAAGTGAAGATGATAGCAATGCTTTGAAAGTTGGTACTGATAAGAACCAGCACACCGTAAAACAGGGAAAGAAGGAAACTTATCTTAAAGCATTTATATATATTATCAAGAAGGAATATGCAGACCAGGTAATTGGCCAAATGAGTAGTGGCGACCTACTGTATTGCGATTAAAAACTGTTGCCTGGTGTCAACTGAAGAGCTCTACACCCTAATGGGTGAGTTCAGGCAAACAGCAATAATCTACTAAAGAACAATCAGATGGCAACCTATATCAATTCCTTTATCCTTTTCATGGTCCTGTTAGCGTTAAATGGAACCTGCCCGGCACAGTCGTCTAAACCCAAACAGACGGAAAGGCATTATGAAGGCTTATGGGTGGATAAAAAAACGACCAGGCATTTGGAGATATCGTTTAAAGGCGGTTATGCAACAATTATAGACTGGACAAGCAAGTTCCAAAAGCGGGAAAGCGGTGATAGCTATAAGGCATTCCTCAAAAATGGGAAAACTCATCATGCCCGAAGACAGAGAACATCAAGCAGCCTAGAGTGAAATCATAGCAAAAGATCAAAGACTGATCTACCTGACCAAATCGATTAGAGCAGGAAAAGCATCCACTTGAGGTAGACAGAGCTTTACCAGAGCGCGCAGATAAAACAAGCTGTGTTCCCAGCGGTCTGATCAAACCCGCAATGAAGCTTCAGCGCAAGCCAAAAAACCCTGCCTAAAATGTAGGATCCGTCAAGCTGGCAATTTATCTCCATATCATGATACTCTTGTTTTGCTTCACATACCATGATTACCACATCGTCAGGATAGAAGTACTATACCCGGCTCTTCTTTAAAACCAAAAACCCCAAGGTCGCTCAAAAAGCGGAGTTCTGTTTAAAAAAAAGCATTGACTGCCAGCAAGCAGGTTGGGGATCGGGATAATTTAGGCTATTTTTCTGCAGAGCTAGCACTACTGCAGGAAAATAATGGTCAATATCAGGACGCACTTCAGAACTACAAAAGATCCAGACAGATTACCGATTCGCTGTACTCACAGGAAAGCAAAAACAAAATTGCATCACTGGAGGCACAATATGCTTTTCGGAAAAAAGAAGAAACCTACAAACAACAGCAGCAACTCTCAAAACTGCAAATGAGACAGCTTACCTCTCTGGCGCATTGGCCATCCTACTGATCAGTTCAGTTTTACTCTATTTGCTGAACCGTTCCCGGATCAGGCACCTGCGCTTAAAAAATGAAATGCAGCGAAAAAAGGCAGAACAGCAGAACAAAGAACTGATCAATCAGAATAAACTATCAGAAAGTGAATTAAAAGCAATCAGGGCGCAGATGAACCCACATTTCATATTTAATGTACTGAATTCAATTGAATCCTATATCGTTGAAAACGATTCAAAAACTGCCGGCAGCCTGGTACAAAAGTTTGCCGCACTGAGCAGGCTGATCTTAGAGAACTCTACCCAGAGCATGGTTTCGGCCGACAGGGAATGGAAAGCACTCCGGTTGTATGCCGAACTGGAAGTGATGCGTTTCAACAAGCAATTTAGCTGTTCATTTTATACAGAGTCTTCTATTGATCTTTCCAGGTTACTCCTACCTCCCATGCTGGTACAGCCACTAATTGAAAATGCCATACATCATGGTATGCGGAATTCAACAGCCGAAAATAATGCCATCACAGTAAGCCTGGAACAAACCGAAAATACCCTGCTTTTTACTGTTTCAGACAATGGGATCGGCATGGTTGAAGCCAAAAAAATCAAAACTTTCTCAGCTATCAAAGGCCAATCCATCGGTATCGCCTCCATAAAAGAACGGATTGAAATCTTTAATGTCATGAACCATGAACACCCAGCCCAGTTCGAACTTCGCAATAAACAAAGTAATGAAGGGATGGGAACTATTGCAAAACTGACACTTCCTAAAGTTTTCAGAGAGATCTGAAAGCTCGATAATAGGCCGTGATTTCAGATTCAAATAACCCCATTTTCAATAACTTCAATATTTAATCTGACTTGTGTTCAACTGTTACTCCCAATCGCTTTTGAAATGCTTTGGACTTTGACAATCCTCTTTAATTATGCCGGTAATGTTTTTTGCAATGTTTAGTCACATAACTTATAAACAATAAGCCATATACTTGTCATTACTTAGCGTAATTATGCAGTAATTATCATCGATTATTTTCCAATGCAAAACTTACTGAATATGTTCTCAAGCAAATCATCGGTAGTAACCTGACCGGTTATCTCTCCTAAATAATGTAATGCTTGTTTAATATCCATTGCTAAAAAGTCAGAAGTAACTGGATTATCCAAACCATTAGCTACACTATTTAACGCTGCCTGAGTTTTTTGTAATGCCTCTACGTGCCTGATATTGGTGACCATGGTATGGTTATCTGAGAGCTTATCTCCTACTGCAGTGTCGTAAAGCAATTGTTTCAGTTCCTCAATCTGTTGATTCTCTTTAGCCGAGATGGCAATAAACTGGATATCTGAAGGAAGATTAAGCTCCTTTAACCGGTCGCTATAAGAAAGATCCATTTTATTAGCGACAGCTAAAAAAGGTATGCCAGGTTTATGTAAGCGGGCAATATCATCATGAATTTCGGTGGCCGAGGTATTAACCACATCAAACAAATACACTAACAATGCCGACTGACTAATCTTTTGCATGGTTTTTTCAACCCCAATAGCCTCAATAGTATCAGTGGCTTCACGGATACCAGCAGTATCGATCAATCTAAAGTTGATGCCGTTGATATTTAAAAGCTCCTCAATAGTGTCACGAGTTGTTCCGGCTATCTCACTAACAATTGCTCTGTCTTCATTTAAAAGTGCATTTAGTAGGGTCGATTTACCTGCATTTGGCCTGCCCGCTATTACTGTGTTAATTCCCTGCTTTATAACATTCCCAAGCTCAAAAGAGCGGATTAGTTTATTTAATACAATAGTAATTTTGGCAATCAGTTCCTGCAATTGATCTCTATTAGCAAACTCAACGTCTTCCTCAGCAAAATCAAGCTCAAGTTCAATCATAGAAGCAAAGTGAATCAATTGTTCGCGCAATACATTAAGTTCAGTACTAAAACCACCTCTTAGTTGATTCATAGCTACCTGATGAGCAGCAGCTGAATCTGAAGAAATTAAATCAGCGACAGCTTCAGCCTGAGATAAATCCAGTCCTCCATTTAAAAATGCCCTTAAAGTAAATTCACCAGGTTTTGCCGCACTGGCACCTTTCTTTATCAAAAGCGTGATAATCTGCTGAATGATATAATTAGAACCATGACAAGATATTTCGACAACGTTTTCCTTTGTATATGATTTTGGAGCAACAAATAAACTCACTAGAACCTCATCTATAACTGCATTTCCATCTTTAATTAAACCAAAGTGTATGGTGTGAGATTCCTGATCCAGCAAATTTTTACCACTAAAAACCGAGTTTGTAATAGCTATTGAATCTTTGCCTGAAAGACGTATAACACCTATTGCGCCCACTCCTGGCGGTGTAGATAAAGCAACTATGGTTTCGTTTGTGATCATTTGTTCTGTGTATGTATAGATTTGCAAAACTAGCCAAACATTTCATACCTTTCAGTGTTACTCATTGAAAAATCTAAATACTTTACCTATGACAGACATGCCTCTTACCGTAAAACGATCAATCGAATTATTGGGTCTGGTTTTATTAGTAGCGATCTTAGTAGTCGGCAACAACATTATTATGCCGGTAATTATGGCTTTTTTCATCAGCATTGTCGTGCTGCCAATTTATCGTTTTCTTATTAGAAGAAAACTTCCTGAAGCGGTTGCCATTATTCTCCCTATTTTATTGCTGGTGATCCTGATCGGTCTTATTGTATGGTTTTTCTCTTCCCAGATAGGTATTCTAGTAGATGATTTTCCGCAGATCAAGAACAATGTAAACATACACCTGAAGTCTTTAAGTAATTGGATAAGTAACATTAGTCATATCTCTACAACAGAGCAGCTTAAGTTTATTACCGAAAAAAGTGACGATCTTTTGGGGATGGCCGGTAAGGCGGCAAGCGGGGCTGCAGTTACTTTAAGCTCTGTATTCGTTTTTGTTGGCCTGTTACCTATTTATATTTACTTGATGCTGTTCTACAAAGWTATTTTACTTCGTTTTATATTTATGTGGTTTAAGCCAGAACACCATCCAAAGGTAAAAGAGGCTATTTTTGAGACAGAAGTAATCATCAAAAGTTACCTGGTGGGCCTGTTAATCCAGGTCAGCTATATGACGATCTTATTGGGTGGCATTCTGTTTTTTGTGGGAATTAAGCATGCATTGCTTATCGGGGTGATCTTTGCCATCCTGAATTTAATCCCTTATGTTGGCGCGTTGGTAGGTAATATTATTGGTGTTCTGTTAACGCTTACATCGTCTACCGAACTGTGGCCGGTGCTTACTGTACTGATTGTGATTGCAATAGTTCAGTTTTTGGACAACAATATACTGATGCCTAGAATTGTAGGGTCAAAAGTGAAGATAAATGCTTTGTTTGCTATCTTAGGTGTAATCATTGGTGGAAGCATTGCAGGTGTATCGGGGATGTTTCTTTCTCTTCCGGTTATTGCAGTATTGAAGGTCATTTTCGACCGGACTGTGATGTTTAAACAATGGGGTGTATTATTGGGAGATGAACGTCCGGCCAAGAGTCCGATGAGTTTCGCCAGCTTCAGGAAAAAGAAAACGATAACGGTTAAGGCAGGAACAGAAAAATAAAAGTATTATTGTGTAATATTTTTATTGATAGGGATAAACAAATGAACCACTTAACCAAAAAAGTAGTGTTGCTTTTTCTTGTGCTGGGTATTGCAGCAGGTTGTAAAAAAAAGGATATTCCGCTTAGCGCCGCTAAGGAAATAACGACATTTAAAATTGAAGTAATCTATAACCCTGGTGCCATTAAAATAGATATTGGCAGTGAAATAAGCGAGAACAGCATTGTACTTAGTGTTACAAAGGGCTTGAATATAAGCAGCCTTAAGGCAACATTTACGACCACGGGAAAAAGTGTAAGCGTAAACGGGAAGGCACAGCAGTCAAATATTTCTGTACAGGACTTCTCAAAACCTGTAAAATACTTGGTTACCGCAGAAGATGGCTCTGAGAAGACCTATTCGGTGACTATTAAGGAAGTCGATGATATCGGTCTTATACTCAAGACTTTTTCGTTTTTAAAGGCAAACAATCCAGATCTTTCCAGTGACGTTAACTTTAATATAGTCAGTAGTAAGGTTAGTGCCAGTTTAATGTATCAAAAAAGGAAACTAATCGCCACATTTTCGACTGAGGCTATTCTAGTAAGTATAGATGGCGTAAAGCAGGAAAGTGGTAAAACAATTGTCGACTTCAGTCAGCCGGTAAAATATACCTTGACCTCTAAGTACGGTACAAACGCGGAATACCTGATCACAGTAGACTGGGAAGCCTCCGTTCCCCATATTTACATTGAAACTTTTGGTAATGCTCCGATTGTATCCAAAGAGGACTATTTGCAAGCAACAATAAAAATTGAAGGTCTTGGTGGATTTGAGGACTATTCAGGAACCACCAAAATAAAAGGTCGGGGGAATTCTACATGGGGATTTCCGAAAAAACCATATCGTTTAAAGCTGGATAAGAAAGCCGCATTGCTAGGTTTGGCTGAAGAAAAAGATTGGGTACTTCTGGCAAACTACTTGGATCCGACCTTGATGTTCAATGCAGTGGCAATGAAAACGGGACAGCTACTAGAGATGCCTTACACCAATAATATTATTCCCGTAGAGCTGACCATAAACAATACGTATATGGGAAGTTATGCATTTACAGAGCAGGTAGCCGTTGGAAAAAACCGGGTAAATATTGAAGATGGTGGCACCCTATTAGAGCTAGATACCTATTATGATGAGCCATGGAAATTCAAATCAACCAATTATAACCTGCCGGTAATGGTCAAATATCCTGAGCTCAGTTCAGAGAGCGGAGTTTCAGTGCTAAAAAATGAATTTCAAGTCATGGAGAATGCAATCGCTTCTTCAACATTTCCAGGTAATAATTATACCGACTACTTAGATATCAATTCACTTGTCAATTTGTTTATCGTCTGTAACTTGACAGATAATGAAGAGCTCAACCATCCAAAAAGCCTTTATATATACAAACCGAAAGGTGGAAAGTACAGCTTCGGACCTTTATGGGACTTTGACTGGGCCTTTGGATTTGAAGGCACAGGTACACACTTTGAGAAATACGATAATGCACTTTTATGGAACTCTTCTTCGGTTGGCACCGTGTTTTTTAAGCGACTGCTAAGCGATCCGAAGGTAAAAATACTGTTTAAGCAAAAATGGATTGCCTTTAAGTCAGTAAAAATGCCAGAACTGATGACCTATCTAAATAAATATGCAACTACCATTGAGGCTTCTAAGAAGCGAGATTTTGCCAAATGGGGAACTGGCAGTGGAGACTTTACCACAGACTACCAGAAGATGAGAGCCTGGATGATCAAACGTGCGGGCTATATAGACAGCTTTGTAGCCAATTTTTAACATAACACGCTCAATACTGATTTAGTAATGAGCGTGTTATGTTAAAACAAATCTTTACATTCTTTCTGGTACGGTTATGCCAAGTATATTCATTCCTGTTTTAAGAATGCTGGCAGTAACAGAACTTAAATTCAGGCGGTGTTGTTTAACAGCGCTATCTTCCTCTTTTACAATTGGCGGAACTTCATGGTAGAACTTATTGAACATCTTGGCAACTTCATAAAGATAGTTCGCTAAAGTAGCCGGACTATAAGCCTTTGCGGCTGCTGAGATTTCCGATGGGTATTTAGATAATAACATAATCATCTCCAATTCTGTAGCAGTAATCGCAACTTCAGGAGCATTAACTTCTGTAGAATAACCTCCCTTGTTCAGTAACGATTTTATACGTGCATGAGTGTATTGAATAAACGGCCCCGTGTTCCCTTGAAAATCAATAGATTCAGATGGATCAAACAACAAGCGTTTTTTAGGCTCCACCTTTAAAAGAAAATACTTCAATGCGCCTAATCCTATTTGGTTATATAAAGCTTCTTTTTCTTCCTCAGAAAAATTATTCACTTTACCCAATACTTCAGTCTTTTGCTTGGCTGTAGCCACCATTTCAGCAATCAGATCGTCAGCGTCGACCACAGTTCCTTCTCTGGATTTCATTTTACCACTAGGTAAATCGACCATCCCATACGATAAGTGATGTAAGCCTTTAGCCCATGATTTTCCTAATTTTTCAAGTATTAAAAACAACACCTTGAAATGATAGTCCTGTTCATTACCAACTACATAAATTGACTGATCCATTTTAAAATCATCATACTTCATTTGAGCTGTGCCCAAATCCTGGGTTATATAAACGGAAGTTCCATCAGCACGTAAAACCAACTTCTGGTCTAAACCATCAGCAGTTAAATCAATCCATACAGAACCATCAGGTTTTTTAAAGAAAACACCATTTTCAAGTCCCTCATCAACAGTGTCCTTGCCTAATAAATAAGTATTACTTTCGTAATAGTATTTATCAAAATCTACTCCCAGATTCTTGTAGGTTACGTCAAAGCCTTCATAAACCCAGCCATTCATCTTTTTCCAAAGATCAATAACCTCTGAATCGCCAGCTTCCCAGTCCTGAAGCATTTTTTGAGCCTCAATAATTAGTGGGGAATTCTTTTTTGCTTCCTCTTCAGTTTGTCCTTCAGTCTTTAACCTATCAATTTCTTTCTTATACTCCTTGTCAAAAATCACATAATATTTACCCACAAGGTGATCTCCTTTTAGGAAAGAGCTTTCAGGAGTTTCGCCGTTCCCCCATCTTTGCCAGGCGAGCATAGATTTACAGATGTGGATACCTCTATCGTTCACCAGGTTTACTTTAATTACCTCATAACCATCAGCTTTAAGTAGCTCAGCTACAGAGTAACCTAACAGGTTATTTCTTACGTGACCTAGGTGTAATGGTTTATTGGTATTTGGTGAAGAATATTCTACCATTACCTTTTGACCATTAGGTTTTATAGATCCGAACTGAGGACTTAGCAGTTCCTTATTGAATAAGTTTAACCAGTAGGAATCGGCAATGGTTAAATTCAAGAAACCTTTAATTACATTAAAAGCCGTAACATCCTGTACGTTAGCTACTAGATATTCACCTAGTTCATTCGCCGTTGCCTCAGGTGATTTTTTAGAAAACCTAACTACAGGGAACACCACTATTGTTATTTGTCCTTCAAACTCGCTTCTAGTGTCTTGCAGGTTAATCTGGTTTTCAGGAATGTCCTGATCGTATAATTGCTTTACTGCTGCTATAGTGGCAGTTACTATATGTTGTTCAATATTCATGTTCTTATTTTATTTTGGAGCGTTTTTATTCGTTTCTAAAAGCATTGGTGGCTTTAATTAAAATCTCAAAAGCATGTTCTGCCATTTGATTTTCCTTATCCAATGTCGGATTTACCTCTACAATCTCGAAGCAACAAACCTTTTGATTAGTAATTAGCCTCGACATTAAATTACCAGCTTCACGCTCTGTTAAACCCTGGGCAACAGGAGTTCCTGTTCCTCTTGATGCCGTAGGATCAAGTGAATCTACATCAAAGGAAACATAGATCATGTTGCAATGATCCAGATACTTAAGTGTTTCAATAACAGTTCGCTCTACTCCTCTTTTTCTTAACTCGGCTGTAGTAAATATTTTGACTTTATTTTTTTTAAGCAAGTATTCCTCAGGTTTCTCCATATCCCTTGCAGAAATCAATACCAAGTCACGATAATTAATTTTTGGAGCAATATTGCCTACATTCTTAAGCTGATACCAGTAATTAATAGTTTCCTGATCGAGCTTGTTAACTTTCGACTCCGTATTGTCTTCATCAAGGGCCATGGCAAGTGGCATTCCGTGCATGTTTCCAGACGGCGTAGTGTATGGCGAATGGATATCAGCATGTGCATCAATCCAAATTACCCCTAACTTAGACTTTGGAAAAGCAGCTTTAATACCCGCAATAGTACCTGCTGCTGTGCTATGATCACCGGCAAGTACTATTGGAAACTCATTTTTATTTAGTGTGGCATTTACCTCATCGCTTACCCGCTCTACCATAGTCAAAATACCAGAGATACGCTTGGCAAACGGACTGCCGGTGGTTTCAAGCAGTAAATGGTTCTCATTTGGAACCTCCACAGTTTTATGTTTTTTAAAGAAACGACTGCCAAAGTCCAGCGCGGCAATCTTGATTGCATCTACTCCCAAACTCGCTCCACGTGTACCGGCGCCGATCTCTGATTTTACTTCAATAATTTTTAAAGTCTTAGTCATAAAAAAAATACGGGTGTATTTTATAAAGTGTTTATCTTTGGCAACAAAATTAACTCATTTTAATTTGCCAAACCCTATAAATAATAGTTCAAAAATATAAAAAATGCAGAGTTACTCCGAATTTCTTGATCTAAGTGTTGGTTTTCCTCAGGAAGGTTTCAGCGTTATAGACGACGAATTATATTTTCAAGATCTAAATCTAATGGAAATGATTGAAACCTATGGTACGCCATTACGTTTTACTTACCTCCCTTTGATTAGTAAAAAGATCCAGCAAGCCAAGTTGTTGTTCCAGACGGCTATCATCAAGAACAACTATCGCGGAGATTATAAGTATTGTTATTGCACCAAAAGTTCTCACTTCCGTCACATTGTAGAAGAGGCACTTAAAAATGGCATTCACTTAGAAACTTCATCTGCTTTTGATATGCCAATGATTGAGGCATTAGAGAAAAAAGGCGCTTTAACAAAAGACATAACCGTAATATGTAACGGTTTTAAAACGTATCAATACAAGCAATATATTATCGATATGTTGCATGATGGATATAAAAACATCATCCCGGTTTTAGATAATAAAGAAGAATTTAATCTTTTTGATGATGAGGTTGAATTGGATACGCCATGTAATCTTGGTATCCGGATTGCAGCTGAGGAACAACCCGATTCGCAATTCTATACTTCAAGATTAGGCGTTCGGCTAGAAGATGTAATCGAGTTTTACAACAACAAAATCTCTGCTAATCCAAATTTCAGGGTAAAACTGTTACACTTCTTTATCAATTCGGGTATTACCGATTCTCCTTATTATTGGAATGAATTAGAAAAATACGTTACCCTTTACTGTAAGTTCAAAAAGATTAATCCGGAACTGGATACTTTAGATATTGGTGGTGGTATGCCATTTAAAGATTCATTGGTATTCGATTTCGATTACGAATACATGGTAAATGAGATCGTAAAAAGGATTAAAGAGATTTGTGCTGAGCATGATGTTGTTGAACCAGATATTATTACCGAATTTGGAAAGTACACTGTTGCAGAGGCTTCGGGTATTTTGTACAAAGTATTAGGTCGTAAACAACAAAACGATAGAGAAAAGTGGCTAATGCTTGATGGTTCATTTATTACAAATCTTCCTGATGTTTGGGCATTGAACCAGAAATATATTTTACTTMCGGTAAACAACTGGGATGCAGAATATGAAAGGGTAAATTTAGGCGGGATTACCTGCGACGGACAGGATTACTACAACCAGGAAGCGCACATGAATAGCGTATTTATGCCTAAAACACGTAAAGTACAATATCTGGGTTTCTTTAATACCGGAGCTTACCAGGAAGTGCTAAGTGGTTATGGTGGTATCCATCACTGTTTATTGCCTAGTCCTAAACATGTTATTATACGTAGAAACAGAGATGAAACATTCAACTTCGAAGTTTTCGGAGAAGAGCAAAATAGTAAACAGGTACTTAAAATACTGGGCTATACCTAGGTCATTAATTAATTGTTTTAATACTGGTATTCGGCCTGCGCATTCATTTGTGCAGGCTTCTTAATCATTTCTCTTTGGTATCGTCGGCCAAATCCTGTATATCGTTAATCATATCTGGGATTGCACCATGATAGGAATGATCCACACCAGACAATACTCTCCAATGCCCTCTGGGAATTAACTTTCGGTAGGATTTAAATTGGTGATTAGGGATCACTTCATCGTCTACTGAGTGATAAAAATAAATATTATCCAGTGTGCTGAGCTTACTTAGCAGATCATCTTCTATTGCATATTCAGAGACATCCCAATTCTGATCCTTCCAATAAGGAACGCCAAATAGGATCATTCCTATTACTTTGTCTGGCACAGGCTGTCTGGTAAAATATTTCAATATAATGGAGCCTCCTAAGGAATGACCAAGGAGAATAACCTTACCTGACAAACTATTGAGACTGGTTTCTAAAACTGCTTCCCAATCCAGGAAGGCAGGATGTTCAGTATCCGGCATTGGTGGATATGTAATTGTAAATTTATCGCCAAGATTATTCCTCAGCGCATCTATAATTACTTGCTCCTGCGATGTTGATACATTCCCGGCACCCTGAATAAATAATATTTCATAGCTCATAGATTCTCTTTTAGGTAAATGATTAGGTTAAATATACGTTCCCTGATCTTGTCTGGATTTTTCATATTAATAAGATAAGCATAAAGTCCCTTCTTCCAATACATCAAGACTACTTTAGCGTAACTTTTCAATCAGGATATCTTTATAACAGACAATCGCTTTACCACCACCATGGATCTGCAGCCCTATATAACCGGATTGTGGAATATTAGGGTCTGTTTCTTTGTAATCTATCGTCTGATGGCCATTCAAAAAAATACGGATCCGGTTGCCTTCGGCAAGAATCTCAAAATCATTCCAGTCGTCTGGTTTAAGGGTTTTTGCAATCAGTGTAGAATCTGGCATAGCTAAGGTTATATTTCTACGGGATTCATCATACAGGCTTGCCCAATAACCAGCACCGATATCACCCTGATAACCTTTCATTTCATTAGGTGGATTAGTTAATCTTTGACTCCTGAATTGCACGCCTGCATTTACAAATCCCTGGTTACCCGTTAACTTAAATTTCAGACGTAATTTAAAATCGCTATAAATGTTTGAAGTTACCAGGAAATCGTTTTCGGGAACTTCCTGAGATAAAGATCCGCCAGTTATTACACCGTCCTTAATCTGCCAGGTTTTAATGGTGTCGCCTTCCCAGCCATTAAAAGTTCTGCCATCAAAAAGAGTCATAAAATGTTTTCCTGAAATGTTTTTGTTGGATAATCGACATCCGTATAACAAATTCATTAAGAGCGTTAAACAAATTATTGAAGAAGAGATCGCAGAACGCATAGATTGGAAATGATAAATAAAATGAAAATTTATAAACTGTCTTGCCCTAATATAGTATAAAGGTTTATTAAGAAGGCCTGCAGCCATTGAAATTACATCAAAATACCATAAAACTGCTATTTGATTATCAGTGCTGCTGCGTTCTCTTTAGGTTTGAAACTAGTTTAACCTAAAACCACAATCATTATACCTTTCTGGTTCTCACCGCATATTCGCAGGTATAAGCAAAGCTATTTATATAAAGAGGAGCCGCAATACTTACAGAATAGTGCATCACTATCATGCCCCTCTTTACCGCAGTTTGGGCATGATTCATATTTATGCTTTTTCTTTCGTGCTGCCAGAGCCAGATCATGGGTGATGATACCTGTAGGCACTGCAATTATCGCGTAACCAGTAAGCATGACTATAGAAGCAACGAATTTCCCCATTGGGGTAACAGGTGAAATATCGCCATATCCTACTGTAGTAATTGTAACTATCGCCCAATAGATGCTTTCAGGAATATTTGAAAACCCGTTTTCTCGTTTTTCAACAAGATACATGATTGATCCCAGGATTATAGTGAGGGTAAGTACAGTCAATAAAAAGATGCTGATTTTCCGAATGCTATCCTTGAGCGCCTGAGTAAGAAAATTGATTTCTGTTAAAAAATGCCCGAGCTTAAATATTCTGAATACTCTCAGGAGTCGTAAGGCCCTGAACACCAATAAGGATTGGGCGCCAATAAAGAAAATACTTAAATACGAGGGTAAAAGCGCGATCAAATCTATGATACCCAACAGGCTGAATACGTATTTAACAGGTCGTCTGATACTGACAAGACGTAAAATGTATTCAATGGTAAACAAGGCACAAAATACCCATTCTATGCGATTAAATAGTGTTCCATACTGTCGGTGAATGTGTTCAACGCTATCGAGCATAACCACTATGATACTGGTGAAAATTGCTATTAACAATCCGACGTCAAAAGCTTTACCTGCCCGCGTATTGGATTCATAAATGATCTCATGGAGGCTGAAACGCCAGTCTTTTTTATCTTTCGGTTCCATATCTCCTATTTTATCCTTCGGCTGTTAATGGCTTTCACCCATTGTTTGCGTTGGCATTTTTTACATTTATGCATTGAAGTCACGGGAAGTTCTTCTACGTTACCGCAGTATGAGCAGGCATACTTTCCTGCCTTTTGGATCTTAACCATACTTAGTTCAAATAACACAGGTAGTATTGGTAGACCATACTTTACCTCTTCGTCCGGATAATAATAGATGCTAATATTGCCCGAGGTTTCCAATATCGCTGTCTCAACTTGGCCCAAGTGAGAAATGCTTTGCTGCCTTAATTCTGAAAAAAACTCGTCGTAAGCAAGTCCTTCCTTACCGAATTCTTCAATTGAGAACTCCCCATTTTTAATTAAGTGAACACACTTTCCTTCTATAAGGTCATCGAGTTTTTTACTTTTTGCCATTAAATAGGTGGTCAGTCTGTAGGCACCAACAATTACAGCAAAAATGATTACCGGAACTAATAAGCCAATCTCCTTGTAAAACATCGGATCACCGGCAGCAGAGCCCAAACTTATAATTACTACCAGTTCAAAAACTGAAAGCTGTCGTACACCACGTTTCCCCAATAATCTCAAACCAAAAAGGATGATAAAATACATCACAAGTGTTCGGATGGATATTTCAATCATGAACTCCCAGTTCTCTTTGCCAATGAGGAATCCGGACCAATCTATGGATAATAGCATAATGAAAATTTAGATTTAATTACATAGTGCAATAACTCTACCAAATAGTTTACTGCTGTTAACATTCCATAACCATTTTTTTATCAAAAGGATCCCGGTAAATGGCTAACTTGTGACTTCATAAAATACCTATATGGCAGCAAATAAACATTGTACGATCAAAATTTCAGGAATAGTGATGCTTTTATTTTGGTCAGTAACATTTTGCAAGGCACAGTCCGCTAATGCAGTGAATTTACATGGCGCTTTAAAAGTTCGAGATGGTAAAATTTTGAATAGCCACAACAAACCACCTCAATTGAGAGGAATAAGTTTATCGTGGAGCGCATGGGGAGGAAGAAAATATTATAACCCGGAAGTTGTAACCTGGCTAAAGAAAGATTTCAAGATCAGCTTATTGCGTGTTGCTATGGCTGTTGAACCAGATAGTGGGTATTTGAAAGATCCTGATGGACAAGAAAGACTCATTACAGCAGTTGTTGATGCGGCGATCAAAGAAGGTATATATGTTTTAATAGATTGGCACGATCATCATGCCAATGTGAACATAAACGAAGCAAAATCCTTTTTTAAAAAGATGTCGGCAAAATATTCAGGGGTTCCTAATATTATATACGAAATATGGAATGAGCCTGAGCGTGTAGAGTGGAAAGTGGTGAAGGACTATGCATTAGAAGTTATAGCTGAAATACGTAAAAATGACAAAGAAAACATTATTGTGATAGGTAGCCCTAACTGGGATCAGGACATTCATATCGCAGCCAAAGATCCCATAAAAGGCTTCAAGAATATTGCTTATTCATTTCATTTCTATGCATCCGATCCTGATCATCAGGATAAACTTATGAACAAAGCAAATTTAGCACTTGGTCTTGAGCTACCAATTATGGTAACGGAATGGGGTGTTGGAGAAGCGAATGGAAATGGAGTGTTTGATGTACAAAAAAGTGACAAGTGGGTGAATTGGATGGAACAGCATAAACTAAGTTCCGCAAATTGGAACCTGACCGATAAAAAAGAGACCACTGCGCTGCTTTTACCCGGTGCCCCGATATCGGGACGTTGGTCACAGGAAATGCTTACTCCGGCGGGGATTTATATCAGATCGCTGCTCATCAAGCTAAATAAAAATTAAACAGGTATAATAGCTATTGTAATCGCGGAGCTGATTTACGTTTCTTATTTAAAAGAATAATATAGAATAAATAGGCCCCAAAAAACACTCCTGCTATGGTTGCATAAATATCATTGACATCAAATGTAAGGCCGGTTCCCTTTTGTGTTATTTCGTGTACAAGAAATCCTGTTAAGCCGGTGATGGCAAATGCAAATAACAATAATAGTTTGGATTTCTTTGAAACGAGTTTATCAGATGAGCCTTCCACTAGAATAATTATTACTATTGCAATTGACATAAAAGCTAACGGTGCAAGAAAATTAGGTAACCATCCTAATGTTTCGCTAACTAATCCATATTCTTTTCGTCCATAGATTGGCCTTAAAAAAGTCCGGACCAATTCATTTAGGATTAAAATTATAGCCGGAAGAAAAAGAATCAGTCTGCTTTTTTGTMGTGTCATACCCAATAAAGTTAAGCATATCACACCTTCTCAACCAAAGAAAGTTAACAGGTCTTTTAAACAAAGCGACCTGACACTACATGTTAAAATAGTTTAATGCCATTTATTAAAATAGTTTAATGGAGGACAGTTTAAGCAAAACTACCTTTATTGGTAATTAACATAATGGAATGATGAGTAACAAACAGAAGAAAATGGAAATTTCACAAATTAAAATTACACCTGACACCTATGCTCCTTTCCGCTTGGCTCAGGGACATCTTGTGGGAGATTTGCTATTTATTTCGGGCCAGACCGCTATTGATGATGACGGCAAGCTGATCGGTCTGGGCGACTTTGATGCGCAGGCAAAAAAAACCTTTGAGAACCTTGAAAAGGTACTCACAGCAGGTGGCTCAAGTTTTAAGAACCTTGTCAAGGTAACCATATTGCTGCGTGATATGGCCAATTTTGAAAAGATAGTAGAGCTCCGCGGCAGATACTTCTGCGAGCCATACCCTGCTGATACAATTATGGAAGTCTCTTCTCTATTTTCCAAAGATGCCCTTATTGAAATAGAAGCAATTGCAGTTGCCGATAATGCTGCGACCTGGAAGTAAGCATGTAAGTCAACGGAGACGTTGTCTCCGTTTCTTTTATTTTTTAGCAATCTCTTTCCGTATCTGGCTCAAAAATACAGGTGTGATGCCCAGAAATGAAGCAATATGCTTTTGAGGTAGCCTTTGTTCGATATGTGGATAAAGATCCAACAACGCAAGATACCTTTCTTTGCCCGACATGCTGATGGAATTCAGCAAACGCTGATCTTGGGCCATACTGGAACTTTCATTTAATATCCGCCAGAAACGTTCCGTTTTCGGTACGTTCTCCATCAATCTCTCCCGGCCCTCCAGGTCTATCTGCAGCAGCACAGACCCCTCAAGGCTAATGATATTCCGGCTTGCTGGCTGTTGCTTTAAAAAGCTGGTCAAATCCGATATCCACCAGTCTTCCAGAGCGAAATGCAAGGTGTGCTCATCACCCCTGCTATCTACATAAAAGGACCGGAGAAAGCCTTCAGATACATAGCTCTCATAACGGCATAGCTCTCCTTGTGCAAGCAAGTATTGTTTGGGAAGTAACTTACGTATCTTAAAGAACGAGCAAATATAATCCTTCTCCTGGCTGTCGAGACCGATCCGGCGTTCGATGTGCCGCACAAGTCTATTGTAATGTTCTTTGGTGTGCTCTTGCATACTGCTTGCAATTTACGAATTTAAACTAAGCAGGGATCACCTGCGAAATACCTAGGCCTATAGTAAACATTTAATCATCTGATCAAAAGCTTTTATTGAAAGAAGCCAAACATGTGAGTGCTGCAATTGTTAATCTTATACTAAAAAAAAGAAAAATGGAAAATTTTAGCAGCAGTACAGACAAAGATCATGATAATATACATCCCAAACCAACTGAAGACGCAGGGGCACAAATTGAAACAGTAACTCCGGACACAGAAAAGGAAGGGACTCCTAATGACCGAAAAGTCATTCCTCCGAGTACTGAGGACGCCTCTCAAGCTGATCAAAAAGACAGTCCGGAAGATATTCAGGAGAAAGATAAATCTGATGCCAGCGGCACTGAAGATGCTGATTCCGAAAATACTGAACCCGGTCAGGATAAAAATGAAGGGGATGTTCCGCCAATAGAAACAGTTGCCCCTTAATTCCGAAAGGGACCCTGGCAATTGTTTAATATTTGTGAGAAATTCTGTGAGTCGCTTTGTAATTTTTGTAATTATCGAGTGACGAATTGCCGGAATAGTTGGTAATTAGTTTTGTAAAAGTTAAATTTAATTATGAGAACAAATGCCATGCACTCGGAGCTTTCGAGCACACAATCCAAGACCATATTCGGGCCAGGCCCGCTTGCAGTTGAACTTTTTGAGCGGCTGCCTGTTGCAGTATATACCTGCGACTCTTCAGGATACATTACCTCCTACAATCAGGCTGCAGCGATGCTTTGGGGAAGGGAACCTGAGCTAAACAAGGATCTTTGGTGTGGATCGCGGAAGGTTTTTTATACTAATGGCGAACCCATGGCACTTGACAGCTGCCCAATGGCAGTAGCATTGAGCGAAGGTTCACAGGCTAACGGGACCGAAACCACCCTTGAACGTCCTGATGGTTCCAGAAAAAGTGTATTTGAGCATCCGGTTCTTTTATTTAACGATCAGGGCCAGCTGTGCGGAGCCGTTAACACGCTTATAGGCATAGCTGAACAAAAAGACGCGGAGCTTCAATTGCTGAAGCTACTTGAGCAAGTAAAAGAACTTAGTATAAATGAGCAAGAATTCACCGACCTGGCCAGCCAGGAGTTTAAAACTACGTTGGCAAGTGTTTCCCAATATCTGGAATTGATCTTGCGGTCAGTCCGGCCAGATGACGCAAACTCAACGCTGCTCATCAGAGCACAAAAACAACTAATGGCGATACATAAGCTAGTGTGCAGACTGATTGAAACGGGTAAAAATGCAAAGCTGCTTACTTATTTATTCATTAGCGGCCTTCCTGAGAGCTTGGTTATTCTTTAGCAGCCTTTCCCTGTTTAGGGAACATGCAGTTTTGTTGCTCTTTATCAAAAGAGAATCTGCTCCTAAATTCACGGGCATTAGATAGGTGTTGCATAATTATTCTGTTCGGCTCGTTGTAAATTTGGCTGGGCTATTAATTTTAAATATCTTGGCGCACTAACAAATCAGAGGCTATTGCCGCATAAATTTAGCCTGGCAGGATACATAATAAATGGATACGAACAAAACCACCACCACAATTCTTCAAACAAAACAGCACTTTGAAATTCTCGACGGATTGAGGGGCATTGCTGCATGGGCCGTTGTAATATTTCATTTTATGGAGTGGGCTTACACCGATCCTGGCCAGAACTTTATTGGGCACGGTTTTTTAGCTGTCGATTTCTTCTTCTGCCTTTCTGGATTTGTAATAGGGTATGCCTACGACGATCGTATAGGAAAAATGGGAGTTCTCGAGTTTTTTAAATCAAGGATTATCAGGTTGCACCCGCTAGTTATAGCCGGATCGATATTAGGCTTGCTGGCGTTTTTGTTCGATCCATTTGGAGGTCATCCAGAATTGTATAATACTGGTAAGATCATCCTTACGTTTTTGTGTTCGTTATTGCTTATCCCCTTGCCTATAATAGAAGATCGTGGATTTAACCTGTTCAGCTTCAATGCACCATCATGGTCTTTATTTTGGGAATATATAGCTAATGTCGTTTACGCATTTGTACTTTATAACATTAAACGTAGCTATCTGCTATTGTTAACCATACTTGCAGCGACAGCGATTTGCCTGGTCAGTTATCGCTCAGGAAATTTATTGGGTGGTTGGAGCGGTCCAACCTTTTGGGATGGGGCTGCCCGGATATCATATTCTTTTTTAGCAGGATTGCTTATTTACCGTTCCAACTGGATCATCAAGAACAAGCTGGGATTTATTAGCCTGGCCATATTATTGTTTCTGGCCTTTTTAATGCCATCCTCAAAATGGAATTGGTTATCCGAACCTTTCATCGTACTATTTTATTTCCCATTGCTGATCGCGTTGGGTGCAGGTGCTATATTGGCTCCTGGCCTTAAAAAGTTTTGTGTCTTTTCAGGTAAGATTTCTTATCCATTATACATGACACATTATGCCGTGTTGTGGATGTTCGGGAATTACTACACCAGTCATAAGGTAAGCTCCATGCAACTTACGTTGATAATTGTTGCCGGACTAATTCTACTTACCGGGGCAGCATACCTGATAATGGTAGTTTATGATATTCCCGTAAGAAAATATTTAAGTAATAAGCGCACCGCAAAAAGAAAGGGTRCACCCTCCGGCGCACCCTTATCTACCTAAAAAAACCAAACTCTAACCTAATTATGAAACTTTAATTTCTTTGTTTTGAGATTTCACTTCGTCTTTTCCAATCGTGATATTTAAAATCCCGTTCACATATTCAGCAGTAATGTTATCTGCATTTACGCTTTCAGGTAATACAAAGGATCTGGCAAATGAGAAGTAATCAAACTCTCTGCGTGTGTAATCTTTTTTCTCTTCTGTTTCGCTTGTTTTTTTCTCGGCCCAAACAGAAAGTGTGTCTTTTTTTAAGTTGATTTGAAAATCTTCTTTAGTTAAACCCGGCGCAGCGATTTCAATTTTATACTCGGTTTCGGTTTCTAAAATGTTTACGCCCGGCACTTTGTTAATCGTTAAGTTTTTATTTATGGCTTCACTAAACAAAGAGTCAAATACATTGTTAAAGTAAGGTGCGGTGTTTCTGGTTCTGTTGTTAAATTTTACTAGTGTCATCGTTTATGTTCTCCTATTTTTTAATTTAAATTTTATATAAACCGTATAATCAAGTCCCATACCAACCCCATTTTTTATGATTTTAAAGACATTTTGGCGCAACAAAACAACTAAGCAAGACAAAACGGCAGATATAGTAAACCAAATAGACAGTTTTAAGTATAAAACGACTATAGAAACACGCTTTGCTGATTTTGATATGATGGGGCATGTAAACAACGCAACCTACTTTACCTTCATGGAAATTGCCCGGGCCAAATACTGGAAGCAGGCTGTACAATGGGACTGGAAAAAAACAGGTGTGGTCATTGCCCACGCCTCACTGGAATACATCATTCCGGTTTTTCCCGATGATAAAATCAGCATGTACGTTCGCACCTCCAGAATTGGTAAGAGTAGTTTTGACCTGGAATACTTACTGGTTAGGACGCAGAATGGTGAGGAAATTGTTTGCAGTAAAGGAAAAACGGTGTGCGTAGCCTTTGACTATCGGGCCAAAACCTCGGTAGTGATTCCTGACGAGGAAAAAAACAAGATGATGATCTTTGAGCAACTTGATAGTAATTAACCGAGTTGCTCTTATACTTAAAATATCTTACCTGGATTAAGGATGCCATTAGGATCAAATACACTTTTTATTCCTCGCATCAGATTAAGATTAATCTCGCTGTATTTTATAGGCATAAATTCTTTTTGAACCAGTCCAATACCGTGTTCTCCGGATATAGTTCCTCCCAGGGCACTTGTTAATTCGAATATCTCGACGATGCCGTCTTTGAGTTTGTTTTTCCAATCCTCATCACTCATACCTGCTTTAATGATGTTAATATGTAGGTTGCCGTCGCCTGCATGACCATAACAAACACTTTCAAATCCATACCTGGATCCTATTTCTTTTATACCATTAATCAATTTTGGTAAGGCAGCTCTAGGAACAACCGTATCTTCTTCCTTATAAACGGAATTAGATTTAACAGATTCTGCCATAGTGCGACGCATACGCCATAGATCTTCCTTTTGTTGGGCTGTATCTGCAAAGAGTACATCGCTGCACTCAAATTGTTCAAGAACAAGATTTACCTTTTCGCAATCTTTAAAAATAGCATCCATATCATCGCCATCGAATTCAATTAAAAGGAAAGCGTTTACATCGTCTTTTAGATTGAATTTAATGTCATCAAATTTAATAACCCACTCCACTCCTTTTCTTTCCATAAACTCTAATGCTGATGGAACAATCCCTGCTCTAAATATTGCAGAAACTGCTGCGCAAGCCTTTTCGTTCTCTCCGAAAGAAGCAAGCATTAAAACACTTTGCTGAGGCTTGGGAACAAGTTTTGTTACTATTTTAGTAACAACCGCCAACGTGCCTTCAGAGCCAATCATCATTTGAGTAAGATTGTAACCAGATGCATACTTTAGTGTATTAGCGCCCGTCCATATTATTTCGCCAGTAGGCAGAACAACCTCAAGATTTAAAATATATTCTCTTATAGTTCCATATTTAACAACTCTGGGGCCACCAGAACCGTGGGCAACATTGCCACCTATAAAGCAAGAACCTTTGCTTGATGGATCTACAGGATACAGCAGACCGTGTTCGCCTACTGCATTTATAAAGTCTTCGGTAATAACGCCCGGCTCAACAGTTGCCTGAAGGTTTTCCGTATCTATTTCAATTATGGCTTTAAACTTTTCCATAGACAATAGCACCCCTCCATATATGGGTAATGCTGCCCCACTAAGTCCGGTACCACCCCCACGTGGGGTAACAGGAACGTGATACTTATTACATAGCTTTAATAAAGCAGAAATTGAATTTGCATCGATTGGCTTAACTACAATCTCTGGATAATATCTAAGGTMTTCTGTCTCATCATGACTATATGTATTTAATGATTCCTCATCGGTAAATACATTTGAAGCGCCAATAATTGTTTTTATCTGATCTAATAGGTCGGTTGTAATCTTATTAAATGCCATCTGTCGTTTCGGGTGTTTTTTATTAGCTATTAAAATTAGGATCGTAGTTTAGGAGTTTGCAGAGCGATAGCTCAATTGTACAAATGAATGTCCAATTTCGCCAGGCATTGGCGGATTTAGTTTTTTAATACCAACCTCGGCGGTATGTATAAATGGATAATTATCAACCACTCTATCCAAAATACTTTTCACTACCGTTTCGAGCATTTTTCGGGTGTTTTTCATTTCACCCAATATGATATTGTTCAATATTTCGTAGTTCACCGTACGCTCCAAATTCTCTGTATCTGTATTGGGCGTAAATGTAACCACAACATCAACCGAAAAATAGATGCCAGTAAGCTGTTCTTCAGGGTAATAACCATGAAATGCATAACATTTAACATCCCTTAAAGCAACTGTCTGTATATAGTTTTGAGTATCAATCATTTGACGAAATTAAATTTTTTATCCGTTATAACCAGCCCTTGTCCGAAATTATTACCTTTGAGCACAATAGCTGATTGCATAACCAAATATAGTGGAAACAATGAATAAATCTGCCAAGAAAGACCTTTACGAAGCTCCCGACTATTATTTACTTGATGAATTGCTTTCTGAAGAACATAAACTGATCCGGGCCACTGCAAGAGATTGGGTTAAGAAAGAAGTGAGCCCCATTATTGAAGATTATGCCCAAAAAGCGGAATTCCCTAAACAAATCATCAAGGGGTTGGGAGAAATAGGTGCCTTTGGTCCTACTATTCCTGTTRAATATGGCGGTTCCGGACTTGATTATACGGCTTACGGTATCATCATGCAGGAATTAGAACGTGGAGATTCGGGCATCAGGTCTACCGCTTCTGTGCAGGGTTCTTTGGTAATGTATCCTATTTTTGCTTACGGAACTGAAGAACAACGCAAGAAGTACTTGCCTAAGCTTGCTACTGGTGAATTGATGGGCTGCTTCGGATTAACAGAGCCGGATCATGGATCTAATCCTGGTGGAATGGTAACCAATATTAAAGATAATGGAAGCCACTATTTACTTAATGGTGCAAAAATGTGGATCTCTAATGCTCCCTTTGCAGATATTGCAGTTGTTTGGGCTAAGGATGAATCAGGGAAAATCAGAGGATTGGTTGTGGAGCGCGGTATGGAAGGTTTTACAACTCCGGAAACACATGGAAAATGGAGTTTGCGGGCTTCAGCTACAGGTGAATTGGTATTTGATAATGTTAAGGTACCTAAAGAAAATATTTTCCCGGAAATAAGTGGACTTAAAGGGCCTTTGGGTTGTTTAAATCAGGCGCGTTATGGTATTGCATGGGGAGCACTGGGTGCTGCTATGGATTGCTATGATACCGCTTTACGCTATGCTAAAGAACGTGTTCAGTTTGGTAAACCTATTGCTGGCTTTCAATTGCAGCAAAAGAAGTTAGCTGAAATGATTACTGAGATTACGAAAGGCCAGTTACTGGTATGGCGCTTAGGGGTATTGAAAAGCGAAAACAGAGCGACTGCTGAGCAAATTTCTATGGCAAAAAGAAATAGTGTAGAGGTTGCGCTGGACATTGCACGTAACGCCAGACAAATGCTTGGTGGTATGGGGATTACCGGAGAATATTCAATTATGAGGCATATGATGAATCTGGAATCTGTAGTTACATATGAGGGAACACATGATATTCACCTATTAATTACAGGAATGGATGTAACAGGCATAAATGCCTTTAAATAATTTATAAACAGCGGAAATCAATAATCTATTAATGAAGACATTTAAGAAATATACTTACTTACAAGCCCCGCCTGAAGAGGTTTACTGGGCATTAACAAAAGCACAAAGCATACAATTATGGACTGGTGCTGAGGTTGAATTTACAGAAGAAGCGAATACTGAGTTCTCCTTTTGGGATGGCGATATCACTGGTAAGAACATTGAATTTGAATACGGAAAAAGGATAGTACAACAGTGGTATTTTGGTGAGGATAATGAGCCTTCAATAGTAACCATTAAACTGCACGAAGATAAAAAAGGTACTTCTTTGGAGTTTGTCCAAACCAATATTCCAGAAGAAGATTATAAAGATTTTACAGAAGGAATTGAAGAGTACTATTTAGGAGGTCTGGTTGACTTCTTTGACGAATAAGTCGTCATTCTGAAAGTTCAGAATGACGACTGCTTTAAAAACAATCGACTATTAGTAAATATCTGTATTGTAAACAGACACAATGTTTTCTCTTAAATTGTAATGTGAAGCCATTACTTCTCCATAAGCTCCAGTACTATTTAAAGCAATAAGATCTCCACGAAGTGTTCCCGGCAATTCTACCTCTTTGCCAAAACAATCCGTGCTTTCACAAATGGGTCCAACTACATCATACTTTACCGAATTTGGTTCTGATACCCGTGAAATATTGGATATTTTATGATAAGCTTGATAAAGTGCCGGTCTCATTAACTCAGTCATACCTGCATCAAGAATAATAAAGTTTTTTTTCTTCCCATTCTTTACGTATAGCACCTTGCTTATTAATGATGAAGATTGTCCTACCAATGCACGACCTAATTCAAAATGAACTTCCTGATTTGATCTGACATTAAGAAAATCTGAAAATATTTTAAAGTAAGCGGCAAAGTCTGGAATCTGCTGCTCCGGATTATGGTAATCAATACCTAATCCACCGCCAACATTTAATACCTTTACTGTAAAGCCTCTTTCTTCGAACCACTCGGCAAATTCATTTACACGTACACAAAGATTTTTATATACATCAAGATTGGTGATCTGTGAACCGATATGAAAGTGAATCCCAATAAACTCCAGATTAGGGGATTTTTTTAAAGTTTCAGCACATAATGGCAAATCCCATGAGTTTATACCAAACTTATTTTCATCCAATCCAGTGGTGATGTTGTGATGAGTATGTGCATCTACATTTGGATTAATACGTATGGCTACCCTTGCTTTTTTGTTTTTCTTGCCCGCTAACTCATTAATAACTTCAAGTTCCTGAATAGATTCTACATTAAAGCAGAAAATATCATTATCTAAAGCACCATTAATTTCCTTGTCAGATTTACCCACGCCAGCAAAAACTATTTGATCTTTCGAGAAGCCAATTTCTATTGCTTTACTTACCTCACCACCACTAACGCAATCGGCTCCAAAGCCTGTAGCCTTTATTTTTTCTAAAACCCGCTGATTGAAGTTTGCTTTCATGGCGTAGTGCACATGAAAATTATATAACTTAGCTGCATCAGCACAGGTACTAAGCGTTTTTTGCAGCAAAGTAAGATCGTAGAAGTAGAAAGGTGTTTCTAAACTTGCGAAGTGCGATATATCTTTATCAGAAAACATAATGTTTAAATATCTTTTTATAATTGTTATTGTTGTTTTGGGTCTGATCTACTTTGGTAATCATCTCGACTATAAAAAGCAAAAGATCAGTGGAAAAGAGTACGAAAGAAGAAATCGTCTCTTCATCGCACTCGTTTTCATTATAGCTGGTATTATCTTTTGGCTTAGAAGAAGATAATTATTCAAATAAGCGGTTGTGTAAGCTTTTTAATGCCTCAGTTTTATCAGCTGTATTTATTAGTAATGAAATGTTATAGCTACTACCACCGTATGAGATCATACGCACCGGAATATGTTTAATTGAATCTAATACACGGGCAGCATAACCATGCTTCTCGGCACTGAAATCGCCTACAACACAAACAATCGACTGATCATTATCAACTTCTACACTTCCAAAATCATGTAGTTCTTCAATAATTTTATCAAGGTTATCCGTAAAATCAATAGTTACAGAAACAGCTACTTCAGAAGTAGTGATCATATCAATTGGCGTTTTGTAGCGCTCAAATATCTCAAAAACACGCCTTAAGAAACCATAAGCCAATAACATTCTGCTCGATTGGATTTTTATAGCGGTGATACCATCTTTAGCCGCAATTGATTTTATTTTGCCTTTTTCACTGTCGTTTGTAATCAAAGTACCAGAAGCTGAAGGCTCCATAGTGTTCAATAACCTTACAGGGATCTTGTATTTTTGAGCCGGAAAAACAGATTGCGGGTGCAATATCTTTGCGCCAAAATAAGCTAATTCAGCCGCTTCATCAAACGAAAGCTGGGAGATTGGTTTGGTGCCTTTAACTATCCTTGGATCGTTGTTATGCATACCATCAATATCTGTCCATATCTGAACTTCCTCGGCTAGTATGGCCGCTCCTATTAAAGACGCAGTATAATCACTTCCACCACGTCTTAGGTTATCCACTTCGCCAAAACTGTTTCTGCAGATAAATCCTTGTGTAATGAATAGTTTATTTCCTTTGTTCTGATCTAGTATTGGTTGTAAGTGTTTAGTGGTATAAGGAACATCAGGTTCATTGTCCTCATCAGTTTTCATGAAATCTAAAGCAGGCAACAATACAGATGGAACACCTATAGATTTGAGATAGATATGATATAATGTAGTTGATAACAATTCACCTTGTGCAAGTACTACTTTTTCCTCAATTGGGGTAAAAAGATCGTTTACAAGGGTTTCAAGGAAGTTAAAGTGATAGTTTACTACTTCTTGTCCTTGCTCACGAAAATMGCCTTCCGGTAAAAGCTCAACTACAAATTCATTATATTTCTGATGCATTGCGTTAATAAGACTTAACGCAGCCTGTTTATCTTCCTTTAAAAGTTTGGCTGAAATTTCTACTAAACTGTTCGTTGTGCCAGACACTGCTGAAAGCACTACAATTTGTTCTTCTGCCGGATCAATAATATCCAGCAATTTTTTCATCCGCTCAGGGCTTCCTACAGAAGTTCCTCCAAACTTTAATATTCTCATAGTTTTATAAATTGTTTTTTGGTAATAACCMCATCATCAAAATTCTGATGGTTTCATTATTAGTTATTTAAATTTTAAAGGTTAATATTATTTCAATCAAATTGGTTATATACTTATATTAGGGCGTGAAATTAAAGAAAACGGCGCTAATAATCATGATATTGACGAAATAAAATTTGGAATATTATAAGAATTGGGCTTTTCTAATGAAACTTCACAATTACATTACTGTTTTTCATTAAGACATCTTAAAAAACACATCATAAACTATGCAATTAGAAGCAGCTACATTAAATACCATAAACGAATGGCTTAATGGTAATTACGACGAAAAAACTAAGCAAGAAATACAGCAATTGCTAGATAAAGAGGCCTTTACTGAGCTTACAGATTCTTTCTATAGAAGTCTGGAATTTGGTACCGGAGGTTTACGTGGGATAATGGGTGCAGGATCTAACAGGATCAACAAGTATACAATTGGGACTGCTACACAGGGTTTATGTAACTACCTCCTTAAAAAATATCCGGGCGAAAAAGTTAAAGTTGCCGTAGCGCATGATAGCCGCAACAACTCTGACTATTTTGCAAAGATTACGGCTGATGTGTTTTCTGCAAACGGCATACACGTTTATTTTTTTAAAGCACTAAGACCCACCCCGGAATTGTCTTTTGCGATCCGTGAATTAGGCTGTCGCAGCGGTGTGATGCTTACTGCCTCACATAATCCGAAAGAATATAACGGTTATAAGGCATATGGTGCAGATGGCGGACAATTTACCGCTCCAGATGATACACTTGTTATGGATGAGGTAGCTGCTATTAAAAGTATTGATGAGGTTAAATTCGACCGTATCGATAACAATATTGAATTGATTGGAGAGGAAATTGATCAACTTTATCTGGATAAAATTACGGAACTGTCAGTGTCTCCAGAGGCCATTGCCCGTCAAAAAGACCTTAAAATTGTATATTCCCCTATCCATGGAACCGGAATTACATTGGTTCCTAAGGCCCTTGAGCAGTTTGGTTTTACCAATTTAACCTTGGTTGAAGAACAAAGTACCCCTGATGGTAATTTTCCAACTGTAGTATATCCAAACCCTGAAGAAAAAGAAGCACTTACACTTGCTTTGAAAAAAGCTCAGGAAATAGATGCGGATCTTGTTCTGGCCACAGACCCGGATGCCGATAGAGTTGGTATTGCCGTTAAAAATAATGATGGTGAATTTGTACTCCTAAACGGAAACCAGACGGGTAGTTTGCTAATTAATTACCTGTTAAGTGCATGGGAAGAAAAAGGCAAGCTTACAGGAGATCAGTATATTGTTAAAACAATAGTAACATCTAATCTAATTGAAACAATAGCTAAGGCTAAAAATGTTACTTATTACAATACCTTAACAGGCTTTAAATGGATTGGCCATTTAATGACAAGCCTTGAAGGTAAGAAAACATTTATAGGTGGTGGTGAAGAGAGCTATGGTTACCTTATTGGAGAGCTTGTTAGAGATAAGGATGCTGTTGTATCTTGTGCTTTTATTGCAGAAATGACCGCTTTTTACAAAGATAAAGGAAGCAGTTTATATAACGCTATGCTTGATATGTATGTAGAATATGGTCTGTATAAAGAAGAATTGGTATCTATAACCAAAAAAGGAAAAACTGGCGCTGAGGAAATCAAAGCGATGATGGAGAAATTCAGAAACAACCCTCCTGTTACATTAGGTGGTTCTAAAGTTGCAACTTTAAAGGATTACGAATTGGGTATAGAAACTGATTTAATTGCAAATGAAAAGAAAGATCTGGGATTCCCTAAATCTGATGTTCTTCAGTTCATAACCGAAGATGGAAGCATTATCTCTGCCAGGCCATCAGGAACAGAGCCTAAAATTAAATTCTATTGCAGTGTAAATGCACCACTTAAGGATAAAGCTGGCTTTAAAGCTGCTGATGCTGAACTTAGTGCGAAAGTAAAGGCTATTATGAACGATTTAGAGGTTTAATCACCTCTAAATCACCTTTTTATAAACTTAGGCTGCAGAATTATTTTGCTTGCCTCTTTCTTTATCAAAGTATTACTGGCCGAAGCAAGCTCATTTAAAAGTACATCGATGATCTTCTCGGCCATTTCTTCTATAGGCTGATCTACAACACTAATTGGAGGTGTATGTAATTTAAATACATCATGATCATCGTAAGCCACAATACTGAAATCATCATTGATTTCTTTCTTTATCAGTTTTAAAACCAACAGACCTTTAATTGCAAGGTAGTTAGTTGAAAATAAGACAGCATCAATCTCTGGATTCTTCTCAAACAGGAGCATTAACTGTGCTGTTGTATTGTCGTCAGTGCTATCAAAAGGAATTTCAGTATAAATATCTTTATTAAACTGGATGCCACGGTCTTGAAGTGCCTTTTCGTAACCCAGAAAACGGTTATTGATCTGGTCTACATGCAAATCCACAGTTACAAAAGCAATGTTCTTTTTACCGCTATCTATAAGGTGTTTTGTAGCGATGTAAGTACCATTAAAATTGTCTACTACAACATAATTAACTTCCATATCCKGAAGATTCCTATCAAATATAACTACTGGAATACGTTCCGTCAGCAATTGTTTAATTTCACTTTCAATGCCAGGTACAGGAGCAATAATATAGGCATCCACTTGTCTTGCCTTAAACATCTCTATAAGTTCCTTGGCCTTAACGGGATCATTCTCAGTACTTGAGTAACTGATTTTGTAACCTTTTTTATATGCCTTATCTTCTATCTTTCGGGCAATGCTGGCAAAGAATGGGTTAGATATATCTTCTACTATCAGTCCAATAGTTTGCGTATTTCCTGTTCGTAAGCTCCTGGCTACTTGATTGGGTTTAAAGTCAAATTCTTTAATAATTGTATTAACCTTTTCAATAACAGCTTTGCTAATACGCATTTGCTCAGCTTTGCCGTTTAAAATAAAGGATACAGTTGTAATAGATACATTGGCCTTGCTGGCAATGTCTTTTATTGATGCTGGTTTCATCTTACTTGTCCCTCACCTTTAACAATCCATTTTTCTGTAACTAGTTTTTCAAGGGCAAAAGGCCCTCTGGCATGCAATTTCTGAGTAGATATGCCAATTTCCGCTCCTAAGCCAAAAACCTGTCCATCAGTAAATCTTGTTGAAGCATTTAAGTATACCACAGCCGCATCAACCTGGTTTAGAAACAATTCAGTTTTAACAGGGTTTTGAGTAATAATTGCCTCAGAATGTTTTGAAGAGAACTTTGCAATATGATCAAGTGCTTCATCGATACTATTTACAATTTTCACAGAACACTTGAAATCAAGGAACTCTCTTCCAAAATCTTCGGGTTCAGCTTTATTAATTAAAGGATAATTCTGATCTTTTAAAATCCTATAAGAGTCTTCATCGGCAAATATCTCAACATTATATCCAGCCAGCATTGGTGCAAGCTTTTCCAGAAAAGTTTGTGCAATTGCCTTATCTACCAAAACAGTGTCTAATGCATTACAAACGGAGGGCCTTGAGACCTTGGCATTTACCACTATTTTAGCAGCATCATCAAGTTTAGCCGACTCTTCTACATAAGTATGGCAAACACCAGCACCAGTCTCTATTACCGGTACTAAAGCGTTTTTGCGAACGAATTCAATCAACTGATTGGAGCCTCTAGGGATAATTACATCTATATATTTTTCTGCAGTTAAAATATCTAAAATATACTTTCTTTCAGCAGGAAGTTGTTGTACAATATTTATATCAAGGTTATTTTCAGCAAGGACCTTCTGAATCAATGAAACTACAAACAAATTAGTATGATAAGCATCCTGCCCCCCTCTAAGTAAACAAACATTTCCTGATCTAATGCATAAAGCGGCTACATCAAGTGTAACATTTGGTCTTGATTCATAAATTACGCCAACTACACCAAGAGGAACCGTTCTTTTTTGAATAAAAAGTCCGTTATCGATTGTCTTTTCAGAAAGGATCTTGTTGGTTGGATCTTCCAGGTTTGAAACATCAACCAGGCTTTTGCTAAGCTCAATAATTCGTTCAGCATTTAACAGAAGACGATCCTTCTTGGGGTCAGTGTCAGACATCTTCTCCAGATCCTTTAAATTCTCAGCAATGATATCTTCTTTTCTCTCAGAAATAATTTGTGCAATTCGGGTGATTATGCTTTGCTTATCCTTATCACTGAGTGTTGATATGGATTTTTTGGCATTCTGTGCACTGATTAACTGGTCTTCTATCGATTCCATTATCATATTATAATATTACAATATCACTGGCATTGGCTATCTCCAGGTTATGTTGTTTAGCATTTTTACTAATCGTGTTCGACGATACTTTAGCCTGTGCTACGGCTACAATATTTTTCTGCTCGTCAATAATTTCAAATATTTCGCCATTAGCGAAATCTACTTCAATAGATTTTACACCAACAGCAAGCAAGCTTTTTCTTTTTTTAATTGCTTCGCTGGCACCAGCATCAACCATGAGTCGACCAGTTACCAGGCTACCACTTGCAAGCCACTTATTTCTTGCAGATATTGAGCAGTTTTTGGGTGTGCAGATAGTGCCTGACTCTCCTTTTGCTGCTTTTAGTATTCCGTCTGGTGTTCTAACGCCAAAAATAACGACCTTGATTCCCATTGTAGAAGCAAGGTTTGCGAAGGTTAGTTTAGAAATCATACCACCCAACCCTACCTCAGATGTATTTTTGTTAGCTAAAGAGAATACATCGTTATTTATGGATTCAATTGTGTCAATTACGTTTCCATCTTTATCCAGTACACCCGGAACTGATGTACCTAAAAGGATAAGAGAGGCACCAAAACCAACACCTAATAAAGTAGCAAGTTCGTCATTATCTGAGAACTTTAGCTCTAAATTACTAACTACATCATTTTCATTGGCAATTGGAATTACACCATTTTTCCATAATTCCTCGTAAGTTTCTTTTAGCTGAAGGAATTGAGTTCTATGAGAAAAATGCTGTCTCTCGCATAAACTTTGTGCAATAGAAATATTATAGGGTTTAAAATGTTTTGAATAAGTGCTTAACAATAGCGGATTACCAATTGAAGCAGCAGCTTTTCGCTCACTAATTTTACCTTTATAATTTTTTATGTATTTTTTTCCAGCTGCAACTGCACCTGAAGATACCAGTATTAAGTGGTGATTAAGAGCAAGTTCTGCTACTTGCCGGGTTATATCTGCAATTATTGCTTCATCAATTTCTCCTTTAGAGGTAGTGATGGAAGCGGAACCTAATTTCAATACAAGTATAGACTTGGTCATTGTGGCTGTTATAGTTTATTTGGCGCGAAAATTCGAAAATAGATAAATTACTGCGTATCTCGTAACTATAAAATAAAAAAATCCTCCTTTTTATTAACTAAAGAGGAGGATTTAGGGAATAAGTTTATCTAAAAGTTCATTAAACCAATGAAGCTTCTAAGCTAATCTCTACGTTATAAGCCTTACTTACAGGGCATGTGGCCTTGGAACCAGCCGCAATTTCCTGGAACTTGGCATCATCAATTCCGGGTATGTCAGCTTTTAGGACAAGATGTGAAGTAGTAATCACTCCATTATCCAAAGTGACAGTTGCTTTGGTTTCTAATGAAGTTGGATTAAATCCAGCTTCCGTTAAGTCTAAGCTTAGTTTCATGGTGAAACAGCCAGCATGAGCTGCAGCCATCAATTCTTCAGGGTTGGTTCCAATTCCATCAGCAAAGCGACTATTAAATGAATATTGTGTTTTATCAAGTACTTTGCTATCGGTTGTAAGGTTTCCTGAACCTTCTTTAATAGTGCCATTCCAAACGGCTGTTGCATTACGTTTCATTTCAATAAATTAAGGTGATTATTAAAAGGTTGTTTATTTTGTTTTATCGCGATTTCTATTCAATTTGATTTTGATCTTCCCGTMTTCGCCATCAGTTGCTAGTAAATGTAATACAATTCCTTTCATCCTTCTTGCTCTTTTTTCATTTTTATCTGTAATCTCAGCATCCTTTTTAGGATTTCTTAAGGGTACATCCAAAGTAATGTTAGTCCCGGTTGACATTGAGTATACGCCGGCAATATCCATATTCAGCAAGCTCGAATTAATTTGCATAGGGTTGATGGTAATTTTTTGACCACGTACATCAAACTTTCCATTCAAGTTCGTAAATGAAATGTTGTCCAAATCCCTAAGTGGGAAAGCAAATTTCCCTACATTTTTAACCGGATCGAAGCTTATCAGCGCCCCTTTTTTTAAATCAAATGCGATGCTGCCATATAATGAATTGGGAAGGAGATTTCCTTTATCGCTTATAACCCCCGATATATTAGTCTTAGAAAACAGATAGCCTCTTAAGTTTTTTGACGTCAGTGTTTTCATGCCGAAGTTATCAAAGGAATAAAAGAAGTTTTTAATGTCCACATTAGTAATTGTAGCATTAAGTTTAAAATTATTGGTACTGCCCTTTTGAGCAATGCTACCATTTAAAGAAAGTGCACCACCAGCATGCTTTACATTTACATTTTTAATAGCTATGCCATTTTCTGAGAGCAATAGATCTGCATTAGCATTAGTAGCAAGAAACTTATTGTAGTATATCTTATCTACTTTAACATTCATATTTACTTGACTCTTTTCAAAAAGTTCATTCAGGTTTTCTGAAAAATTAGATTTCTTACTTCTCTTTTTTGCTTTTGGTTTTCTGGTTCCAAGGAAGCCGATAAACTCCTCTAAATGAAGCTCTGGGCTCCTGATCTTCCAGTTGAGCAGTACTTTCTCCGGATTAGTATAATAAAGKTTTAAGAAATTACTTACAGAACCTTCCATAGATACAATGCTTTTACCGCTTTGTAAACGGATGTTCTTAATATAGAGGTCCTGATCAGTAAAATTGAGTGAAATGGCTGTGTTTTTGAAATTCACCTTGCGGGGAACATAACTTACATCTGCATTCTGAATATCCACCACGCCTTTAACAAAAGGTTTGGCCAGCATAAAATCTACAATATCTGCACGGTAAGCCAGTTTGACATTTGCTGTGCCGTTACCGAATTTGAGCATCTCCTCTCCGATGACGTTGTTAAGCTTTGCAATTTCAAACTGTGAAGTGAACAGCCCCGTGGCAATTGGTTTATTCAGGTTATTGATAAAGGCGGTGTCAATGGAAAATGGTATCTGCGCATAGCTTCCTTTAAAACTAAAGAGCTTAATGGCTGAGTTTTCATCATTTATTCCTTTGCCTTTAATATAGTTATTGGTAAAAAAACCGGTAAAATTACAATCTTCAACTACCCCACCCCGCGTGGTTAGCACATTATCCTTTATGAGTGCCTTAACATTGATAGCAGGGTCTCCACCAGGGCCCATATTGCCAGCCAGCGTGCAATAAACATGTATAGGTTGCTTAAGGTCAAACATGTTGAGCTTAGCAGTAATATTTGGAGCCAACAACGCGGAAGCATTGCGCCATAAAATATTTTTGGTTTCTATATTGATGGTAAAGTCTGTGTTTTCTTTAGAAGTATCAAACTTAGCCCCAATTATAAATGGATCTTTTCCAATATTTAATTTATTAGGAGCTACCAGCAAAATTCCGGAATCGTCGTTATAGGTAATTTTAAAAGGACCTTCTAAAAGTTTGTCTTTAATAAAGCTGCCTCTTCTGGTGTTAAATGCCAGGCTTTTGGCTAGTGCTTTAAGTTTAATGTCAGCCTCCCAACCGCCAAGTAAAAGATAATCCATATTGCCCTTTAAATCRTAAATGTCAAACTGAAAGAGTTTATGTCCTTTTTGATTGTCTACCACAAAACTGACATTGCTTAACGTAAACTTTCCCAGTTCCGGGCTTGAGCTGTTATCATCTTTTGGCTTTTTTGATTTGTCTTTTTTGGGGAAAATAGCGGTATTGCTATATCCATTACTGTCGGTAAACAGATAGATTGCTGCATCATTAATTCCTATTTTTTTTATTTCAATAGTTCCCTTAAGTAAGGCTAAGGTATTTACAGATACTTCCAATTCTTTAGCATCTAAAAGCGTATGCTGATGGTTTTTCCAAAGGCTATCTTTCATCACTACATTGTTTAGTTTAATAGAGACGCCAGGAAATCCGCGTAAAAAGGTGGGTTCCATGCTTGCTATGGTAAGCGTGCCATGGAGGTTTTTATTTAGCTTTTGCGTTATGGTTTCCAGTAAACTCTTTTTATTTGAGTTCACATATAAAGCAAGAGCTGAGAAAATTAGAAGTATCAACCCTATAAGGATACCCAGTACTTTGAGTGTTATTTTAGACCAGCTTGGCATTTTCTGTTTTATAGTCAAACGTTTACAATATAATAATTGTTTTCGAGATAATGATTCTGGCTTTTTATTAACTGCAGCCTATTCCATTTGGGCTGCCAGACTTAAACATTCAGGAAAAGATTAGCACTTGAAAAAATCTATAGGAAAGGCTTAAGAAACCCTTAAGTCTTTCTTATAGATTATTCAAGTTTTTTTGTTTGAGATTAGAGCATACGCTCCTTCAGTCGAGATGACGGAGAAAGGTCACTTTGAACGAGGAAGGGTAACTATGAATATAATGTATGATTACTAGAACCCTAGTTCTGCTTATGCCGTTTTTAGATTAAGTGCATGTGTGGTTTGAATCCTGATCTCTTCAGTTAACTGAGCATTTCCGTTCAGCGCCTCACCATAAGAAGGAATCATACTTTTTAGTTTTTTCTGCCATTCTTCAGATTTAATCTGATCAGCAAAACAACGCTCCATTAAGGTAATCATGATGGAAACAGCAGTAGATGCCCCCGGAGATGCACCAAGTAGTGCTGCAATTGATCCATCGGCAGCAGTAACAACTTCAGTACCAAACTCAAGTACACCACCATGTTTTTCATCCTTCTTAATTACCTGAACACGCTGACCAGCAGTTTCGAGCTCCCAATCCTCCATTTTTGCGGTTGGCAGATATTCTCTAAGCGCAGCCAGACGATCTTCTGGTGACTGACGTACCTGATCAATCAGGTATTTGGTAAGCTGCAGGTTATCTAAACCTGCCGATATCATCGGTCTGATGTTATTAATTTTTATTGAAAGAGGTAAATCAAGTAAAGAACCATGTTTCAAGAAACGCGTAGAGAAACCAGCATAAGGGCCAAATAACAAAGCTTTTTTACCATCAATCAYTCTTGTGTCAAGATGTGGGACAGACATTGGTGGGGCACCAACAGACGCCTTTCCATATACTTTTGCATTATGACGTTCAATAACTTCCGGATTAACACATTTAAGCCATTGTCCACTTACAGGGAAACCGCCAAATCCATTTCCTTCTGGAATTCCCGCTTTTTCAAGAAGTGGTAAAGAACCACCGCCTGCGCCAATAAATACGAATTTTGCTTTTACAACTCTTTTTTTACCGGTTGTTTCATTTTTAACCTTTACTTCCCATAAACCATCTTTTTGCTTTAGTTTGCGAACTTCATGGTCAAAATGCATACTTACGCTTTCCTTCTTTTGAAGGTAATTAAACATCATTCTGGTTAAGGCACCAAAGTTTACATCGGTACCAAGCTCCATTTTTGTTCCAGCAACTTTCTCTGCCGAATCCCTGTCGTTCATTACTAAAGGCATCCATTCAGCAAGTTCTTTCGGATCTTCAGAAAAGGTCATCCCTCTAAAAAGATCACTTTTCTGAAGGTTATTATACCTCTCGCGTAAAAATTCAACGTTCTCCTGCCCCCATACAAAACTGATATGTGGTATGCTTTTGATAAATGTTTCAGGAGAATCAACAATTTTATTCCTTACCAGGAAAGACCAAAACTGTTTGGATACTTCAAAAGATTCAGCAATTGAAACCGCTTTTTTAGTTTCTACTGTACCATCAGCTAGTTGTGGAGTGTAGTTTAATTCACAAAAAGCCGAGTGCCCGGTTCCCGCATTATTCCATGCATCAGAACTTTCTGCGGCTGCTACGTCTAATCGTTCAAAAATTTCAATACTAAGATCTGGCTGCAATTCCTTAAGTAATACACCCAAAGTTGCGCTCATAATACCAGCGCCAATTAATACAACATCAACAGTACTATCTGATTTAGTTTTACCAGTCATTTTTGAAATTTTTTGCAAAAATAYGATTCTTAATCAAATTTTTCACCTAAACCTCACTCCTGATTTTAATTATATTGCGATTAATTTACATAAACCCTATTTTCTTTAATAAAACAGCCTAAATCATAAGAAAATCGGTAGTATCTAAATTAAAAACAGCTTATTGAATGGCAAAATGATGTATTAATAAACGCAAACAACTTTTGCTTACATCTGTTAATCAATTAGCGAGCTAATAAATTAAATAGACAACATGACTATTCAATCAGTTAATCCGGTTACTGGAAAAGTAATCAAAAGCTATAAAGAACATTCCTGGGAACAAATCGACAAAAAAATAGCTACAACGCAGACTGCCTGGTTGAAATGGCAAAACTCAAGTTTTGCTGAAAGGGCCTCTTTGTTAAAGAAAACATCTGCACTGCTTATACAGCGTAAGGAAAAACTGGCAGCTTTAATGGCCATCGAAATGGGAAAACCGATTAAAGATGGTATAGCCGAAATTGAGAAATGTGCATCTGTTTGCGACTATTATGCAGATAATGGTGAAACTTTTTTGAAAGATGAACTAATTAAAACTGAGGCTGTTAAAAGTTATGTAAGTTTCAGGCCTTTGGGAATCGTATTGGCAATAATGCCATGGAACTTTCCGTATTGGCAATTATTCAGGTTCCTGGCTCCTGCCTTAATGGCTGGTAATTGTGGCGTGTTAAAACATGCATCTAATGTTAGTGGTTGTGCGTTAAGTATTGAACAGATAATTAAAGATGCCGGATTTCCCGCAAATGTTTTTCAGGTACTGCTAATTAATAGCAGGGTTGTTAAGCAAGTAATAGCCCATCGCCATATCAAGGCTGTTACTTTAACAGGAAGTACAGAAGCAGGTATGCAGGTAGCTCAACAGGCTGCACAGCAACTAAAGAAAAGCGTGCTGGAGCTTGGGGGAAGCGACCCGTACCTTATCCTAGCCGATGCAGATCTTGAACTGGCAGCAGATGTTTGTGCTCAAAGCAGACTCATAAATAATGGCCAAAGCTGTATTGCTGCAAAAAGATTTATTGTAGTAAAGAAAGTTGAAAAGGAATTTGTTAGGCTGTTTAAAAATAAAATGGCAGCCAGAATAACAGGCGATCCTTTTGATGCTGATACCAACCTAGGGCCAATGTCTAGATTAGATCTTAGAGATGATTTGCATGAGCGAGTGAAAGAAAACATAAAAGCAGGCGCTAAGTGTATTCTTGGAGGACAAATCCCTGATTTTAAAGGGCGACATGCTTATTACACTCCTACAATTTTAACGGGGATAAAAAAAGGTATGCCTGCTTATGAAGAAGAAATTTTTGGACCCGTGGCTTTAGTTATTTCGGCAAAAGACACTGATGATGCCGTAAAAATTGCAAATGACACACCTTTTGGCTTAGGTGCAGCAGTATTTACAAAAGATGGATCACTTGGAGAACAGGTAGCAAAGACTCATTTAAATGCCGGCTCTTGTTTTGTGAATTCATTAGTTAAATCTGATCCACGATTACCTTTTGGAGGGATTAACCAATCTGGTTATGGTCGTGAACTGGGGTTATTTGGCATTAGAGAGTTTGTAAATATTAAAACAGTTTACATTAAATAAGCTGCACTTTGTCCTAAATACCACCTGTTTTTGGCTTTTATGGCAAGCCATATTTGATGTTACTAAGGTTAAATTTGAATTACCTTAAGCAATTACTATGAAAAACTTTGATTGGACCTCATTTACAATAAGAATTTTAGTGAGAGCAAGTCTAAGCGATATTTACAACGCTTGGACTAGAAGCTCTGAAATAGAAAAATGGTTTTTGAAAGAAGCCATCTTTACGAACACAGACGGGACTAAGATAGGTAAAGAGGAATCTATTCGGGAAGGTTATAACTACGAATGGCTCTGGTATCTATATGATGATAGGGCAACAGGTAAGATAACAGAAGCAAATGGTTCAGATTTTATCCAGTTTACTTTTGAAGGAGAATGTCTTGTTGATGTGAAGCTATCTGTTCAAAAAAACTATGTTTTAGTAGAGCTTACTCAAAAGAACATACCCACTGACGAAAATAGCATGCGGAATATTAGATTGGGATGCCATAATGGATGGTCATTTTACCTTGTTAATTTAAAATCCATTTATGAAGGAGGTATTGACCTGAGAGGTAAAGACCCGGACTTTAAGCCAATGCTGAATACCTAATCTTAACTCAAATTATCATGAAAATCTCACATTACAGATTTTCAAATTAATATATGTAGTTAACTACGTACTTTTGAACATAAATTTAAAATGTATGAGTAACTCGATATTAATAGAACCCATTTACAACAACTACTGTGCACGAATAATTGATATTATTCTCCCAATCCAACAGATCGAATTTGGAGTGTCAATTACACTGGAAGGTCAACCAGATCTTTTAGATATAGAAACAAATTATCATAAAGATGGCGGCGGATTCTGGGGTGCCTTAAATAACGAAGAACTGGTAGGTACCATAGCTTTAATGAATGTTGGCCATAATACCGGTGTTATCAGAAAAATGTTTGTGAAAAAAGATTATAGGGGTAAGGAATTGAGCATTGCTCAGCACTTGCTTGAATCACTTATTGATTATTGCAGGCAGCACAACATTGCGGATATATATCTTGGAACAGTAGACATTCTTAAGGCTGCATGCAGGTTTTATGAACGAAATGGTTTTGTAAGGATAAAAATGGAGGAGCTTCCATCCTATTTCCCAAGAATGAAGGCCGACAATACGTTTTATCACTTAGATTTGAGAAATTAATGCTTTAATAAGCAATTTGAAATATCAGCACATGAATGTAATCAATGAATCAGGTATCCTGGCCATATCAACAAGACTGCAGCGCTTAAGTGAGCAGTTTCGTAAGGATGGGTTTCTTCTTTATAAAGCGCACCATATAGATTTTGAGCCCAAATGGTTTCCTGTTATTTATACACTGCATTTTAAGCCAGTGTTAAGTGTTGTTGAACTTGCAGCTGAAATTGGTTATACCCATCCCTCAACCATTAGCTTACTAAAAGAGTTGGAAAAAGAAAAGATCATACGATCCAAAAAAGATAAACAGGATGAACGGAAAAGACTCATTTTACTAACTGAAAAAGGTAAAAAACTGCTTGAACAAATGCAGCCTGTATGGGATATAATGGTTTTAGCCTTAACTGATGTAACAAATACTAGCAACAATATCATGAAAGCTATTGCTGAGGTTGAACAAAAACTAGAAGAGCAAAGCTTTTTGGAAAGGGCAAAAAAAATATCGCCACCTGTCAAATAGCTTTTAAGCTAATTCCGGGGTGGCTCTTTTAAAATACAAATGGGTTAGTATCATTAGCATACCTATCATGATAGAGACATCTGCAATATTAAACACACCTGTTTGAAAGATTCCAAAATCTATATGCAAAAAGTCAGTAACTGATCCGTATAATAGTCTATCGTATAAATTCCCAATACCACCGCCGATTACAAAGCTAACCCCAACAATTAATAATCTATCCAATTCGGTTTTGCTCAAAATATAATAGATGCCAAAACCCAATACAAACAATGGTAATAAAGAAAGCAGTACAAACTTAACAGGTACAGGTAGTGCCTCTCCTGAACTTAAAAAAGCACCTGAATTCTCAACCTTAGTTAAGGTAAAATTGTTACTAATGATCTTTATGTTCTCATTATAATCTACATGCTTTCGTACAATACTTTTAGTAACTTGATCGCAACCAATGTTAAACAATACAAGTGATAGAACTAACACCCTTCTAAGAATCTTTCCTGTTATCATTTTCATGTGTTAAATACCCGCTTAATATAGTTATATGTTGTGTATGATTAAAGGTAATTGATTTTTTTTACCAGAATGTTGACATATAAACTCCTTTAGTAACGTAAATATTTAGAACAAACGTTTGCGCAGGGATATAAAAATATTATTTAACAGATTAGCAAAACAAAATCACTTATTCTTTAAATGAGAAAGTTAATTCTATTTTCCATGATGGCTGTCTTTACCTCACAGTCATTTGCACAAAAAGCTGCACCAGATCCAAAAATATTTTGGTCAGAAAGTTTTAAAAGCGGCAAATTACCAGATGGCTGGTTAAATGTTGATAGCAGTAAAAAAGACCTGGCATGGCTAATTACCAATCAGCCATACCCTGGCTCCTATCAATATCAGCAGCAAGCACCTCCTATTGCTTCAAAAAGCCGTGGCTATCATTTACAGTTTCAGGCAGGCTATTTTGTTGATGAAGATCAACCATCATGGGTTAAAAAAAAACAGCATCCCGATACCTGGATGCAGACAGCAGCTATAAACTGCTCTGGCAAATCCTCAGTAATACTTCGTTTTCAGCATACCTTCCGGTATAATAGCGAATTTGCAGCAACTGGAGCTGGTCTTTATGTTGGTGTAAGTACTGATGGCGAGAAATGGACCGACTATAATGTAACTAATAATGTGCCTTCAGCAACGGATATGTTTACTCCTATTAATCAGGAGGTAAATATCACCAAGGTGGCTGCCAGGCAGCAAAAGGTATATCTCCGATTTTATTGGAAGGGTTATTATAGCTGGTATTGGATGGTGGATGATATTGAGTTAGCAGAAGCTTACAATAAAGACCTTGCTATAACGCGCTTAACGTCGCATAACGAGGAAGAAAATACCTTCACTAAAAACGATGTTTTAGCTGTTACAGTTAAAAATAGCGGTATCGAAAGCATTAGATCAAACTTTAAAGTTGTGGGCACTATTGACGGAAAAAAAGAAGTTTCTGCAGATGTTATAGCTAGTAAAAAGCCGATTTCAAGTGGTCAGGAGATCACTGTCAAATTTCCTGCTATTGATTTAACAGACAAGGCAACACACAATTTAAACTTTAGTTTAAAGTTTGACGCAGATGAGAAGCTTTCTAACAACACATTAAAAGCAAAGATAAATGCCAAAGAGACTAAAGTTGGAAACCTCACTGATTTTAAAGCCAATGGAAATGAGTTTAATGTTACGGCTGGGTTTTCGGCTTTTAAAGTAATATTCTATACTGATGATATTTTCAGAATCTGGATGGCGGCTGATGGAGAATTTACCAATCCTGCAGGTAATGATATTGTAGTTAGCTACGATGTTAAAAATCCTGCTGTTAATTCAACCGACAAGGGTAGTTATTACCAAATAAGAAGTAAAGATTGTGTTGTTCGTGTTTACAAACAGCCATTACGCTTTGCGATGTACGATGTAACGGATACTAAACCTATCTGGGAGGAATCTGAGTCAATGTCGTTTGGTGCAAGAACAAAACAAACGATGAAACGCCATAATGACGAATATTTTTATGGCGGAGGTATGCAAAACGGCTATTTTTCTCACAGAGATAAAGATATTCTGATTGAAAAAGGTGGAGGCTGGGATGATGGTGGAAGAGCTAATCCTGCCCCATTCTATATGTCTACCGCGGGTTATGGAGCGTTCAGAAATACATTTGATGCTGGTAAATACTCATTTAAGGAAACACTGAGCTTTACACATAATGAAAACCGTTTTGATTGTTTTTATTTCTTCGGCCCCTCATTAAAACAAATACTTAACGGTTATACTCAAATCACCGGACGCCCATTTTTAATGCCGCGTTGGGCTTTAAGCATGGGCGATGCAAACTGCTATAATCGTGGTGTTAAAGGTGACGACAGCAAAAACTACAAGGGAACAGGAACAACAGGCACCACACCTGATGTAATAAAATTGGTTGCCGATAAATATATAGAAAACAAAATGCCTCGCGGATGGATCTTGCCTAATGATGGTTACGGATGTGGTTATACCAAGCTGGATTCAACCATTGCAGAGTTAAAGAAAAGAGGCTTTTACACTGGACTTTGGACAGAAAACGGGGTAGAAAAAATTGCGAAGGAGGTTGGAGAATACGGATCCAGATTAGCAAAATTAGATGTTGCGTGGGTTGGTCCGGGTTATAAATATGCATTAGACGGCTGTAAGGCTGCTTATGAAGGTATAGAGAACAATAGTAATGCCCGTGGCTTTATTTGGAGTGTAATGGGCTGGGCTGGTACACAGCGCTATTCAACAGTATGGTCCGGAGATCAAAGTGGTAACTGGGAGTATATCCGTTTTCACATTCCGACTATTATTGGTTCCGGATTGTCTGCTCAAAATGCGGCAACGGGCGATGTGGATGGTATTTTTGGAGGCAGTGATTCTACTTATGTAAGAGATTTACAATGGAAATGCTTCACTCCTGTTTTAATGGTTATGAGTGGTTGGGCCAAAAAGAACAAGCAGCCTTATCTGCAGGGGGAAGTTAATTCTGCTACCAATAGGAAATACCTTCAATTAAAGATGCGCATGACTCCGTATATGTACACGCTTTGTGAAGAGGCCTATGAAACCGGTATCCCGGCATCAAGAGCTATGGTTCTTGAGTTTCCCGAGGATGAGGTTACTAAAGGTAAACAAACTCAATATCAGTTCATGAACGGTGAATCACTATTAGTGGCACCAGTTTATAAAAGTGAGTCCAAAAGAGACAGTATTTATCTGCCCAAAGGGACATGGTATGACTATTGGGATGGTAAGGCTTACACCGGCAACACCTGGGTGAACAATTATTCCGCGCCTTTAGAAAAACTGCCGCTATTTGTTAAACAAGGCGGAATTATACCAATGTATCCTCAAATGGATTACGATGGAGAGAAAAAAAMTGACAGCTTAACGTTAGACATTTATCCGTTCCAAAAATCTAAATTTGATATGTATGAGGATGACGGACTAACCAGAGATCATAGAAAAGGTGCATTCGCAAAAACATTGATTGAAGTTGATGCCACTACTGGTATACAAATTACAATAAATGCTGCCAAAGGAGATTTTGAAGGTAAGAACAAGCAAAGAGTTTATTTGCTTGATGTACATAATCCAAAAGCACCTAAGAAAGTTAGTGTTAATGGCAAAAAGTTAAAAGCTTACAATAATTTGCAACAATTTGAGAAGGCCAGTACGGGGTATTTTTTCAATGCTAATGACAGATCTGGTACTGTTCATATCAAAACAAATTACTTAAGTACATCTGCTAATCAAACGATTGCGTTGAATTAATAGATTGTAGAAGCACAAAAAAGAGGCAACCGCGGCTGCCTCTTTTAAATATATGATAGATTTAATTATTTTCTGTTTCCGAAGTCACAAAACTGAACATCTTTCTTAGGTCTGAAAATCATATAAAGCCCTACACCTATTAAAACCAATGCAGTAGTATATTGTGAAATATCAAAGAATATCAGGTCCTTTAAAGTAAATACACCTCCAAGTATCACAAAAAATACCCACCCACCTGCTTTAAAGTTCTTCCTGTAGCCTATTAATAATCCAAAAGCCAAAAAGAATGTATGCCAGCTCAACACCCAGAATGGAATACTAAGGCCAATGTTTCTCAATAAGAAGATAGCGCCAATCACAAGTAAAAAAATACCCATTCCGAAATGGCGATTTGATCTGGTTTTGTTATCTAAAGTTTCCATAGCTTTTTTTTCTTCAAAACTACTTGCAAAAACAACGTTCATCAATGATAAGGGGGCTGTATTATAGAAAACTGTCGGTAAATAATCTTAAATGTCCGGTAAAACATCTATGGTTGTTCACTAAATGATCCCGGTTTATTAAGCAGTTCGAAATACTTATCCAGATTCGTGCCTAAAGACTCCTCGAACGAAGCCTTTAAATCTTCTGGTTGTGGATGTTTATTCTTCCATTTATCAAAATAATGCTTAAAGGCTATATCCATTTTATCTCTTCCAACAGAGTTTTCGAGGATATACAACCATAAAGCAGTTTTGATGTAAGATGTCATGCTGTAATCATCAGATGAAGTAAATTTATCTGAAGGTGTTTCAATAGCCGATTTCATTGGGATACTGGCCATTGCACCATAAGTACGATCTAGAAATTCCTTTTCAGGTAAAGCCTTAACATCTGCGGGAATAGCATCACCAAATATGGAGTTGGCTCTGTATTTTTCAGCCTCGTATCTGAATTGGAAATAAGTGTTTAGGCCCTCGTCCAACCATGTATGTTGTCTTTCATTACTACCAAGCATACTCATAAACCAATTGTGGCCAATCTCATGTGCAATAACACCGTCTAACGACTCCTTTTTAGCATCGGGACTCGTAATTAAAGTAATGGTAGGATATTCCATACCCCCGCTTGAGTTGTTTGCCGGCCCCTCTACTACCTGTACAACCGGATACTCATATTCGCCAACCCAATTACTATATTTCCTTACGGCATCTTTTGTATAATCAATACTGTTACTCCATAGTGTTTCCTTTTTATTGTGGTAGTAGTTAAAAGCATCAATTACTTTACCTGATGCAAGTTTAACAGTATCGTATTGTATTACGAAATCCTTATCAGCAAACCAGGCGAAGTCTGGAACACTGTCGATTTTATAGGTCAGCTTCTTGGTAGCGTTTTTGTTTATAGGTTTGTAAACTACTGGGGGGGCTGTTCTATTGGCAACGTTTTTGGCCCCAATACTTTTATACAATGCGAGTTCATCTGAATTCTGTAATACTCCTGTTGCGCCTACAACGTAGTCAGATGGTACAGTTATATTTACTTTAAACGTGGCATAGTCGCTGTAGAATTCACCCATATCAAGGTAAGGAAACTCGTGCCAGCCATTTTTATCAAACACGGCAGGCTTAGGATACCATTGGCAAACCATAAACTCGCCATCAGCAAAACCGGATCTGGAAAAATAAGAAGGTAATTTTACTTTAAAATCAATTGTAATTGTAACTGAATCACCAGGCTTTAAGGGCGACTTTAGTTTTAACTTAATTACATCGATATATTGAGGATTAGGATGGGCCTCGGTTTCCGCCGTTTTACCGTTTACTTTAAAATTCAGGCCTTCGATACTGCCATGCGTGTATTTATCTAACTTTTTAACACGGGAAGTGTCATTCTTTATCTGCTGAAACAACGCCGTAGATTCCTGTTTATAGGCATTTGGCCAAATATGAAACCAGATAAAGTCAAGCTCAGATGGGGAATTGTTTTTATATACTATAGTTTCAAAGCCTTTTAAAGACTTATCTTGATCATTAAGAGCAACATCTATATTATAATTCACATGCTGTTGCCAATATTTTTCCTGTGCAAATGCTGTGGATGTAAAGCATAACAATAAAATTATCAGGTATTTTCTCATCTGTATGTAATCTCCTTTTTACTTAAGTTTTTAAATATAATACTCTATTTTAATTTAGCAAGTACGCACACTCATATCAAAAGTTGCTCCAATTTATTCTATTCTGCCAACCAAACACAAATTCTATAAAACTTAAAGTGATGGCTTTTGTTCTAAATAGTAATTACCAATATATATAAGGATATGAAAAATTATTTAACCATCGCCATTATAGCAATAGTGGCATTATTTACTTCTTGCTCTCCTACCGCAGAAGTTGAAGTAGCACAGGCAAAACTTGCAACAACAGCTGATGCCAAAGACATTGGATTGGCAAAATTCTATCAATTAAAAGACGGGAAGATGAGAATGGATTTGGAACTTAATTTTCCGGCAAGGGCCGACAGTACTGTAGCTGTTCATTTTCATGAGCATGGAGATTGTGGCGACATGGGAAATAATACGCATGGACACTGGAACCCTACAAACGAGGCACATGGTAAATGGGGATCTGCTGCATATCACTCTGGTGACATCGGGAATATTCAACTAGACAGCAAGGGTCACGGTTCAATTTCAGTTACTACTGACAGGTGGAGCATTGAAGAAAACGATATCAAAAACATCATTGACAGAGGGATAATAGTTCATGGAGGTACCGATGACTATACTACCCAACCTACAGGCAATTCCGGACCTAGAGTTGGATGTGGTGTAATTGTTAAACTTTAATTTTATTAAGGGATGAATTGAGCAGGAAGCAGTAAAAGGGCCTACTCATTCATCCTACTGATTGATACAAATTAAATCACCAAAATTTTACGCTAAAATGTTACAACCAAATGGGTTATGGATTGTTATAAGTGTATAAAAACTTATAAAACATGAAAAAATTATTGTTGCCCAGTGCAATAGGGATGGTTCTTCTATTTGCCATTTTGTTAAATGCTTGCAATAGTACGAAGATCATTTCATCCTGGGCTGATCCTCAGGGGACAATAGAAAAATCTAATAAAGTGCTGGTGATTGGATTAATGGGCGCGAAAGACAGAAGCCTTAAAGAAAATGTAGAGAACGTAACCGTACAGAATCTTAAGGCCCATGGCATTAATGCAGGCTCGGCACTGGCCGAGTATGGCCCAAAGGCTTTTGAGGGTCTAAGTGAATCTCAGGCGCTTAAGAAAATAAAAAACAAAGGGTATGATGGCACTTTTACAATTGCCTTATTAGATAAAACGAAAGAAAAGAATTACAACCCTGGTTCGGTAAGCATCTGGCCAAGAACCTATCGTTTCTGGGGCTACTATCATACGATGTATGCCAGGGTTTATGAACCCGGATATTATACGGTAACCAACAAGTTCATACTTGAAGCGAATTTCTATAGCTTGAATACCGATAAACTTATTTATTCCGTGCAGACTAAATCATCGGATCCTTCCAGTCCCCAGGCCCTTGCTACAGACTTCAATAAAAGATTATTCGATGATATGATTAGTAAAGGTGTAATTAAACAATAGGAGGATACAATGTATGAGAACATTTCCAGTTAGATTCAGGAAAGCGAGCATGGAACTGGATGTCCTTGTAACTTCATCCGATAACTGCCTGAGATTTAAAGTAGAATTGGTTACAGGCGAACCAGACCCTATTGTGCTCAGTCGGGCTAATGGAAAATGGACCATAGAGCACCCGGGATCAAGGTGTTTCCCTCCTGAAGGATATGAAGATCTGGAAAAGGCTATTGATAACTACTTAGAGAAGAATCCGTAAAAATATTAAGCTTTAGCTGCAAACTCATCTGTGTACATTTTAAGGTTCTTTTTTAAGATTCCCCTTGCCATATGTATCCTTGTTTTTACTGTTCCTATTGGTACGTGCAGCATTTCAGAGATTTCATGATATTTAAAGCCTTCAAAATACTTAATGAACGGGGTTAAATATTCAGGTTGAAGTTTCTTCATTGCATTATGAATGTCTTCAAGCATAAATTTATTTTCCCCTGAATTCCCGGTAGCACTATTCTGTAATTGCGACACAGGGATTTCTTCGTGCGTAGTAATGAATGATCTGGTCTTAACTCCCCTTCTATAGCTATTGATAAAAGTGTTTTTCATGATGGTATATAACCATCCACGAAAATTTGTGCCATCCCTGAATTTTCTGGAATAGCGCATTGCCTTCAACAAAGTATCCTGAACCAGATCATTGGCATCCTCATAGTCCTGGGTAAACTTAAAGGCAAAAGTTTCTAGAGCGCTTTGATTTAGACTAAGCTGGTGGTTGAAATCAGTAGTGTTCATGGCTAGGAGGTTTAGGGAGTGACTACTTTTTAATTCATTTTGATCAATATTTCAATGGTAATGATATCTGTCAAAATACGTACCAAAACATAGATAACGTTCTGATAGCCAACATTCAAGTTCTCTCCTACTCCTGATCCAGGTATTCCATTCCCAGAGGCGTTATTGAGGCTGAATGCTGTACGCTATGTCTATTGATTGTTATAAACCCCAACTCTTCAAGTTCTTCATACTGTTCTTCCATTCCACCCAGTATTGAAGAACTTACTTGTTGGTCAATAATCTCTAATAATGATTTGATTTCCTCTTTTTCCATGGCATTAATACTTTAATAGATTTCTTTAAACGTCTACTTAAAGTTAATAAAAACCATTTGTTTTTTAACTATGAAAGATTATTGCTTTTATAATGAATGTCAGACAGGTTTCTTAAGGTTTCTGCAGCTGCTTCCGGTGTAATATCACGCTGAGGATTGCCAAGCATTTCGTATCCTACCATAAACTTTTTAATTGTTGCAGAGCGTAAGAGTGGTGGATAAAAGTGCATATGCCAATGCCACTCTGCGTGATCACCGTCGTTTACAGGCATTTGGTGCATACCAGCCGAGTAAGGGAAAGAAACCTGGAAAAGATTATCGTATCTTACTGTTATATTTTTGAGGGCCGAGGCAAGATCTTTTTGCTCTTTATCGGTGAACTCCAATATACTTCTTACATGTCTTTTACTGATAATCATGGTTTCGTAAGGCCATACTGCCCAGAAAGGCACCAGTACTACAAAACTATCGTTTTCAAATACTATTCTCTTTTGCTCTTTAAGCTCTACTTTAAGATAGTCTGTCAGTAAACTTCTGCCGTTTACCTGGAAATATTTTTTTTGATTTATTGTTTCTTTATGGATCTCAAGGGGGATGCTGTTCTGTGCCCAGATCTGACCATGGGGATGTGGATTACTGCATCCCATTAACTCACCTTTATTCTCGAATATCTGAATGTGCTTAATTGAAGGGTTTTCACTTAAAGTTTTAAACTCTTCTGCCCATAACTGGATAATCCCTTTAATTGCATTCAGATCAAGTTCTGCAAGTGTAAGATCGTGACGTGGAGAAAAAGCAATAACTCTACAAATTCCCGACTGGCTTTCAGCTTTAAGTAAACCGTCAATAGCAATTTCTCCTACAGGAGTATCCGGCAATAACGCCGAATAATCGTTTGTAAAAGCAAAATTGGTAGTGTAATCCGGATTTCTACTTCCGTCTGCCCTTTCGTTACCGGCACACAGATAACAAGCAGGGTCGTGTTGAGGTCGGTTGTCGGCAGGCAGGGATTCTACCTTTCCCTGCCATGGACGTTTAGTTCTGTGTGGAGACACTAAAACCCACTCTCCGGTTAATATATTTTGCCGCGTGTGCGGGTGTTCATTCATATCAAAATTGGTATCCATCTTGTGTCTTATCTGTTTTATTCTATTTTACTTCTTCAATTTTTAATATTACACTCGCTCTTGATGAGTTCACATCCGGGTTAAATCCAACTTTCATCAGGAAATCTCCTGTGTAAGATTTGCCGCCTTTTATAGTTGAAGTAGTACCTGGATAAAGATTTATCTCTTCAATTTTGTATTTCTTGGCAGCATCTAATCCCTTTAATAGAATCGGCAGGCTACTGTTTACTCCATACCTGTAGTTTACAAGATAGTTAAAGATCACCCCGGAAGATTTGTTTTCGTCCATATACAGCATTGAAGCTACGCTAGATTCTTTTGGGTTAGATAAGCGGTATTGATTACCCTGCCAGATGATATGCTTTATTTCATTATAAGTTTTAATTGCATCCTGACAGTATTTAAGGTCATTCTCTTTTAAATGACTAACCACGATGTCAAATCCTAATTTACCCATCATGGCCACATCAGTACGGAACTTAATTGGTTGTTTACCCCAGTCGGTCACATGATTAGAACTTGCTATTGCAGGGTAGAAATAAGAATATTCCCACTGCATAAAAATACGTTCAAGTGGATCTGTATTGTCACTAGGCCAAAACTCTGTAAAATATTGCAATGCAGCATAATCTACCCTGCCGCCACCGCCAGAGCAAAGCATCATTGGAACTTTAGGATACTTAGCTCTTATTCTTTCTAATACTTTATATAATCCACGTACATATTCAATGTAAAAGTGCGATTGATTTTTAAGAGTAGCAGAGTGTGCATTGTAAATAACCGCATTACAATCCCATTTAATGTAGGCTAGATCCGGATTTTTAGTGAATAGATCATCAACCACACCATATACAAAGTCTTGAACTTTAGGATTAGTTAAATCAAGCACCAATTGGTTTCTAAAATAATACTCATCTCTCTTAGGTTGCTTGATTACCCAATCAGGATGTTTTTCATACAATTGACTTTTAGGATTCACCATTTCAGGTTCTATCCAGATACCAAATTTCACGCTGTTATTCTGAGCTTCCTTAACTAACGATGAGATTCCGTTAGGTAATTTCTCTTTGTTTTCTTCCCAGTCACCAAGACCTGCAACATCACCATTACGAGGGTATTTATTTGCAAACCATCCATCATCTAATAAAAATAAGTCTACACCTAGTTTCTTAGTATCCTTTAAAAGTCCTGCAAGTTTGCTTTCATTGAAATCAAAATAAGTTGCCTCCCAGTTGTTAAGCAAGGTTAATCTGGTACCCTTACCATCCAGAAGTTTGTAGTTTCTTGCCCAGCTTTGAAGATTTCTGCTCGCTACACCCTTACCTTGCGTAGACAAGGTATACAGAAATACAGGAGTAACAAATTCTTCATTTGGTTTAAGTGTATACGGAGAAGCGTAATTGTTTATACCTGATATAATGCGTAGGTTATCCTGATAATCAACTTCCAGATCAGTACGGAAGTTGCCGCTATATTCTAAAGCACCAAATAGCACTGTACCTTCATCTTCTGTTGCCGGCTTATTTAGAGATACCATAAATACAGATGGCTGAAAAAGATTAGCTCTTGTACCTAATTTAGTGTCAAGTGTCTTTATGCCATGGGTAAGTTTTGATTCTTCCGACTGCATCTCTTTGGCCCAGTCGCCATGGTATTGATTCAAATAATAACCTGCACTTTTTATGTGAAGATTAGCTGAGGCATACTTATGAAGTGTTACATTGCCTTTTTCATTGTGTTTAATGGACGACCATTGCTCTACAACATCTTCTTTATAGTATGTTTTATAATAAAGCGTAACTGTAAAATTATAGGCTGGATCTTTCAAAACTATGCTTAATAGTGAAACATCATCATTTACCTTCTTTAAATCATGACTAACATACTTTAAATCCAATGAGTTGTTGCCATCTGCATGTGTTACGGTTATAGCAGGCTCTAATAAGTTTCGTGAACCTGAAGCAGTATAGGCTGAATTAAGCATTCCAGTATAATCAGGAGTTTGCTTAAACACACCAGACACCTCACCATATTCACTGGTATTAGATAATTTCTTTCCAAAATAAACTGTTCCCAGATCTTTATTCGTATCTGCCTGTAATATCAAAGCATTATTTTGCGTTTCTATGGGTATAATGGTTTGTGCAACTAGCTTACCGGTGTTTAGCATTATACTTGCAGAAAGCATARCAAATGATGCATAGGCTGGAATTGAGTGTGTCTTAAATCTCATGTTAAAAAATATATTTGGTATTACGTTGTATAATTAAAATCTTGTTTAACCATATCTAAATGAAGCCTTGCTCCCAGATGTTCTGCATCAAGTTCAAGGGCTTTAAATAGTGCATCAGTGGCATTTTCAAATTTTGCAAGGCCAAGATAGCCTAAACCTTGCAAAAAATAGCAATGAACTTTATTTCTAATGTCAAGATCATCTTCAAATATTAATAAGTTTGGCAATGACACAGCAAAGTAATCAATCTTAACCTGATCATTAATGTGCTGGTTACCATAGCCTATTAGTTTATTAAATATCTGTTCAGCCTTCTCTACATTTCCAAGTTTCTTCCAGGCCAGTCCCTGATAAAATATTTTGTCAGGTTGCTGATCGTTGTAAAACATGGCTGCTGATGGTTCGTCAAGTCCCTTTGTTGCGATGTTAAAATATTTCTTTGAGTTCTCTTCGTCATTTAATCCTTTGTATGCACAACCCAGCCAGTAGAATATGTCATTCTCCTGAGCTCCATATAACTTTCCCTCACCCAGATTATGCGGATAAGTTTGTGCGTCATTTAGTAATGAGATGGCCTCTTGATACGATTCGTTCTGTATTTTTTCTTTGGCAAGCTCAATAAGGCTGCATACGTATTGACCTGAAGCTTTACCCTCTCCGCCCTCCCAGGGATGGAACTTGTGTTGCATCAGCAATTGAAGAGCTTTCTCGTTCTCGCCAAGGAAATTATATATTGATATCAAATCCAGATATACATCATCTCTTTGTAATGCGGTGTCCAAATTCTTTTCCAGAAAGCCTAAGCGTTCATTAGGACTTCTATTTAATCTCTTGTAGAGTTGATGCAGCTCCATACATAAACGATCATCCAGAGGATCCAATTCAAACGCCTTTTCGAAACAGGCTAAAGCCTTATCCTGATCATTTTGTTTATTGAAATAAGCAATACCAAGATTTCTTAACACAGTCGGAAAATCTCCATTTAATTTAGCTGAAGTCTCCCAGTAGGCAATTGCCTCATCATACTGTCGTTTGTCGTAGAATAAATTACCAAGATAGTAAGGCGCTTTTGAGTCATCAGGATTTAACTGCATGGCAGCTCTTAGAACTTTTATTTMCTGTAGCCTATTAGGAAAACATAAGTAAGAATCTGCTTCAGCGGCCGTTTGAAAATAATTACTTGCAAGCTCAGTCTGAGCCAGTTTATGGTGGAAATATCCCAGGTAATAATAAACTAATGGATTTGTCTCTTTTCCTTTGATGGCATATGTAAGTAAATCAATTGCTTCGGAGAATAGACCAGATTCTGCATAATCTATAGCATATTCAATAAAGTTCTGTTCATATCCCCTGGCTAGTGTAACTAGTTCCTTCAAATATTTTTCTTCATTTAACGCATCGTTCAATGATCTGTAAACACATACTTTCTCAAACAATGCGCCTAAATTAAATGCGTCTTTTTCCAGAGCCAGATCCGTGGTGCGAATTGATTGATCTGCCTGACGCAGCTTTCTGTAAGCCGCAGATTTTACAACATAAGCTTTACTGTTATTGGCGTTGTTATCTATCGAGTGATTAATGTGATCCAAAGAAAGTTCGTAATCTCCATTGATCATATCAATCTGTGCTACTGAGAAATAACCGCTATCTTTGTAAGCCTTATTCCATGTAGATTTGTAGAATACTTTATATGCTTCTTCTTGTTTATCTTGGAATTTAAGAGATAAGCCAAGGTTATAATATGCTTCACAATCATAAGGATTCGGATTCCTTTGGACACTGGTTTCTATAGATTTGCGAAAATAAGACTCACTCTTTTCAAATTGTCCTCGTCTCAAATACCAAAGGCCTAATGCATTGTTATTTCTTATATCTCCTGGCTCTCTTTCCAGGGCCTTTTCATAGTATGGCACAGGACTATAAGTTGCGTGTCTATACTGTTCCAGATGCTGCCCTGTTAAAAATAATTGTTCATTACTTTTGATCTMTTCAGGAGATAACGCAGGTTTTGCTGGTTCAGGGATATCATTAATTCTATTCTTTGAAGGCTCATATCTCAATAGTTCGCGCCCTTTAGCACTATTAATAACAAGCAATAGCTCATTCTCATTAAAATCTGTTCCTATGGCTATCTCTTTAACATAAACCTCCTTAGGTGTAATACTTGCTAGCTCTTCAAAATAAGTTTTATTGCCATTGGTCAGCTTAATCGATAAGTTGTTTTGTACAGATGTTACATAAATTTTAAGTTCAACTTTTTTATCTATTTTACTAATAGCCAGTAGAATATCTTTGCTTGCATTCTTAACTACGCCCAATGATCGGTAAGGCATAAAATATTGTGTGAAAGACTTTTCCTCATTTGGCATCAACCAGGTGAAATCAGGCTGATTATCAGTAAACATACCCGTCATTAACTCAATATAAGGACCGTCTTCATCCGTCAGGTTTCTATCCCAAGCCACACCAAAGTCGCTATGCCCCCAGGTCCATTGTTTTTTGCCCGGTGAAACATGATGATTCGCAACATGAAGTAAACCCGCCTCGGTATCATGTTCATATCCTCCTACAAAATCATAATCAGAATTGATGGCCATATAAGAGGTCGGAACTGGAATATTMTTATACATTGATATATCAGTTCCTGGTGAGTAATCAACTTTGTAATAGGTACCAGTAGCAATTGGGAAGGTAGAGACATCTCGTTTTCCATGATCAAAAACGGCATTTACATCAGGAGGAAAAACAGATTGGTAATGATCATTTACCTTTACAGCCGGATTTGCCCACCATAAAAAGGTTTGTGGTAGCTCTGATCTGTTTAACAGCTTAGCTTTAATTTCAATATATGCTTTATCTGGGTGAAGGGTAAAACCAGCCATTCCCTTGGTATGAAACATCTGCTCAACCTCATTAACCCAAACAGTTTTACTGCCATCACTATTTTCTTCGAGCTTATAATCAATAGCATTAAAGGTGGTTGGTCTGTGATGCTGAGGCCAGTTAAATTCTATACCTCCTGAAATCCAAGGGCCTGTTAAACCCACTAATGCAGGTTTAATTACCTGATTATAGTAAATAAAATGTCTTTTCTTTATCTTGTCATATGCCATCTGAATGCGTCCGCCTAACTCAGGCAGAATCATCATTTTGATATAGTCATTTTCCAGAAATAACCCTGTATATTGTTTGTCGATCTTTTCGTCCAGTATTTTCTCTACAACAGGATTAGGATAAACAACGCCGCTGCTTCCCTGATAAATCCTCTTTTCAAAGAACATAGGGTTTTTATTGGGCTTACCGATGCCATAGGTAGGTATGGTAACCTGCTCTTCCCAGACGTTTACGCTCATGCTTTTCATTATAATAATATTTTAAATGCTTTAGTTTTATTTGGGTTGTTTAGGCGCTCGTTAGTGTCTTACAAAATTATCTTCAAGTTCTTCCAGTGTTTGTCCTTTTGTTTCTTTAACCCTGATTTTAATAAACAGAAAGCCTAAAAAGCATACCCCTGCATATAAATAAAAAGGCCCGAAGGTGCCTAGCTTTTTGGCTAGGATTGGAAAAGTGAAAACGAGGATAAAATAAGCACCCCATAAGGAAATAATTGCCACAGAAGATGCAGCTCCACGTATTTTATTAGGAAAAATTTCAGAGATCAGCACCCATGTTACCGGGGCTAATGAAATAGCATACATACTGATGGCAAGTAGTACAAAAATGGAAATCAGACCTGCAGGGAATTGGTTCTGCAGCAGAAACGCCAGCACRATGTACACTATCGACAATCCCAGTGAGCCGATAAGCATAAGTGGTTTTCTACCCAGCTTATCTACCTGCCACATGGCCAGTAGCGTAAAAATTAGGTTTACTGCTCCTATTGCTACTGTTTCAAACAGCTGCCTGTCCAGGTTTGCACCAACAGATTCAAATATCGTAGAGGTATAATTGAACACTACATTTATGCCACATAGTTGTTGAAAAACAGCCAGTATAATACCTACTATTACAGCCGGGCGTACACTCTTTTCAAACACCGCCTTGTAAGATTGTTTCTTAATCCCGACAAGTGATTTCTCTATATCGGCGAATGTTGAATTTACAAATGATTCGGAACCAAGTTTGAGTAATACCTCTTTTGCTTTTGCCTGCTGACCTGCTTTTACAAGCCATCTTGGGCTTTCTGGCAGCCATAAGACTCCTATTAAAAATATAAGTGAAGGAACTACTCCTAAACCAAACATCCAGCGCCATGCGTCAGACCCTGCATCGGCCAGGAAATAATTTACAAGATTAGTGATCAGGATTCCTATTACTACCGTTAACTGGTTAATGGCTACATTTCGGCMCCTTACCTTAGCTGGTGAAATTTCTGCGATATACATAGGGCACAACATAGACGCCATACCCACTCCTATTCCGGCCATAAAACGCATCACTACAAACAGTGTTAAAGTTGATGAAAAAGCGATGCCTATTGATGAGAGCGCAAAGATAAGTGCTGCTATCATAAGTCCCGGTTTACGCCCGTAACGATCGGCAATGTTTCCCGCAACCAGGCATCCGGCAATGCATCCTAGTGCCAGCGATCCGGTTAAAAAGCCTTCCCACCATGCATCCAACATGAATTGAGTTCTTAAAAAAGGCAATGCGCCTGATATTACAGCAAAGTCGAACCCAAAGAGGTAACCACCCAAGGCAGAAATAAAGGAGATTCCGATGATGTACTTATGATTAAAACTTATTTTCTCTATGCTCATTTAGGTTAATTATTTGGTAGGTTAAAATTGCTGGTTTTATTCTCTTGGTCAAATAGATTATTATTTCTTAAAGATGGACTTTTCTATCATTATTGCAGCACCTCCGCCCGAAGAAAGTTTAAGGTCTATCGTGGTGTTGCTGTTTACACTAATTGTTTTAAGTTCATACTGTGTAGCATTAACATTTGAATCTTTAGTGTCTGTATAAATTTGAGCGGTATAACTTACACCTGGTTTTAAAAAGCTGAAGTTTAGTTTAAGATTTCTTGGGGTCCAGTTGGTCATTGCACCTACATACCAGTTGTCTCCTTTTCTTTTAGCCATTACCGCATATTCTGCTAGTTTAGCATCTATTACCTTTGTTTCATCAGCAACTGTTGGCACGGCTGAAAGATATTTCATAATATCAGGAGCTTTTTCATATTCAGTTGGAGAATCAGCGAGCATCCCCAGTGGCTGATCATAGATAACATACATTGCAAGTTCATGGCAGCGGGTTCCCTGTCCTGATGGTAATCCTGGATCAATAGGTTTAAACTCTGCCTTAGTTTTATTCCGCATTGCACCTGGAGTGTAATCAAATGGACCGGCAAGCATCCTTACAAATGGAATGATCAAGTGATGATCTGGATCTATGGTATTGTCCCACTTGTCAGACTCTGCTCCTCTCACAGCCTCATAGTTAACAATATTTGGGTATGTTTTTTCCAAGCCCGTTGGCTTGCTGCATCCGTGAAAATCTATCATCAGCTTTCGTTTTGCCGCTTCTTTAGCAATGAGTTCGATCCATTGGATAGCCTCCTGATCATCACGATCAAAGAAATCGACTTTGATGCCGGCAGCGCCTATAGAATTCAGGAAATCCAGATTTTTATTGAGATCTTTTAACAAAGTAGAGGCAACGCACCATAAAAATACTCCGACTTTCTTTTCCCGGGCTCTTTTTATTACACCTTGAACATCTAATTTAGGATTAACCTTTGTAAGGTCATAGTTGTTAGACCACCCTGCATCTATCATCATGTATTCGAGTTTATTTGCAGCAGCAAAGTCAACATAATAATTATATAGATCGGTATTTCTGTTCGCCATTCCTGATGGAATGCTTGCACCAGGGAGCATAGCATCGTGCCACCATTCCCATGCAGCTTTTCCTGATTTGATCCAGCTGGTATCTTTAATTTCTGAAGGACGCGCAAGCTTGGTTACCAAATGATTATTCAGTAAGTCTTTGTCATTGTCGGTTGCGATAATCACCCGCCATGGAAAAGATCTGCTTCCATCGGTTTTAGCAAGATAATCACCCCTTTCTTTTACTACAGAAACAAAATCACCCCAACTACCCATTACGGTCTTCGTTGGGAATTTTGCCCAATCGCCGATATACTGATCTCCTTGTTTCTTAATATACATGCCCGGATAACCAAATAAATCAGACTCTGCAATAACTACTTTTATTCCATTACTTTTATCATCAAAAAGTGCTGGAGTTGTGGCACGTTTACCATTTGATATTTCCGCAATTGAGGGATATTTAATGTACGGTCCTTCCCAGCTGGTATAATTGTCAGTTTCCTGAAGTATCGCTGCTGGTTTTCCATTGATATTAAAATCGGCCTTTTCTGCTACTACCTGTATAGAGTCCTTAAAACTGGTAACAAAACGATAGGCAACCCCTTCATTATAAGCTCTGAAAATTAAGGAGTAGTTCTGATCAGAAAATAAAACGGATAACTCATTGAATTCTTTATTCTTTATAACCCTTATGTTATTCACTTGTGTAGTTTTGCCAAGCACTTTGTTTTGAAGCACCATTGCAATTGCTGAGGGAAGAATTACTGTTTTGTTTTTAAATGATATGGAATAAGTGATGCTATCACCCATACTCACTTTTACTTTTAGTGTATTATTTGGAGAGTTTAATTGGAACCTTTTGTCTTTGGCAATTAGTTCTGCTGACAAGCAAAAAATTAAGAGAAGGGTTGCCAGAACCGGGTTTAGTTTCATATGCTAAGTTTGTGTGCTGAATTTATAGGTTATACTTTCCTGATATAAATGATCAGGCTCAAGTATTGTTGAGGGAAAGCTTGGGTGATTTGGACTATCGGGATAAAATTGACATTCTAAGCAGATACCATCTAATGGTTTGTATGGCTCACCTAAATGTCCATTACATCTGCTTTCAAGGTAGTCTCCGGTATAAAGCATGAGTCCGGGGTAACTGGTGTATACATCTAATACGCGTCCGGATTCCGGATCAACCAAAGTGGCAGCGGCACCGTTTTTATCTAATACATAATAGGTATTTATTCCCTTTAGATCGTTTAGCTCGCTACCGTTTGTTCTTACAAGCCTACCTGTTGGGATATAATCGGCCGCTGATTCCAGCATACTTTTCGCATTGATCTTAAGGCGGTGATTTAGGAAATTTCGATCTGCAATGGCCGACAAGTTAAAATAACAATGGTTTGTAATATTGACTATGGTTTTCCTGTCGGTTATTGCAGTATATGTTATTAAAAGCGCATTATCACTTGTCCATTGATAACAGACTTCCAAAGTAAGATTACCAGGGAAACCTCCTTCTCCATCTCTACTTAATATCTTGAAAATTAATCTGTCATCATCTACAATATAATCAAAAACTTTACTATTAACACCAGCTGACGCGCTGTGATTAGAATTGCCGTTGCTATTTGCCTCGAGCTGATAATCAATGCCATCCAGATTAAAGCTTGCTCGTGCAATTCTATTGGCAAACCGCCCTACCGTTGAACCTACATAACAAATATCTTCCAGATAACCCTGCAACTCAGGAAACCCCAGGATAACATTGCCTAACCCATTGTTTTTATCTGGCACTACAATTGAAACAACTGTAGCACCATAATTTGTTAGTTCCACAAAGGCACCGGTTTTATTCTCTATTTTAAAGAGATAGATGTCTTTATTTTTAAAGTTACCCCAAGACTTCCGCGATATGCTGCTGCTCATTATCCTTAATTGTTTGAGTAGCCAGGGTTTTGATCTGATTCACTTATGTCGTCGTTCTGTTTGATCTCCTGCAATGGAATTGGATAGCGGTTATGATATTCCTGGATACTTCCAGATTCTTTGGTCCATTTATTTCTTTGTTTTGCAAGCTCAACCAGTTTACCTGTTCTGATTAGATCCATCCGTCTCCATCCTTCGAAACACAGCTCGCGCATCCTTTCGTCCATGATATTCGTTCTGAAGTCTTGTTGAGACATACCTGCATTCCATCTTTTATCTGCTGGCAAATTACCGTTCCAGGCCCTTGTTCTAATGGTGCTATTAATTAGATCCACAGCTTGCGAAGTGGCGCCTGTTTCATTTAATGTTTCAGCATAGCATAACAGAATGTCTGCATAACGCAGATAAAATATGTTTTTCCCTGATAGCCAGAAGCTAAGTGTGCCCTCTGTTCTCGGATCTTCAAATTTCTTAACGTGAGGATCAAGCTCATCACCTCCAAATGCTGGATTTAACGTTGGGACCTTACCTTTGTAGGTGAAATCATAGCGGATACTTTCGTTTTTTCTAACGTCCCCGTCTTCCCATACACCGCCATCTGCTGTAGTCTGATAACAGTATTTGGTAGGAACCATTAAGTCATAACCACCAAAATAGCAATACTGGTCTACTTCAGCTAATGAGCGCGAACCCATTTGCCATTGTGTTTGGTTGTTGTCTGGATAAACATTGTTGAACTTAAATTCATAAATGGATTCAGTAGTGTTCTGTTTGGTTGGATCCCATAGATCAGCATATTTAGGTACAAGACTATAACCTCCATTTTCTACAACCTGTTTAAACATATCTCTCGCCTTTGCATAATCTTTTGCTCCAGAGGCTTCAGGAGCATACAAATAAACTTTTCCAAGTAAAGCCTGGGCAGCCCCCTTAGTGGCCCTCCTCTTGTCGGTTTGGCTTACAGGCAAATATTTAACTGCATTCTCCAAATCGGCAATGATGAAATTGTAAACCATATTTAACGGTTGACGCTTGGTGCCATACTCCTTGAATTTAGCTTGATCGATAATAGGAATTTCACCCCAGTATTGAGTCATTTCAAATGTAAGCGCGGCTCTAATGAAGCTGGCCTCACCAAGGATAATATTTTTGCGTTCAGATTCCTCTGAATTTAAACCCAAAGCGTAGACTACTTTTGCCGCTGCAGATATAACTGGCCACCTGCTGTTCCATTGCTCTGCAAGTGCAGTGTTACTAGCGCTAAGGAAACCATTATATCTGTCGATACCAGCCTGACGATCGTCAGTCCGAACCTGATAAGCTCCTTGTTGTGCCTCATCAGTACCCATGGTAAAGATAAAGCCACCTCTGTCTTTTTTGGTGTTGCGCCAACTGGTATATAAACCTAAAACCAGCGGTTCGATATTGTCCAGACTTTTAAAAACCTCTTCTTCAGTTAAGGCGGTTTGCGGGTCCTCTGTGATGAATTTTTTGCAGGAACCACTAGTTAGCAATACAATAAATGCCAATACTATTAAACTATATTTCTTTTTCATCTTAGTAATATTAAAATCCAACATTTATACCCGCAACAAACATTTTAGATGTTGGGTACCCATCACCACCCTCAGGATCGTATCCTTTATACTTTGTAATTGTAAAGAGGTTCCTTCCGGTTACATACACTCTCAGATTACTCATTTTTGCTTTCTTAACAAATCCTTCGGTGAAGTTATACGATAACGAAAGTGCCGCCATTCTTAAGAAAGAGGCATTTTGGACCGCGTAATCAGTTTCTCCGACACCATAACGTCCGCTGCCTGTGTAAGCTCTTGGAATGTTAGAATTCGTATTTTCAGGCGTCCAGCGATCAAGTACATCAGTAATGCCAGCATATTCTCCTGAACCATTCAACAAACCTTCGTACAAACCGCTAATCGCTTTGCCTCCGTAGTTGTAGTTAAATACTGCGTTTAATGAAAGGTTTTTGTAGGCAAAATTTGTAGAGAAACCGCCGTAGAATTTAGGATCCTTTTTCCCAACAACAATTCTATCAGCATCATCTATCTTATTATCTCCATTAACGTCAACCGGAATAATATCACCTGGATGAATTACGCGTCCCCCATAATCAATATCCTTAATGCGCTCAAGATCTGATTGTTGGGCTATTTTTTCAAATTTATAGGTATAGATAGAATTTAGTGACTGATTTAAAAACAAGTTTCCTTCCCTCTGTATATCTACTCCGGTAAATCCTCCATAATTATATATCGCGTCAACACTTCCATATAACTTTGTGATCTTATTTTTATAAGAAGAAAGATTTACACCAAAATCCCATTTGAAATCCTCCTGGTCAATAATCTTGGCGTTAACGTTAAACTCTACTCCTTTGTTTAATAATGAGCCTACGTTATCGATTGTGTTTTTAAAACCTGAAGTGGTAGATAAAGTTCTTTCCATTAACAGATCATCATTATGAATTACAAAATAATCGGCACTAAATGACAATCTACTGTTCAATAAGGCTACATCTACCCCTAAATTCAGCTGCTTTTGCTTTTCCCATACCAGGTTTGGATTTCCTAAACGACCATCTGAAACATAGGTTACGGAATTATCTGAGAAAACAGGCCTGTACAACGAACGATAAGCGAAATTAGGGATGTTTTGATTACCTGCAATACCGTATCCTGCGCGTAGTTTTAGTGCATCGACATTTATGCCTTCAAAGAAACTTTCTTTAGATATATCCCACGCCAGGGCAAGTGAGGGAAACAGGCCCCATTTATTTCCGTTACCAAATCTAGACGAGCCATCGTACCTTCCAGTTAAGGTTGCGAAATACTTATTGTCATAATTGTAGTTAAATCTTGCCACATAGCTGATCAGTGAGTTGGTTACAAAATCAGAGCCCAGCTGAAATTGCTCTTTTAGGTAGGCACCGCCAAGGTATTTATAAGAGAAATCATCTGTCGCGAAGCCTGAAGCATCAATCTGATTGTAATTGTAGTTGTTCTGAGTTAAACCAAAACTTACTAAACCAGAGAAATTATGTTTTCCGTATGACTTATCGTAAGATACAGAATTATCCCATTGCCAGTTCATCCAGCTTTCTTTCTTTTGTGTTGCCCTTCCGTTATAAGAGTTTCGCAGCGACTGTCCTAAGTCTTTTGGGATATAGTTAAAGTAATCTTGTGACCTCACATCGAATGATATCCCTGTACGAATATTTAAGCCAGGTATTGGTGTTGCTACTGCATAATTTGAAGTGAGCAAACGGTTTTGTTTTCCTTTACCATCGATAGTTAAACTTCTGATTGGGTTATAAAGATCTGTACTCTGAATTCCTTTCCAGCTTAAATAGGTTATTTTATCATCGATAGGCAATAGTGGATTCGCGTTAGCAGCTATTCCAAATACGCCGCCATCTATGTATGATTCTTCTGTTCTAGAAAAACCGGTATTGGTTCCAATTTTAAACCACGGCTTAATTTTCTGATCGAGATTGGTCTGGCCACCATATCGTTTATAATTTGAAGTTTTCAATAAACCACCCTGGTCTGTGTAGTTAAAACTCACATACATGGAGCCATCTTCGCCTCCCTTCGAAAACGTGGCGGTATGGTTTTGCTGTATTCCTTTTTTGGTGATCTGATCAAGCCAGTTGTATGATTCACCACGATTATATACAGCCAGCTCATCTGCCCCAAATGCAATAGAGTTAGGGCCGAGCAGCGTATTGATATATGCCTGCCTGTCTGCAGTAGGATTAGCATCCATATATTTGTTAGCGTAGGCATCCAGTCTCAGGTCGACTATTTGTTGCGCATTCAGATAAGATAAGTTTCTTGTGAACGATTGTACGCCCACCCACGCACTATATTCAATCTTTCCTTCTCCACTCTTACCTTTTTTGGTGGTAATCAATATCACCCCATTTGCACCCCTTGATCCATATAAAGCAGTCGCCGATGCATCTTTTAATACATCAATACTAGCGATGTCATCAGGGTTTATGGTATTGAAAGCTTGTTCTATTACCAAACCATCAACTACGTAAATAGGATCGGCACCAAATTTAATGGAGTTATTTCCCCTTACTTTTATAGACACACCACCACCTGGTCTCGGGTCATTACTTTGTACCAGCACACCGGCAATACGCCCTTGCATGGCCTGGTTAACATTAGTTACCGGTAACTCACTAATGGTTTTATCTGTTATTCCTGCAACAGATCCGGTAAGGTCCTTTTTCTTAATGGTTACACCAACTACGGTTACTTCCTCCAAATTATTATCCTCTGGGACAAGAGATACGTTCATTGTGGCCGAAGCAGGAAGTTCCTGAGTTACATAGCCCACAGAGGTAAAAACTATTGTTGAATTTGAAGTGGTATTTAGCGCAAACTTACCATCTTTATCGGTTGATATACCGGTGCCTGTGCCCTTGACCTTCACTGAAACACCTGGAATGGGTAATTTGTCGTCCTTTCCGGTTACCCGGCCTGCGACATTAATTGAATTCTGAGCGAAAACTGTAAAACTACACTGTAAAATGAGAAATATGAGCAAAGCATACCATCTTACAGTTCCTTTAATCGTAAAGAAAGACATAGTGAATAATATTTGGTTAATCCCGTTTAATATTTGTTAGGATAAACTTACGGGGAAATTAGAAGCCAGAAATGGACTAACTAAGACAAATAATGGACAATATTATCATAACTGAAGTGTTACAAAATGTAAAATAAGTAACATTTATTATACCTTAGCATTTAAAATATGACAGAGGAGAAAAAGAAAATTAAAGAAGGATTTTTGGGTCAAAAAATGATTGTCCTTACGCCCAATATTAGGAAAAGCATTAAGAACAATCCCCTAATCAATTCTTTTTACCTTACGGCAATCGGCTACTATCCACATGCCTTGGGACATGATCGTGAGCGAAAAACAGGTTCAGCCGAGTTCATTTTACTTTACTGTATAGATGGAGAAGGCTCTGTGGAATTGGACAATAAGGTTTATGTTTTAAAAGCAAACACATTTTTTATCATCCCTAAAAATATACCCCACAGGTATTTCAGCTCGTTAAAAAACCCTTGGAGTATATATTGGATGCATTTTAGTGGGGTCAATTCAAGGATGATTTATGAACGTTCTCTTGTTGAGGGGCAACATGAGGTTCATTCAATTCCCTTTGAGCAGGACAGAATAGATATTTTTAATCAAATATATACCATGCTTGAAGAGAGTTTTGGTACAAAAGAAATGGAGATCATGAACTTCAGACTACTCTATTTCGTAACCTCGCTAATTTATTATAAAGAAATAAACCCTTCTGTTTATAGTAAAGACGCGGTAAGCAGTTCAATTTCATTTATGAAAGACAATCTTGATAAGAAACTTACAGTAAATCAGCTTGCTGATCAACAAAAGATCTCTCTATCACACTACTTAAGGATATTTAAACAAAAAACTGGTATTTCACCCATAGCTTATTACAATCAGCTCAAAATACAGCATTCCTGTCAATATCTTTACTTTACTGACAAAAGCATTAAAGAGATTTGCGCTGTGTTGGGTATTGATGATCAATATTATTTTTCACGATTATTTAGCAAACTCATCGGTACTTCTCCCTCAGAATACAGGAAGAAACATAAAAAATAACTTTAGTTCTTCACCCTGTTCTTTTCACTTTCTGCTCCTGATTCACCATGTTTGGCTGGTGTACTGAAGGCTTTTCCAAAGCGGTAGTTAAAGGAAAGCACTGCAGTTCTTGAATCACCTTTGTTGGTCCAGTTAGCATCGGTTTGTGTAAGGTTATTAATAACTCCCCTATTAATTCTACTATAAAACAAATCATTGATGGCTAACTTCAAAGTTGTGCTAGGCGACAATTTCTTTTGAATGGCTGTACTGGCCTGCCATATACTTTTCAGTTCAAATTGAACATCTATAATCCGGTTCCTATAATTACCACTTAGTTCTGCGTCCCAATCTTTCCCTAAAGCAAATTTTGCATTTGCACTGGTAAAACAGAAAGTACCACTGGTATTAAGTTTTCCTGTATAAAAATCGCTTACTGTTTTGATGTTAGTGACCTCCGCATAAAAATCAAGGCTAAGCCACCTTGCAGCATCAAATGTTCCGTTAAAAGAGATGCTTTTAACCTTTTTTTTCCCAATATTACCAGGTCTGCTGTAGTAAGTACCGTTTAATATCTCAATAGTTTCATTAACTTCATCCCTGGATTTTGAATAGCTTATGGTAGTGGTATACTTGTTTTTATAGGTATGGGACAATTCTATTGATTGGGTGTATGACGGTCTCAGAAATGGATTTCCAACATAAAAGGTGAATTTGTCTAATGGTGAGATAAAAGGATTTAAATCCTGGTAATATGGACGATCAATTMTCCTTCCATAATTAAGGCCTATTTGATTGTTAGCAGCTGTATCCAACTTATACAATACATATACAGTAGGAAAAAGCCCAGTATAATTTCTTTTAAATGCCGAATCAGGCTTCATTGCGTTACCTAGTTGATGACCATCGGAGAAAGTATTCTCGAGCCTTAACCCAAGTTGTACAGAGATTTTTTTCATTTCTCTGTTTAAATTCAGGTAGGCGGCGCTGATATGCTCTTTGTATATGAAATGATTGCTCTTGTCGAAATCCGGTTTAGTAATTTCATTTATGGTATAGGCATAATCTGCAGTATTATCGGTTTTGGTATAACTGGTCTTTAATCCAGTTGTCAGTTTCCATTCAGACTTTAATGGCAACGAATAATCAGTTTTCATAGAATAGATATCAATGTTTCCAGGAAGGTATCCCGTCAGGACATCTTCTGATTTTAGTGATCCGTTTGCAAAAAAACTTGAATTATAATAAGTTTGTTTGGTTTTGTTCCTGTAAGCCAGATAATCGGCATCGGCAGTAATACCATGTCCCTTTTTATCAAATTGATGTCGATAGTTTAAATTAATACCGCCATTACTAAAATCAATTATATCAATATTTTTAGCCTTAATAACGGAGTCGAGTTGTTGTACTGAATTCAGTAGATTACTAGAATTATTGTTTATCTGTGTAGATGCTCTCGACATTCCGCTAACAAGGATGCCCCAGGTCGTATTATCAGACTGATAATAATCAGCCCCCGCTTTCGTATTTAAAGAATTTCCATGTCTGTCAAAATAGCTGTTCTGGTTAAAATACGATTTTGGACTGTTGTCAGCATTTTTATAGGTGCGGTTGATATCAAGATCCGAAAAGCCGGTATTGTAGTTGTAACTGAAATTTACAAAGTAATTAAACTTATTGTTCCTTAGGTTGAAGTTCAGACTATTTAGTGTTTTTGTTTTTTGGCCTTGATTAAGGCTTAGGTTAAAGCCACCATTAAAGCCTTTAAGATTTCCCTTTTTGGTTTTTATATTAATTACCCCCGCGTTACCTGCTGCATCATACTTAGCAGGAGGATTTGTCATGATCTCTATCTGTTCTAATGACGAGGATGGTAGCGATTTCAAGTAGTTTTCCAGATCCGCGCCGGAAAGATATGTTGGTTTATCGTCGATGAGCACCAATACCCCCTGCTTGCCTTTTAAAGTTATTGTGCCGTTCTGGTCAACCTGCACACCGGGAGATTTCTCCAGAACTTCTAATGCAGTAGAACCGGTATTGGATATCAGGGCATCTACGTTTACAATCACACGATCAATCTTACGTTCAATAAAAGATTTTTTACCTGTAATATTTACCTGATTAAGGCTATTACTGGAAGGAATAAGTTTAATATTAGGGATAAAAAAGCTAGGCTGTGCTGTATTTAAAGTGATCACCTCACTCTTATAGCTGGTATAACCCATTGCAGAAACTTTTATTTGATAGTCCCCTGCCTTCAACTGATTGAAACTGAATTTACCATCGCTTTCAGTAAAGGTAGATTTCAGTACAACTGAATCTTTAGCATTAAGCAAGGCAACTGTAGCCAGATCAAAGGTCTTATTTTCCGTATCCCTTATCTGTCCGGAAATACTTGCCTCAGTCTGTTGGGCAAAGGTAGCAATTGGGACAATACAAATCCCTATGGCCAAAATAGCCAATATTTTTTTTGTCATCATCGAAGATTAATTTTTAAAATCCGGGCATAGTATGTCCCTTTCAGTGTTTAAAATGACGCTGGTTGTTGCAATAGTGTAAAGTAAGATTAAACTATTTTTAATCAGTGTTTACTGTTGTAGTAATTGTTCCTTTACGATTTTTGAGATACTTTTTCATATACTTCTGGTGAACCGCATCCGATTGTTTCCTGCCGTTAATGATCAGTTCATCGGCGTCCAGCTTGTATTTAAAGTTATTTGTTTGCTGTAATAAGCCATCGTTTTGCAGTTCCTTAGTCATATCTTTTGGTTCTGCCCGATCCTGAATCACTACTCCGTCACCGATTCTAACTTTCGGAGCTACCGGCTTGGCAGGAATATATGGTTTTCTATATACAGGAGCTATCGGGGCTACCGGCACTGGGGGAACCGGATAATGTTCCGGATCGGCGACGTATTTTGCCGCCTCATCTGCATATTTTGCAGCATCCTTTTTATACTGCTGACTTGCAGCAGCGTATTTTGCAGCCTCTTTTTCATACCTGGCAGTATCATAAATTTTGTTACTTAGGTCCTTCTGGCTTGCTATTTCATGTGCTGCTTTTGCCTTTTCGGCTTCCTCTCTTTTTTGTTCGGCAATAACCCTCGTCTTTTCTCTTGTCTGTTCGGCAGTTTTGGCATAATTAGCCTTTCTGTGTTTAACTGCCGGAGTCTTTTTAGCGAGACGCTTCGTTGTATTATGCTTTATAGTTGTATCCTGATATGGCTTTATATTAACCACTTCACTAACCGGATGTTTATCGGACACAACAGCGTTTTTACTTGTGGTAAATGCTGCTGTAAAAATCAACGTTGATATCAAGGTAGCGGTCAGAATAATTTTCTCCATTTTGTTTAGCGAAGAACTTTTGTTGAATACCATCCTGCTCACGCGCTCCAAAAGTTGATTCTTTCTGCCGGTAAGCGCCATAACATATTGGTTTGATTGAAATTCCTGACAAGAAACAAGCGCTTGAATATAGTCTTGCTTATTCAAAGTACAAGTTAACGCAAGATCATCGCAGCAGTTTTCTCTTTCTTCTTTGATCAATTTAGACAACCACAATACAGCAGGATTAAAAAAGAATATGATCTCAATCAAGCTTTGAAGTATGTTTACCAGGTAATCACTACGCTTAATATGTGCAAGTTCATGACTGATTATCGCTTCAACTTCGGCAGCAGACAATCCATTTAACAAACCAAGTGGAATCAATATCACAGGCTTCAGGTGTCCTGCAACAACGGGTACTTTCGTAAGCCCAGATTGTAGAATCTGAATATTTTTGGGGATCCTCAATTTAATTGAAAGTTCGGTTACCTTATTTTCCCAGAAATTACCCGCTGAATAGATCTGGGTATTCTTTAGATAGTAAATTGCATGCATTCCCATCATGAGCTGTATGCATTTAATGCAAATGATCAAAAACCAAATCATTACGATTTGAACGGAATAAGATGTCCATATATTCATCAAATACCCCATTCCATCAATAAATCCAGAACTGCCCTGAGTTAAAGACTGAGAATTGACTGCAGTGGCGGCTTCTTTGCTTATTTGGGGCGAGAAAAGTGTCGCTCCCCCTGACTTACTCAAACTTTGATGGATACTCCCTGAGTTTAAGGTATCATAAAACACCAGGCTCATGATGATCACAAACAAAAACAAAACAGCAGTAAGTAAATTATACCTTATTGCAGCACTGCTTTTTTTTGTAGTAACTATAATCAGACTTGTTAATAAAGCAAGGATCATCCCTATCCATAATGAATGGAAAAAAGTGATACATAAAGCATATTGAAATTCCATAATTGTGGTTCTTAAATTATTCGAATTTTTATTATTTATCTAGTTTCTTTAACATCTGTTTAATAGCATCAAGATCTTCTTTGGAAGTCTTTTCATTTCCTAATAATTGCATGACTAGTTTTGAAGCAGATCCTTTATATAAGGTATTTACGAAACGATTCAAGAGTTGATCCTTAGTTTTATTTTCGGCTTCTACGGGAATGTATATATGCTTCATCTGGCGCTCATCGCGTTTAAGAATCCCTTTATCTGCCATGATTTGCATTTGCTTAAGTGTAGAGGTGTAATTTACATCTCTTTGCTCATTCAGTGTGTCATTAACAAAGCGCACTGTAGAAGGGCCAAATTCCCATAAAACCTGTAAAATTTCAAGCTCCGCTCTTGTAGGCTCAGGAATAGCATCAATAGGTTTATTCTGTTTCATAACATAAAGGTAGGATAACTTTCGTACGAAACAAACAATATGTGAAATATTTTTTTTAAGCTTTCTTTTTAATATCGCTTATGATCTTAACAGCATGGTCTCTTGAGTTTTCTATAAACCATAAATGGGTATCCATACCTCCACAAACAACACCTGCCAAATAAATACCCTTTTCATTGGTCTCCATTGTTTGTGAATTGTGTTCCGGCAGGCACTTATCGTCTTCACTAAGCTTAACACCAAATTTTCTTAGCAACTCAAAATTGGGTTGATAACCGGTTAAGGCCAGCACAAAATCATTTGGTATGGTAATTATTCCCTCTGGTGTTCGAATATCAGCGGTATCATTTGCTATGCTAACCAATTCAGAATGGAAATAAGCTTTAATGTTTCCTTCCTCAATGCGATTCATAACATCCGGTCTAACCCAGTATTTAACCCGCTTACTTATCGATTCGTCTCGGACTACCATGGTTACATTGGCGCCCTTTCTATAGGTTTCCAAGGCAGCATCTACCGATGAATTACTGGCCCCAATTACAATTACATTTTGCATTGCATAATAATGCGGGTCTTTATAATAGTGCGCTACTTTGGGAAGATCTTCGCCGGGTATATCTATTTTGTTCGGGAGATCATAAAATCCGGTAGAGATGATAATATTTCTGGTAAGATAGCTTGATTTTGAAGTGGTTACTATAAAGCCAACATCTTGCTTCGCAACATCGTCAACAGATTCAAAAAGCTTTGTATTTAATTCAAATTTAAGTGCTACCCTGCGGTAATACTCTAATGCTTCGGACCTGGTAGGTTTAGGATTATTTGAAACAAAAGGAACTCCCCCTATTTCCAGTTTCTCTGATGTGGAGAAGAAAGTCATATTCTGAGGATAATTATATAATGAATTCACCAGACATCCTTTTTCGATGATCACATACGATAAGCCTGCTTTTTTTGCTTCAATACCGCAGGCAATACCAATTGGCCCTGCTCCTATAATAAGTATATCTGTAACTTCCATTTTATTATTAACTCATTGAAGGAAAAGATATTCCCTTAATTTTCCTAAATAACTCAACAGCATAGATATCTGTCATTCCTGAAACAAAATCCAATACGCTTTGGATTTTAGAATAAACATCATTCTTCTCTGTTAAAAATTGCTTCGGTATCAATTCAACCAGTTTCTTATGGTATTTTGATTCGTTTTGCAGGTAGGCTGGAATAAACTCTTCTAAAAGCCCGCCCATTACCTGATAACCTGCTACTTCGATCTGTACAACAGAAGAATAGTTATAAATTTTTTTTATTGAAATCTTTTCTATTTCTTTCATTACGGATAAGAATGGCGCTTCAATAGCATCCATCAAACTTATATTGAAGTCACCGTTTAATATCGATTCCTGTTCCTGATAAAATACATTTGAGCATTGCCATATCAATGTGCTTATCGACTTTGCCCTCATGAGCGTGATTTTGGCATCATCATCTTCCATTTCAGCTAGCCTTGATGGCATTTTAACATCATTACACAAAGGCAAAAGTAAAGTTTCAACTTCCTTGTACGAAAGGATTTTTAAACGATGTGCATCCTCCAGATCAATAATATTATAACAAATGTCATCTGCTGCTTCTACTAAATACACAAGTGGGTGTCGCTTATAAATCAAAGGCGATTCCTGAACCTTAATAAGATCCATCTCTTCAGCAATCTTTTCAAATCCGCTTTGCTCTGACTGGAAGAAACCGTATTTTTTAGTATAAATATTCTTTTTATTATGGCCTGCTACAGATGCACATGGATATTTAGCTATCGCAGCAAGTGTAGAGTAAGTTAATGCAAATCCTCCTGTTCCTTTTCCTGCAAATGGGTGGGTTAATATTCTTAATGCATTGGCATTTCCCTCAAAATGGATCAAATCTTCCCACTGTGCCTCATTTACCTGTTCCTGATATATCTTCCCATCACCACTGTTAAAATAGTGCGATATGGCTGATTCACCAGAATGACCAAAGGCCGGATTACCCAGATCATGAGCCAAGCAAGCAGATGCAATAATGTTTCCTATTTCACATAGCAGCGGACAGGTTTCATCTATATTGGCATCTGAGTCTTTTATCCTGTTGTAAAAGATCGTACCCAATGATCGCCCAACACTCGCAACTTCCAGGCTGTGTGTAAGTCGGTTATGAACAAACACACTGCCTGGTAAAGGAAATACCTGGGTTTTGTTTTGTAATCTTCTAAAAGGCGATGAAAATATGATCCTGTCATAATCTCTTTGAAACTCGGAACGAGCTTCTTTTTGATTTCCAGTAAACCTATCTTCATTTCCCCATCGTTTTGATGACAATAACTTTTCCCAATTCATAGCTTAAAAATAAGCACGAAGTTAAGGTATTAAATCAGTTTTCCATGAGCCATCTATCAACCTCAAAATACTCAGTGGGTTACTGTTTTGTAATGCTGCAGGAAGTAATTCATCTGGAATATCCTGATAAGACACCGGTCTTAAAAAACGATAAATTGCTGCAGTACCCACAGATGTTGATCTTCCATCGGTGGTTGACGGGAATGGTCCACCATGTTGCATTGAATGACAAACTTCTACACCTGTAGGAAAACCGTTATAGATCACACGACCCGCTTTTTGGGTGATTATATCAATTACAGGAATCAAATTACCTTTATCTTCAGGTTCGGCATGAACAGTAGCCGTAAGCTGCCCTTCCAATTGATTTAAAACCAGATGAAGCTGGGCTGTATCTTTTATCAATACAAAAAGTGTTACCGGACCAAAAACCTCCTCGTTTAACTGTTTATTCGAAAGGAAATCATCTGCTGAAACCGTAAAAGCAATTGATCTGGCCTCATTTCTCTCGTCATTTGCTAATTTTGTTCCCTCAGCCAAAACATTAACTCCGTTAACCGTTTTAGTCGTTTCGATACCTTTACTGTATGATTGGCAGATATTCTTGTTCAACATTGTTGCAGGTTCAGTTGCTCCCAGATGTTTCACAAAGTGATTTAGAAAATATTTACTCGCTTCGCTTTCTATTAGTAATACCAATCCAGGATTAGTACAAAATTGGCCTGCCCCCATAGTTACTGAGCCGGCCAATCCTTTAGCAATTGCTTCTCCTTTTACTTTTAATGCTTCTTCCATCAAAATAACCGGATTTATAGCGCTCATTTCTGCATATACAGGAATGGGTTCTGGTCTTTTCGCAGCCGCATTAAAAAGAGTCATGCCTACTTTTCTTGATCCTGTAAAACCCACTGCCTTTATAGCAGGGTGCTGTACGAGTCTTACCGACTGATCGTTTGTAAGGTTTAAGGCTGAAAATACACCCTCAGGCATGCCTGTTCTTTTAGCTGCCTGAATAATTGCAGAAGATATCAATTCGCTGGTGCCAGGATGAGATGGATGTGTTTTAACAATTACAGGACAGCCTGCAGCAAGTGCAGAAGCAGTATCGCCTCCTGCTGTAGAGAAAGCCAATGGGAAATTACTGGCACCATAAACTGCAACAGGGCCAATTGGAATAAGCATTCTTCTGATGTCAGATTTTGGTAATGGTGCTCTTTCAGGTTGTGCAGTATCTATTCTTGCATCCACATACCAGCCGTCACGTAGTAACTGGGCAAACATTTTTAACTGACCAAAGGTACGGCCTCTTTCGCCTGTTATTCGTCCAATGGGCAAACCTGATTCTGTAACAGCTCTTTCTATCAATGTTTCTTCAAGCGCCATTATTTCTTCTGCAATTGCTTCTAAAAACTCAGCACGCTTAATTGTTGAAATATTTTTATAGCTAACAAAAGCATCCTGCGCTAATGATAATGCCCGTTCAAGTTCTTTCTCTGTTGCGTAAGTAAACTTTTCTGATATTAAAACATTCCCAGTGGGATTGAAAGCCTGAAAGCTATCGGTTCCATTGCCACTACGAATATTTCCAATAAAATTCTCACCTGTTATAGACACCATATTTAGTAAAATTTAAAGCTATTTTTTATACACGAATAGCTATGTGATTTGTTAATGTTCCAATATTATCAATACTTATGCTAACCTCGTCCTTTTCATTCAAAGTAAAGTCATTAGGAGGTACAATACAAGTTCCGGTCATTAAAAAACATCCGTTTTTAAAATCGCACTCAGCATACAAATAGATTACTAACTCATTCAGAGAGCGTTTCATTCTGCTAATAGAAACCGAATCGCGAAAAACCTCCTTACTGTTTCGGTTGATAACCATCTCTATCATTGTTTTATCGGATATCGGCTTTTCAGGTATATATAAACACGGTCCCAGAGCAGCACTTCTTTCATAAATCTTTGCCTGCGGCAGATACAACGTGTTTTCTCCTTCAATGCTTCTGGAACTCATGTCGTTTCCTATAGTATAAGCCTGTATGTTTCCGGAAGCATTGATAAACAAAGTCAATTCAGGTTCCGGCACGTTCCAGGTCGAATCTTTTCTAATGTTTACGTGTTGTTTATGTCCAGCTACACGATGAGGTAATGATTTAAAGAATAATTCAGGACGATCTGCATCATAAACTTTATCATACATGCTTGCCCCACCGGAATCTTTAGATTCCTCTTTTCTGGCATCGCGACTGCGCAGATAGGTTACTCCTGCTGCCCAAACTTCCTGCTGTCCAATTGGTGCCTCAACATCGTTTTCTAATATTGCTAATGCTTTATTTTCCTGCAAAGATTCAGGACTCTCACTAAGTACATGAACTAAATATTTGTAGAGGTTGTCATTATTAATCAATGTATCCCAATCAGTATTAAGTAAATAATATCCCGCATCACTATGCAAAATAGCACCTTGTTTAGTTTTATATAATTTCATAATGTATTTATTCGTTTTAATTTGAAATTGTCTGTTTATAAGGATATCCCTCTTTTCCAGGGAATAAAGTCGTTATGTCCCAATGCTTCAGCCTTGGCTTTAATCGACCCGCTGGCTATTTCTATGATGTAATCGAGAATACGTTCTCCTACCTGTTTAATTGTTTCTTCGCCAGTTATTATTGTACCTGCATCAATATCAATGATGTCATTCATCTTTTTATATAGCGTTGTATTAGTTGAGATTTTTACTACAGGTGCAATAGGATTGCCCGTTGGGGTACCCAATCCGGTTGTGAAAAATACAAGTGTAGCTCCTGCTCCAACCTCTGCCGTTGTTGATTCTATATCGCTACCAGGTGTACATAGCAATGTCAATCCTGGTTTGGAAACTTGTTCTGGATAATCTAGAACATCAATAACTGGCGACGTACCTGCTTTCTTTGCTGCACCGGCAGATTTAATGGCGTCAGTAATTAAACCATCACGTATATTGCCTGCCGACGGATTAGAATCAAAACCTGAACCTACAGCTTTAGCTMTTTCATGATAAGCTGTCATTAAGGTCATGAACTTCTGGGCGACAGTCTCATCTAAGCAACGATCGCTAAGTTCCTGCTCCACACCACAAAGCTCTGGAAATTCCGAAAGTATTACCGATGATCCCAAAGCAACCAATAGATCTGAAGTATATCCCAAAGCCGGGTTAGCTGAAATTCCAGAAAAACCATCCGACCCCCCGCACTCCAGTCCAATACAAAGTTTGCTTAAAGGGGCGGGTTGGCGCTTAAGTTCATTGGCTTGCATCAAGCCTGCAAAGGTTTGTTTTATAGCCAATTTCATTAATTCAGATTCAGTTCCTACCTGTTGCTGCTCAAAGCAATATAAAGGTTTCGAGAACTGAGGATCTCGTTTTGCAATTTGCTCTTTTAAAAGCGGTATTTGTGCATTCTGACAACCAAGACTTAGCACAGTAGCTCCTGCAACATTGGGGTGCGTTATATATCCTGCAAGTAAGCCACAAAGATTTATGGCATCGTCTTTTGTACCACCACATCCTAATGAGTGTGTTAAGAACTTAACCCCATCAACATTCGGAAACACCCTGTTTTCTGCCACTACATCACTATCTAAACTACCTATGTCTATGCTCAATATATCCTCAACAGCTATACCGGCTCTGTGCATCTTAACCAATTGCTGTACCTGATTGTAATAGGATGAATCATTGTCATGATACCCCAATCCTTTCATAAAGGCATCCTGAATAACCTGTACATTCTTGTTTTCACAAAATACCAAAGGGATGATCAGCCAGTAATTGGCCACGCCAACTGTGCCATTATCTCTATGATATCCCATAAAAGTCTTATCGCTCCATGAGGATATTTCTGGCACTTCCCAGCTGGTTTTTCTTTCCTTAAGTTTATAGTTATTAGCCGCATGACTAACATTGCCTGTAGTAATTACTTCGCCTTTTTTAATTGCTGTAGTTGCCTTGCCTACAAGCACCCCGTACATCACAATATCATCTCCAGGCAGTAGGTCAATAGTCGCAAATTTATGCTTTGCCTTAACATCTGTAACCAAACCATAAGTTCCCTCATCACTATTTATGGCATCACCTGCTTTTAAATCCGATAATGCTACCTCTATATTATCTGTGCGATTTATTTTAAGTGTTTTTGACTTCATTAATCAAGTATTTATTTTTCTAGTATTCGTTTCATAGTCTGATCTATCCATTCTTCTTTCTTAGGGAAATCAGCATAAGTTTTTATTTCAGATAGCATGGGATCGTCCTGCTTAATACCAGCCGACTGCAAAATGGCATAGTCCTGAAGAGATTCTGCAAATATTTCCCATCTTATTGAATCGTATGGCCCATCTGGTCCCGGATAAACTACAAAGGGATCTCCAGCTGCAATTCCAGGATAAGCACTTCCTGATGCATTGGTAAAGGGATCAATAGGTTCTTCCTTTTCCACTACATTCCAATAGTTGTATCCCCAGTGTAAAAAGCCCTGAGCATTCAAATGATAAAATAAAAAACCCGACATTCTGATTTTAGCAAGTGGGGTGTCGTAGAACCGATTAAGCCACTGATCTCTGGGTCCTGTGCAGTAATACACCCAATGAGGAATATTCTCTTTAAGGTAATCGCCGGCCGAGCTAATGATTGGAATCGGTATATCAGTTAATTTCTCTCTTCCGTACCTCACATCACTTAATGCATCCATTACCTTCATCCAGGGAGCCAGTTCCTGTAGTATTTTTCTAGCCCTCTTGTAGTTTTGTATATGCTCAGATCCAGGCTCATCCGATAAATGAAAATAGGAATCGTCTAATACGTTTTCCTTCTTAAGGAAGCGATGAAACGCTGGCAGATATTGTTTTAGAAAATTTAGGTAAACCGGAGAAGTTGCAGAAAGATTCTCATCCCAAAGCAGTTCATATTTATCACCTTTTTGCGTATAAACATGCATTGCATTTTCAACACCCCAGTAAAGAAAAAGATGACCCCATTCAAATTTTTTGTAGCCCAATTCCTTAGTCATATCAACGAACCGCTTTATACGAGACCAATCAAAACTATATTTACCAGGACTGGTTTCATTGATGATCAGCATCTGACAAGGCTTTTTAAATACAGTTTTAAGCTCAAACAAATTTTGAATAAAGGCTACATCATTTCCATGATCAATTAAATTCTTCATCTGTGCCTTAGTGAGCTGCCACCATTTTTCATCATACATTTCAGTCTTATACTGAGCCCAGGTAGCTTCGCCTCTCCACCAATGGGTTACATGAAAATTTTTACGAGGCTGAACAATAAGCTTGCTAATATTTAAATCAACCAAAAGCGTTTTCTCCATGTTAACTTTTCCCTCATTCCAGCTTACTTTTACTTTGCATTGGTGAATACCCGGTTCTATATTTTCTGGAATCCTTAATGTAACCCAAAAAGAGCGGCTTGCATATGGATTAGCATCTACACGGGTAAGCGGGTAAAGTGGATCTGGTAACATTCCCKGTAAGAAACCAATGCCATCAAGCTCTTCCTCACGTACATCGGTATTAAAGTTTTGAAAAGGAACCAGGCCTACATAACGAACTTCATGCTTAACTGCTCCGGTTTCAACATCACAGGCAATCTCTACCCTGTCTTTCATATTGCTATGAAATCCGACCTGAAAGGATACCCTACTGTTTCTAGCTACAATTAAGGTGAGATGATCAGTGGCCTTACCTGGTGATTGAGGAAAAATCCGTTTCAACGAGCTTTCCAGCCAAACGTCCATGTTTTTATCTTTACTTATTGCATCCTTATAGAAAAGCATGCTTAGTATAATAAATACAAATGCTATTTTTTCAAGTCTTTTCATTTTTTTTAATCCTTTCTAACAGCAACCCTCTGGGCCACAATAACCGTCTGACAACACTGGATTTAACCCTTTTTCCAGCTCTTCATCGCTGGCATACCGAACCTTGTCAACAACAACCCAGATATGAAACTCATCATCTAAATCCTGATATCCTGTTTCCTTTGACAAAAAAATCTGTTTTTCTTCTCCTTCATTTAAACCTTTGAGTTCTGCTTCCAGGGAAGGGAAAATGGTTCCATGACCATGTAAATAGTTGATTGGCAACCCATCCAGAATATCTTCAAGCACCTCCCCTCTACTATTTTCCATCTTATATCTAATAGATACCACAGTTTTATCCTCAATTTTCATAAGCGCTAATTCTTGATTTTTCAACTTCAGTATGCGTCTGTGGAACAAAGGTTTCAGCTAATAAAAATTTGCCGACTAAAACAGCCATGATAGCACCAAAAATCGTTGCACTCAAATACACCCATAAATGTTCCGTATGACCAGAAATAACTGCCGGGGCTAATGATCTCGCCGGGTTCATTGATGCTCCGCAAATTGGCCCCGCAAACATCGCTTCCAAACCAACTACACCTCCAATTACTATCCCGGCAAGGCTCCCCTCTTTTTTACTTTTTCTTCCTACGCCAATGATTACAAGCATTAAAAAAAATGTTAGGAAAAACTCAAGTATGAAAGATYGAAAAGCGGAACCTGCAGGTAATGTTGATCCTAGTGTATCATTAGCTGGAAACAGGGCCTGCAACGTGCAACTTGCTGCGATCGCTCCTGCCAGCTGACTCAAAACAAAAGGTACCAAATCTTTTAGCGGATGCTTTCCTGATATGGTAAGGGCAATGCTCACCGCCGGATTCATGTGCGCACCCGAAATATTTCCAAAAGCGTAAATCATACTCATCACAACCAAACCAAAGGTGATTGCTATACCCATATGCGTTACCACTCCACCCGATTCCTGGTTAATGATAATCGCCCCTGTACCACAGAAAACCATTATAAATGTGCTTATAAATTCAGCAGTATATTTTCTTACTTGATTCTGCATTTTATTCTTTTGATAGATCTAATCAATAATCCTATGTGTTGGTTTTGGGTAGCCCGGTTTAAATGAGGAAATACCTTTCGTAATAAATTTATGCCCTGAGCTTGCTTCAATTTTGCCGATCATATCGAACACCAAAGCTTCAAGATGTTCCGGTMCAGTTTGCACTCTTGCATTGATCAGTATATCTACCTTTGAAGAAGACGATTTTGTAACCTCAGTTATTGCGTTTTGACTTCCCGCTGTAAAGCTTATCTTCTTTTGTTGCACTCCATCGTCAACGAAGAATTTTAAATGGCCTATTGGCAATTTCTGTTCGGTTATTTCCCAATGAATTTCCTTTGCAAGTGCAACTCCTGCCTCAAACACATTACTTTCATCAGCAAACAATTCCAATTCAATATCAAGCCAGGCAAGTTCTGCTTCTCCTGCACCATAAATATCATAGTCAATTTCCAAAGAGTTTCTGGTGGCTGCTTTAAAATTTTCCAGTGTAATTAACCACTGGTCTATGCTTTCTATATCAAGCGAATTTTGAAACAAAATTGTTTTTTCAGGAAACTTACTATTTACCAAACGTTCCATCTTGTTTAACTCATCGTTAGTCAGAGAATCAATCTTATTGACAATAAGGATATCTGCCTCTTCAATTTGTTTCTTATAAATATAAGTCACACTATCCACAAATAACGGTGCAGCCTGGAGCATCGTCGGTAACACATTTGCATCAACAAAAACAGAGATTACGGTTCCTATATCCTTGCGAAATTTTTGCAGTGGTTTTACCACTGTGGCAATCATATCTGTACAGGATCCTACTGATTCCGCAAATACAATTTCAGCGTGATTGGTTTCTTTTAGTATTTCAATCAAACTGTCTACTTTATCATAATTACAACAAAAACAACCATCGGTCACTTCCATTACTGGAATATTTGCATTACGGATGAATCTGGTATCTACCAACTGAACCCCTTGGTCGTTAGTAATTACACCAACGTTCACATTCTCTTTCATTAATTGAGCGCATGCATTTCGAATAGCCGTTGTTTTACCGCTACCCAGGAAACCGCCGATCAGATATAATTTCATCGTTTCTATTTTAATTTATATACTTTACAACTACGACAATCGTGTTTCTTTACCTGCTATCAGTACTTTTTTAACTGGTATTTTACCGTAAGCAATGTTAAGTGATGCTTTATTATCTTTAAAACTTACTGTACCGAAACCTGAATTTGTCGATAGGAAGCTGGTAAAATCTCCTACTTTGGAATCTACATGTAAGGTCTTGTCTACGGCATCATAGCGTACTCCGGTAAGCCCTTGTATCATTCCGTAGCTAGACATTGCCCTGGCATACCAGTGCCCACATTCATATTCATTAAAAGGATTACGCACTCGGCCATCATATCGGTCGCGACAAGCCTTTACAATATCCAGACCTTCATTCACTTGCCCCATAAGCATCAGATGGGATGCTACCTGATACTCAATTCCTGTCCACACTTCATTGCTGTAAACAAAGGGCAGAGACAACATCCCTCCTTTCGGCCATGAACATAACAAAAGGCCGCCTTCATGCCCTGCAGCATATGATGGACGCTGAGGGTTTACGTGGTCACTTAAATCTGCCTTCAGATTGTATTTGTGAACAGATAATAAATGACTTTTGGTCTTTTCAACATCCAACGGTTCTTCAAGTCCGCACATTCTGGAAATCCATCCGCCAAGAATACCATCAGATAAGCAACCTGTTCCATACTGATATTTTGGTCCCTCTTTCTTTAATATTTCTAATGCTTCAGCAGTATATTGAGTAGCAAAAGATTTTTCATTTACTGGATTTGGCGCGTTTAACCCTGTCCACTGAATTTTCTGATTAAAATATTCTCCATTATATAACTCACTTTCCATGAACTTTTTGCCGGCAGTGTAGAGTGTCTTATATTTTGATATATCTTTTTTAAGAAACTGTCCCATCTTAATAATTGCATTAAGGGCTCCCAGGTAAAAACTCGTACACATCCCGTCAGGTCCCCAGAACTCAATATCATAGGTATTATGATGCGGCTCTTCGACAATTCCCTTGCTTCTTGGATCCCAGGTGTTAATTGCATAATCCATGCTCGTTTTTACCATTGGATATATTTTTTTTAACCATATGGCATCACCACTAATTCTCCATTCTCTGTATACTTTCATGATGCCCCCAAGCTGGCCATCTGCAGCAGCATGAAAATCATGTTTAGCCGGACTAATAGGCATATTTGCCCTAAATTGCTGATGCCCTTCAAAATTTTGATTTTCACAGAACTCTGTAGTTCTCAAACTCCTTTCCAGGGATGGAAAAAGATGAGGAATTGCCTGTGCGTAATTCCATACGTGTGTACAACTACCATGACAGCACCCACCATCATCTCCGCACCCTTCCCAGCTCCACAAACGACCATCATATTGTCTCAATACTGTTGGCGATTTAAGGATAGTCAGGTTTGCCGCAACGGCTTCAACAACTGCCGGAGGTAAAGTACTCGAGTAAAAAGCATCACGGAATATTGCTGACTTCTTTTGCAGTTCCTCATAATTATCTTTCCAATAAGCTGCAGCCTCTTCTATGCCTTTAAATTTACTGCTATACCAGGGTTTGTAATTTCGATCATTGTAAGTTGACTTCTCTTCCAAACCAATTGCATAGGGGGTTACACAACAATCCGCCGATTCAGCCTTTTTTGGATCAACGACCACATCTCCAATATGAAGATCTGAATCCGGAACATACCAGGCCATCATAAGCCTGATGGTTTTTTGTTCTCCTGCGTTTAATTTAAACGGAACAAATAACGAAGCACCAGGTGCATCTGAATCAGGCTCCTGAGCCTTAACTTTTCCCTCTTTAATTGTATTCCAAACCATGGTTAAAGGGTCAAACCATCCACCTCTGAACCAACAATAATCCACAGTTGCAGGTTCATGGGTGAAAATAGCAAAGTCTGTTTTTAAATGTGGTTTTTCAGTTGTTCCTTCCTGCGACAGAATGAATCCATTTGATAACTTTTTAATGGCTCCTTTTTGGCCGCCCTGTAACACAAAATTTCTTGCATTATAAGAAAAGACTGCTTCAATAGTTTCTGAAGTATTGTTTGTGAATTTATATTCTAATGCACCTGCTGGTAAGCTTGAGTTGTCTTCGTCAGTTGGAATAAATGGACTCCATCCCAAAATCTGTGTTGTTAACGGTATGTCCTTTTCTTCAAGATCAATAGTTGCAAATGGAAACCGATCTGTAAATACAGCACTGTTGAATCTTGGCAAACCGTAGTTACTCCCGCTAGCCCCATTACCCGTACCGCGCTGACCAAACATCTTCCACTCTTCAATTGGCCCTTCCAATACCCGTGCTACCGTTTGTTTGCCTTTTACAGCAATTGCGGCAAACATATTGGGCTCATGAAATATTTCAGGTCTGTTGCGAATAGACATATGAGATATGGCTCCGCTACCTTCTAAACAGAACATCCCAGAACCCAAACCACCAATCGGAAATGCTACTCTTCTGAGATTTTCGTTTTTATAGCTGGTATTATAAGCTCTTTTTATATTCTTTTCATCCTGTTTTAAAGACGCCTGTAAAGTTTCATTTACCTTATCAGGCGTATCGCTTCCGGCTTCGGCCATCATCACCGATGGCATCGCAGTGAGTCCGATACCGCCGATGGTTATTTTCTTTATAAATGAACGTCTGTTATCATTATTTTTCATCAGTACTATAATTAGTGATGGTTATAATTAAATAGTTGTTTCCAGATATTTTCCTAATCTTTCATATTTTTCGTACCTCAAGTCATACAAATGTGCCAGTCTGTCATCAGGATGGTAGGTTTTATCAAATCCTTTCCCTATTGCGTTCATTGCTTCATTCACATTAGAATAGATACCCGCAACGGTTGCGGCAAACATTACGGCTCCCAGTGCACAAGTCTGTTCAGACTGGTGGACACGGATAGGCATATTCATGACATTTGCGAGCGTCTGCATTACAAATGGTGATTTCTTTGCGATACCGCCCACACCTATCAAACCTTTTATGGCAATGCCCTCAGCTTTAAACCTGTTGGAGATACTTTTTGAGCCAAAACAGGTAGCTTCTACAATTGATCGGTATATGGAAGGCGCATTGCTCCCCAGGTTTATACCTGTTATCGCACCTTTCAGTAATTGATTGGCATCAGGTGTTCTGCGGCCGTTAAACCAATCAACAGACAGTTCACTCTGATCATTAAATTCTAATGCCGCCGCATATTTCTCCAACTCAGCCAATAGCTGCTGAGAAATATTCTCCGGAATTATTTTCGAATTTGCTGCATCAATTCCAGCTGAACCGGAAACTAAATGCTGTAAAGGCCATGATAAAAGATTCCTAAACCAAGCATATGCATCGCCAAAGGCCGACTGTCCAGCCTCCATGCCTATCATTCCGGGAATAATAGAGCCATCAACCTGTCCACATATTCCTTTAACTACGGTTTCTTTTATATCTTTTTTTGGTGCAACCAACATATCACAGGTAGATGTACCAATTACTTTGCTCAGGTAATAAGGTTCTATTTGTCCACCTACGGCACCCATATGTGCATCGATTGCACCAATACCCACTAAAACATCTGTACTCAATCCCAATCGTTCAGCCCATTCTCCATTTAACCTACCGGCTGCTTTATCTGAGGTATAAACCTCCTTACCTAAAGTAGCCGAATATCCGGTTAATAGTGGATCAAGTGTAGAGAAGAAGTGATCAGGAGGAAAACCACCATGCTCTTCGGCCCACAAACCTTTATGTCCGGCGGCGCATACACTTCGCTTTATTTCCGTGGCTTTTTTACCTCCGGTTAGCAGAAATGGCATCCAGTCACAATGTTCAACCCAGGTATAAGCAGCATTTCTGACAAGCTCGTTTTTTCGCAGGATATGTAATAGCTTCGACCAGAACCATTCTGAGGAGTAAATACCTCCGGAATATAAAGTGTAATCAGGGTTATGTTTATTTGCGTGTGCATTAATTTCGGAAGCTTCTTTAACTGCGGTGTGGTCTTTCCAAAGAATAAACATCGCATCAGCATCAGATTCAAACTCAGGTAGCAATGCCAGTGGAATTCCTTTGTCATTTACGGCTATCGGAGTCGAGCCTGTGGTAGCGATAGATATTGCTCTGATATTTGTAGCTACAAATGTTCCACCCTGCCTTAAACACTCTTTTATAGTATGTACTATCCCCTCAATATAATCTAGTGGGTGTTGCCTGAATTGATTCTGACTGGCGTTGCAATAAAGTCCGTCATTCCATCTTGGGTAGATAAACGAAGACGAAGCAACTTCGTCACCATTATGTGCATTAACAATAATGGATCTGACAGAATCTGTTCCAAAATCAACTCCTATACAATAATCTTGATTTGTCATTTGACTCTGTTTAATGGTGCTGCAATGAAATGTTTTTAGCGTCAATCTTTTTCCCTATTCCTTTTATAGCATACCAGGCAATAAATGCGAAACATACCATTGGTATGATAAAGGCAATAGACATCCCAAAGTGATCACCTATAAGGCCCATTATCGGCGGACAAAACGCGCCACCTGCAACTGCCATTACCAAAAATGACGCTCCTTTTTTGGTTAACGGCCCTAAATCATATATACCCAAGGCAAAGATTGTCGGAAACATGATCGACATAAAGAAATAAGTAAAAAATAGGGCTACTACAGAAAACCATCCTATCTCTAATAATACTATAAATACCAATACTGTATTAACCAAGGCATATATTCCAAGGAGTTTCTGCGGCGATAAATATTTCATCATATATGAGCCAGATAAGCGGCCTATCCAAAAAAGGCCCATGCCGCCAATTGCAAGAATAAGAGATGCTGCCTGCTCAGGATTTTTTGGTGTAAACACTTCACCAAACCAACCTAAGTGTTGCATTATATCCTGAACTGGTCCTGTTACATTAGGTATGGTCTCTGTTACATAGTTAATAAAGAACGAATTAACACCGGTTTGGGCAGCCACATAAAGAAACTGCGCAATTACAGCCAATACAAAAGCCGGGTGCTTCAGTAAATTGCGCATCGGCGGATCTTCGGCTGTTTCGGTGTCACTGGCTTCTTTCACTTCAGGAAGCTTGATGAGCATAAAAATCAATGCAACAACCACAACGATTCCACCAACCATCATGTATGGCTTAACCATGGAATCGAATTTATCTACGCCAGGCGTATGCTCGGTTCCAAAGATGAACAAGCCGCCCATTAAAGGGCCCAATATCCAACCTAAACCGTTAAAAGATTGAGAAATATTGATCCGTCTTGCGGCATACTCCTTTGGCCCAAGAATAGTTGAGTAAGGATTGGCTGCAGTTTCCAGACAAGCCAGTCCGCATGCCAGTACAAATAATGCAAGCAGAAATGGTATAAATGCTTGTAGTTTAGCTGCCGGGTAAAAAAGAAAGGCACCAATGGCAAATAAAACCAGCCCTAAAATGATTCCTTTTTGATAACCGAATCGCTTCATAAACAACCCGGCTGGCACAGCCATAGCCAGATAACCGATGTACAATGAAAATTGTATAAAGCCAGATTGTGCTTTTGATACATGCAATATATTCTGAAAATGCTTGTCCAGCACATCCAACAAACCATGTGCAAAACCCCACAAAAGGAATAAGCTGCATATGAAAATAAAGGGCATGAGATAACTCTTGCCGGTTTCTGTTCTGAACAGTGAAGTTGATTTTTTATTCATCAGATAGGTGCTTAACTGTATAATGATCCGTAAACTTGACATGCCCTGTAATCCGAGCCTTCGGTATCYATTCCAAATGAAGACCATGCTGAAGGGCGAAAGATATCGCTTGAAGCAACATTATGCATGTTTACCGGAATTCTGAGCATTGAGGCCAGGGTGATCAGATCAGCTCCAATATGCCCATAACTTATCGCTCCATGATTGGCGCCCCAGTTCGACATAACTGAATAAACGTCTTTAAAAGCACCGCTTCCGTTTAAACGCGGAACAAACCAGGTTGTTGGCCAGGTACGGTCAGTACGTTCATCCAATACCTTATGTACGTTTTCAGGTAAATCCACTGTCCAGCCTTCGGCAATCTGAAGTACGGGGCCAAGGCCCTTAACCAGATTTAGTCGGCACATGGTTACGGGCATCTCTCCCTTGGTAAGAAAATTGGATGAATAGCCTCCCCCACGAAAATAGTCGAGATTTGCAGGATACCAAGTGGTTGCTTTCAGACATTCCTCAGCCTCTTGTTCATCAATGCTCCAGAACGGCTTCATCACAGGTTTGCCATTCACTGTTTGTCTTCCTGTGCCATCCAAAGTTGCTGAGCCTGAGTTTATCAAATGAATAAATCCAGCCTCTGCAAGGTTATTAGGCTTCCAGCCAGATACCCGTTCTACAGCCTCCGGACTCCAATAAGTACGTACATCAGCAAATATTTGCGCGGTATTGGTCAGAAGATAATTAAATAGCATAGAAACGCCATTTAGTGCATCATTTTCCGTTGCAACCATATAAGGTGCCCTTATTCCGTTCCAATCGAATGAAGAATTCAGTATGGCTTCAGGAAAATCCCCGTTAGGTAAGAAATCTGTCCATTGGCGTTGCCCCTGGAAGCCAGAAACAATTGCATTATGTCCCTGGGCTTCTTCAGCATAACCAATTTTAACAAGCGCATCATTCCCAATCATCAGATCGCGAATAATAAGCGTCATCTTAATTACGAATTCCCAATCTTTGTCTTTCTCTTCTCTTGATTTCACTTTCTCAGACCGATTGAAATCTTCTCCTTCCAGGCAGTATTTTTTGGTCCATTGCAAAGCCTTCTCGTATTCTTTCTGATCAAATATATTCTGTTGTATGCGTCTTAAAACTTCAGAGGAATCTACATATTCATTGCGCATGCCCAAATAGTCCTGAAAGAAATCAGCATCCACAATTGAACCTGCAATTCCCATAGAAACTGTACCTATAGCCAGATATGACTTGCCCTTCATAATTGCAACAGCTAAACCACTTTTCGCAAAGCGAAGTAGTTTTTCTTTAACATCGGCAGGAATCACAGCGTCTCCCAGGTCCTGCACATCAGTTCCATAAATCCCAAATGCTGGCAAGCCCTTCTGATTATGGCCTGCCAATGTTGCTGCCAAATATACTGCGCCTGGCCTTTCTGTGCCGTTAAATCCCCAGATTGCCTTAGGCAATAGCGGATCCATGTCCATAGTTTCTGAACCATAGCACCAGCATGGCGTAACCGATAATGATACTCCTACATTATTATCTCTGAATTTTTCTGCACATGCAGCTGCTTCTTTAACTCCGCCAATACAGGAATCTGCGATGACACATTCCACAGGGCTGCCATCAGGATACTTCAATTCTTGCTTAAATAATGCTGCTACTACTTTGGCCATATTCATTGTGGTATCCTCCAGGGATTCACGAATGCCTCCCAAACGGCCATCTATTATAGGCCGAATGCCTACCTTAGGGTATTTGTTCATATTCTGATCTTTATTTGGTTAAATTTCGGATAAAGGCTGGTGAGATATTGAAGCGCCCACCAGCTATCCGAATACATGATTTTAATCTTTAAACGCTCCCGCTATCTCGTCCAGAGATACACCAAGAACCTTTACTGCAATTTCATTTAAAGCGGTTCTGTCCCCTGTAAAGTGAAATACACTATGCATGTGCGTGTGTTTTTCTCCTGGTTTCAAGAATGTAGGCGGCGATACACTTTCTAATTCGTAAAAAGGTCCCATTTGCGAGCCATCTGCTAAAGGTCCATCATTATAGGCATTCATGGCATCGCCAGTAAATGGATCTTTGTCTGGTGTCCATTCCTGGTTTAAGTATTTTGCCTTGTTGTTTATGTCAAACATCGTGATGGTAAGCACATTCTGGTCCGCTGCATAACTACCGGCAACATTTTTAACCCTACCAGGAGGAATGCCGAGTTTGCCACGTGATTTACCATCGGCTTTGAACAACAGAATTCCATTCTTGTAAGTGATACGGTTTTTAGCAATCTCTCCAAAATAATCTGTAGTAGCTACTTTACCGGTGGCACTTTCAATATATGGAATAACAATTACAGTTTTAGGTGATGGACTAAACATGTCTAAACTCCAGATACAAGGAGCCCCTGTTTTCTCTGTCCATTCATTGGTGCCGCTATTAGTGATGGTATTTTGTGTTTTAAAGGCAACAGAGCTCACTTTACCAGCCAAACTAATATTTAATACTTTCTCGATGTTATTCTTTTCCAGAATCTCTACATCTCTTTCCAGCTTTATCTTAAGGTTAGTACCCGCATAATTCTGCAACTCCATTTCTTTATTTAACGACGCGCGCTTTCCGTCAGATTTTACCAATGTCCAGCTTTCACTGTCAATTCCTGCAGGCGTGTGCCAATTGTCGAACACCATCGAATCACCCTTTTTAAAATAAAGGGAAAATTTCCCACCCTCCGGGCCAAGCCACAAACGGTCTTCACCACCATAAGCGTTCATATGCGGGTCCAAAGGTTTGCCAAAGGCTTTATAGTTAACCCAGCCAAAACTTTTGCCATCAAGCCCTTCGGCAGTTGAAGTAAATACCTTTGCCTGATATTTTGGCGATAAAGCAAGCTGAGCGCTTCCGTCATCATTCTTTAAAACAACTATACTGTCATTTTCATTCAAAAAGTTTAAATCGTAGCCAAACGTGCCCTTTTCAAAAACCTTCATATCATTTTGTTTTTTTGTGGTCGACTGACAAGATATGATCATCATTCCTGCCAGCAATAGTGATGGAATTTTCAGCAATTTCATGTTCTGAGTTTTAAAGTGTCAGGATTAATTTACTTCGAGTTCATCTCTCGAAGGGAATTTAGGGAAATTACCATGAGGTTCCGTCTGGTACCAATAAGCAACAGTCATGATATCTGATTTCTGTGCCAGATACCTGCCACCATCTCTCCATCCCAGATCCTGAATGGTCACCTTAAGATCTTTATCAAATCGTATTGGATCCATGATGTGCCATCTGTACATTCCAAATCTCTGCTGCGCCTTATAGGTTCCGTCTGGCCTGATTACCTGATGTAAACCGGCATATGGAGTACTGTATTCTGTATATTTACCGCCTCTGTCGAAATTATAAGATCCGCAGAAATAATCCTCCGTTCCTGTTCCGGCTATAGTAGGATATTCTTTATCACCATCTAAAAAGAACTTAATTTCACCTTCTCCCCACCATCCATTATTGTTTACACCAAGTCCCATATACAGGCCAACAAACTGCCCTTTGCCTTTTACGCCATCAATTATAGTATGAACAGATGTGGTGTTAGGGTTCGATCTTCTATATTGTGCATGAAAATAAGCTTCATCATCCGCAACTGGAGTAAGTGTGTAATTTACCTGATAATATAACCTCATATCATCTTTTGGATTAATGTTTTCAAGAGTGATTTTGCATTTCTTTCTGAAAGGCATTTTCCAGTAGCAGTTAAAAGCACTTCCCGGGTTAACACTTACAGGCAGGGAGTTTAATGGAGCATATTCTCCCCATCCCATTCCAAAGAATGCACCTACAGGAGCTTCAATAGAAGGTTCTTTCTCATCGTCCCAGTAAAAGCGCAAAATAGAGAACTGCCAGTTTCCTGTGGGTGTCATCCAGATCTGCTGTATAGCACCCGGACCTTCCATTTCTGCGATAGTTACGGTTTCTCCGCTTTTAACAATTATAAAAGGATTCACTTTCCAGCCAATTCCCAAATCACGGGCTTCGTTTGCTGCATTGGCTACATTACGTTGCCCTTTACTTTTTACGGGGTCAGCCATTCCGCCTTTGCCTTTTTCGCCGGTGAAATTCTCCGGACTAATAGACCTGGTTTTTGCATCAGATAATCGAGACAGATTACCAAGATTCATATCAAGGCCATCAAATTTCTGGGGTTTTTGCGCAACTGCCGGTAGAACAAAAATGGTTGCGATGATTAGTAATAAAAGCTTTCTCATAATTTTAAATTGCGATGTACCTCGGCTACTTAATACGCTTTTCTCTTGAAATTGTGTACTCCAAATAACTGAAATTTGAATTTGCTTACACGTTTAAGCTAAAAAGGATAAAAAAAAATGCTGAGCACTTCGGTTTTAAATGGTTTATAATTTGATTGTGTAATCAAACTTAAGCTTAAACGTTTAAACGAACAAATATTTTTTTATTTTTTTTTTAGGGTTTGATGTAACATTCTCGTTCTAGCATGTACACAGGGAATTAAATTAATCCTTTTTAACCGTAGCGCTTGATTGTCTAACAATTAATTTAGATGGGATGCTTATCTGAGTATTGAGACTTTTCTTATCAGCTATGTTTTTAATTAAGATCTGAACAGCCTTTTTACCCATTTCAAGTAATGGCTGCTCTATATAGGTTAAGGGAGAATAAAAGAAATCAAAAGCTTCACTCTCATCAAAACATACAATAGCTACATCGTCAGGAACCCTATACTGCATTTTATTTAACGATTTCAATCCTTTTAAAGTAAGGGTATTTGTTGCAAAAAATAGCGCATCCATTGCAGGATTCTGAGCAAACAGTTCACGAATACCCACTGCTATCTCTTCCTGGTTAGCATTAAAATCAACTGTTTTGATCAACGGAGTTTTAGCTTTTAACAGCTTATTATCCTTAATTGCATCAAGGTAACCCCGCTTTCTATCCAGCATATGAACTAAATCTGTTTTATAAGCGACCATGCCGATATTTGTTTTTCCCGCTGCAATTAAATGGCTAACAGCATGATAAGAGGCCTCATAATTGTTAGTCACCACATAATTGGTGTCCAGGCCTTTAAAATACCTGTCGATAAGTACCAGTGGAATATTGTTCTTTAGAAGTGCCTCAATCTGGTCTTGTGAATTTTCAGCCGGTGCAATGATAAAACCATCAACCTGCCTTTCTGTTAAAATATTAATCAGGTTTTGAGATTTCTCTGCATTTTCATCCGCACTTGCAAAAATCACGGTATAATTAAATTTCTTCGCCTCGTCTTCAACATTCCTTGCAAGATTAGCAAAGAACGGATTGGATATGTCTGCGACAATTAATCCAAAAGTATGCGATTTTCCTGTTTTCAGGCTTTTGGCGATCTGGTTAGGCTGATACCCCATCTCCACAGCTGTATCTCTTATTACCTGGGCTATTTCTTTTCCAACACGTGCTTCTTTTTCTTTATTATTTAGCACGTAAGAAACCAGCGCGGTAGAAACACCCACAGTTTGTGCAATATCTTTGATGGATACCTTCTTCTTCATTGCGTAAAGGTATGCTTAATCGATTAACATAAAAATATTAATTGAAACATTTGTTTAATTAATTTCAGACTTTTAGTATCACTATCTTGAAAACCAAATTGATTAGTGCTTTTCAGGTAGCTATTGTAAAGAATTTATCACGAAGCAAAATTTGAATTGATCAAAAAGTGCATTCTCACCTGCTTAAATGCCATTTCTGAAAATCTATCCAAAGCTTTTTAATGGAATTGTTGTAGGAAATACAAAAAACTGCTTGTTTGTTTAAACGTTTAAGCTTAAGTTTGATATACACCAATTATAAATCATTTTTTGAACCGAGATCGCTTCGGAATTTTTTTGATCTTTTTGCTTAAACGTGTAAGCAAGTATTAGGGATACGCGGTCCCTGGAATTTTTGCTTATGTTTTAGCTAATATCATTGAGACGAGGCACTCCTATTTTTCTAACTATGGAGAACACTTACTGCGCTCATTTTTTAACCATAAACCAAATTAAATTTTTATGAAAGGTCACCAGAACACTAAAACGAGTAATCGTTATGGTGGTAATGCCAGAGTAGTATTAAAGATTTTTTTCTTTTTCTTACTTGCAAATTACCACCCACTGAAAGCAAACGCTTTTCAGGTAAATGCAACACAACAATCTCGAATTATTACAGGAACAGTCAAGGATGATGCAGGCATCCCGCTACAGGGTGTAAGTGTCACTATCAAGGGGGAAACTGCAAAGACACAAACTGATGCAAACGGAAAATACAGCATCAGCTTACAAAGCACTGGTTCCCATCTCATCTTCACCTACATTGGGATGGAAACCAGAGAAATTCCTATTGGCTCTGGCAATGTTTATAACGTTACCCTACTTGATGACAGTAAAACATTGGAAGAGGTATCCATATCTACGGGTTACATGACGCAAAAAAAGGCTGATCTAACCGGGGCCATAAGTGTAATCTCGAGAGACGATTTTGCAAAAAATCCCAGTGCAAATGTCATGAGATCTTTGCAGGGAAAAGTTCCAGGCGTTTTTATTACAACAGATGGTAACCCTGCTGAAAATGTGGGGATTCAAGTACGTGGCATTACCTCTATGAACTCCTCTCCTGCCCTGATTGTGTTGGATGGTCAGCCTGTTACTATTAATCTGAGAGACATTAATCCAAATGACATCGAATCTATGCAGGTATTAAAAGATGCAGCATCGGCTTCAATCTACGGTTCCCGCGCTGCAGGTGGTGTTATTCTCATCAATACAAAAAAAGGCAGAAAGGGTGATAATACAAAAATAACAGTTGATAGTTATGTTGGTGCTTCCAAAATAACCGGAGTTCCGGATATGCTTAATGCAGTGCAGTATGGCCAGGGTTTATGGCAGGCAACCGTTAATGATGGCGACGATCCGGGTCCTGGTAACATACGTATTTATAACTACGACTGGAATCGGGATGCCAACGGAGTTCCTGTACTAAACAAGGTCACTCCCATAGAATGGTTAAATGCAGATCATACCATGCCTTCGTCAGATACAGATTGGTTTAAAGAAGGAACCAGAACTGGTTATCAGCAAAATCATCAGCTAACTATATCCAGCTCAAGCGAAAGGTCAACCAGTCTTTTCTCTTTAAATTATTATGATAATAATGGTACACAGGTTACCTCAAATTTTAAACGCTATTCAGCGCGTTTTAATAATGATTATGACCTGTTAAAAGGCAAACTAACTATAGGCGAAAATTTTGCATTATCGAAACTTGCAATTCATGATGTGAACAGTACTTATGGATTTTTGGTGATGCCGCCAAACATTCCGGTTTATGATCTTAATGGAGGCTGGGGTGGTGTAGCCATGCCTCTTGGTATGGACGACTTTAACAACCCCGTTAGAGACCTATTGATAAGAAAAGACAACAGGAATAACTATTTAAAGGCATTGGGAACTGTCTATGCAAATCTGAAGATCCTGCCTAATCTGGCACTTAAAACCCAATTTGGTGTAGATTATACGATGGAATACGACAGAACAATTGATCCGAAGTGGGTTGAGGCCGGAGGAAAAAGTAATACCATAAACAGGGTGTTTCAAAATAACACACATGACCTTGGAACTACCTGGACAAATACATTAACCTATAACCTTAAGCTTGGAGAACATACGGTGGATATGC
>NZ_JBFTKO010000012.1:0-186191 GCF_056395985.1 Pedobacter sp. 05T44
AGGATCAATTGTACAGCTGGCAGCGGATTTGTTTCCGTGCCGCCAACATGATCATGAGCCATCATTTTGTGCAGGAACAGGTCAAAGATTTTTTTTATTTAACAGAAGAAATCAAGCTTAAAATCGCGGATGAAAAGAAAGAGGAAAACGGCATTTTAAAATCCTCCCGTCAAAACACCACCTATCGGCTGCTCTCCAATCATTTTAAAGGACAGATTCCTACAAATATTCTCAGCTACCTAAACAACACCCTGATATCCTCTTTTAACAAGGAAAAGGTGGCCTATTGGAAAGGTGAAAAGTCGCTCAGGAATTATAAAAAGAATATTCCCTTGCCTTTCGGGGCGGAAGTGATTTCAAAGCTGAGCCATACGTCCGATGGACGTAATTTTTGCTTTAGATTATTTCAGATCCCACTCAGAACTTATTTGGGTAAAGACAGATCAGATAAAAAAGTTTTATTGAACAGAGTACTGAACAGCACACTAAAACTCCGGTCAAGTCAGATCCAGCTGGATCAGGGTAAAATCTTTTTGCTCGCAGCCATTCAGATCGAAAAGGAACAACATCATTTGGATACCTCCGTCATTGCTGAAGCATCCTTATCTATTGAACATCCCGTTACCGTTAAAATCGGCAGCCAGGAACATACTATTGGCAACAAGGAAGAATTCCTACACCGGAGACTAGCCATACAGGCGGCGATCTACCGGGTAAAGAAGGCGGTTGCTTTTAACCGAGGTGGCCATGGACGGAAGCGAAAAAGGAAAAGCCTGGAAGACTACCGGCATCAGGAAAGAAAATATATTGACTATAAACTTCATGTGTATAGCCGCATGCTGATAGACCTGTGTGTAAAGCATGAGGCGGCAACACTTATTCTCGTCAATCAGGAACTAAAGGAGGAAATAGCGAAAGAAGATCCGTTCTTATTGCAGAACTGGAGTTATTACAGCCTGAAAGAAAAAATTGCCTATAAAGCTGACAGAGCGGGCATTCAGCTAGTAGTTGAATAGAAGTATCAGGCTCAGGCCAGTCCTGATGGTGATAAAGTCAGTTCTTTGAAAGGAAGCTATTTAATATGGAGGCTGTTTGTACAGCCATAGGGTGAGGTTACTTTAACACTCACTGAATTGTTTAGGTAGAAATGTCTATTAGTGGACATCACCTATCTTGAAAGCAATATACAATGCTCTATTGTAAGTCCGTTTCAGAAACGCATATGCTCTAGGCATGACAAAATGTAGATCTTGGTAATTGATTAGATCCTGGGTTGATAGATATGCCATCCGGGAAAATTTTATCTCTTTTCGAATGCCACGGGACACCAGGCTGTTTGTATAGAAATAAGAGGCTGCTTGTACAGCCATAGGGTGAGACTGAAACCGTGCTCACTAAGTTCCTGGCAGCATTTGGCAGTGTCATTTGCCTGCTCCATAGCGAACATACCATGCCGGGGTAGCTTATTAAAATCCCTTTGGACATTTAGGTCTGGAAAAAAAGTATAAGAGGTTACTTCTACATGTAAATATTAAAGAAACTTGAGGCTGCTTGTACAGCCATAGGGTGAGACAAAAAATGTACTCACTGAGTGTAAAAGACAATACAACCGCTACGGGCTCTATTAATATGACGTATATAACATCTTTGCAACTAGCGTAAAAAAGGCCTTTTATATTTTTATAGGTTTCCCCCGCATGCATTAATAAGCTAAAACATGCAGGGTAAAAAGTCCTCCACCAACAGAAGGCATTGGCAGCGGTAAGCTCACTGCAGGATGACTCGTTGGTAAAATTATTATTTGCAAAAAATGCTATCTTAAAATCTTCAACAGGTAAGAGCCGTATCCACTTTTCACCAAAGGCTCGGCTACTTTCCTTAACTGCTCTTTATCAATAAAGCCCATTCTGTAGGCAACCTCTTCGATACATCCGATTTTCAATCCCTGACGTTCTTCGATTACCTGTACAAATTGTCCGGCCTGCATCAGAGAAGCAAAAGTACCTGTATCTAACCAGGCAGTACCTCTGCTCAATACGCCAACTTTTAGCTTGCCTTGCTCCAGATAAACTTTATTTACATCAGTAATTTCGTATTCCCCTCTTGGTGAAGGTTTGATGTTCTTCGCAATTTCTACAACAGAGTTATCATAAAAATATAAGCCTGGAACTGCATAATCTGATTTAGGTTGAGCTGGTTTCTCTTCAATTGAAATCGCTTTGTTTTGATCGTCGAACTCCACAACACCATAACGTTCAGGATCTGAAACCCTGTATGCAAATACAACACCACCATCCGGATCTGCACTTGATTGTAATAATTTAGCCATTCCATCGCCATAGAAGATGTTATCTCCAAGCACTAAAGCAACTTTATCATTTCCAATAAAGTCAGCCCCGATTACAAAAGCCTGTGCAAGACCATTTGGCTGCTCTTGTACGGCGTAAGAGAACTTACAACCAAGAGATGCTCCGTCGCCAAGAAGTTTTTCGAAATTAGGGAGATCGTGAGGTGTTGAGATGATCAGAATTTCTTTGATTCCCGCCAGCATCAATATAGACAATGGGTAATAGATCATCGGCTTATCATAAACCGGCATCATTTGTTTACTCATTACCAGGGTTAAAGGATGCAACCTTGTGCCACTTCCCCCTGCTAAAATTATTCCTTTCAAGTTATAGCGTTTGTTTGTTTAAAAATCTATTAAGGTGTTAACTATTTACGTCTTTATCCGAAGATACATTATCTTCCAGCTCTTTAAACCATTCCGCACCATATTTTCTGGTCAAAGGCCCTTTTAAAAATTGATAAACCGGTACTTTTAACTCTCTTCCAAATGAACATGCATCATGGCAGATGTGCCATCTGTCGTAATTTAAAACTTCAAATTCCGGGTATTGGGTTACCCTGATCGGATATAGATGGCAAGAGATTGGTTTTTGCCAATCGATTATTCCCTGCTCATATGCCTTCTCAATTCCACACTTCGTAATTCCGTTCTCGAAGGTAACATAAGCACATTCTTTGTGCCCATCTACGCATGGCGTAGTTAAATCGCCATCTGCATCAACGACAGATGTTCCCTGCTCTTCAATTGCGGCTATTCCCTTAGGTTCAAGCAAATGCTGAATCTTTGGATAAATTTCTTTAAGTATTGCTGTTTCTGCTACATCTAAAGGTGCACCAGCATCACCCTCTACACAACAAATACCCTTACATTTGTTGAGGTTGCACACAAAGTTTTCCCTGATCAGGTCTTCATGCACGAGGGTATTTTGTACTTCTATCATCTTCTTCTATTTTACTATAGCCAGGGGATACCTTAATCCATCGGCCGATTTAATTTCCATTATTACTGACCCTACCAGAATCTCCACCTGAGCCTTTACAGGCACCCTGTTGCCATCATCAGTAATCCATAAGTACAATTTACTGTCTTTACGGAATATCCTTCCTGGCTTTATGGAAGGGCTAAATTTAAGACAGCTTATTTTTCCAAGCTTAGTCTTTATCACTTCCTTACCTAAATATTGTATTTGGAGCTGACTGATCTCATCGCTCAGGAAATAGTTTAGTTTAACAAAATCACCGGATTTCATTTTAGAGACATCAAGGCTTCTGGCAAAATAGTAAGAAGAAACCAGGTCGAATGTTTGATTACTAGGGGCAATAAATGTACCCTTTGTAGCCACTACTTTCCTCTCCTCCTGATTAAATCTGGCTTTGTCCTGTCGCCTGTAACTCCCTTCCCTGATATTCTCCTGAAAGAAATAGGGCTTTAAGTTAACCTTATCTATGTAGGAATCGTAATGATCTCTGATCTTATAAAAGATATCGAATGTTCCGGAGGTTACTCCATCCACACTTAATTTATAAGTCGGATTACCCTCAAATTTAAGATCAGAGTTAAGCACTTTTAATGTGCCTTCTGCCGCGGTAATAAATCCATATTTCAATTTATAGGTTAAAACCTCTCCGGGTTGAAACACCGGTTCCTTTACAAAAGGTAACTCCTGGGCCGCGGCTCTAAAGCTTAGGAATGCAACAACAATAAACAATAGTGATTTTCTCATACCTAAGCTAAAACAAAAAACAATCCAAAATTAATCCTTTCGCTTATATATGGGCACAGTAGAACATGGCTCTCCATACATAATGCTTTTTACAACTGGCGTTAGCAGATTAGTAATCTCTACATAAGCTGCAACAGGCAGATCAATATCTGCACAACCTTTTACGACCACACGCTCACCGGCAAAGGCATTAAGATCAATCTTTGCCAGGGCTTTAGTAAACAACACGGCTTCTAATGTTTCAAGGCTACCAAATACAACCTCATTTGCATATGGTTTCATTTTATTGGCTAACAGCATGTAAGCCCAGGTAGGTACTATAGCATCGGCACTGCAGGTGATTGCTACATTTTTACCAGTATAAGCGGCCCAGTCGTGCGCTTTTATAAACTCTCTGAAATCTTTCTCTCTTAACATTAGTCCGTGAAAAAGATTATCCTTAATATCATAAACGACTCTCTCGCCCTGATTAAGGTAATCTTCAAGGTTAAACGTAATTAAACCGCTGGCCGCTACTTTATTGACAAAATTTTCTTGAATCTCCATCTCTCTAAAATAAAAAAACCGGAAGTAGAAACTACTTCCGGTTACAAAATTACGTAAAATAAGATTAATAGAATTTCACCCTATTGTCTTTTATGTCGCTTTTATCTTGCAATGCCTGAAATGCCGCACCCAAAGAGCGCTGAGCAGTAGCCTGCATCATTATTTCTTTTTGTTTATAAGTATTCGCTAACGGTGCAGGATTAGTAAATCCATCTACTGAGAATGCATAAACACCACGCTCGCCATCAATTGCTTTAGAAAGCTTACCTGGCTGAGATCCAAATACTGCTCCAACCACTTTATTTTCCTGGCCACCGCCTGGGATAATAGGATTAGAGAATACGATGTTTTGAACCGGTGTTGCTGGTTTAGCCAGTTTTTGAGCTACCTGATCAATGTTGGCCGCACCTTGTAATGCTTTGTCAACTTTTTCTTTAAGCATTTTAGCTTTAACTAGGTTACGAACCATTGGCTCAATATCTTTCTTCACTGCATCTAATGGTAATGTTCCTTTTGGTCTAATATCCGTAACACGTGCTACCACAAATGAATTATCCATTTGATATACCTGGTCTAACACATCTCCTTTTTTAGCATCATACGCATCACGAATTAATTGACGTGGATTATCTAAGCCCGGAGCGAAACCTTGTGTTGGTGTAATTTTATCAGCTACACCTACAGTATAACCTTTTTTCTGAGCAAGCTCAGAGAAACTGCCACCTTTAACTTCACTTAAGAAGTTACTTGCTTTTTTATAGGCCGCATCTTTAGTTTTATTACTTGCCAATAAGCTCTTCTCGATGTAAGCCAGTTTAGCCACTTTTGAAGAACCAATTTGTTTCTCGATTTTAATTAAGTGCACACCAAACTGTGAGGTTACCACTTTAAGGTCGCCAACGCTACCGTTAAATGCAGCATTCTCGAATTCAGGCACCATTTGGCCACGTGCAAAAGTACCAAGATCTCCGCCTTTATCTTTAGATCCGTCTTCGCTGTACTGAGCGGCTAAAGTAGCAAAGCTTGCGCCTTTTTGAATCAGTCCTTTTAACGAATCGGCCATTTTTACAGCTTTATCTACACCACCAAGTTTGCTGGCATCAAGTAAAATATGACTTGCTTTCACTGAATCAGGAGAGAAACGGGTATCTATAACTTTAACCAGTTTGTAAGAGTTACCTGAGAATTTAGGCCCGAAGAAACTTCCTGCAGGCAGATTAAATACTACTGAATCTACAGCTGGGTCCAATTTACCTTTATTAATATAAGTGTATGGAACTTTAACGTCTGAGTTAACCGCAGCAAAAAGAGAATCGTTGGCTGCTGTTTTAAAGTCGGCTGCAAGTTTCTCAACCTGAGATTTAACCGCTGCAGAATCTTCTTTAGTTGGGCTAACACTGAAAGACACATACTCAAATGCACGTGTTTCTGTAGGGTTTTCAAAACGTTGTTTGTTATCGTTATAGTAATCTGAGTAATCAGATTCTGCAATCTTTACGCTTGCGTCAGGAATAGATGCATATTCAAGACCAACATATTTAAAGTTAGCCAGTTTATTACGGTTTATATATTCATCATTAGCTTCTAATGAAGTTACATAAACAGCGTTGCTGATCATCTTAACATATTTTTGTTGTAATGCCTGTCTTTCTATTTCAGCTTCAACTGCCTGAAGCTGTTTTGCCATATTAGGATCTTTGTAACCTTCTTTAAAGGTTCTGATCACCTGAGCTCTATCAACCTGACCAGTTTGAGGGTTTCCAAAATATTGTACAATTATCGGGCTTGGATTGTCTCCTTTAATCAGGTCAGCCAATTCATCACCAGAAACGTTTATACCTAAACGGTTATACTCTTTTCCTAAAAGAACTCTTGCTACTTCACCTTGCCACACATTATCAACCGCCATAGCCTGCATTTGGGCATTGCCTGAACCACCATATTGTTGTTTGAACTGAGCAAGGCTTTGATCAACCTTAGCCCCAAACTCATCTATGTTTATATCCTCACCATCAACAGACCCCACAACTTTTTGAGAAGCAGCCCAAAAAGGCTTACCTACGTTAATTGCATCACCAACCAAAAATGCAACAATTGCAAAACCGATGGCTCCTATCAGAATATAGCCTGCGCGATTCCGCAAAAATGTCATTAAACCCATAATATTCTTATTTATAATTTTTTTTAAGAGGGCGCAAGATACAACTTTTGCTAAAAAAAGAAAATATTAAATTGTATTTGAATAAGTATTTAAAAATTAGGGAAATAAGGCCCTTAAATAATTGTGCTTATTCTCCGAAATTATCCGGCACATAGGTCTCACCCGATCCGTTTTTCCAGTTGATAAAATTGAAATCTTCGGTAGCAGTAAAGTCGACCGCATTAAGCACTGTACCGTCTGGTTTTGTAACTACTCCCTTTGGAGATAAAAACAGTTTCTTGTTTTGGTCCCAAACCAATTCTTCGGTATTAAAGGTCATGTTTTCATTAACAACAACAACGTTTCTCCTGAAGATGGTCAGCTTCTCGGTATCCTTCATAATCGCATAGTCTGAAGTTATAGAGCCTTTGATCTTTGTCGTGATTTCGTCGATGAAGTTGATTTTTACACCCTTTGGCATTTCCTGATAAACAGCGCCATTGGCGGGAGTAACTTTATCCAGAATAGGTGCAAACCCTTGCGCTTTAACTTTAGCAGAGTCGCTATAAATAATGTCGACACCGGTTGTACGGTCCCTGTTTAAGGCAATCTTTTCAGATAGCTTTGCGGCTTTCTTCAAGTCGTCTTCTCCACAGGAGCTTAAACAAATTTGCAGCAGACAAAGTATAACACTTCCATATATTATACCCCCGGTTTTCATTAGTCGAATTTATATCTTCTGAACCAGGTATCGTTAAGTGTAAATCCTAGATGGAAATTAATATAGTTCTCCTGGATAAGTCCGTTCGTTAGTGATCCTCTTTTTCCTACTTCAGTAGTAAAGTTTAGCTTGTAAAAAGAGCTTCTGCTAAGTGCTAAAGGAAGCCCTACACCAAAGGTAACTGCCATTTGCTTTACGTCCTGATTATTTAGCTGGATATAGGTTTTATCATACTGGAATCCAACACGATAATCTACATGCTTAAAATATCCCGAAACTGCACTTGCATCCGGCGTGATTTGTCCACCTGCCGAGAAACCCCAGCTATCCTGCAATCCCTGATTAACACCATCCATGCTCAATTTAGACCACTGGCCCATTCTATAATCGGCACCAATCATCCATTTGTTATCTCTTTGAATAGAGATCCCGAAATTGTGCATTAATGGAAGTTTCATTTTAGCTGAGCTGTTTTCAACTATTTTAACAGTATCAACTTGTGGCAATTCATTACCTTCATTATCCCTTTGGTATAAGGTAGTTAAGAAAGTCTTTTTGTAATTGACTGACGAAGAAGAGGATCCTGAATAACCTAAAGTAATGCGTTTTCTTGTTCCCAGTGGAATTTCATATTGTGCGCCGTAAGAAAAACCAATTCCACCAACACTATTCTTTTTAATGTTGCGGCTATTACGGGCAACCTGATTAACCGGCTCTAAAGAGGCGCTTTCCTGCAGGTTTCCGAATATGTATTCGATGTTACCACCAATTCTGAAATGGTCTCCGAATTGCTGTCCGTAACCAAAATATGCTTTTGTTAAGTTTCCTTCTCCTGAATAAAGGTAATTTACGCTGTTTGTATCCAGTTTATCACTAACCGTATATTCGTAACCAAGCTCTGTAAATGGCAACAAACCAAAGCTTAAAGCTGATTTTCCTGATATTACCGGGAAAGCAAGTGCAACATGACTAAGTGTACCGTTAAAACTGCTTTCAGATTTTGAGCCATCTTTTAGGGTAGTAAAAGCTCCGCTTAAACCCATATCAAGTGTGGTCATTGTGATTCCGGAATAGGATGCGGGGTTCTGCATATTAATATTGCTAAATCCGCTGGGTTTATAAACCCCTGTGGAAATACCACCCATTGCCTTAAACTGAGGAAGTAATGCTCCTTTTACGTTTCCAAGTCCAAACCTGGAGTATGGCGACTGTGTTGTAACCTGCGCATTAACAGAAATACTGGTAAGCAATAACAATACTGCCGCTATATAATTAATCTTTTTGTACATATTCAAAAGCAATGACTTCATTTAATCCTTTTAATACTAGGTATGGATCGTGTATAATTTGAGGCGCAAAGATGCTGTTTTTTAATTGTTTCAGCAAAAAAGCTGCATCTCCTCCTGTTATTAGTACCGTCAGATCCTTATTTTCTTTATTTTTATGGGAAATAAATCCCTCAACTTCATTAATTACGCCTTGTAAAACTCCGCTTTTAATGGCAGTTGGCGTGTCTTCACCCGCGGGTATCTCTGTTTCAGTTCTATCCCACTTTACGAGGGGCAATCTGCGGGTAAAATGATGTAATGCTTCAAAACGCATGTGTAAGCCTAAACTTATACTACCTCCAAAATAGGCATCATCGCTATCCAGCAAATCATATGTGATGCAAGTTCCTGCATCAATTATAAAACAATTTCTTTTGGGATAATAATAATGGGCTGCAATAATCTTTGCCCACCTGTCCAAACCCAGCGTAGAAAGTGTTTTATAGTGATTCTTGATTCCAGTGTTTATCCTTGTAGAAAACTCAATATAATTTGTGTTCTCTTTTAAAATGCCAATGACATCTTCAAATTCAATGGCTACACTTGAAATTGTTGAATTGCTAATCTTATACTGCTTAATTAAACCTATCAGCGCCTCAGCCGTTACTTGTTTCAGCGTTTGATATTCAACCAGCTTCCGGTTATTAAAAACAGCCAGTTTACTATTCGTGTTACCAATATCTATGACAAGATTATGCATTCAGGACAGCTACTCCAAACTTCATTGCACAAAGCTATTAATCTTTAGCAAGTTTCAACATTTCAAATTGTTAAAAAAAGTTAAACAAACAAAAAGTACTGAATAGCAAAAACCAGGATTAGAAACATACTTTCATAAAACCATCTTTTTTTGGCATTTGAGAAATAGTACGCCAATAAAACCGCTCCCGGGGGTACACACAACAAGAAATGATATAACCTGAAATCGGGTTTGGTATAAAAACTGACAATGCTGATGATGAACATAAAGAACAGCATTTGAAATGCCTTTCGTGTACTGATGAAGCTTCTAAAAAAGTTCTCGCGCAGCTGCAGTGTGGCCAGAACAATCATCACCACCACCGGAACCAGCACCAGGTAGTCGTTATAATTGATTGTAAATACAGATGGGAATTTATTGGTTAACGGCAGCCAGATCTTGTAGAACATGGACAAATTATCATTCCAATAGTAGTAAACGCCTACAAAGAAAAATATGGTTAAGAACCCCACCAGACCAGAAATCCACTCTCGCCAGCTAAACGACCTGTATAGCAATAATGTAAACCACAGCATGGCCAGCATGACAATAAAAGGAAAATAAATAAGCGTTCCGATAGCGATGATCATCCCTACATCAAACATCGTCATGATTGCGTTTAGAGATTTCCCCATCTTCAAAAATTTGTCCATTATCCATATCATGAGGAAATTACAAATCAAAGTAGGACTCAGAATAAGAAAAGGCATAAACAAGCTCGAAGCGGTAACATATAACAGTGCAGGTAAATACCCCGGCTTACTTAACAAGCCATGATTGTTGACCACCCTGTTAAACAGGATTGCCTGTACAAAAATGATTATCCCTGCAAAAAAAACATTGCCTGCAGGCGAAAAAGTATTTTGAAGAGGCATCTGAATAAAGAATTTAGTATACGGTTCTAAAAATTCAAACTGAAGCGATGGAGGGAGGTCAGCAAATATTGCCATGCGCATAAAAAATGTATATGCGAATAATATGAGCAGGTTTATGGGGTTTAAATTTCTAAATTGATTGATCATGCCTGTATATTAAGGCAAAGTAAAGCAAATTATCTGGCAAACTGCCTCACAACTTTATCAATTACCGCAGCGGTTTCATCTGGAAAATGAAATTGATGCTCCTGAGGATTGCTTACCCAGTTTTTAATAATTGGCAACCAGTTTCTATTGCTTCCCCATATTACGGGTAGTCCGAATTGCTTTAATGCGAAAGCATTACATTGCTGTTCGTACTGAAATTTCATGGGCGCAACAAGCAATTTTTTACCCATATGCAATGCTTCGGCAGGCCCCTCAAATCCGCCACCTGTAAACAAACCTTCGCAGGAAGCTAAGCTCTTATTGAACAACTCATTATTCACCGGCTGAACAGCCACATTTTCATCAGTATAGGCCACTTTAGTATGTTTAGAGAAGACCTCCCATTTGATATGCGGGATTTGTTTTAAGATAGGAACGAGAAATTTATCGTCTATTGCAGGCAGGTAAACGGTATAATGGCCCAGGTTTGAAACAATCATATTCCTGATTTCAGCACGAATTACCGGTGTATAAATGAAATCATCATATCTATCGAAATGGAAGCCAACATAATGAGATGCAGGAGCATAGTATTTCATAACCAGCTGCGCCCAATCTATACTTTTAGGTTTAGGAACTTTTTTAGATTGAAAGGAAGCCTGGTGACTGAGCCCAACGCTTTCTATCCGCTGGCGTTTACAAGCCCAGGCGGTAACCGGTTCAAAATCATTAAGGATCAGATTATACTCCTTAAGCGGCACACTACGCATGTCTTTAATAAAAAGGGGAAGATTCATTTCCTTCCACGTTTCATAATGATTTACACCACCTTTTTTACCGAAAATAAAGCTAAAGCCATGAAGCTGATATTTCACCTGCTGTGTTAATTTAACATCGGCCTGGGTTCCGCTGATTAAAAGATCAACATCTCCATATTGCTGTAGCAATGGCACAATTTCTCTTGCCCGGCTAATGTGTCCATTACCGGTTCCCTGAATGGCGTAAAGTATCTTCATCCGCACCGAATATCTGTAATTTTAATCAGAATATATTGCTTTTTTATAGGTTATAAAGCTTGCATGAGCTGAATTCAAAGTAAAAGAACAAATGTAAGCTCATGCAGGTTTAACGCGCTAGGCAATTTCTAATTTAATCTTTTGCAATAAAGTATTAATATCCAATTTACTGTGAAGATCTTCACTGTCTGACAAAACACCTTCCTCTGCTTCATCCTTCTCAAAGTCCTTTTGATCGTACTTAAAAATCTTCCAGCCTTTATCGTAGTACTCGAGTGCTGTTAAATTTTCAACCCAGTCGCCACTATTCAGATAAGTTACTTCACCATCTTCTGTGGTAATGGTACGCATTTCGGGTTGGTGAATGTGCCCACAGATCACATACTGGTAACCTTTTTCGACTGCAAGTTCTGCAGCGGTATACTCAAACTTATTGATGAATTTTACCGCATCTTTAAACTTGGCTTTAATTTTTTTAGAGAAACTCATCTTCTCGCTTCCTATAGAAGTAAGGCACCAGTTTACAAAACTGTTTATCAAAATCAGTGTATCATAACCTACTGCACCAAGTTTGGCCAGCCATTTAGAATGCTGCATGGTTACATCAAAAACATCACCATGAAAGAACCATGCCTTTTTTCCATCGAGTTCCAGGATCAGCTTATTCTGAAGGTGAAATGCACCTAAATGCATGTCGGCAAATTTTCTCAGCAATTCATCATGATTACCTGTTAAATAATATACTGGAACGCCCTCTACTACAAATTTCATTAGTTTTCGAACGACCTTCATATGGGTTTCTGGCCAGTATCTTTTACTAAACTGCCATACATCTATGATGTCGCCGTTCAGCACCAGCATTTTAGGTTTAATGCTTTTAAGGTATTTTAACAATTCTTTGGCGTGACAACCATATGTCCCAAGGTGAACGTCGGAAATTACAGCTATATCAACTTCTCTTTTAGATATCATCTTCCTCCATTGTTAATTCGTATGGGCTGAAAAAGAAAGCTACTATTGCAATGACACATACTATTAAAAACAGTTCCAACATAGGATATTAGTTTATTATACAAATTTGCAACACGTAGATTAACAAGGCGTTAAGAAAACATTATGATTAACCGGAAGGACAAAAAAAAAGGCCGCCACTTTTTAAAGTAACGGCCTGTGTAAAATTTTATAAACGACTATTATTTAGCTGCTTTTTTCTTTCTCTTATCGTCATAGAACGCAAATCCAAGACCAGCTACTAAAAGGATAGAACCGGCCAAAGAGATTTTTTCACCCAAATAATATGAAGTTGGCTCAAATTTAAATTCAACCTTATGGTTACCCGCATCAAGCTGCGCAGCACGAAGTACATAATCTGCTCTGAAGTATGGTTTCTGAACCCCATCAACATACATATTCCATCCTTTATCGTAATAAATTTCAGAGAACACAGCAATGATATCACGAGGAGCGCTGTAAGAGTAAATCATATGATCGGGGCTATAGCTATCCAGCTTAATGGAAGCCGTTGGATCTGCCCCAACATTCTTAGAGCTGATCTGATCTTTGTATCTGACATCAACAATAGCTTCTTTTTTAGGATCAAAGCTGCTAATTGCTTTCATTTCCTCATCCGCATCTTTAACAAACTGGACGTTCTGAACAATCCATACGTTTCCTGCTGCTGTTGCATTATTTTTCATCTGGTAAGATCCGTTTTTAGGATCCTGGGTGATGATATATTTCGTGTTCAGCATGTCCAGCACATCCTGGTTAACACTTTTGGTAAGCTGGTTGTCTATCAGTTCCTGATATCTTTTCAGTTTTGCTGCGTGATACCCGCCGATGGTTTTATGGAAAGCAGAAGTACTTGCATCGGAGAAAGTATTAATGGTTAAATCCATTACCCTGAAATCAGGATCCTTATCTGAAGAGATGAAAGTATCCACTTCACGTGGTTGGAAATGGTTATTTAAATCCGTTTTACTCGCAAAATTACCGTTGTTCAGATAACGGCGATCTACCTGCCACATGTCAATCATAACGGCGCATCCCAACAGGATAAATGCAAGTTGCATGTTGATCTTTTTAGTGATAAGTGCCCATACCAAAGCGTATCCAACAGCAATAAACAGGAATGAACGAATGGCATCTGCACGTGCAATATCAGCCCTATCGGCAATAAGTGCATTGGCGATAGATTGCGCAACGCTGGCATTATTTTGAAGCATCTGTGTAAGCGCCTGTACCATTAACTGATGATTAGCTGTAGTGAAGCTAAACAGCGCGGTAGGCATGATGGCCACAATTAGTGCAAAACCACCAGTTATCCCACCTGCGATCGTCAGTTTTTTAACAAGTGTTTTTTGATCATAAGTGCCTTCCTGAGCTTCTTTAATGGCAAGAAAAGCTAAAACAGGGACCATTAAACCAACAAGGGCCAGAATAGACTCAACTGCTCTAAACTTATTATACAACGGGAAATACTCGAAGAAAAGGTCAGAGATCAACGGGAAGTTCTTTCCGAATGACAGGAACATGAACAGAATGGTTGTACCGAGTATCCACCATTTTAATCTGCTTCTTACGATTAGTAAGCCAAACACGAACAGGAAACATACGATAGCACCAAAGTAGTACGGGCCGGATGTTCCAGGTTTCTCGCCCCAATATTGCTGCAAGCCGATTTGTCCTGCCAGCTGGCCTATTGCCTGTGTTGGATCGCCGCCGGTTATACCCTGCAAAGTTTTATAAGTATGGCTTTCGGGCTTTACCAATGCATCTATACTGGTTGCACCACCATAAAGGTCCGGGATCAGGAAAGTAAAACTTTCGCCAATACCCTGACTCCAGCCATAAGCATATTCTTTTGACAAGCCATTTTTCTCCTCTGCCGCATCGGTAGTTAAGTTAGATTTGCCTCTGTTAGATTCTTTGCCGTACTCGTAAGTAGTCCATAGCTTACCTGTATTAACCATAAATGCAACCAGCATTCCAACGGCCAAAAAGCCTAAAGCCTTGCCCAACTGGTCAAGTTTCTTAGCTTTTACAGCATGGTAAATTTCAATACCGATGAATATTAACAAAGCAATCATCAGGTAATAGGTCATTTGAATATGGTTTGACCTGATCTCTAATGCAAGGAATAAAGCAGTTAAACTTGCCCCTATCCAATATTTTCCCCTGAGTGTTAAAATTACACTGGCGATTATTGGCGCACAAAATGCAATAGCAAGTGCTTTGTTGCTATGCCCTGCAGCAATAATGATAAAATTATACGATGTAAAGGCGAAAGCTATTGCTCCCGCTGCTGCCAGCCATGGATTGATGCGCAGCACGATAAACAGGAAATAGGCACCAACAAGGTACAATAAAACCGAATCTACCGGGTCAGGAAAAATAGTTTTTATTAGAGAGATGACATAAGTTGCTCCATTATACGGATGCTGAACCCAAATCTGGTATGCCGGCATACCACCAAAAATCTGGTTAGTCCATAATGGACCTTTACCATCTTTTTCTTTGTAGTGCATGATTTCCGTGGCGGTTGCCTTAGCTCCCAAAACGTCTCCCTGAGCAGGTGCCTTACCTTGCAGGACAGGACTGAAGTAGACAAAACAGATGATTATAAAAAATCCAATAATGGCCAGGTGTATGCCATTTGCTTTTAACCAATTATTCATTAAGGTTTGTTTATGATTTAAACTAACCCCAAACTTAGATAAAAAATCCTTTTTAAAAAAAATAAAAAACTGGCAAAAAAACGGCTATTTTATCTCTTCGTAATCTACAAAATCGCCTAATTTATCTGAATTTCCCTTCTTTTCTCTAGGTGGTACGTATTCGATTGAGATGTCGCCTTCTGGCTTTGAATAGCGTTGATTGTTCGGCTGGCGAGACTGGTTTGCAGCTTGCTGCTGAACTTTGCTAAACATACTTCTCAATACTACAGGAAATATTAAACGGAGGATGATCCGGATAATATACATGACCAGTACCGATATTAATATGAATTTTATAAGTCCCATTTCTTTATTTTAATATTTACAAATTTAAGTAAAACTGTTCAATTACAGCCTTACTAACCTCTCTGCAACCTTTGAAAAGAGATTTATTGGTAAAATATAGACACAGTTGCGATATCAATATTACAAACGCAATTAGATTATTGCAAAGCAATTACAATATACCTTATTTATTCTTCATATTTATTCTTCATCAACAATGGCTGCAACCCTGCCCACTTGCCCGTCTTCCAACCGAACCTTAATTCCTCTGGAGTGATATGGTGCTGAGGTTAATAAATTACTGACAATGCCTCTTGTTAATGCACCATTACGCTGATCTTTTTTCAATATGATATCCACTTCTAAACCCGGATATATGTCTTTTCTGTTTTTTCCGTCCATTATTTACCAAATCTTTCTTCAAACATTTTTTCCATTGCAAACATCTCATCTCTCAATCTTGCAGCCAACAAGAAGTCCATCTCTTTTGCAGCTTTAGCCATGTCTTTACGTGTTTTGTCTATTGATTTTTGCATTTCGGGCTTAGTCATGTACTGAACAATCGGATCAGCAGCTATGCTCACTTCATCAACTTCTACATATGCCTTTGCACGGGTAGCATTACCAGAGAAATCCAATACTGATGTTTGCTCGAGTATTGCCTCTCTGCTTTTACCTACAGTTTTAGGGACGATGCCATTTTCCAGATTATAAGCAATTTGTTTGTCTCTTCTTCTGTTGGTCTCCTCTATAGTTCTTGCCATAGAATCTGTAATTTTATCGGCATACATGATTACCCTCCCCCTATCATTACGTGCAGCTCGTCCAATTGTTTGAATTAACGCGCGATCAGAACGAAGAAAGCCTTCCTTATCTGCATCCAGTATGGCTACAAAAGAAACTTCCGGCAAATCCAGACCTTCCCTTAACAAGTTAATCCCTATCAGCACATCAAATTCACCTAATCTAAGTCCCCTTAAAATTTCTACACGTTCCAGTGTTTTTACTTCAGAGTGTATATAGCGGACTTTGATGTTTAAGCGGTCCATATATTTGGTCAATTCCTCAGCCATTCTTTTTGTAAGCGTGGTTACCAATACCCTATCGCCCATTTTAATGGTTTTATCGATTTCATCAAGCAAATCATCGACCTGGTTGATTGCCGGACGAACTTCAATTAAGGGATCTAGCAAGCCAGTGGGGCGAATTACCTGCTCCACATACACCCCATCAGATTTTTGCAGTTCATAATCGGCAGGTGTCGCACTTACATAAATCGTTTGTGGTGCCAAACGCTCGAATTCATCAAAATTAAGCGGGCGGTTATCCAGTGCTGAAGGCAAGCGGAAGCCATATTCTACAAGCGACATTTTACGGGATCTGTCGCCGCCATACATGGCTCTGATCTGCGGAACAGTGACATGGCTCTCATCAATCACCATCAAATAATCGTCGGGAAAATAATCAAGTAAGCAGAAAGGCCTCATTCCCGGCGAACGTCCATCGAAAAACCTTGAGTAATTTTCAATACCTGAACAATAGCCCAGTTCTTTCATCATTTCGATATCGAAATTTACCCTTTCTTCAAGTCTTTTTGCTTCCAGTAATTGTCTGTCGTCAATCAATTGATTTTTCCTGATCTCCAGTTCTTCCTGGATACCCCAGATAGAAGAGTTAAACCTGTCCTTTGGCGTTACAAACAAATTGGCAGGGTAAATGGCCATATCTTCAAGCTTCTCAAGTGTTTTCCCAGTCACAGGATCAATAGCACTAAGCTCTTCAATATCGTCGCCAAAGAATGAAACACGATAAGCCGTATCCAGGTAAGCAGGAAAAATATCTACGGTATCGCCCTTTACCCTAAACGTCCCCCTCTTAAAATCATTTGTGGTACGTGCATATAAAATCTCGACCAGACTATGTAAAAATGAATTGCGTGAGATCCGAGTTCCTACTGAGAAACGAAATACTGATCTTGAAAAATCTTCAGGATTACCCATACCATAGATACAGGAAATGGAAGAAACCACGATCACATCCCTGCGACCCGACATGAGTGCCGATGTAGTACGTAATCTTAATTTCTCTATTTCTTCATTTATACTAAGGTCTTTTTCTATATAGGTGTTGGTACTGGGCATAAAAGCCTCAGGTTGGTAATAGTCGTAATAAGACACAAAATAGTTCACGGCATTTTCTGGGAAGAATTGTTTAAACTCTCCATACAGTTGTGCCGCAAGCGTTTTATTGTGGCTGAGGATTAAAGTAGGCTTTTGAGTTTGCTGAATTACATTGGCAACAGTAAATGTTTTTCCTGAACCGGTAACACCTAAAAGCGTTTGATAATGTTCATCTCCATTCACACCCTCAACCAGTTGTTGAATGGCGTTAGGTTGATCGCCTGTAGGTTTATAATCTGAAACAAGTTGAAATTTCATCCGTGCTTTTTATGATTTTTAATTTTAGATGGTACCTGGCATAATTTTCAAATTTACAAAAAAAAGTACACAACGGCTATGCAGCCGCCAAGCTGAAGGTGGCAACTGTAACACCTTTAACTTAAAAGAGCAACCAATTGTTTTAGAGGGCAATTTTGTTTAAATTTATGTGATGATATTCGAACTCAGCAAAATAAATTCACATGCCAATGTTTTCATTTCGGAACTTCGGAATGAGCACATCCAAAAAGACGCCATGCGTTTCCGCAGAAATATGGAACGTATAGGTGAATTTTTTGCCTATGAAATCAGCAAGACGCTTGAATACACAAAAACGGAAACCCAAACCCCATTGGGCATTGCACCAAGCGTGCAATTGTTGGATCAGCCGGTTTTGGCAACGATTTTACGGGCAGGACTCCCCTTACACCAGGGATTGCTGAATGTTTTTGATCAAGCTGATGCTGCTTTTATTGCTGCCTACAGAAGAACCCACAAAAGCGGAAGTTTTGAGATACAAATGGAACATGTTTCGTCGCCTGATTTAACGGATAAAACCGTGATCATAGCCGACCCTATGCTGGCAACCGGTCTGACAATGGTACTTTGCTGTAAGGAATTAATACGAAGATATCCACTCAAAGAATTACACATTGTTTCGGTAATTGCAAGTACCGAAGGCGTTAGACATGTAAGGGCAAATTTACCCAAAGCTAAGTTATGGCTTGGCGCTATTGACGAAGAAATGACCAGTAAAGCGTATATTGTGCCCGGATTAGGCGATGCCGGAGATTTGGCATATGGGCTTAAGCAGTAAGGCGTTTTTACTATGATTAAACATATTTTTTTCGATTTAGACCATACCATTTGGGATTTTGACAGAAATGCTCAGGAAACTTTGCATGAGCTTTATACACATTATGAGCTTCAGAAACTCGGATTAACATCTGCTGAGGATTTCATAACGACTTATACTGAAAACAATCATCTGCTTTGGGCGCAATATCATGTAGGCACCATCACCAAAGAAACTTTAAGATCAGAGCGATTTAAAAAGACTTTTATTCAGCTAGGGGTATCCCCTGAACTTGTGCCACAACAATTTGAAGAGGACTATGTGAACCTGACCCCGACAAGAACTAATTTATTTGAAGGATCCGAAAAGGTATTGGCTTACCTTCAAAAAAAGTACACCTTACATATCATTTCCAATGGCTTTAAGGAAAGTACATTAACCAAAATGGATCGGTCAGGTTTAAATCCGTACTTTAAAAATGTGATCATTTCTGAGGATGTTGGTGTTAATAAACCTGACAAAGCTATTTTTGAATATGCGCTGGACAAGGCCAGCGCAGAAAAACATGAATCTGTTATGATTGGGGACAGCGTTGAAGCAGACATTCGCGGTGCCCAGGCATATGGAATTAAGGCCATTTACTTTAACCCTTTAAATAAAGAAAAACCTGAAGATGTTGAATGGCAAATTACACATCTTGAAGAATTAATGTTACATTTTTAAATGTTGCAGATCTTATGAAATTAGATTTAACAACATACATACTAAGAAAATCATTATGAAAACGCTCTTATTATTTATCGCAGCACTGCTGCAAACATCTTTAATCTTTGCACAGAATTCAGGCACCGACACAGAATTGTTTATTGAAGTTGCCGAACAGGGAAAAATTGTTGTCTATGTAAATGATGAACAGGTTGGTTCTTCAAAAGGCCGCTTCCGCTTTTATGACGTAGAAAACACTTCTCCAACTGTTATCATCATGAGAAACAATAGACAGATCGCAAAAACAACCCTATCCCTTACAAGAAATAGCAGAACAATTGCACGTTATTCAAGTTTTGATGGGCTCAAGGTGGTTAAAACCCTACCCATGTTTGATGCCAATCAATATGCCTTAGATGACTGGGACGGGATATTTGATAGTACCCCCGATGGCCCAACACGCCCTTCGAGACCTGCTGAACCTGGCAGACCTACACGCCCTACATTGTCCAGAGATAAAATCATGAGTAACCAATCCTTTGATCAACTTTTAAATATGGTGAGGCGTGCGGATTTTGATAGCGGCAAAATAAAGCTGGTTAAAAGCGCATTGAACAACAATAAAATTTCAGCATCTCAACTGACAGCTCTTGTAAAAGTTTTTGACTTTGATGCCTCCAGGCTTGAGATAAGTAAATCGGCCTATGATTCGGTTGCAGATAAACAGAACTATTTTAAAGTAACCGAAGCCTTTGAGTTTGACTTTAGTAAAGACCAACTAATGGATTACATCAACAAAAAAACTTCAAGATAATTATCCCTTTAATCCCTAAAAAAATATTCAATGAAAAAAATCCTTTACATCTGCTTTTTAGCATTCGGCTTTTCTGCTTGTCAGACCAGCCCTAAAGAAACTCAGAATATTGTTACACCTACACCAAATGGCGTTCCATCAGCACCATCTACTACCACATCGGTTCCTGCTCAGCAAAGTGCAGCTACTGGCGAAAGGCCGGCAAATAATCCGGCACATGGTCAGCCATTTCACGACTGCTCAATTCCTGTAGGCGCCCCACTTAATGCAAAAAACACAACCGCTCCTGCCGTACAAGCTCCTGTTGCAGCCCCTGCACAACAACAAGCGCCTGCAACAGATAAAGAAGTAAAATTGAACCCACCGCATGGACAACCTGGACATGACTGTAAAGTATCAGTTGGCGCACCCTTAACCTAAAAAAACTAAGAGACAGATTGAGTGTGAAGATCCCAAGCATTAAAGGTTTTGATCAGGCGGCCCTGGAGAAATATGTGAAAAACACAGGCTGGCTAATGTTGGCCAGAGTTGGAAGCATGGCCATTAAAGTTGTGGTAGGTATTGCCGTAACAAATTATTTAGGGAAAGACCAAAACGGAATACTTAATTACCCCGTGGCTTTTGTAACCTTTTTTACTGCAGCAGCAGCCTTGGGGGTAGATGGTTTTATAACCAGAGAACTATTGCGCAATCCTGAAAAGAAAAATGAATTGCTTGGAACAGGCTTTGCCATAAAGTTTATGGGAGGCCTTATTGTTCTTCCACTGATCTACACAACATACGTTATAGCTAATAGCTATAACAGAATCGACACTCCATTGGTTTTTATTATGACTGTTGGATTTACCGGTTTAATCCAATCGTTCAATATCATTGACAGTTTCTTTCAATCCAGAACGCAAGGCAAGTACATTATGCGTGTACAAATTGCAGGAAACGTTCTTTCTGCTGCGATTAAGCTTGCTTTGATCATCATTGGCGCCGGTTTGAAATGGTTTATTTTTGCACTTTTGCTAGACGCCGCATTGCTGGCAGCGGGTTACCTCTTTATTTATCAGAACAATGGAGAATCAGTTTTCAGATGGACATTTAAAAGCGATATCGCCAAATTTCTGTTAAAAAACTCCTGGCCCCTGGCATTTTCAGCGATCCTTGTTTCCATTTACATGAACATTGATAAGCTAATGATCGAATACTATAAAGGTACCGGAGAGCTGGGGATTTATGCCAATGCAGTTCAGTTTGCCGAAGCATGGTATTTTATCCCCGTTGCTGTAGCCGCCTCAGTATTCCCCGCCATTATGAATGCCCGCAGGGACAACCTCCAGCGGTATGAAAAGAGGATGCAAAACCTGTACGATTTAATGGTTTGGATAAGCATGGTTCTGGCCATATTTATCACATTTACGGCTCCATATCTCTTCAGAATATTTAAACCTGAATTTTATAGTGGTGCGCATGTGTTGTCGATACACATCTGGGCAGGTATCTTTGTATTTTTGGGTACTGCAAGTGCTCAGTTCTTAATTGCCGAGGGCTACACAAAATTATCTATGCTGCGTACCGCGATGGGTGCCTTGATCAATATTATATTAAACGTTTTCTGGATTCCTAAATATGGAATAGCTGGGGCAGCAATGGCGACATTGGTTGCTTATGCCTGTTCTACATTTTGGATTTTACTTATCCCAAAAACAAGGCATCAAGGTATAATGATGCTTAAATCGTTGCTGCTAATTACATTATACCAGAAATTAAAAGGTTCAAAAGACCAGCCAGGTTAGACCTAACATAAATTTTAATATTGATATATTAGCACCTTGCATTTAACGTTTTAAGTTTACCATAAATCATAACACATTAAAGATGTCCTTAAGAAAGGTAATAAGAGAAATTGTATATAAGCCCAAAAACATCCTGGAGCTCATTCAGCTTAAGGCTAAAATAAAGAACAGCACCGGAAAACTCCAGATCATCATCGGGGCACATACCACTGATTATAAGGATTGGTTACCTACAAACATTGAGAATCTTAATTTGTTGGAGATTGCTTCGTTTGACAATTTATTTGGCGATAAAAAAGCTGACCGCTTTTTAGCCGAGCATGTTTTTGAACATATCAGCTACGACGATGCGATAGTTGCTTTAAAAAACTGCAACAAATACCTTAAAAAAGGCGGAGTGGTTAGAATTGCTGTTCCAGATGGTTTCCACCCCAATCCAGACTATATAAACATGGTAAAACCAGGTGGACATGGAGAGGGCGCTCATGACCATAAATTATTATATGATTATAAAACGCTATCAAAAGCATTCGAAGAGTCAGGCTATCGCGTAAATCTTTTGGAGTATTATGATGAGAATGGTCAGTTCCATTTTAATGAATGGGATAGTAAAGATGGGCACGTGATCAGATCTAAAAGGTACGATAAACGTTTTAATGAACCACTGGGTTATTCGTCTTTAATTGTAGAAGGTATAAAAGATTAGATTTATGCAAACCTTTGCTCCCATAGCATTATTTGTTTACAATCGTCCTGAACATACTGCGCGAACAATTAAATTTTTACAGCAGAATGAACTTGCATCTGAAAGCAGGCTATTTGTGTTTTCTGATGGATTTAAATCGGAGGCCGACGAAAAGAATGTGCTTGAAGTAAGGGAATTGCTTAGAAATATTGATGGGTTTAAATCGGTAGAGATTGTAGAGCGCAAGGAAAATATGGGGCTTGCCAAATCGATTATCATTGGGGTAAGCAAACTCATAAAAGACTACAAGCAAGTAATTGTTTTTGAAGACGATCTGATCACTTCACCTTATACCTTAACGTATTTCAATGAAGCATTAAGTCGGTACCGCGATGAAAGCAAAGTAATGCATATTGGCGCTTATATGTACAATTTAAAGGATGCTGATTTACCTGAAACCTTCTTCTATCGTGCTGCCACCAGCTGGGGCTGGGCTACTTGGGAACGCGCATGGGACCACTTTGAGCCAAACATAGATACCCTGATGGCTAAGTTTGACAAATCAGCAAAAAGTGCCTTTTCTATTGAGCATACGATGAATTTCTGGAAACAGATGGAAGACTTTAAAAGCGGCAGGAACAATTCGTGGGCAATAAGATGGTACGCTTCCATATTTTTAAAAGGAGGATTAACGCTTAATCCCTCTCAATCGCTGGTAAACAATATAGGTCATGATGGATCAGGCATACATTCGGGGATTAACGATATTTACAATGTCATCATCAATCCGAAACCTATCACCCAGTTTCCTGATACGATAGCCGAAAGTCCTGCTGCATATGCAGCCATCAAGGGTTTCCTGAAAAACAGAAAAGGAACCTTATGGGATAGATTGAAACGTTACGTAGTACAGCGAATTAAGTAAAATCTAAGGCTTTCTTGCTTCTAAAATAATGTAAGGCGAAAGCTGTTTGGAATTGAAGGGGAATACTTTGGTGAAGATTTTACCAGCCAGCCACAGTGATTTTTTTAACAACCTTATTCCTGCCGGTTTTTGCTGCTGATTCTCTAGCCATAAACTAAAATGACCAAAATATTTGGCTTTTACCACCTCTAAACCCGCTTGTTTACAAATGTTTTCGAGCAGCCTGGGATCCATACAATCAATATTGTGCTTGTCGTAATTCTCCTTATCAAAGTTCTTTTGAAACCAACCGTTTAAAGCTTTAAAATTAGGCAGTGTAATAAACAGAGTTCCCCCTGGTTTTACAAAATTAATATGCCTGTTAATGATGTCGGCAGTATCATTAAAATGCTCAATAAGACCACAAGATAAAACAAGATCGTATTGTTGCTCCGGCACGTAATTAAACAAATCCGTTTCAATAATATGGATATCCGCTTCGTTTAGTTGATTGGCCTGCAATAAAGAGTTGGTAACCGGTGGGTGCACAAAATAATCGAGCAGGGTAACATCAAGTTTAAAATACTTCTTCAGAAACACGGCATAATATCCGGGGAAACCACCCAATTCAATAGCCGTTTTAACTTTTTGGCCATTAATGATGTCTGCGAGTTCTTTATGAAAAAGATAGTCCTCGGGAATACTAACCGATAACCCGGTCTTGCTTTCCCAATAATTCACCCAAAACTGTCTGTCGGTTAACAGGTTACCCATATTGCTTTTTTTGTTCTTATAAATAGACGATCATTACAGGACTGTTGCCTAAAGTCTGTAAAAAATCAATTCTGACGAAAATACACAAGAATTTAATAAAGATTGAAAATATATATTATTTTAGGCTGCATAACCGTTTAAAAAGAAACAATTATCTAAGTTTGATTCATTGAAAGTAGTACACCTAAATACATACGAAGGTAATGGAGGCGCCGGAAGGGCCTGCCTCAGATTAAGTGATGCACTAAATGCAAGTGGCATCGAATCTAAAGTAATGGTTTACTTTCAGTTCAGCGAAAGCACAAAAACGGGAACTTTTAGTAAGGGGCCCTTTGCAAAAGCAAAAGCCGTGTTTAATATCCTTTCTGAACGTTATTTATCTAAAGCCGTAGCCAAAGCTGTGAAAACACCTTTCTCGCTCCAATGGTTTGGCACTTCAGTAATTGACCATCCGACAGTAAAAGAGGCTGATATTATACACCTGCACTGGATTAACCATGGCTTCTTATCTCCAAAATTCCTGGCAGAAATTGATGAGTTGGAGAAACCAGTAGTTTGGACATTTCATGACAGTAACGCATTTACAGGTGGTTGTCATGTACGTTACTCATGCGAAAATTACTTTAAAGAATGTGGGAACTGCCCTTTACTTAGGTCGAGTGGTAAAAATGATTTCTCGCACAAAACATGGTTGCGTAAGAAAAAAGCTTACTCGGAATTAAACTGTCATATTGTTGCCCCAAGCAGATGGATGGCCGATTCAGTTAAACTGAGCAGTTTAATGGGATTTAGAGAAGTAACGGTTATCCCAAACACAATTGAGACTGAGGTTTTTAAACCTTATGTAAAATCTGAAGCCAAAAAAATACTTAAGATAGATCCAAAGAAATTTGTACTGATGAGTGGTTTTATGCCGTCTAAAAATGACAAGCATAAAGGCACATCTTATTTAATAGATGCGCTAAATGATCTTGCAACAAGACCGGGGATTATTAAAGAGAATATAGAACTGGTGATTTTTGGCAATAAGGATAGTGCCGAAATGCCGGAGTTTCCGTTTAAGACAACATTTCTAGGCACCATTAGCAATGACGCCCACCTGGCCAAGTGCTATTCGGCGGCAGACGTATTTATAACCCCCTCCCTTGAAGATAATCTGCCAAACACAGTAATGGAAAGCTTATCGTGCGCAACGCCTGTAGTGGCCTTTAAAACAGGCGGGATACCAGACATGGTAAAACATCTTGAAAATGGGTATCTGGCAGAATACGAGTCATCTGAAGATCTTGCTACAGGGATAGAGTGGCTATATCACGATGAAAATGCGCCTGAAATTCAGAAAGAAGCAAGAAGAACAATTTTAAATCAATTCTCTGAGCAAGTAATTGCAGAAAAACACTTATTATTGTATCAGTCACTGATAGATTTACAACCCCGATAATTTTTTAGATTCAGAACCGCATGCAGCCAAAGTTAAGTGTTATTACTATCGTTTATAATAATGTAAAGGATATTGAACGCACCATGCTTTCTGTGCTGAATCAAACCTATCAAAACATTGAATACATCATTATTGATGGCGCTTCAAAGGATGGTACTGTAGAAAAAATCTATAATTATAAATCGAGGTTAGCCCAGTTTATCTCTGAACCCGATAAGGGCATATACGATGCCATGAATAAAGGGCTAGCGCTTGCAACCGGGGATTATGTGCTTTTCATGAATTCCGGGGACGAGATTTATGCACCTGAAACAGTAACCGAAGTATTTCAGAGTGCTGCATCGGCAGATATTTATTATGGTGAAACTGAAATGTTTGACCAGGACTGGATCAGCTTGGGCCAAAGACGACACCATGCACCTGAGCACTTTGACTGGCAAAGCTTCAGGTATGGAATGAGTATAAGTCACCAGGCCATCTATGTTAGAAGAAGCCTGGCAGAGCCTTTCGACTTAAAATACAAGTATAGCTCCGATATTGACTGGATCATTAAAGCTGCCAAACATGCTTCGAGTATTGTGAATACACATATTTACGTGGCCAAATATCTGGTGGGCGGAATTTCTAAGAAAAAGCATCTGGCTAGTCTTAAAGAGCGGTTTCACATCTTCACAAAGTATTACGGTCTAATTCCAAACCTGATTAATCATATTTTTATCGGGATTAACCTGGCTCAGTATTTTATCCGTCACCGCAGAACCAACGATTAGTTTCATAAATGCCTTTTTTGCGTCAAATATCGTTACCTAAAATAGATGCACCTGATTATCCATTTTCTATCCCTGCGTTTAAGGAAGGAGTACTGTTAAAAATAAACAGCAATGTTACCTTTTTTGTTGGAGAAAATGGTTCAGGCAAATCTACCTTGCTGGAAGGACTTGCAGAACATTGTGGATTTAACCTGCGCGGAGGAAATCGCAATCATAACTTAAATACCGGACATAATTTTGAGGGCTATGAAAATCCATTAACACAACATCTGGGCTTACAATGGATACCCAGACGTATTACTGAAGGATTTTTTATGAGAGCAGAAAGCTTCTTTAACTTTGCAGATTACATAGATGAAATAGCCCTATCTGATCCCAGGATATTTGAGGCGTATGGAGGAAAATCGCTTCATCATCAATCACATGGAGAATCATTTCTGGCTCTTTTTCAAAATCAGTTTCAGAGTGGAATTTATATTCTGGATGAGCCTGAGGCTGCATTATCACCAACCAGACTGATGACCTTTATGTCAATCATTAATAATCTCGAAAGATCGGGAAGGGCGCAATTTCTGATTGCGACTCACTCCCCGATGCTTCTTTGTTATCCTAATTCACAAATCTTTAATTTCGGCGAAGACGGACTAAAAGAGACCTGCTACGAAGAAACGGAGCATTACCGTTTAACCAGAGGTTTTCTGGAAAATCCGGATGCCTACTTCAGGTTTTTATTTGAATAGCCAGATTACGGATTTGTAGACCAAAGACCTGCTTCTTTTACAAATACCCTTCTGTTTAATTTTAACTGGGCAACAACCAATTCGGCAAAGTCTTCTGGTTGCATCACCTTATCGGGATTTCCGTCAGTCAATTTGAGATCCTTAGCCATATCGGTTGCAATGGTACTTGGCAATAGCGTGCTTACGCGGATGTTGTGCTTACGCACTTCCTGCATTAACGACTCTGACATTCCTATTAAACCAAATTTTGAAGCGCTATAGGCACTGGTTACTGCCGCGCCATTTTTACCTGCTGTAGATGATATATTAATAATATCACCGGTTTTTCTTTCTATCATTTCAGGTAAAACTGCCCTGGTGGTGTAATAAGCACCAAATAAGTTTACTTTAACAATCTCTTCCCATCTTGACGGTTCCAACTCCAGGAAAGGCCCAAAAGAAGCAGTTCCGGCATTATTAATTAAAATGTCAATTACACCCAATTCAGATTTAACCTTTGTAACCGCGTCATTCACATTTTCAATATCAGAAACATCGACTGTAGCAATTGCTGTTTTAACCCCATATTGCTTTAATTCCTCTGCAAGAATTTGTAAATCCGATATTGTTCTGGCCATTAGACCTATATTGACGCCTTCCTGTGCCAAAGCAATAGCCATTGCTTTTCCTATTCCCTTACCTGCTCCGGTAATGATTGCGTTTTTACCTTTTAATGATTCCATAGTATCTTTTATTAAAATTCAAAAATAACAAAAAACAAAAGCCTGTTTCTTGCGAAACAGGCTTTATGACTTATCAATAGAAAATTTCCTATTTATACAATTTTATTAAGCTTACGCGCAGCTTCAGTTAAGTGAATTTTACGTAAACGCATGCTTAACGGTGTTACCTCGATGTACTCATCAGCCTGGATGTATTCCATAGCTTCTTCCAAAGAGAATTTAATTGCCGGAGCAATACGCTGACTATCATCTGTACCAGAAGCACGCATGTTAGTTAAAGCTTTACCTTTTACAATATTAACTACCAAGTCATTATCACGGATGTGCTCTCCTAAAATTTGTCCTTCGTAGATATCTACTCCCGGATCAACAAAGAAACGACCACGATCCTGTAATTTATCAATTGAATAAGCTGTAGTGCTTCCTTTTTCCATAGAAACCAATACGCCATTCAATCTACCAGGGATAACACCTTTCCAAGGTTCGTATGCTTTGAAACGGTGGGCCATAATCGCTTCACCACCTGTAGCAGTTAACACGTTATTTCTTAAACCGATAATACCACGTGCAGGAATATCAAATTCTAAATGTTGTAAATCTCCTTTTGGTTCCATGATCAATAACTCTCCTTTACGTTGTGTTACCAATTCAATTACCTTACCAGCAACTTCACCCGGTACATCAACGATTAAGGTTTCGATAGGCTCACATTTTTTACCATCAATTTCTTTGATGATTACCTGCGGCTGACCAACCTGAATTTCATATCCTTCGCGACGCATGGTCTCGATCAATACTGATAAATGGAGGATACCCCTTCCGTACACCAAGTAAGAATCAGGAGACTCAGTTTCTACAACTTTAAGTGCAAGGTTTTTCTCAATTTCTTTGTATAAACGCTCTTTTAATCGCTGAGACGTTACGAATTTACCTTCTTTTCCAAAAAACGGTGAGTTATTGATTGTGAACAACATGTTCATTGTTGGCTCATCAATTTTGATTACAGGCAATTGTTCCGGAGCTTCGAAATCAGCAATAGTATCACCAATGTCAAAACCATCAATACCTACCACTGCGCAGATATCACCTGATTTTACTTCAGTGGCACGGATTTTTCCTAAACCTTCGAAAGTATATAATTCTTTTACTCTTGATTTTACCATTTTACCATCACGTTTAATCAAAGTAACCGGTTGGTTTTCTTTAATTACGCCACGGTGTACACGACCAATTGCAATACGACCTACGAAAGATGAATAATCTAAAGAGGTGATTTGCATTTGTAAAGTACCGTCGTTTGTTGGCGCAGCAGGAATTTTCTCAACAACTGCGTCTAAAAGTGCGAAAATATCTGTTGTAGGTACTTTCCAGTCAGTACTCATCCATCCTTGTTTAGATGAACCGTAAATTACTGGAAAATCAAGTTGCTCTTCTGTTGCTTCTAAGTTGAAGAACAATTCGAAGATCTGTTCGTAAACTTCTTCAGGGCGACAGTTTTCTTTATCAACTTTATTTACAACAACAATAGGTTTTAGACCTAAAGCTAAAGCTTTTTGAGTTACGAAACGTGTTTGAGGCATGGCACCTTCAAAAGCATCACACAATAACAATACACCATCAGCCATTTTCAATACACGCTCTACCTCACCACCGAAATCGGCGTGACCAGGGGTATCGATAATGTTGATTTTAACGTCCTTATACTGAACCGAAACGTTTTTTGACACGATGGTAATACCGCGCTCACGCTCCAAATCATTGTTATCAAGTATTAAATCTCCCGATTGTTCGTTATCGCGGAAGATTGAACAAGAGTGTAAGATCTTATCGACCAGTGTAGTTTTACCGTGGTCAACGTGGGCTATGATAGCTATATTTCTTATTTTTTGCATAAAATGCTACTAATTTTTGGCGCAAAGATAAGATTAATTATCGAGATTTCAGTACATTAGTTAAGAGGCATTTAACTCTTTTTAATTTTAAACAATGTATACCTTCAGATGTTTCATATATACTAAATTACAACGGTGATGAGCAAAACAAAAAAAACCGATAAACAGAATCCGCCAAAAGTGGACCAGCACAATAAAACAGGACTAGATGAGTGGAATGACCGTTTGGATGAAAACTGTGAAAATGAACACGAGGGCAATGAGCTTGCTGACGAAAAAGCAAGAGATTATTCCTATAAAGCCGGAAGTGGAGACCAATCGGACGAAACCATAGATATTCAAAAATAAGTTCCTTTAAATGTCAAAAAAAGCAATATTACTTGGTGCGAGTGGATTGATAGGCAACAACTTATTGGCACAACTACTGGATAACCCTAGTTATAGTGAGGTGCTTGCTATTGGGCGAAAAAAGTTAAATATTGAACATCCAAAGCTAAAAGAACTGATTGTTGATTTTGATCATATAGATCAGTACGCAGCAGGTATTACCGGAGATGTGGTATTTTGTTGTTTGGGCACCACAAACAGTAAAACCCCGGATAAAGTACAATATAAAAAAATTGACTACTGGTACCCTTTAGACATTGGCTCGATTGCGCAAAACAATGGTGCTACTTCATATCATTTGATCTCTTCAATGGGTGCAGATATCAATTCATCCTTATTCTACCCCAAAACCAAGGGAGAGGTAGAAAGAGATCTAAAGGCGATCCCCTTCAAAAGCATTTATATTTATCGCCCTTCGCTGCTTGATGGTGATCGCAAAGAAAAACGCTGTGCAGAAAGAATTTTGATAGGTCTGATGCGTCTGCTCAACCCAATCTTAATTGGTGGTTTAAAAAAATACAGAAGCATCAAAATTGAAACTGTTGCCTCAGCAATGCTTAAAGAATCATTAACTGATAAAAAAGGTGTATTTATTTACTCTTCGGATCAGATTCAGGCACTCGGACAGATTTAAAAAAGATTCTTTTTCCCAAAAGCCCAAATCAGAAATGGCGACATGGCTTTGGCCCAGGTCTTTAATTCGTGTTTGCCTCCGACCATTTCATAGTACGCGATATCATCAGGTCTCTTGTAGCCTTTCTTTAAAAGCTCTTTGATCACATCAATGGTATCGTCAATGGAATCGATGATAAAGTTTTTATTTCGATCGGCAAGCTCATCTTCAGTACCTGTCATCAGCCAGAACTTTAATTCCGGTTTGACCTCCGTATCAATAATTCGCTGATGCAAAATACGATCGCTATCTGTATAACCATCTTTAAGGTCTTTTTTACGCCACCAGAATGATCCTGAAAAAACACCGACAGCATCAAAGTAGTTATCATTGTTCCAGGCAATATCAAACGCGGTTAATCCGCCAAGCGAGAATCCCCCAAAAGCACGCTTCCCATTTATCGGAAACTCAACTGTGGTTTGTATGAAAGGAATAAGCTCTTTAATAATGAAATCTGTATAAGCCTGCGCTTTGCTTCCCCTATCCTGAAAATCAGGTACACCAGCAACTCCGTATTCTTGTAAACGATCTTTTGAAGCTTTTATAGCCACCACGACCAGGGGTTCTATTTTGTTTTGGCCATAAAGGGCAGCAAGTGTGTGTTGCAACGCTAATTCTTCTGTATCCTGACCATCGTTTAACAACAGCAGATTTAATTGTTCATTCCCCAAAAGGTTGTCTGGAACAAAGATTTCAAGCTCTACTCCTCTTTTAAGATGTTTAGATGGTATGGTTTTTTCAGTTTTAATAACTTCCGGAAGTGTTAGTGTAGTATACATAATTCAGCAATTTCCCTTCTCTCAAATGCACTGCAAAAGTAATACTCTTATTAAAAATTAAAATAATTGGTGTGTAATTTTATATCAAACAGACATTTAGCATAATATGAAGGGCTTTCGCTGCGTCAAAAAATGTAAAAATGTAAGGTGTGTTTTTCAGCATGGTTATTGTAGAAATATTCATTAAATTTGTGTTTAACTGAAATAATTAAGGTATGACCAGCTTGACTCTTTATGCAAAACTAGAAACACTTCCACCTGATCTTAAATCGGAGGCGAATGACTTTATCGATTTTTTGATGGAAAAGGCGAAGAAAAAAGATCATAAGGCTGGTGTCGCTAAATTTGGCAGTCTAAAAGGTAAGATCACGTTGTCTGATGATTTTAATGCCCCTTTAGAAGACTTTAAGGAGTATACGTAATGGCATATCTGCTGGGTACCCATACTTTTCTTTGGTTTTTGAATGGAAGTGATGACTTATCGGCCAAAGCAAGAAAGACTGTTGAAGACAATAGGCAATTGAACTATGTCAGTCTTGTTTCATTTTGGAAAATTGCCATTAAGAGTAAGTCTTGGAAAGCTGGAACTAGGCATTTCTTATGAAGAGTTACAGCTCCAGGCAATAAAAAATGGCTTTGAATTTCTTCCCCTAACTTTTGAACATTCCGCCGGCTTGATTGGTTTGGAATTTCATCATCGGGACCCCTTTGATAGAATGATCATCTCTCAAGCTATTGTTAAAGGGTTGACAATTGTCGGAAAAGACCAAAATTTCCTAAATACCCTGTAAAGCTTCTTTGGTAATGCTTCTGGATCTGACTTTGATATAAGGGGCCTTTTATGCTGTTTCCTGAATTTATTGTTCTTTTGTCGGCGCATATGTTGTATCGCTACTGTGCACAGGGTTTACGATTTGATTTTCTTTTATTCCTAGGGGTGTCTCCCCATAATTCCAAATTGGAGCATTCTTTCAATTGACCAATGTCACCGATGCCCCCCTTGAACTTGTTTAAAACAAATCCCTACAATTATGTTTCGAATATTCATTTAGCCTATATTGATCCTTAAGGATTAGACACTAAGAGCAGAAAGATACTTACCATTAGAACCATTGACATTACAAGTATCCAATTGACAATACCGTTATAAAATGATGAAGGCAATATATTGCTATTATTACTTGCTCTACACAAAGCACCTCCAAAAGATCTGTTAAAGCTACAATGTTTTTCTTCTTTGGCGGCGTTCTAGATGTTGCGGGGGGAACTATAAATGATATTTAGTGTAAGAAATAAGCAGGTTGCTTGCTTTTAACATTCTTTATTTCTTATCTTAAAGCATCTAAATTTTACCGGATGAAAGAGGAATATAAAAAGTGGCACAGCAATAACTTAAGTGCCGATTTTGAATTGCTCGCTTTTGGGCACAGCGGCTATCCAATCCTCCTTTTTCCTACCAGTATGGGGAGGTATTTTGAAAATAAGGACTTTAAAATGATCGAATCTATTCAGTGGTTTATAGATGAAGGGAAAGTTAAGGTTTACTGTGTTGACAGCATTGATGGTTTGAGCTGGTACAACAAAGGCATCCATCCGGCCGACAGGGTAAAAAATCATATTTGTTACGACAAGCTATTACTGGAAGAGGTTTCGACAATGGCCCGTCAGGAAACAGGGCATTCCAAAATCATCACTGCAGGCTGTAGTTTTGGAGGATATCATGCGGCAAATTTTGCTTTCAGGCACCCATGGCTGGTCAGCCATATGTTTAGCCTGAGTGGGGTTTTTGATATTAGATCGCAATTGGACGGATTTTATAATGATGAGGTTTACTTTAATAATCCGGTAGATTTTTTACCAAATGACAATAATCCGGAGCTATGGAACATGAAAATAATACTGGGTACAGCTGAAAGAGATATATGCAAGCCAGATAATGAACGATTGTCGCAGATTTTAACCGATAAGGGAATTAACCATTGGCTGGATGTGAAAGAGAATGCAGATCATGACTGGCCCATATGGCGAAAGATGCTGCCGGAATACCTATCACAATTATCATTTAACTAAAAACATCTAAAATATATACCATGAAAAAAATCGGAATACTGTTCGGCAAAGAAAGATCTTTCCCCGAGGCTTTTGTAAAGCGCGTAAACGAGATTGCAGGAAAGGACATTAAAGCCGAATTTGTAAATATTGATAAAATATTTCAGGCTAAAGCATTGGACTACGCTGTGATTATCGATCGAATATCTCAGGATGTTCCTTTTTATCGTTCTGCGCTAAAAAACGCGGCGATTACAGGAACCGCCGTAATAAACAATCCCTTTTGGTGGAGTGCCGACGAAAAGTTTTTTAATAACGCATTGGCCGTAAAAATTGGAGTTCCTGTCCCTAAAACGGCTTTGATACCTTCTTACGAACAACCTGATGACACCTCTGACGAATCGTTCAGCAATCTGGCATTTCCCTTGGATTGGGAGGCTATTTTTGAATACACAGGTTTCCCCGCATATATGAAACCTTTTGATGGCGGAGGGTGGAAAGAAGTTTACAAGCTACATGATATGGAAGATTTTTTTGATAAGCATAGTCAGACAAAAAAGACAGTGATGATGCTTCAGGAAGAAATCGTTTTTGAAGAATATTTTAGGTGCTATTGTATCGGTGGCAAATATGTTCGGATAATGCAATATGAACCGCGTAATCCTTTTCACCTGCGCTACCAGGTAAACACCCCTCCTTCGAGCGAGAAATTATTAAAAACCATTCACGACTATGTGATAAAACTGAATCAGTTTTTGGGTTATGACTTTAACACCGTAGAATTTGCTGTACGTGATGGAATACCCTATGCCATTGATTTCTGTAATCCGGCACCTGACGCTGAGGTAACCAGTGTTGGCCAGGAGAATTTTGATTGGGTTGTTGAAACCTCGGCACAGTATGCAATAGAAAGAGCAAAGGCTCAAATCGACGGGCAAGACAATTTAACATGGGGAGCGTATGTTAAAGCCTCGGCGGCAGGGTTATCATTAGACGGTAAAACCAAACCTAAAAAAGCTCCCGCTACAAAAAAATAATCAGGGATAAACAGGAGGGAATGAATTATGATGAATGAATTTACGCTTGGTGTAGAAGAAGAATACATGGTGGTTGATCCGGTAACCCGTGAACTTACCTCACATGATCAAAAAATAGTTGAAGCGGCTCAAAAAATACATAAAGATCAGGTTAAAGCTGAAATGCATCAGGCTGTTGTAGAAGTAGGAACAGGAATTTGTAAAAACACGGAGCAGGCACGAGCCGAAATCTCGCAATTAAGGTATACGGTTTCGCAGCTGGCAGGGGAGCAAGGGTTAAGAATTGGTGCGGCAGGCACACATCCTTTTTCCCATTGGGAAAAACAGCTGATCACTGAGCATCCACGTTATAGTGAAATCGTAAATGAGTTGCAGGAGGCTGCAAGATCCAATCTGATTTTTGGCTTACATGTACATGTCGGTTTCCAATCCAGGGAGCTTGCCATTCATATTGCAAATCAGGTGCGCTATTTTTTACCGCATGTGTTTGCCCTATCTACCAATTCCCCCTTCTGGGAAAGCAGGAACACGGGATACAAATCTTTTAGAACTAAGGTGTTTGATAAGTTCCCCAGGACGGGCATTCCTGATATTTTCAATAGCATTGAAGATTACGACAACTATGTTAAGCTGCTCATTAAGACCAATAGCATTGACAATGCCAAAAAAATATGGTGGGACATCAGGGTACACCCTTTCTTTGAAACCATAGAGTTCAGGATTTGCGATTGTCCAATGTTGATTGATGAAACCATGGCTTTTGTAGCCTTATTTCAGGCCCTTTGTGCCAAGTTGTATAAACTACGCCTGCAGAATATGAAATTTATCAGCTATTCCAGAGCCCTGATAAATGAAAATAAATGGAGGGCTGCCCGTTACGGCATTGACGGGAATCTAATTGATTTTGGTAAGGAGATGGAGGTAAACTGCAGAAATCTGATATTGGAATTACTGGATTTTATTGACGATGTGGTAGATGATCTGGGCTGCAGAAATGAGATCAACTATGTACTTAAAATACTTGAGAATGGAACCGGGGCTGATAGGCAATTGGCTGTTTACGAACAAAGTGGTAACTTTGAGGCCGTAGTAGACTACATTACTACTCAAACATTAATTGGGGCTAAGCAGTGAGCATAATAGATAGAAATAAGATTAGGGTTGCCGTAATTGACATGAATAATGGCGTGACCAACCAGGGGATGCGTGGGATACAGGAAATCTTGTTGCGCTATCGCGTGGAGAATGATATAGATCTGGGGTATGATATTTTTGACTTAAGACAGCGGGGAGAAATCCCTGATGAGCATTATGATATCTATATTTCAAGCGGGGGCCCGGGAAGTCCCTTTGATGGTGTGGGGGAAAAATGGGAAAGTGACTTTTTTAACCTGCTAGGTAAAATAGAAACCCATAATCAGATCAGCCAACAGAAAAAACACGTTTTTTTAATCTGTCACTCTTTTCAAATGGCTTGCAGAAAGTATCATGTTGGAGAAGTGATCAGACGAAAATCAACCGCTTTTGGCATTTTTCCTGTGTTTTTAACGGAAGAAGGGGAAAATGATTTAATTTTTAGTGGTTTACCTAATCCATTATATGCTGTTGACAGTCGCGACTGGCAGGTGATAAATCCTGATGATGTGCTATTTTCCAACTCGCAGGCCAAGGTCTTGGCTTTGGAAAAAGAAAGACCACATGTTGATTTGGAACGCTGTGTAATGTCGGTTCGTTTTACCAACGAAATAATCGGAACACAGTTTCATCCCGAGGCAGATCCTGTTGGGATGAAAATGTATCTGTTACAGGATGATAAGAAGAAAGCAATTACCGAGAGTTACGGGCAGGAAAAATATGAAGACATGTTGTCAAGTCTTGACAATCCTGATAGAATTAAACTCACGCAGAGTGTTATTCTGCCTAACTTTTTAACTGAGGCATTAAATGCCTTACAGGAAGCGTAACTATGATTAGCAAATACAGGGGCCAGTTTAACAGTTCCTTCACGGAACAGAAGTACAAAAGCTTTTTAAAAATTCTGGAATCCGGATTAACAAGCATCCCTTTTAGAGTTGCCGAAACTCCTGTGTTTATTCCTTCAGATCTGCAGAAGAAACTAATTGATGCAGGGGAAGAAATCATAAAACTCATAAAGCAGCCTGACTTTAAGGCACTTACTAAAGATGCTATTCCCTCAAATTGGAATGTTCCAAATGAAAATGAACACCCGCATTTTTTAACTTTCGATTTTGGGATATGCAAGGATGCAAATGGTCTTTTGACACCAAAGCTAATTGAAATGCAGGGTTTCCCCTCCTTATATGGATTTCAGCCTGAGCTGGGGAGGGTTTATAAGGAGTCGTATGAATTGCCTGCGGCTTTAACCCCGTTTTTTAATGGATTGGATGAGCAGAAATACGTTAGCCTACTTAAAAGGGTAATTATTGGCGATTACGCACCTCAGGAGGTAGCACTAATGGATATTGATGCGCCGAATCAAAAAACAGCAATTGATTTTTTAATTACCCAAAAATATTTAGGTATAAAAATTTTGAGCCTGACAGATATCTTTAAAGAAGGGAATGCGCTATTCTATAAAGAGGAAGGAAAAAAAATACGGTTAAAAAGGATTTACAACCGATTGATTTTTGATGAAGTTGAAGATAAAACAGCTCTTTTTGAGCAATGCTTTGATCCCCGATCAGAAATTGATGTGGAATGGATCACACACCCAAACTGGTTTTACAGGATCAGTAAATATACCATGCCCTTTTTGAAAAGCGAATTTGTACCAGAAACTCATTTCCTAGATACGTTAACTGAAATCCCTTCAGATCTCGAAAACTATGTTTTAAAACCCTTGTTTTCTTTTGCAGGCATGGGTGTGATTATTGATGTAACAAAAGCGGACATCGCTGAAATTAAAGACCCGAAGAATTGGATACTTCAGCGAAAAGTTGTTTATGAGCCCATTGTGCAATCGCCGGATGGTGGGGTAAAACTGGAAATCAGATTGATGTATTTATGGGCGGATGGCCAGGAGCCCCAGTTGTGCATTAATTTAGCACGCTTAAGCAGAGGAAAAATGATTGGCGTGAGATACAATAAAGACTTTGATTGGGTTGGTGGCACGATTGGCCTTATGGAAAAGTAAATTTACAATTAACAGACCTGCGAGAAGCAGGCATTAACTAATTTTGGGATATGGATATTCAGACTATTCTGGTAATTATACTGTTTGCGGGGGCATTATTTTATGTTGGCCGCATCGTTTATCGCTCAATAGCACCTAAAAATGGTGGCTGTGGTTCCAACTGCAAGTGTGGCGTAGATTTTTCCAATGTTAAAATAGACAAGAAATAGATTTTATCTATGACAGCCTTACTTGAGCCATTTAAAACTTATTTAAAAAACAAAGTAGCGATAACTGATGAGCAGTTTGGCCTCATTTCTGACAAACTTAAAGTAAAAACCTTCGATAAAAACGAGATGATCCTGATGAAGGGCGAAGTTTTATCTCATGGCTTTTTTGTTTTAAGTGGTCTGTTACGCAGTTATTCAATAGATAGTAAGGGGAAGACGCATATCATTCAGTTTGCCCCCGAACAATGGTGGCTTTCGGAACGTAACGGGATGTTCAATGAAGCATCAGAGTTTTTTATTGATGCCATTGAGCCTACAACAGCTATTGCAGTAAACAAGGATTTTATGAATGATGCTGCAAAGCATGTTCCCTGCATGAGTGACCTTAATAGCACCATGCTCAATAATTCCATCCGGTTTATGCAGAAAAGGATCAATATGCTTTTAAGTGCTACAGCCGAAGAACGCTATCTGAATTTTATAAAATTATATCCAAATCTTACCTTAAGGGTGCCACAGTGGATGATTGCCTCTTATTTAGGCATTACACCTGAATCATTAAGCAGGGTCCGTAAAGACCTGGCGCATAAGCATTTTAAACCTTAGTGTTTTCTTATCATAGGTCAATGTGGGGCCAAACATCTGTTTGTAATTTTGTGTTGTAATTAAAGAACAACTTAAAAAAACAATATTATGGCAACTACACAATGGGTTTTAGACCCGACCCACAGCGAATTACAATTTAAAGTTAAACACTTAATGATTACTACTGTAACCGGTAGTTTGCACCTGATCAGCGCGACATTAACTTCAGAAGGTGACGATTTCGAAAACGGAAAGGTTACTTTTGAAGGCGAAACCTCCTCTATCAATACCGGAAACGCTGACAGAGACAATCACTTAAAAAGTGCTGATTTTTTTGATGCAGAAAATTTCCCTAAAATCACTTTTGAATCTACCTCATTAACAAAAGACGGTGATGATTACATTTTAAATGGAAATCTGACAGTTAAAGGCGTTACCAAACCGGTAGAATTGAATGCTGAATTTGGTGGTATCGCAACTGATCCATGGGGCAATACAAAAGCTGGTTTTACGCTAAGCGGCAAAATAAACAGAACTGATTTTGGCCTAACATGGAATGCGGCATTAGAAACTGGTGGTGTTATGGTTAGTGAGGCAGTAAAAATAGCAGGTGAATTACAGTTTGTAAAACAAGCCTAAACAATTAAAACCAAGCATCCATAAAAAATTAAAGAGAAAAATGGAAGCAAAAACTAAAACGGTGTCGGCCATTTTAAATGCGCCGGCACCTCATATGGTTGGCGATGGCTTTAGGGTGCACAATTTTTTTCCGAAAGGTTATAAAATTAAAATGAGTCCATTCTTTCTGCTGGACTATAACGCCAGGATAGAATTCTCTGCACGTAACGAGCCCAGAGGTGTAGGTGTTCATCCTCATAGAGGGTTTGAGACGGTAACCATTGCATACCATGGCGCAGTTGCACATCATGACAGCGCAGGCAACAGCGGTGTAATTTATCCCGGTGATGTGCAATGGATGACCGCTGGAAGTGGGATATTACATAAAGAATATCATGAAGAGCAGTTCAGTAAAAAAGGCGGAGCCTTTCAAATGGTTCAGTTGTGGGTGAATTTACCTGCAAAAGATAAAATGACCTCACCAAGGTATCAGGATGTAAAGCATAGCGAGATGGCAAAATACAATCTGGAGAATGGAGCTGGTGAAATTGAGGTAATTGCAGGTGACTATAACGGGACCAGAGGGTCTGCAACCACCTTTACCCCACTTAATTTATTCAATGCCCGGCTAAATGAAGGAGGCAAAGCATTTTTTAATTTTCCTGCCGGACACAATACTGGTTTTGTAGTTATAGAAGGTCGTGTAAAAATTAATGATACTGAAATTGCCAAAACTGATCAGTTTGTTCATTTCAAAAATGACGGTTCGATAATAACAGCTGAGGCCTTGGAAAACTGCATTATCCTGATATTAAGCGGCGAGCCGATAAATGAACCGATTGCTCAGTACGGACCTTTCTTAATGAACAAGCCAGAAGAGGTACAGCAAGCGATAAATGATTACAACCAGGGTAAATTTGGATACCTTGACGAATAATAGGTACTTTTTTGATTTTTAGGAAACCGGAAAGCTTTACAGCCCTCCGGTTTTTCTATTTCTCGATAAGGCATACCGCGTAGGCGACTACGCCCTCTTCCCTGCCTATAAAGCCCATTTGCTCATTGGTGGTCGCTTTTATAGAAATATCATCAATAGACATTCCAATTGCTTCCGCTATATTCTTTTGCATCTGGGGAATATGGGGATTAATTTTTGGCGCTTCCAGGCAAAGCATTGCATCGATATTACCAATCTGCCATCCCTTGTCTTTAAGAAGCTTTACACTTTCCTTTAGGAGGATCAGACTGCTTATTCCTTTCCACTGAGGGTCGGTATTCTTAAAATGAAAGCCAATGTCTCTTAAATTCGCAGCGCCTAACAAGGCGTCGCAAATTGCATGGAGCAAAACATCTGCATCGGAATGGCCAAAAGCTCCTTTATGATGTTCCAGATGAACTCCGCCTACTACAAATGGGTGATTATCCTTTAACTGATGCACATCGAACCCAAACCCTACTTTAATTTTCATTTGTTAAATTATGTTGTTATATACTGTTATTTGGCATCGCCAAAATTGAAAAGCAATGTAAAGCGTAATGTATTTGCCAATGGACTCTTTTGTGCATTGGCCGCCAGATACGCAAAATCGATATTGAAGACATTGTATTTTAATCCGGCACCAAGTGTAAAATATCTTCTATCACCCTTTTGCGGGTTCTCATAAAAATACCCGGCTCTTAGCGCAAACTGCTGGTTGTACCAATACTCCACGCCTGCAGCGATATTAACTTCCCTTAATTCTTCTGAAAATCCTCCCGGAGCGTCGCTAAATGAACCAAATATTCCAGATGGTACCGAGCGATCAGGATCCTTTCCCGCTAAGATCCTTCCATTTTCATCATATATTGGTTGAGTTGGCACCAGAAGCTTGTTAAAATCAAGCGCAAAAGTAAACTGATTGTAATCGTCGATTAAAAAGGTTGAGGCTCCTCCTATTTTAAAGTTTGTGGGCAGAAAGTTCTTTTCCCCACCCTGTACATAGCTGATTTTTGTTCCAATATTTGAGATGTTAATTCCGGCGGAGAGGATCGCATCTTTACCCAGGAAAATAGTCGGTTTTTTGTAATATGCAGAAACATCAACTGCAATTGCTGAGCCAGCCTGCGTTTGCTGTCCTGCTGCAAACTGACCTGACAACAAATTGGAATAAATGTATCTCAATGAGGTACCTAGTGAAAACGAGCTGCCAAATCTTCTGGCATAGGTTACGTCCAATGCTAGTTCATTTGGACTATAAACTCCTAGATCTTGCTGGTTAATGTCTACGAACTGTATTTCACCCAAAGAAAAATACCTTAAAGAGCTCCCCAGGGTACTCTGGTCATCAAGTTTATAAAACCCACTTAAATAGGCCAGATTAATATCAGGAACCAGGCTTTTTAACCAAGGACTATAAGAAGCGGAAAATCCATATGGTTTATCTAAAAAAGCTAGTTTAGAAGGGTTTATACTCATTGAGTTTGCATCCGGAGCAATTGCCACTCCAGCATCTCCCATGCCTCCGATCCGGGCATCAGGAGTAATCAACAAAAAAGGGACCGCTGTAATGATATTATTTGGAACACTTCCATTTGTTTGGGTACCTGGCTGTACTTCTTGGGCAAACAGTCCTGTAGCAACTGTTGCCAGCGAAAAAATGCTTAATGCAGTTTTTACAGTGTACCTTAAATTCATGCGTCCCGTATAATTAATACTATTGCACGCAAGTTAACATAGTGCTGCTAAATTTCAAAGTATTCCCCCGGTTTACAAAGCATTTGAATAATATCCTACCTGAAAACTCTGTTCGGAGATAATTTGTTTCAATTTTATAAAAAAAGTTTTTTTGGAGCGAACACCTTTTTTTGTGTAGTTTTAACCTTTAGAGTAACTATTTGCGCAATCCAATGAAAAAATCATACCTATACTCGCTTGCATATCTCGCACTTGTAGCCTCCCTTGTCTCCTGTAAATCTAAATCAGGAACTTCGGACAAGACAGGATTAGCCTATAATAAAAAGGAATATGGAGGATTTCAGGTCAACAATAAATTCAAAAGAGGACCCGGTCCCGGCCTGGTCGAAATTGAAGGCGGTGTTTTTGTAATGAGTGGTAGCGCAATAAATGTTGCAGGACAAGAACTAAGCGATTACAACCATAAAAGAGAAACTACTGTTTCTTCTTTTTATATGGATGAAACGGAAGTTTCGAACACGAACTGGCTGGAATACCTAAATTGGATAAGAACCAATTATCCAACTGATTACGAATATTATTATAACGAAATACCCGACACCTTGGTTTGGCGAAGACCGTTATCATACAATGAACCTTATGTGGACAATTATTTAAGGCACCCTGCCTACCAGGATTATCCGGTAGTTGGGGTTACCTGGGAACAGGCGTCAAGGTATTGTGACTGGAGAACTGATCGGGTGAACGAATTGCTCCTCAGGGATCAGGGTTATATGACGAGCTTTAAAGACATAAACGGGGATACCAGAAGCGGTGTTGCCGAGGCAAGCGAAAGACCGACAGCACCTTTTAATACGGAAACCTACCTAAGTGGCCAGCATAATGATAAAGGTAAAAAGGCGATGAAAGATCTAAGCCCTACCAGTGCTAAAGCTGCCGATGCCGGCGCGAATGGGAAAGGTGCAACCAGAACGGTAAGACTGGAAGACGGGATTTTAAAACAACCGTATCGCCTGCCAACTGAAGCCGAATGGGAATATGCTGCACTTGGATTAATTGGCAATACGGAGTACGAAAACATTCATGAAAACAAAATTTATCCATGGAATGGGCTGGGGTTAAGCTCTGCAAAGAAAAAAACCCGTGGTTTGATATTAGCCAACTTCAAAAGAACAAAAGGTGACTATATGGGTGTTGGAGGTTCTTTAAATGACAAAGGCGGGCTAACCGTTCCGGTAAGATCTTACACGCCAAATGATTTCGGCTTGTACAATATGGCTGGAAATGTAAATGAATGGGTTGCGGATGTTTATCGCTCCAAAACTTTTGAGGCTGCCGATGCGTTTAACCCTTACAGAGGAAACTTTTATGAGGATAAAAAAATAGCCGATCCCAGTACCGGAAGGATAGAAATAGACAAACACAACCGTCCTGTGATGACTGCAGCTGTATCGGCAAGAAAACAAACATGGGCGGAAAAACAAGCCGCTGCGAGTAAACCTGCAGATTCTGTGAATACTTACGCCGATCAAAGAGGGTACCGTGACAAGGCAAATGACCTGTATGGTGAAATTACACTTATTACGGATAAATCCAGGGTATATAAGGGTGGATCATGGGATGACCAGGCCATGTGGTTAAATCCTGCAACCAGAAGATTCCTTCAACAGGATGAATCAACAGCCGACATTGGCTTCAGGTGTGCAATGACAATGCTTGGTGCCTCTGAAATTAGATCTATGGGAAAACCGCAATTCAAGACTAAACCGCAAAAGGCCTTTAAAGCTGGCAAGAGATAAACATATTTTTATTTTGATATAACAAAAACGGGGGTCATGTGGCCCCCGTTTTTGTTTATTGAAATTGTATCAATATTTCATTTTTCTCTACCTTGTCTGCCTTATTGATGAGGATCTTCTTAATCATTCCCGAAGCTGGAGATTTAATAACATTTTCCATTTTCATGGCCTCCAGCACCAGTAAGCTATCTCCTTTGCTCACCTGTTGCCCCTCAGTAACCAAAACACTCAAAACCAGGCCTGGCATAGGGGCTTTAATTTCACTAACCTTATTGGCCAAAGCACTATCCATGCCCAATTGCTTAAGTAACTGATCATATTGATCTTCCATTGCGATGGTATAGGTAGTTCCATTTACCTTGATGACACTTGTTTTATCAGCTTTACTTTCGGAGACGACCTCTATGTTGTAGGATTTATTATTGTAGATCACGTGAGTATGGTTATTCCCCAAACTTCTTGGATCTAAAGTTACTTCCAAACCATTAACACTCATTGAATTATTGTTTATTTCGACATTGAAATTGTAGTGTTCGTTGACTTTTACCTTCATAACTATTGTGTTAATGCGTATTGAATTAAATTTGCGCCCATTTTAAGCGCGCTGGAGCGCTTATCCTGAGTATCTCCAGGGTAAGTTCCATAATCCTCCCATCCATTCCCCAAATCGCATTCATAAGTGTAATAACAAACGATGCGTCCTTCCCAGATTAATGCAAAACCCTGAGGTCTTTTATTGTCGTGTTCATGGATCTTGGGCAGGCCATTGGGAAACTTAAATTTTTGATTGTATATCTGATGATTGGCTGGTAATTCTGTGAATGTTAATTCAGGGAATACTTTCTTCATTTCTTTACGGATAAACTTATCCAGTCCGTAGTTATCATCAATGTGTAAGAAGCCGCCACCGATTAAGTATTTACGGAGGTTACTGGCTTCAGCACCACTAAAAACGACATTCCCATGTCCTGTAAGGTATACGAATGGGTAATTAAATATTTCTGCACTTCCAACCTCAACAATTTCCTCCTGCGGGGCAAAGTTTGTTTGCAGGTTCTTGTTACAAAAGTCGATAAGGTTGGGAAGTGCGGTTCTATTGGCATACCAATCGCCACCACCATTATATTTTAGTTTTGCTAATTTATAAGTAGGGGAATAAAAGCTTGAGCATATCAAAATTATTCCGGCGAAAAAAAGGGGTTTAAACTTCATCGATTTAAATAATTCACCTCAAAACAGGCCGCTAAAGCAGCGGTTTCTGTTCTCAGCCGTGTATTACCTAAAGTTAAGGGTTTATAGCCATTCTGCAAAGCCAAATCAATTTCCATCGGTGTAAAATCACCTTCTGGTCCGATCAGGATGGTATAATGCTGATGAGGTTCAGCAATTTGACTGATGTACTGCCTGGAAGACTCATCAATGCAATGCGCTATCATCCTATTAGTGGTATTTTCTATTTTTAAGAAATCGGAAAAGTTTATCTGAGGATTAACTATAGGATGATAGGCTTGAAGGGATTGCTTCACAGCAGAAGTAACGACCTTAACCAACCGGTCTTCTTTAACTACACGACGCTCAGAACGATCACAAATTATTGGCGTGATCTCTTCTATCCCTATTTCAGTCGCTTTTTCCAGAAACCATTCTAATCGATCTATGTTTTTAGTTGGTGCAATAGCAATATGCAGCCGATGATTCCGCTTGTTGTAGTTATGGGTTGCTTCCAGAACTTTTAGTTCAACGTTTCTCTTTGTCTGGCCTACAATTGCAGCCTTGTAAAGTCCTCCAACGCCATCAATAAGGTAAACTTCGGCACCAATATTTAATCTTAAAACCTTTATGCAATGCCTGCTTTCATCCTCATTTAAGACATAATCATCAGAAATGATGTCTGGTGTATAAAAAACATGCATTACAAAGTAGATTAATGGTTGTCGACCATATCACTCTTGCTAATCACGAGCTCCAGTTTTATGGTTTCTATATTCTGTTCTGTTTTCTTTAAGATCGTAAATAAATACCCATAACATTCTTCGCTATCACCTACTTCAGGGATCTTTCCAAATGCATGAGACACAAGCCCTCCTACTGTATCAAAATCCTCATCTTCGGGCAGATCATGAGGTAAATGCTCATTTACATCATAAACAGTTGCATAAGCATTAATGATAAATTCTGTATCAGATATTTTTTCAACAGTTGGTTTTTCCTCATCATACTCGTCCTGTATCTCACCAACAATCTCCTCTACGATATCTTCCAGCGTTACCATTCCGGCTGTACCGCCGAATTCGTCAATGACAATAGCAATTTGAATGCGCTTCTGTTGAAGTTCACTTAGCAGGTCATTTATTTTCTTTGTTTCAGGTACAAAATATGGCTTCCTGATAATATCACTTAAAGACCATTCTTTATTACCCGCCAATAATGGGAGAATATCCTTTGCGTGAACAATTCCGATAATCTTATCGATAATGTCATCATAAACAGGCATCCTTGAATATCCTTCGCCAATTATTGTTTCTACAACTTCCTGTTTAGGTGTAGATAATTCAATTCCAGAAATTTTGGTTCTTGGAACCATGATATTTTTAACAACTCGCTCATTAAAATCAAAAACGTTTTTAATCAGTTCGTGTTCATTGGTATCCAGCGCGCCACTTTCTTTACCCTGATCCAATAAATAATACAACTCTTCTGTACTGTGTACTGATTCATGTCCACCTACATTGGAAATACCAAACAGCTTAAGGATTATATTAGCCAGGCCGTTTAAAACCCATATAAAAGGTCTGAATAGCCAATAGAATGCCTGAAGGGGAACAGCAATGAATAATGTTGTAGCCACAGGTCTTTGTATTGCTACCGACTTTGGTGCCAATTCTCCAAATACGATGTGCATTACCGTAATAAATAGAAATGCAATAAACGTAGATATAGAGGTAATGTAAACCTCTGATAAATTAAAGTTAATCAGCGCATCGTGAACAATGTTATGCATCACAGATTCACCGACCCAACCCAAACCAAGAGAGGCAAGCGTAATACCCAGCTGTGTTGCGGCTAAATAGCCATCAAGATGCTGGGTAATGTATTTTGCGATATTTGCAACCCTACTTCCGGATTTCGCTTTAATTTCAATTTGCGAGGCCCTAACCTTTACAATTGCAAATTCTGCTGCAACGAAAAATCCGTTCAGCGCTACTAAGAAGAATGTTAAAAATATCTTGAGACCTTCCATTAAGAATTCTTATTTCTAAACTTTTCGTCATAGAGAGCAATGCTTTCCTGTATGACTTTATGTGCATATCTTACACCCAACAGATGTTCGATAGTTACTTTCTTTTCTTCCAGTGCTTTATAATCCTGGAAGAACTTAACGATTTCTTTCATTGTATGCGGAGGCAGATCAGCCAAATCATTAATGTAATTAACCGACATATCGTTTTTAGCTACCGCAATGATTTTATCATCTTGTTCGCCGTTATCTACCATATGCATTACGCCGATAACTTTCGCCTCGATAATTGACAATGGATAAACATCCACTGAGCATAACACCAAAATATCAAGAGGGTCATTATCATCGCAATAGGTTTGTGGAATAAACCCATAATTAGCGGGGTACATCACTGAAGAGAATAATACTCTATCTAATTTAATCAGATTAGACTCTTTATCAATTTCATATTTCGCTTTTGAACCTTTTGGAATTTCTATAATGGCATTAACAATTTCAGGTAAATTATCGCCTGGAGAAACGCTGTGCCATGGATGATGATCGTAATTATTCATTTTTTATTTTATTGTTCTGTATTTGTTGTTTCTTTATCTGTGTTATTTACCACCTTCTTTTTCACGAACGTGATGATAAGCGGAATGGTCGTAACAATAATAAAGCCTATAATTATGTATAATAAATAATCGGTTATTTCTTTTTCAAATCTTTTACCTAAGAAATAACCAAGCAAAGTTAAGGAAGCTATCCATAATATTGCACCTGCAATGTTATATAATGCAAATCTCTTAAAATCTAGTTTAACTACGCCAGCAAAAATCGGGGCAAAAGTCCTGACGATCGGAACAAATCTTCCCATTATTAAAGCAAAAGCTCCCTGTTTGTTGTAATATTCCTCGGCAGCTTTCAAATAACGCTTTTTAAAGAAGAAAGTGTCCTTCCTATGATAGAGTACAGGGCCCGTCTTTCGACCAAACCAATACCCGGTAAAATTACCTGAAATGGCAGAAAGGCATAAACCCAGGATAAGCACGTAGATATTTACATCCAACTTTCCTGTTGCTACAAACATGCCCGCAAGAAATAAAAGGTAATCGCCTGGTAGGAAGAACCCAAAAAATAAACCAGTTTCAGCAAAAATAACGAACATTACAACATAAAAACCACCTTCTTTAAGTAATTTTTCAGGGTCGATAAAATGCTGTAATGAGGTCCAGAAATCTTGCATAGTTCAATTACTCGTAAAACTACAAATAATTATCTAGAGAAATGGTTATATCAAATTTAAAATTACCGCAGGGTATACCCCTAAAAATAATGTAATTACAACTGAAAAAATCAATACTGCTTTGTATTGAAGCGGTACTTCCAGCTCAATTTCATTACCCTCTTTAAAGTACATGGCCACGATTACTTTAAAATAATAGTAAAAGCCAACCAAGGCATTTAAAATAGCGAATGCAACAAGAAGGATCTGATACTCTCCCATTACATTCAGAAACATTAAATACTTCCCGATAAATCCTGCTGTTAGCGGTATACCGGCCAGCGATAACATCGCTATTGTGAGCACCAAAGCAGTTAGTGGATTGCGTTTAGCCAGTCCGTTAAAGCTGTCAAAATGATCATTACCTGTTTTCTGTTTAACCATAATTAGCACCGCAAACGCAATGATACTGGCAAAAGTATAAGCTGCTGCATAAACCAATACATTATTTGATGAGTTTGCAGACAAGGTTACTAACGAAAACAATAAGTAACCTGCATGAGATATACTCGAATAGGCAAGCATTCTTTTAAAGTTCTTTTGAAATAAGGCAGTAACATTTCCAATAAACAATGTAATACAAACAATTGCAACTAGTGGTGGTAGCCAGAAATCATGAAGCGGAGCAAAAGTATCAGCAAACAGGCGTAAAAAGGCAGCAAAACCTGCAGTTTTCACTACTGTGGACATAAAAGTTGTAATCAAAGTCGGCGCACCCTCATATACGTCCGGTGTCCAAAAGTGAAACGGTGCAGCTCCTACTTTAAAGCTCAATCCTATTAACATCAGAATTACACCCGGATAAAACATCGGGGAGATGGATTTGTAATTGCCCACTAAATACTGATTAATGGTCTCCAAATCGAACGAGCCTGTCGCACCATAAATCAAGGTAATGCCAAATAGTAAGAATCCTGTTGAGAATGCTCCCATTAAAAAGTACTTCAATGAAGCCTCATTAGATGCAAAGTTACTTTTCCGAATACCCGCAAGTATATATAAACAAACAGACATAATCTCAATGCCAATAAACAACATGGACATGTTCTTGTAAGAAACCATGATGATGATACCTGCCAGTGCAAATAATATTAGTGTGAAATATTCAGCAATATTTTCACTATCCGCTGCAAAATAATTTTGTGTAAGTAGAAATACAAACAATGTACCCAGGATGGTTATACCTGAAAAAGCCAATGCAAAATTATCCATCTGCATCATGCCAAAATAGGTCTGATTAGTGTTCCATGAAGTAGCAACAAAAGCCAGTGAAATAAGCAATCCAATAAGAGTAATGGGTAATAATGCTTTTTTAGCCTTAAACAAACCTGCGTAAAGCACTACTAAAGCTGTAACAGTAATTGTTATTATGATATTCATTTGCTTAGTTTACCGATGTTAATTTTTGTGTTACTTGTTCTATTAAATGCTGCACTGATGCTTCAGACAATTGCAGAATTGGTTTTGGATAAACGCCTAATACAATAATTAGTGCGCAAATGATATATAGTACTATCCTTTCCGAACCTTTAACGTCTGTAAAGGTAATTGTTAAATCATTCGTTTTGCCCAGCATAATGTTCTGGTACATCCTGAACATATAAACTGCCCCGAATATAATTGTTAATCCTGCAAAAACAGCTAACCAGATATTGTACTGATACACGCCTATCAGCAACAGGAATTCTCCTATAAAGCCGTTGGTTCCAGGTAATGCAACCGTTCCAAGAACGATGATCAAAGCCGTAATTGCCAATACTGGTGCCTGTTTGGCGATTCCACCCAATTCACTTATTCTATTTGTTTTCAAACGGCTTGAAACAATGTCAAGCACAAAAAACAAACCTACCACATTGATACCGTGACTAAGCATCTGAATCATTGCACCCTGCATGCCCTGTGTATTCAACGCAAAAATACCTGCACTGATTAGGCCAACGTGGGCAATTGAAGAATAAGCCACCAAACGCTTTGCGTCTTTTTGTGTAAATGCGATAATTGATGCATATACGATTCCTATAACAGACAGTATAATTGCAACATGACCCCAATCCTGAACTCCGGAAGGAACTATAGGCAACAACCAGCGGATAACCCCGTAAATACCCATTTTAAGCATGATACCCGCCAATAACATAGTACCGGCAGCAGGAGCTTCGGTATATGTATTTGGCTGCCAGGTATGGAAGGGGAATACAGGCATCTTAATTGCAAAAGCAATAAAGAAAGCCCAAAATATCCAGCCCTGTTGTGTTGCATCCAAATTAAGATTATAGAACGCCTGGATATCAAAATTATGCGCAGGGTTCTGTAAGTACAGGTAAATCAATCCCAGGAGCATAAATAACGAACCCGCTATGGTATAAACAAAGAATTTCATGTTTACCTTAATACGATCTTTTCCGCCCCAAACTGCACAGATAAAGTAAATCGGAATTAATGCTGCTTCCCAGCCAATATAGAACAAGAAAGCATCAAGAGCGGTAAATACGATTAACAATCCGCTTTGCATGAAAAGAATTAAAGCAAAGAATGCATTTGAACTTTTGTAGCTATGCTGGTAACTTGCCAATATGATTAATGGTATTAACACGTTGGTCAATAGTATTGTAATCATACTTATTCCGTCGACACCAGCGTGGAAATTTATCCCAAGATCATGAATCCAGGAGTAGTTTACCACAAATTGGGTGCTGGCATCAGGTGTAAAATTACATACCATCGCCAATGCAAAACCTAAAGAGACAATTGCCGAAACCAATGCCACATGCTTTGCTGCATTTCCGGAAAGAGCGGTAACCAAGGCACCTAGCAATGGTAAGAATATAAGAAGTAGTAAAAGTTGTTCCATTATGTTTTCTTGAACGATCTTTTATAGAGATAAATAAGTATACAATAACAATGAGATGATTCCTACCACCATCATAAAAATATAAAACCCAACATTGCCGGATTGTATTAAACGCAAACCTTTACTGGCTTCGGTAGTTCCCCAGCCTAAGCTGTTCACAATACCATCAACGATCTTATTATCTACGATTTTGTAGAAGAATACTGAAATTGCATCCAAAGGTTTTCTAATTAATGCATCATATATCTCATCAAAATAAAATTTATGGTAAGACAGGTTTGCCAGCACAGAACGTTTAGCTTCATCTGAAGCCGGTATGTGATTTTGTTTGATGTATTTGCCATATGCTATTGCAATAGAGATTAAAACACCAACCACAGAAACTGCCATAAGGATATATTCAGTAGCGTGATCCGGTGATTCCCCGGTATGCTTAATTACCGGAGAAAGCCAATGTGATAACCAATGATTTCCGCCCAAAGCCTCAGGCACACCAATGATACCACCAAGGGCTGACAATACCGCCAACACGATCAAAGGAATTGTCATTGATTTAGGTGATTCATGAATTTTTTCTTCGGCATGATGCGTTCCGCGATATTTACCGTAAAAAGTAAGGAACAACATCCTGAACATATAAAATGCAGTAAGAAACGCGCCAAACACTGCAATTCCCCACATTACTTTATCGTGCAGGTACACATGTGCCAAAATCTCGTCTTTAGAGAAGAATCCAGAAAAAGGAGGAAGCCCTGCTATAGCAATGGTACCAATAAGCATTGTGATAAAAGTTACAGGTAGTTTTTTACGTAAACCGCCCATATGTCTCATATCTTGTTCGTGATGTAAGGCATGAATAACAGATCCTGCACACAAGAATAATAATGCTTTGAAGAATGCGTGAGTAATCACATGGAAGAAAGCTCCATTATATGCGCCAACACCTAAACCTAAAAACATGTATCCCAATTGTGATACAGTAGAATAAGCAAGTACTTTTTTGATATCTGTTTGCGTGAGTGCAATAATTGCCGCTACAATAGCGGTAGCAAGGCCAACGATGGCAATTACGTGTTGAATTAAAGGGGCCAAATCAAAGATCAGGTTAGATCTGGCGATCATATAGATACCGGCAGTAACCATGGTTGCGGCATGTATTAAGGCTGAAACAGGTGTTGGTCCAGCCATCGCATCAGGTAACCAGGTAAAAAGAGGTAGCTGAGCAGATTTACCGCAGGCTCCGATAAATAACAACAATGCGATAAGCGCTATGGTTGTGTTTCCAGGGAGCATATTAGCTGCCTGAGGAAATATTTTAGAAAACTCTACACTTCCGAAAGTAGTGAAGATAAAGAATACACCCAGCAAAAAGCCCAGATCACCGATACGGTTCATCACAAAAGCCTTTTTAGCTGCAGAAGCATAGCTACTATTTGTATACCAAAACCCGATCAGAAGGTAAGAGCATAACCCAACCCCTTCCCATCCAATGAACATTACGATGTAGTTTGATCCCAATACCAGTAAAAGCATAAAAAAGATAAACAGGTTCAGGTAGCTAAAAAACTTACCGAATCCTTCATCGCTATGCATATATCCGATTGAGTAGATATGGATCAGAAACCCTACTCCGGTAACAATAAGTAGCATTATAGCACTTAACGGGTCTACCAGAAAAGATACCGGAATATGTAACGCACCGGCATTTATCCAATCAAAAAGAAAAATTTCATGAGATTTATTTGCGTCTGCACCTAAGGCCAGAAATATACCAACACTGATCGCAAAAGAAACAAAAATAACACTGCTTCCTATAAAACCAATAAGGCTTTTAGATAATGTGTTTCTTCCCAAGCCATTGATTATAAAACCAATCAGAGGAATCAACGGAACCAGCCAAACTAAATCTATTATCATTTTTTATCTATACTTAATATTACCACTTAAGGCGATTCAACACATTAATATCTACTGACTGTGTATTTCTATACACCATCACAATAATACTTAAGCCCACCGCAACCTCTGCAGCAGCTAAAGCCATTATGAAAAACACAAAAACCTGTCCGGATGGATCATTGTTATGCACTGAAAAAGCTGTTAGCAGCAAATTAACTGCATTCAGCATCAATTCAACCGACATAAATATAACTATAGCGTTTCTGCGGGTTAATACTCCAATAACGCCAATGGTGAAAATAATAGCACTTAGCCAGATGTAGTGGTTAAGTGGTACGCCCTGCAATTGTTGAGTCATGTTCTCCACTATACTTTTTCTTTTTTAGTTAACAATACTGCACCAACCATCGCAGAAAGCAATAAGATTGATGAAAGTTCAAAGGGCAACATAAAAGGGCCGAACAATTCCTTGCCCAGATTTTTCAGTAAGCCCAAATTAGGATTTCTTAAAATCACCGGATCAGACACTGCAGTAGCCTTTAGGGATCCAACCAAAGTAACCACAAGACAGCATCCTGCGATCACACCGACAACTTTTACTGCTCCTGATTTTAACGGCTCGTTATCCTTATTGAGGTTCAGTAACATCAGCACAAAAAGGAATAGAACCATAATTGCACCCATGTAAACAATGAAATTTACCACAGCCAAAAACTGTGCGTTTAACAGAATGTAGTGAACCGTAAATGTGAAGAATGTAACAATCAGATAAAGCACACTATGCACCGGGTTTTTTGAAAAAATAACCATCAGTGAAAAGATCACGCTTAATGTTGCTACGAAATAGAATACTGAAGTACCCATTATCTATGTTTAAACTGTTTATATTAAAAGGCCCTTAACAGGCATTGTATACTAAATTACTATTTATTCAATGGTTGCTCTACCAATTTATCCTTCCCGTAAATAAAATCTTTACGAAGATAATCGGCAGGTACGATTGGGCCATCCAGGTAGATTGCTTCTTTTGGACAGGCTTCTTCACATAAACCACAGAAAATGCAGCGCAACATATTAATTTCATATACTGCAGCATACTTCTCTTCCCTATAGAGTTCCTTTTCTTCAGGCTTGCGTTCTGCAGCAATCATAGTGATCGCTTCAGCCGGGCAGGACAGCGCACACAACCCACAAGCAGTACAACGCTCTCTTCCCTGCTCATCTCTTTTCAAAGAATGCATCCCTCTAAAGTTGGTTGAGAATTCTCTTTCAACTTCAGGGTATCTTATGGTAGCCTCTTTTTTAAATAGGTGGCTAATTGTAACAGACAAACCTTTGGCTATTGCAGGCAGATACATTCGTTCTGCAAACGTTAATGGTTTTTGTTCTAATACTTTCTTTTTACTGGTTAATGGTTCCATTAAACCTCCTTATTATTTATCCGCTAGTGCGGGTAGTTAAAACTTTTCAATTATTGCAATCACAATTCCTGTGATAATGATGTTAGCGATAGCCAAAGGAATTAAACCCTTCCAGCCAAGGTGCATCAATTGATCATAGCGGAAACGAGGGATTGTCCAGCGTACCCACATAAAGAAAAATATGAATGCGAATATTTTTATAAAAAATACAAACGTTCCAATCAGAGGACCAATAACCGGTCCTGTATGTAACAATACCCAATCCATACCCGGATAGTTATATCCTCCAAAATAAAGCGTAGCCATAACTGCTGATGACACAAACATATTGATGTATTCAGCAAATAGATAGAAGCCCAGTTTCATTGAAGAATACTCCGTATGATAACCACCAATCAGCTCGGTTTCACACTCCGGCAAATCAAAAGGAGCCCTATTGGTTTCTGCAAAGGCACAAACCATAAAAATGACAAACCCTAAGGGCTGGTAAAGTATATTCCAGTGCCAGCCATGTTGTTGTTCCACAATCTCTTTAAGACTCATTGTTCCTGTAACGAGCAACAAAGCAATAATAGATAAGCCCATAGCGATCTCATAGCTGATATTTTGCGATGCCGCACGAATGGCACTTAGCAATGAGTATTTATTATTTGATGCCCAGCCACCGATCATTACTCCGTAAACACCTAGTGAAACCACACCAAAGATGTATAAAATACCTACATTGATATCCGTTACCTGCAATGGAATAACACGATCTCCGATGGTTATATTGCTGCCCCATGGGATAACTGCTGTTCCAATACAAGCGGTAAGCATGGCCAATCCCGGTCCTACCATAAATAACCACTTACTGGCGTTTGAAGGAATAATCTCTTCCTTCATGAACATTTTAACCCCATCAGCCAATGGCTGAAGTATCCCAAAAGGCCCTGCTCTGTCTGGTCCAAGCCTGTCCTGTAAAAAGGCAGCAACTTTCCGCTCAGCATAAGTAGAGTACATAGCAATCAATAAACTGATACCAAATATGATGGCAACCAGTACAAATTTTTCTATTACAAAAGCTATATCCATTAGAATTTGGTTGTTTTTTCTAGTTCTACTTTATTTGCCTGTTGTAATTGAGGATTGTTTTGAATAACAGGCAAAGGCTTTAAGGTTTCATAATGGTTAGAAGCAATAACGGAAGTATCGCTAATATGAGTGGGATGCTCAATTACCCAATCAGCCGTTTTCTTTTTATCGAAGCGGCAGGTATTGCAGATAAATTCTTCCACCTCACCATAAATATCTTTACGTGCTGTAACCCTTAGCACATCTTCTCCCTTATACCATAAAGTAACTTTACCACTGCATGTAGGACAATCTCTGTGTGCGTCAATTGGCTTGGTAAACCAAACACGATTTTTAAATCTGAATGTTTTATCGGTTAATGCTCCAACAGGGCATACGTCAATCACGTTTCCGGAAAAATCATTATCTACAGCTGTTTGTATATAGGTAGAAATTTCTGAGTGATCACCTCTATTTAAAATACCATGTACACGTTTGTTTGTAATCTGGTCGGCAGTAAATACGCAACGATAGCATAAAATACATCTGTTCATATGTAACTGGATCTTATCTCCAATATCGATACGTTCAAAAGTTCTGCGCTCAAATTCATATCTGGTTTTCTGCAAACCGTGCTCATATCCAAGATTCTGAAGGTCACATTCTCCTGCCTGATCACAAACAGGGCAGTCTAAAGGATGGTTGATCAGTAGCATTTCTACTACACCGCTTCGCGCTTCAATAACTTCCGGAGAAGTGATATTTTGAACCTCCATGCCATCCATAACTGTTGTACGGCATGATGCTACCAACTTTGGCATTGGCCTGGGATCTTTCTCAGACCCCTTGCTAACTTTAACAATACAAGTACGGCATTTTCCTCCGCTACCTTCTAATTTGGAATAATAGCACATTGCAGGAGGCACTATATCACCACCTATTTGCCTTGCAGCATTTAGAATAGTTGTGCCGGGTGCTACTTCTACTGTTATCCCGTCTATGGTTACCTTAACTTTGTCACTCATGATTGTTAATTTCCTGTCGTAACTTCTGCTTTCGCAATAGGCTCAGCATAATTTGCCAAACCATAATTAGTATCTAAACATTTGATTGGCTCTTTAACATGCCATTCAAACTCATCTCTGAAATGTCTGATTGCACTTGCAACCGGCCATGCTGCCGCATCGCCTAAAGGACAGATTGTGTTTCCTTCAATCTTTTTAGAAACATCAACCAATAGGTCAATATCGCTCATTTTACCATGGCCATACTCTATTCTGTGCAGCACTTTTTCCATCCATCCTGTTCCCTCTCTACAAGGAGAGCATTGTCCACAGCTTTCATGATGATAAAAACGAGCGAAGTTCCAGGTGTTTCTAACAATACACTGATCTTCATCAAATGCGATAAAACCGCCAGAACCCATCATTGATCCAGTAGCAAAACCACCTTCTGACAACGATTCATAGCTCATTAATCTTGGTTCGCCATTCGCTAACTTCAGGGTTAGATTTGCGGGTAAGATAGGAACAGATGATCCCCCGGCTACAGTAGCCTTTAATCTTTTACCGTTTGCGATACCTCCGCAATATTCATCAGAATAAATAAACTCTTCTACAGGCAATCCCAGATCTATTTCATATACACCTGGTCTCACTAAGTTACCAGAAGCTGAAATCAGTTTAGTACCTGTACTTCTGCCGATTCCTATTTTGGCATACTCATCACCACCATCGTTAATGATAGGCACAGTCGCCGCAATAGACTCCACATTGTTTACTACAGTTGGACATCCGTAAAGCCCTGCAATTGCAGGAAAAGGAGGTTTAATCCTGGGATTTCCTCTTTTACCTTCTAAAGACTCCAATAATGCGGTTTCTTCTCCACAAATATATGCACCGCCACCTGGTTGAACATATAGTTCCAAATCATAGCCGGTTCCTAAAATATTCTTTCCTAAAAACCCAGCATGCTTTGCTTCTGCAATTGCTTTTTCCAGTATTCTAATCTGGGGCATCATCTCACCTCTTACATAAATGTAAGAGGTATTAGCACCCAGCGCAAAACTTGAAACGATCATTCCCTCAATAAGTGCATGAGGGATATGGGTCATCAGATAACGATCTTTAAAAGTTCCTGGCTCAGACTCGTCTGCATTACAAACTAAATATCTTGCTACGCCTTCAGGTTTCGCCAAAAAACTCCATTTCATTCCCGTAGGGAATCCTGCACCGCCACGTCCACGTAATCCAGACTTCTTAACTTCTTCCACTACTTCATCAGGAGTCAAAGTTTTTAAGGCCTTTTCTACGGCACGATAACCGCCTTTTTGGCGATAAACATCAAATGTATTGATGCCTGGTACGTTTATGTGTTCTAATAATAGTTTACGGGCCATTATTTCTTGCGTAAATCTTGTATCAACTCGTCAACCTTTTGTTCATTAAGGTTTTCGTAAAATGTATATTCCGGACCGATCTGTAATACCGGGCCATATCCACAGGCAGCTAAACACTCTACACCTCTCCAGCTAAACAAGCCATCAGGTGTAACCTCCCCTTCTTTAACGCCTAGATTTTGTTCTATATGGTTCATCAGCTTCTCAGCACCCACTAAACAACAAGGGCCGGTTCTGCATACTTCCAGAACATACTTACCCTGAGGTTTTAAAAAATACATGCTGTAAAACGAAGCTACTTCATATACCTCAATGTTCTGGATATCCAGATAAGCAGCAACTTTATCCATTGCATCCGGGCTTAACCAGCCTAATTCAGCCTGAACCTCATGAAGCATCGGCAATAAAGCAGATTTATGTTTACCCTTCGGGTATCTGCTAATTATCTCATCAAACTTCTCTTTTAAAGCTGATGAAAACTCTACAGGTTGTTGTTGTTCTACTTTAAGCATCTAATTCTCCTGCAATAATGTTCATACTACTCATGTTGATAATGGCATCTGACAGCAGCATGCCTTTACTCATTGGTGCAAACATTTGGTAATTAATAAAACTAGGTCTTCTGAAGTGTAAACGATATGGCGTTCTTCCTCCATCATTGATTAAATAGAAGCCCAACTCACCATTACCACCTTCAACTGAATGATATACTTCAGCTTTAGGAGCATCAATTTCGCCCATCACGATTTTAAAATGATAGATTAAAGCTTCCATGTTATTATAAACTTCTTCCTTAGCAGGCAAATAGAATTCAGGTACATCCGCATGGAAAATACCTGCCGGTTCGTGCTTTAATTTTTCTAAAGCCTGTTCGATTAACCTAACACTTTGCCACATTTCTTCATTCCGAACAAGATAACGGTCATAAATATCACCACTTGTTCCTACCGGAACTTCAAAATCAAAATCTTCATATGACGAATATGGATCACTCACGCGAACGTCATAGTCAACTCCAGCTGAACGCAACAGCGGTCCGGTCCATCCATAATCCAGTGCCTGTTCCGCTGATACCGCTGCAACTTTCGCTGTACGGTCAATAAAAATACGGTTACGGTTAAGCAAGCTTTCAAATTCTCTTAGTGCTACGGGGAACTCTTTCAAAAACTTATTGATTTTGGCAAAGGCAATTTCATTAAAGTCTCTTTCGAAGCCTCCAATACGACCAATATTGGTCGTTAATCTTGCACCACAAATCTCTTCATAGATCTCATAAATATGTTCTCTGAATTGAAATAAATATAAGAATGTGGTTGTTGCGCCTGTATCCTGAGCAATAATGGTATTACAGATAATGTGATCTGAAATACGTGCCAGTTCCATAATAATTACCCTTAAGTAATCCACACGCTTTGGCATTTTAATATTCAATAACTTCTCTACAGTCATGTGCCATCCCATATTATTTATGGGAGAAGAGCAGTAGTTTAACCGATCTGTTAAAGGAGTAATTTGATAGAATGGGCGATGTTCCGCAATTTTTTCAAAAGCACGGTGAATGTACCCAATAGTAGATACACCACTAACGATGCGCTCACCATCCAATTGAATTACATTCTGAAAAACACCATGTGTTGCAGGGTGAGTTGGACCTAAATTTAAGGTTACCAATTCATTCTGTGGGTCGTTATCTGTATATACCGGTTGATTCATTTTTTCTTATCTACCAAAGTATTCGTCTTTTTTATCTACTCTGTTCGGATCTTCCAAAGGATATTGTTTTAACATGGGATGCACACCTAGCTCGTCCATATTCAATATTCTTCTCAAATCCGGATGGCCTTCAAACTTTACTCCAAACAAGTCATAAGTTTCTCTTTCCATCCAATTAGCTGCATTCCATAAGGTTGTAGCGGTTGGGATTTCAGGATGATGCTCATCAATGAAAACCTTAACCCTAATCCTGATTTTGTTCACCATACTGTGTAAATGGTAAACTACAGCAATGCCATGCTTTTTCTCAGGATAATGTACTGCAGTAATATCGGTAAGAAAGTTAAAGCTAGCTAGCGTATTTTGTTTAAGAAATGCCAGAACATTAATAATAACATCCTTTGTGGTTTCAAAAGTAAGCAAGCCATAAGGCTCATTAATTCCAACTATTTTTTCACCGAACTTTTCAGTCAGTTGTTGTATTAATTCCTGATTAGTAACCTCTGCCATTAGTCAATTCCGTATGAAGCCAACATTTCTCTATATTGATCTGAATTTCTTCTTCTTGAAGATTCATTCCTAACCAATTCCTGAATTTTACCAAAACCATCCAATATAGCTTCTGGTCTTGGTGGACATCCTGGCACATATACATCGACCGGAATAATTTCATCTATTCCCTGTAAAACAGAATAAGTATCGAATATACCTCCACTGGATGCACAAGCGCCAACAGCCATCACCCAACGGGGTTCAGCCATCTGCAAATATACCTGTTTAAGAACCGGGCTCATTTTCTTAGCTATGGTTCCCATTACCATTAATAAATCTGCCTGACGGGGAGAAAAGCTTAAACGCTCAGATCCGAATCGGCCAAAGTCATAATGAGATCCCATGGTGGCCATAAACTCAATACCACAGCAAGAAGTGGCAAATGGTAAGGGCCATAATGAATGGGAACGGGCCAGGCCGATAACCTTGTCTAAGGAGGTAGCAAAAAAACCAGATCCTTCTATGCCTGGAGGCGCGTCTACTATATTGATGTTACTCATGATACAAAACGAAAAAGGTTCATTCCTTTAAAGAATGAACCACAAATCTACAATTTTTTAAAAGCAAATGAATTAAGTTGAGGGCATTTAGAAACAATCTAAATAACCTAATTCCAATCCAATGCTTTCTTTTTTATCACATAAATAAAGCCTAATAATAAGGTTCCCATAAAGATGAACATCTCTATCATTCCAGACATTCCAAGTGCTCTAAAATTAACTGCCCAAGGGTACATGAATATCACCTCCACATCAAACAGGACAAACAGTATAGCCACTAGAAAATACTTGATGGAAAATGGCTGACGCGCATTACCGACAACTTTTACACCTGCTTCAAATGTTGCCAGCTTATCAGCTGTTTTTCTTTTTGGACCTAAAAAGTGTGTCGCGATTAAAGTAACCACCACAAATCCTAAGGCAACAACTACTTGAAATATAATTGGTAAAAAATCTACGGGTACGCTTTGAGTTTCCATTTAAATATAAATTATGAGGCAAAAATAAAAGAAAAAGGCGGGATAACAACCCCGCCTTTTTCTTTTATTATAAAATTATTACTTTTTCTTTGGCTTAGCTGCAGCTTTTGGTGCTGGAGCTGTTAATGATTTAATGCCTTCTAATGCAGTGGTATTTGCAGGATCAATAGCTAAACTTTTGTCCCAGAATAATTTTGCTTTTACTTTATCTTCTTTGTATGAAGCAAAACCCGCTATTTGATTATAGGCTTCCACCATATTCTTTTTTACTGCCGGAGTTTGTTTATCAACATGAGCCTCGACAGAATCTAAATACTGTTGGTAGAAAGGTATTTTTAACCCCGTTGGATTTGCTTCATCATCCATGAAGTCATTGATTCTAGCTCTATACAAAATCGCATCATAAGTCGATGGAGCTAACTTCAGCAATTTCGCTAACGAAGAATCTCCTTTCACTAAGATTTGTTTAGATGGATTGGTCTTTGCAGTATAAGCCTTATAATAAGACACATAAGAGGCAATAGCATGGTAAAAATAGTTATACAATGAACCTTTACCTTCTGGGTTCAAACGGTTAACCACATCATATGTTGCAATTGCTTTAGGATAGTTTTTAGCATCATAATATGATTTTGCAAGTTCTGCTAAAGCCTCAACTTTAGTAGAGTCCATATTAACCGCTTTAATCACATTTACTAAACCTAAACTGTCGTTAGCCTTATCTGTAGAATCCTTCATTAAGGCTTTACCAAGGTACATATAGTCATCAGAGATAATACGTGAAGTATCTTTTACCTTCGCAAAAAAGTCTTTCATGTACTGTAAACTCTGAGGATAATTTTTGTTTTCATATGCAGAGTATCCTCTCAACCTTGAAACGATCAAGCTTTTAGGATCGTTGGGATTTACTGAGGCCAGTTCTGAAGTTTCTTGTTCCAGCGTTTTAAAGTCTTTCGCGTAAAACAAGAAAGTTGCATAACGTAATCTTGAATCATATGATTTATCAGTCAAATCAAGATATTTCTTGTAGTTTGTTAATGCCTCAGCCGCCTTAGCATCAAAATTTGCAGGCTCCTGATTTCCCCATTGCATATACAGCTCAGCTAACTCACGATAAGCAGGGCCATAATTTGGATCAGCAGCGATTACATTTTTCAATTCAACTTCCGCATCACTGAATGCTCTTGACTCTTTATACATTCTTCCAATCTGAACGGTAGATCTGTAAAGGGCCGGATTAATACTCAAAGCCCTCATGTAGTTTTGAAGCGCCTCTGAGTTCTTTCTTTGTGCTGCATAGTAATCTCCTAAAGCAACAAATGTTTCTGCCTCTTTATCTTTATCATCAAGCTCTTCCGCTTTTTGCAAGTTAGGTAGTGCTGCAGCAAAATCTGGTTTCTCACCTTCCAAATAAGCCTTTCCTATATACAAATATGGAGTAAAGTCTTTTTTTGAAGAAACTTCAATTGCTTTATCAAAATTTGTTTTAGCTGACGCGGCATTATTTGAAGCAAGATCAGCCTGGCCTAAACCTATATAATTTAAAGGATTTTTTGGATCAGCTGTCACACCTTGAGTAAAGGCAGCTCTAGCAGAATCAATATAATCCCTTCTTAAATAAACATCACCTAAACTAAAGTAATTCTCCCCTTTGCCTTTTTGTGACGACACCAACGCTTTAAGCATTGAAGTCGCTTTTTGGTACTGTTCGGCATCTATCGCCTTCTTTGCATCGGTAATGCTCTGAGCAAAAGAGGCAGAACCCATCACTACTAAACCTAAACCTAAGGTTATTGCTTTCTTTGTCATTTTCATAGTTCCTCTATTTTCAATTAATTGTTATGAAGCCGGCTTTGCAGCTTTCATGGTTCGCTATTTTGTTTTTAGTTTCAAATATTTAAAAGGCATTTCTAAAATCAAACTCATCTTACCCTGCCCATTACTTTCGTTTTCCAAATATAAAATTTACTTTGTATTCTTCAAGTTAAAATCCCGTGACATCATCTTATGCGGACCAAGTCCAGATTTCAGTACGATCAACTGACCTCTCGGGCTTAATAACCAGTTTGCAAAACCTGTGCCTAAACCATCCCGTCCCTCACAATTTATGATGTAAACATTTCTTAAAAACGGATAAATACCACTAATTAGATTTGCCTGATCGGGACGATAGTATGCATTATCCCCCTTTTTCCCCTTAATATTCTTCACCCCCATCGTTTTCACCTTTGCAATATAAGGAGTCATATCGGAATTATTAGCTATTAACCAATTTACACCGACTACTCCTATAAAATTCTTATTTTCAGCAACGTACTTTATAACGTCATTATTGTTCTTCAAAGTATAAACTCCCTTTTTTGGAAGTTCCGTGATTTGAGCCAGCTCCTTGAAATACCGGAGCGTGCTGGAATAGGCATTGTCAAAAACAAGCTGTTTTCCACTGTTTGAAGTTCCTTTTAATATCGCTATCACCTCCTCAACAGTGATATTTGAGTCAAGATCGTCCTTCTGGGTAAGCAATGAAATTCCGTCTATGGCAAACCTGGATGTCTTTGGAACGATGCTTCTGTTTCTGTATATTTTATCTTCCTGGGGTGTTAGCATCCGGGATAATATGATTACTCTAATGCTGTCATTTAAAAAAGCAGGCACTATTTTATTCTCGTTACCGGCAGTGACTGCAAACTCCGCATGCTTATAATCAGATTTAAATACCATGATCTGATCAGCGATAATCGAAGAAAAAGATTCGTCAACAAGAATTTTAACCGATCCTGATGTCCGTGTTTGTTCAACAACCTCAGTCTGCTTTTTATTTTTGCAAGACAGCAGCACCAGAAAAATGAACGCAAAGCTTAGATTCTTCATTCTTTAATTATCTTTTTGATTAATTACCCGGGTAAATCTTATTGCTGCATAAACGATAAGCAACACACCAAGGAGCACTCTGTAAGTCCGTTCGATGGTTACCGGCATGTCTTTCCAAACGATTAATGTAAGGCCCAGAACCAGGTAAAAGGCAAACATAACTAGCCCTAAAATAAACAGAAATCGCTGTTGAGGCGATTTCTGCATAAATGTTTTCAAATTAAACATTGTATTCTATTGTGATAAGGTAAAACTGATTGGGATGTTATATTTCACACGCACCTTTTTACCATTTTGAACTCCTGGGATCCATCTCGGACTTGCTTTTAGCACCCTAACAGCTTCCTCATCTGTACCACCACCAAGTTTTCTATCAACTTTAATATCGGTTAAGCTACCATCCTTTTCAACAACGAACGATAAAAACACTTTACCTTGAATGTTGTTCTCCTGAGCCATAGGAGGATATCTTACCGCTTTTTTCAAATAAGCGTAGAATTTCTCCATACCACCAGGGAAAGATGGCTGCGTTTCAAGACTCACAAAGTCATAAACTTTGGTATCCTCTACTACCGCTGCTTGTTTAGGGCCATCACCTGCCGGACCTGCAATAACGATATCCGCATCAGGGTCGCCGGCAATGGTTTTCTGACCTGGGTCAGCCTTTTTCAAATCTTCAATTTCAACCGGTTCCTCGTCACGTACCAACTCATCCGGTTTTACAATTGGAGGAGGGAACTTAACCTGATCCTGTTTTGGCGGCGGTGGCTCAACCGGTGGCGGTGGAGGTGTTTCCGGGTTTACAGGAGGAGGTGGCTGCACCACTACTTCCGTTTGCTTAACAATTTCCTCTTCTGGAGCTTTTCCTTTGAATAACTCCATAATTTTAGGGGATAAGAACAACAACACAAATGCTGTTGATGCTATTAGCAATGATTTCGTTGTATTCGCAGAACTTCTCTGACGAAGCTCGTAAGCTCCGTAGCTTTTGTTCTTATTGGCAAACACAACATCAAGCCAATCCCTTTTTAATAAATCTATTTTAGAACCAAACATAGCCTAATATTTTTATGTTTATAATTATTTATAATATCCCAGCTTGTTTCATCGCATCTTTCTCACTATCGATAATGTTTACATCATCAATAGCCGGAGCAGTTTTAATTTTAGCGATATTCAACTCGTCCATTATATCAACAAAATTCTTATAAGTAGCTCCTTCTGTTGGTTTCACTACTATCACTATTTGTCGGCCGGTAGTTTTACTTACCTCGTCTTTATTTTTTAATATTGATTTTCTAACCTCAGCAAAGCTTTCAATATTTGGTGGAGTCTTTCCTGCTTCTCCCATGTACCAGGCAACCTTATTGTTTTTACCCAATAGAATTGTCATGGTCTGAGATGCACGAAGCTCGTTTTTCACATCATTGTCCTCTTGATCAGGTTTTGCAATGTCCATTGCAATCGGCTTTGACAACGAGGTGGTTAACATGAAGAAGGTGATCAGCAGGAAGGCTAAATCTACCATGGCAGTTAAATCTACTTTGGTATTTGCTTTCTTACTTCTTACTTTGCCGCCTTTTTTCCCACCCCCGCCGGAGGTATCTAATTCTGCCATAGTATGATTTTATTTAGCATCGCCCTCGGCCGATGTAATTAAACTAAATTTGTTAATTTTTTGCTTCTGAAGAATATCAACAATCTTTTTGATGTTTGGATATTTTTCTTCAGCGTCTCCCTTGATACTTATCCTCATTGAAGTCTGGTGTAACTCTGCAACCGCCTTACGGGATTGCAATAACCATTCAGACAATTCATTGTTTGTTGAATCAGCCGGGATACCCAAGTTGGCCTTAGCAAACTTATCTCTCTCGTCACCGTTCATCATGATAAACTTTTTCAAGCTGCTTACAGGAACTCCGAATGATCCAAGAACACCGAAACGTTCTCTCTCTTCAGGAGTAAACTGAATTTTGTATTGCTCTCCAATTTTATCAAGCGTTGCCATTTTTACGTCCTTTCCTACGATTTCGTAGAACACCTTACCCTGACCAATAGATAAAATCCCCATATCCAAATCTGGAACTTTAATCTTGTAGGTAGAACTTGGAATTGTTACTTCCAAAGGATCCGGCTGGCGCGCTGTTGCTGTTAATATAAAGAAAGTAAGCAGCAGGAAAGACACATCGCACATGGCGGTCATATCTATCGAAGTACTCTTTCTTTGAACCTTTGCTCTTGCCATAATATTTAATAAATAAACTTACTTTTTACTAATGATGTTAATTCTTCCGGTTTTCCATAAAGCCGGTAAAAAAAAATACATTATTTTTTATTTATGTGTACTGGCGTAAGTTTGAATGATGCTGAAACCTGCTTCATCAATTGCATAAGTTAATTTATCAATTTTAGAAGTAAGGATGTTATACATGATAATCGCAAAAGTAGAAGTACCGATACCAGTAGCTGTGTTAATTAGGGCCTCAGAAATACCAGTTGCCAATGCAGCCTGATCCGGAGCACCAGAGTTAGCCAAACCACCGAAGGCCTTGATCATACCTGTTACTGTACCTAATAGTCCTGTTAATGTACCTACTGATACCAAAGTAGCAATTACAGTTAAGTTTTGCTCTAACATTGGCATTTCCAAAGTAGTAGCTTCTTCGATATCTTTCTGGATAGCTAAACACTTTTGATCTGTATCCATGTTTGCTTCAACTTCCATCTCACGATATTTTTTCAATCCTGATTTGATTACGTTAGCAACTGAACCTTGTTGTTTATCACACTCAGTTAAGGCTGCTTCGATGTTGTTTGAATTTAAAAATCCTTGGATTTTTTTAACGAATGAATCCAGGCTAGATTTTCCAGTTGCTTTACCAATTACAATAAGACGCTCGATAGAGAATACAATTACCATAAGAAACATACCCAATAGAACAGGTACGATAACTCCGCCTTTGTAAGCCATACCCATGTAGTTACCTACTTTTGGAAGTGTATCGTGAAGATCTGGATCAGCCCCATCGATGAAATTCCCTCTATCTCCGAAAATAAATTTGTAAACACATATACCAATAATGATACAAATTGGAATAGTAAGAGTTGCGAATAAATTTGAAGCTGTAGAAGAGCCTTCTTTTTTAACTGTTGTTGGTTTTGGTGCGTTTGCCATTTTTTTTTAGTTTTTTAGTTTTTAGTACTTTGTTTTTTAAAATTAGATTAAATATTCCGTAATACACACAACGACTATTACAAACAATTGTTGCCGTAACAAATTTATAACTTTGATTTTAATTCCAAATTAAATAATCGTTAGCTTGCTAATTCGTTTTGTCCCGTCAATTTTACCCGTTTGCACTCCCGTTATATCTAACGTATTACTGTATAATTAAAAAAGATTGTCTCGTTGCGGAGACAATCTTTCGCAATTAAAACTAAAAAAAAACTGAAATGCAAATTTTTAGGCAAAAAAAATGCTTTAAACTGTGTTTTCGGTTATTTTTGGTAGTGAACTAATCATTTCTTCGCTTGCGAAGGCTTCAAATTGCTTGAAATTATTTATGAAGGCCAAAGAAAGTTCATTGGCTTTATGATCATACTTTTGCTTGCTTGCCCAAGTATTTCTTGGATTCAAAATTTCTGATGGAACATTTGGGCAGGTCAAAGGAGTCCGTAACCCAAAAACAGGATCAGTGGTAAATTCAACATCTTCAAGCGCTCCATTCAACGCTGCAGAAATCATCGCACGGGTATATGCTAACTTCATCCGCTTACCTTCTCCGTAAGCTCCTCCGCTCCAGCCAGTATTAACCAGCCATACATTTACATTATTCTTTTCCATCTTTTCTCCAAGGAGTTCTGCATATCTTGTTGGATGAAGTGGCAGAAATGCCTTACCAAAACAAGCAGAGAAGGTTAGCTGGGGCTCAGTAACACCTGCTTCTGTGCCGGCAACTTTCGCGGTGTATCCGGATATAAAATGGAACATCGCTTGTCCGATATTTAATTTGGCAATTGGTGGTAAAACGCCAAAAGCATCAGCTGTAAGAAAGAAAATGTTTTTCGGTTCAGGAGCAATTGAAGGGACTATGGCATGATCAATGTAATTTATCGGATAGGCGACCCTGGTATTCTCCGTTTTATCAATGTTGGAAAAGTCAACAGTTCGGGTGCCCTCAAAGTAATTGGTATTCTCCAACAAGGCACCGAATTTTATGGCATTAAAAATCTGTGGTTCTTTTTCAATAGTCAAATCCACACATTTAGCATAACAGCCCCCTTCAAAATTAAATACAGATTCACTTCCCCAGCCATGTTCATCATCTCCGATCAGTCCACGTTCGGGATCGGCAGAAAGAGTGGTTTTACCTGTTCCTGATAAGCCAAAAAATATGGCTGTATCTCCTTTTTTCCCAACATTTGCTGAACAATGCATTGATAATGTACGTCTCTGCTCTGGAAGAATAAAGTTTAACACTGAAAAAATCCCTTTTTTAATTTCTCCTGTATATCCCGATCCTCCTATAAGGATTATTTTTTTTGAAAAATTAAGGATCGTAAAATTAGGCTGTCTCGTTCCATCTACAGCTGGGTCCGCCAAAAAAGAAGGGCAGGCAATAATGGTCCATTCCGGTCGCTCTTGAATATCTCCGTCTTCCGGTCTTAAGAATAGATTATGAGAAAACAGATTTTGATATGCTGTCTCACTTACTACCCTAATGGTCGTTTTGTAAGCCTCATCTGCACAGGCAAACGAATCTCTTACATAATATTTTTTTTTGCTAAGATGAGCTGTTACTTTTTTATATAACGCATCAAATTTCTCCGGCTCGAATTTGAAATTTATATCACCCCACCAGACCGAATCGCGGGTTAGCTCGTCACAAACGATAAATCTGTCTTTTGGAGAACGGCCCGTAAATTTCCCTGTATCTACTGCCAATGCACCTGTATCAGCCAGTGAACCTTCTCCATTTTTTATGGCCTCCTCAACCAATTGTGCTACGTTAAGCTGATATAAAGCCATATCCGAATCCAGATCCAGATAGCTCAAATCAGGCCTAAGCATAAATGCTTTGCTCATAAGAATAATAAGTTAGTCAGGCAAAGTTATACAGATAAAAAGGTAAAAACACCTTTTTTAAAGAAAATTTTAACTTATTGTTGCTTATACACTTACAATTAAAATATTGAAAATCAATAAATTAAGTCAACGATTTATCCTCCAGATTTCTTTACTTTATAACCCTCCTTTTGCAAGAGTGAAAGCACTTTATCTCTAAAATCTCCCTGGATGATGATCTCGCCATCTTTTGCTCCCCCTCCTACGCCACATTTCGTTTTCAGCATTTTGGCCAAATTTTCCAGTTCTTCATCACTTTCTCTAAATCCTGTGACTAAGGTAACTGCTTTTCCACCTCTGTTCTTTCGATCCAATGTAACTCTTAGGTCCTGTTGGTTTTTAGGTACTGATTCATTGGAACCGTCGCTTTCTTCCTGATAAACAAAGGAAGGGTCTGTGGAATACATTATTCCTCCAAGATCACTTAGCGTTTTCTTTTTAGACTTCATAACTAGGAGTAATTATATTTAACGATAACGGCACAATAGACACTTCTATTTCCTTTCCCATGAAAAAGGGTTCTCCATCAATATGTATTGCATCGTCCTGACTGCGGCTGATCTTTATATTTTTACCTTTTATAATTTCAACAATTTTGGAGCGATCAGTTCTTGCACTTAACATTTCATATGCCAGTAGCGGTAATTTGTACATTGGAAATTCTTTAACCACACAAACATCAAGAAGTCCGTCTACTACCGATGCCTTGGGGGCGATGTGTGCATTGTTGCCATATTGAGAAGAATTGGCTATGCTGATCACAAATGCCTTACGCTCATAATCTACTCCATCTATATTCAGCCGATAGATTTGAGGCTTATAGTTTAACACTTCTGTTAATCCTAATTTGAGGTAGCCCGTTAATCCCCTTGATTTATTTCCGGCAAAAACAGAGCTGATATGTGCATCAAAGCCCATCCCCGCCATATTGAAAAAGGATTTATCATTAAATCTGGCAGTATCGATGAGTTCAACGTTAAGCTTATTAATCACCTTGATTGCAGCAACAGTATTCATGGGTATTTTCAAGAACCTTGCCAGCCCGTTTCCAGAGCCAAAAGGAATAATACCCAGCACTTTATTCTGTTGCATGACCTTAGTTGCAATTTCATTTATGGTACCATCGCCTCCAACGGCCACAATTACATCAAAATTCTTATTTGCAGCTTCCTCAGCTATTTCCGAGGCATGGCCAACATATTCCGTAAAGCTAAAATTCGGGCTAAACTTAGAGCGGTCCAGGTGTGCATCTATCAATGCAGGTATCTTTAACTTATCCTTCCCTCCTGATATGGGATTAATAATAAATAGAATGTTTGATTTCGACAAAACCTTTTGATTAATGATAGTACAAAATAATTGATATTTTTTGACTATTTAAATATATATGCTAATTTTGCAGCATTAAAGTGGACTGATTTGCGATGCTATTTAAGAATAGCGGGATTGCAACCACGTAAAAAAAAGTGCTAACCTTATCATACACTTCATTTTACTGCCTGCTACGCAGGGTCTGATTCCATTTTATATAATTGTTTAAATTAAATTTTTAATTATTTAAAATGTCGTATTTATTTACATCCGAATCAGTTTCTGAAGGTCATCCGGATAAAGTAGCAGATCAAATCTCAGACGCACTTATTGATAATTTTTTGGCATTCGATTCAGAGTCAAAAGTTGCTTGTGAAACTTTGGTTACCACAGGTCAGGTTATTTTAGCTGGCGAGGTAAAATCACAAACTTACCTGGATGTGCAGCAAATTGCTCGTGATGTAATCAGAAAAATTGGTTATACAAAAAGTGAGTACATGTTTGAAGCCAACTCATGTGGCATTCTTTCCGCAATCCACGAACAGTCCCAAGATATAAACCAAGGTGTAGACAGAGCCAGTAAAGAGGAACAAGGCGCCGGTGATCAGGGAATGATGTTTGGCTATGCAACCAACGAAACTGAAAACTACATGCCTTTGGCATTAGATCTTTCACATACACTTTTACAGGAATTAGCGCTCTTAAGAAGAGAAAACAATGAAATTACTTATTTGCGTCCTGATGCTAAATCACAAGTAACGCTGGAATATTCAGACAACAACAAACCAGTTCGTATTGATGCTATTGTAATATCCACCCAGCATGATGATTTTGATGAAGAGGCTACTATGTTAGCCAAAATCAAAAAGGACCTTGTGGACATTCTTATTCCAAGAATTATTGCAAAATACCCGCAATATGCTCATCTGTTTAACGATAAGATAGAGTATCACATCAATCCTACAGGAAAATTTGTTATCGGAGGTCCTCATGGCGATACGGGTTTAACAGGCCGTAAAATCATTGTGGATACCTATGGAGGAAAAGGAGCTCATGGTGGTGGTGCATTCTCAGGAAAAGATCCAAGCAAAGTAGATAGAAGTGCGGCATATGCAACTCGTCATATTGCGAAAAACCTTGTTGCTGCTGGTGTAGCTGAAGAAATTTTAGTTCAGGTAAGTTATGCTATTGGGGTTGCAAAACCAATGGGCATTTATATTAACACTTACGGAACAAGCAAAGTAAATAAAACAGATGGCGAAATTGCCAGGATTGTTGAAGACCTATTTGATATGCGCCCGTACTTTATTGAGCAGCGCTTAAAGCTAAGGAATCCAATTTATAGTGAAACTGCAGCATATGGTCATATGGGTCGTAAACCTGAAACAGTGACCAAAACTTTCAAAAGCCCCGGAGGCGAAGAAAAAACAGTTACAGTTGAATTGTTTACCTGGGAGAAACTGGACTTTGTAGATAAAGTAAAAGCTGCTTTTTCATTATAAGCTTAAGGAATATTTAAAATTCAAAAAGGCTGACCATGAATTATGGTTAGCCTTTTTACATTATAGCACATCGAATAATACCCTTTCAACAAAAAAGAAAACCATTTCTAAAAGCTGTTGTTTTACTTACAAAAAACAAGACCTATTATGGAACATCCAATAGAAATGAATACACTTAGTCAGGTTTTAGAAAAATTAAGACTTAAAGGCCTGGATAACGAAATAAAGATGACAGATCATGGTAAAATGCAAGGAGTGGGCATTAATAAAATTTATAACCCCGAAGACCTTACCATAATTAAAACCTATCGCTTTGAAGGAGATTCTGACCCTGCTGACAACTCCATACTTTATTTGTTAGAAGACAAAGACAAACAGATAGGCTATATTCTTGATGCTTATGGAATGTATAGCTCTCAGGAAAATGCCGGGTTCGATGACTTTCTAAAAAAAATACCTACCGCAGATAGGGATATGCAAGAGTTATTTAGTTAACCAAAATTATATCTACAGCTTGTTTAGCTAAAAAAAACAGATACAAAAAAAGCATTTTTAATCGAATGCTTTTTTTGTATAAGAAGTTGGGGATGGTGCATCTTTAATGCTTTCCGTAAAAAAGATGATACATTGAAATAAAGTTGTTATCTTCAAGAAGAATTAAACCAAACTTCTTAACCAAATGTCTTCTTTAACCTCTAAACTGCACCTGAGCATAGCGCTTCTCAGCCTATTTTCATTTACATCCTGTGTAAATAATGATAAAAAAACGAGCATTGAGGCTGACACAAATAAACTCTTTTCTCTACTTTCCTCAGATCAAACACATATCGATTTCAATAATACAATCATTGAGAACGAGAGAGCAAACATTATATCTTATCAGTACTTCTATAATGGTGGAGGTGTTGCAATCGGCGATTTAAATAATGATGGTCTCGATGACATTTATTTCTCGGGGAACATGACAAAAGCCAAACTATATCTTAATAAAGGGAACATGCAGTTTGAGGATATTACCGATAAAGCCGGCATAACTGAAGTGGGCCTTTCCTGGAAAACAGGAGTTACCATGGCAGATGTTAATGGTGATGGAAGATTAGACATTTATCAGTGTTACTCCGGGGCGTTACCAGCAAAAAACAGATCCAATAGCTTGCTGATCAATCAGGGAATCAACGATCAGGGAATCCCGATATTCAAGAACGAGGCTGCAGCGTATGGACTTGCAGATACCGCATATAGTACCCAGGCCGTTTTTTTTGATTATGACAAAGATAACGATCTTGATATGCTCCTGTTAAACCATAATCCGAAAGTTTTTACTACCCTTGATGAAATATCTGCCCCTCTAATCTTAAAAGAGCCTGCACCAACCATTAGGATTAAACTATATAAAAATGAAAATAAAAAATTCAAGGACGTTTCTGATCAGGCTGGCATATATAATTCCTCTTTTACCTATGGTTTAGGTGCCGGAGTAAGTGACCTGAACAATGATGGTTATCCCGACATTTACATTTCAAATGACTATTCGGCTCCCGATTATTTGTACATGAATAACGGGAATGGCACTTTCACAAATCAAATTCAATCCCAAATCGGTCACACCTCTTTATATTCGATGGGTAATGATATTGCAGACATTAACAATGATGGCCTTTCTGATATTTTTACCTTAGATATGCTTCCGGAAGACAATCGCAGGCAGAAGTTGCTTTTTTCTCCTGACAATTATGAATATTATGATTTACGCCTGCGTCTTGGCTTCCACTACCAGGATATGCGCAATATGCTTCAATTAAATAATGGGAACGGCACATTTAGTGAAATGGGCCAGCTGTCGGGCATTTCAAATACAGATTGGAGTTGGGCACCATTGTTTGCAGATTACGACAATGACGGCTGGAAAGACCTTTTTATATCTAATGGCTATATGAGGGACTATACCAACATGGACTTTCTGAAGTTCAAAGGAGATTTCTTGCGTAGCACCGATCCAAGTCAAATAAAAGCGAGTCTGTTAGATCTGATTCACGCGATGCCGGCATCCAATGTTAACAACTACATTTACAAGAATAATGGAAACCTCTCATTTACCAATAAAGTGATGGAATGGGGATTAAACATTCCTTCGAATAGCAATGGGGCAGCATATGCTGATTTGGATAACGATGGGGATTTGGATCTGGTAGTTAACAACATCAACCTGGCGGCGTTTGTTTATGAAAACAAATCAGACAAAAAAGCGAAAAATCAATTTCTCAAAGTAAAACTGCAAGGATCCGGACAAAATACTCAGGGTATTGGGGCAAAGATATGGATCTATAACAAAAACAAACAACAGTATCTTGAACAAATGCCATCTCGCGGCTATCAATCAAGTGTTTCCCCGATTTTGCATTTTGGCTTAGGGGATGCTAATTCCATTGACTCTCTTCGAATAGTTTGGACAAGTGGAAAACAAGAGGTGATCTCAGGTATAAAAGCAAACCAGCAAATACCCTTGTTAGAAACAAACGCAAAACTAATATATAAAGCTCCGCAGCTTGTTCCTTCTATATTTAAAGAGGTTAAATCGCCTATAGCATTCCAACAGCAAAAAAAATCAACCAACGATTTTAAGCGACAACCATTATTAATAAATCCTATGTCATTTTCCGGGCCGTGTATAGCCAAAGCAGATATAAACGGCGACGGTTTAGAAGATATTTATATCGGCGGAACTCAGGGGCAAACCGCTGTGCTTTTTATTCAAAAAAAGAATGGCGAATTTGTAAAAAAACCTCAGGCAGCTTTTGCTTCCAGCATAAAAAGTGAGGATGCAGATGCAGTTTTTTTTGATGCCAACAAAGATGGTTTTATCGATCTTTATGTATGCAGCGGGGGCTATGACAGTTATACTGCAGCAGACCCATCACTGCAAGACCGGCTATACTTAAATGATGGCAAAGGTAATTTTAGGCAAGCAGTTAATGCGCTACCTAAAATGCTAAGTAGCAAGAGTTGTGTCCGCGTCACAGATTTTAATCAAGATGGTCATCCAGATTTATTTATAGGAGGAAGAGTAGTCCCAGGTCGTTATCCAGAAACACCAGCGAGCTATTTACTGATTAACGATGGGAAGGGAAATTTCAAAGATCAAGTTGAAACCATAGCGCCGCAATTACAAAAAGCAGGAATGATCACAGATGCAGCATGGGTGGATTTGAATGGCGATAAAAAACAGGATTTAATTATTGTAGGAGAGTGGATGCCTGTTACCGTATTAATTAGTAATAATGGAAAATTGATTGATAAAACCACTGATTATTTTGATAAACCCTTTTCAGGATGGTGGAATAAATTACTGGTTGATGATCTAAACAATGATGGCTTGCCGGATATAGTGATTGGAAATACCGGCTTGAATACACAATGCAAGGCAACAGAACAGGAACCCGCAGAAATGTATTACAAAGATTTTGACGACAATGGATCAGTTGACCCTATATTATGCTTTTACATTCAGGGAAAAAGCTACCCCTACGTAACCAGGGATGAAATGCTTGACCAGATGAGCATCATGCGCACCCGTTTTCCGGATTATAAAAGTTATGCTGATGCATCAATGAAAGACATATTCACGAAAGAGGAATTAAACGGTGTATCAAGGCTAAAAGCCAATCATTTAAAAACCACAGCCTTTATTAATAATGGGAAAGGCAAATTCAAAGAATTGGACTTGCCCATCGAGGCTCAATTTTCGCCTGTGTTTACCGTTACCGCCATTGATTACGATAAGGATGGCAATAAAGATTTGTTGTTATGTGGTAACATTAGCCGTGCACGACTCAGATTCGGAAAATACGACGCCAATTATGGCTTGCTTCTTAAAGGCAACGGTAAAGGCGGTTTTACCTACATCTCTCAGCAAAAATCCGGTTTTAATATAAAAGGAGATGTGAGAAGCGTAGTACAAACCAATAACAAACTGATATTCGGCATTAGCCAACAGGGCCTGAAGGCATATACATTAAGGTAATCGGGAAAGGCAATTGCCAGATAAATTACATGGCAAAATAGCTTAATGATTTGCAAAAATAAGTTAACAATCCAACTGAACTTTACTATACTTTCATAGTAATAGCATCATATCTTTTATTAAAATCTATTTCTTTTAAAAATCTGGATGCGTATCAAGCAGCTCAGATCGGAGAAGAAACAGGTACAAAAATAACTTAAAAGGTATCTGCTAGTTAACTAAATCATCCCAAATATGAACCAGTTTTTAACTTTGACACCCAAGGGTGTGGCTTTGCGCCAAAAAATTATTTGCCTGTTAACAGTTCTGTTCCTGGCGACAACGATGCAACTACATGCAAACTATCTAAAAAAAAATCCTGCTTACCTACGCATCCCCCCCATCGATGCAAAAGGAAAAATCCTGGATGAAAAGGGTGTTGGAATTCCCGGAGTCAGCATTAAAGTAAAAAGTACAGGACAAACTACAACAACTGATAATGACGGCAATTTCAGCATAAAGGGTTTAACCGACGAGGCGATTTTGATTGTTTCCTATGTCGGCTATACCACTCAAGAGGTAAAGGTTACTTCCGGAAACATGTCAATTAAGTTAGTGCCACAATTGCAAGGTTTAGATGAGGTTGTTGTTGTAGGGTACGGAACCGCAAAAAAATCGGATCTAACCGGAGCAGTAGGTACAGTAAAAGCAGAAACGCTTCAGGAGCGTCCGGCCTCGTCTCTTAATCAAAGCTTATCGGGTCGCGTGTCAGGCGTAAATGTATCCTCCAATTCCGGCAGACCAGGCGGCCGGGCCAGCATCCGCATTCGGGGCGCAAGTTCATTAAGTGTGTCTAATAATCCTTTATATGTGATTGATGGAGTTATACTCAATGCTGTAGATCTGAAAAACGGGAGTTCCCCGATCGATTACATAAACCCTAGCGATATCGCCTCTATCGAAGTATTAAAAGATGCCTCATCAACAGCAATTTACGGAGCACGTGGAGCCAATGGTGTAATCATGGTTACCACTAAACGTGGATCTTCCAATGGAGGGAATGTAACCTATGAATCAGACTTTAGTTTAGGTGTACTACCTAAAAAACTTGAAGTGCTCAATTCGAAAGAATTTTTAGCAGTAGAGGATTTAGCCTATGCAAACGCCAAAAAATATGATCCCGTAGGGTGGGCAACAGGAACAAAATACACAGACCCTAAGACCAAGCGTAACAATCCAAAATTGTTTGATTCACAAGGCAACCCATTATATGATACAGATTGGCAGGATGAAGCATTCCAAAAAGCGTTTACACAAAATCATCAGCTTGGCTTTGCCGATGGTAATGAAAGAAGCAGCTTTGGCGCTTTTTTAAACTATCGCAATCAGGAGGGGCTCGCACGTGGCTCATGGCAAAAAAGATATGCCGGCCGCTTTGTATTTGATAGCCAGATAAAGAGTTGGCTAAAAGTAGGTGGAACAATGGGTTATACAGATCAAAATGACAAACAAGTTGATCAGCTCGATGGAGGAGGAATAACCATGATGCGCCAGGTATTAGAGGCCTTACCGATTATTCCTGTAAAATATGCCGATGGATCATGGGCAAGCAACAGAGACTATCCGGGAATGGAAGGTGGCGACAGCCCTCTTCGTGTAGCTGCCGATAGGTTATATTTTTTGCGCACCCAAACTTTGCTCGGCAATATGTATGCGGCCATTAATCTGGCTCCCGGATTGGAGTTCAAATCAACAATTGGTACTAACATCATTAATCAGAGAGAGGATTATTTTGCAGCCAAAGGGATGCAATACATTTCTGACAATGGAGACGCCCGGGTAAATAACAACAGGTACAACTCATGGCAATTCGAGAATTACTTAACCTATAACAAGCAATTTGGGAAAATACACTCCATAAGCGCTATGGCAGGTCTATCCTGGCAGCATATTGATCGTTTTGAAAATCAAGCAAACACTCAGGGTTTCGACGACTCGTATTTTCTGTACAATAACCTGGGTGCAGGATCTAGCCCTCAGGCTCCTTCCTCCAATGGCCAGGCTTACGGGCTAAATTCATATTTTGCCCGCATAAATTACAGCCTGAACAACAGGTATTTAATAACTTTTACGGGTCGGGCAGACGGGTCTTCTAAGTTTGGAACCGAAAACCAGTATGCCTTCTTTCCTTCGGCCGCACTTGCCTGGAGAGTAATCGAAGAAGACTTCATGAAGAATATTCCCAGCATTTCAAACCTGAAGATTCGTGCCAGTTACGGCGCTACCGGAAATTCTGAGATTCCGGCATACAGAGCACTTGCAGGCATGGGTAATTATAACGTAATTTTCGATGGAACCCGAAATATTGGCATAGGCACCAACCGCATGGCCAATCCTACCCTACAATGGGAAAAAACGAAACAAATTGATTTCGGGCTTGAGGTCGGCTTATTCTCCAACAGGTTAAATTTCGAACTCGATCTGTATCGCAGAAAGGTTAATGGCATGTTACTAGAAGCCCCTTTACCACTAAGCAGCGGGTATCCCAGCATCTTCTCTAATGTTGGAAGTATGGAAAACAAGGGTATTGAATTTAGTGTAAACTCCACGAACATCAAAACAGACGATTTCTCCTGGAGTACAACCTTCAATATTTCCGTGAACAAGAACAAAGTTCTTGCCCTGGCCAGTGGCGATATATTTTCAGGAAATGGAGTAATTAGAGTAGGCGAACCTGTTGGCTCTTTCTTTGGAAGGGTACACCTGGGAACCTGGGGGACCAATGAAGCTGCAGAAGCAAAGAAATACAATATGCTGCCAGGTGATGTAAAATATAAGGACCTAAACAACGATGGCAGAATAAACGATCTGGACAGGACTATAATAGGAAAAGGTATCCCAGATGGGTTTGGCACGTTCTTAAATACTTTCCAATACAAGGCATGGTCATTAACCGTAGACCTTCAGTATATGTATGGCAATGATGTACTGGATAGAAGCATCCATTCAGCGGAAGACAGACAAGGCATTGCCAACAGTTACAAAACCGTGTTAAATGCCTGGACAGAAACCAATCAAAATACCTCAATTGCCCAAATCAGACCAATTAATGCCTATTATACCACAAACAATGATAGTCATAAAGTAACTGATGGATCATTTATCCGTGGGCGCAATTTATTACTTGCATATTCCTTTCCATCAGCAACAGCTGCTTCATTAAAACTGAATCGCCTAAGGATATATGGTTCCGTTCAGAACTTTTTTGTAGCTACTAAATATAAAGGTTATGATCCGGAAGTTTCCAACTCAGGAGCACCCTTCGATCAGGGCTTAACATTATATGATTACCCAAAGCCAAGGGTATTTATGGTTGGGCTTAATATCGGGCTATAGTTTAATACAAACCTTTTTAAGAAAGAAAAATGAAAACAATAATAAAAAAATATGGATTCCTGGTATTAACGGTTTACACTTTGGGGTTTACCAGCTGTACCAAATTTCTAGATGAATCGGATCCCAGCAATTTTACGGTAGAAAATTATTTTACTAAACCAGAACATGCAAGAAGTTCTGTAAATGCGATCTATGCAAGCATGCGTGATCCGATGAGTAGCGGCTTTGGCGGCGGCCCCTGGACAATGACTGAATTTGCTACCGGGCAGGCTGCTACTGATTTAGGGCAGGCTGTTGACAGCTATTTTGTAAAGGATCTGCAAAATACTGCCGATAACAGCTATGGATTAAATTATTGGCAAAATTACTATAAGGGCATAGGTAATGCCAACCTTTCAATAGCAAAGATACCATCCATCGCAATGGATGCTGCAGAAGCTAAAAAATTACTTGGCGAGGCTCATTTTTTACGCGCCTGGTATTATTTCAATTTAGTTCAGATGTTTGGTAATATTCCGCTGATAACAGAGCCCGTTGATTTGAAATCGGATCAATTGAGACCAAAACAAGCAGCTCCGGATGATGTCTACAAATTGATTGTGGAAGATTTAAAAACAGCAGAAGTTGCAGGCCTGGCATGGGTTGATGTTACAGGAAGAGTAAGCTTAGGAGCAGTAAAATCATTACTGGCCAAAGTATACCTTACCATGGCTGGCTACCCATTACAGAAAGGAGCTGAATATTTCGATTTGGCAGCAAAAAAATCAGAGGAAGTAATCGACTCCAAACAATTTAAGCTGTTCAATACTTACGGAGATTTACACAACCCGGCTAAGAAAAATATTGAAGAGAATATTTTTATGATTCAGTATAAGACACAGATCATTCCGGCAAACTGGCAGGAATTGATTATCCCTTATAATAAAAATATTTCAGCATACTCTGCCGAAACCGGAGGTATTTATGCCACAGCTGACTTTGTAAAATCATATGATCCGGCAGATCTGCGTGCAAAAGAAGGTCAGTTCTTTTTCACCAAGTTTACCAATCAGGACAACAGAAATCTGGTAGTAGATCTGGGAGGATACTTTATTTACAAAATTTTTGATGTAGCGGCACATACAAGCACGGCCAATAGCGATCTTAATTGGTCCCTGCTCAGATATGCCGAGGTGCTATTGATATATGCTGAAGCTGCAAATGAAGTAAATGGCCCAAGTACCAAAATATATGACGAAGTTAATCTGATAAGGACAAGGGCACAATTGCCAAAATTAACTGGCTTATCCAAAGATCAATTACGGGAAGCGATTTGGCGCGAACGCTGGTATGAATTGTGCTTTGAAAATGTGACCTGGTTCGATATGGCACGTCTCCGTAAAGCATTTAATGTGAGCACCAAAGGATTTGATAATTATGTTGGCCATAAATTCTCCTATGGCCCGGTTTTAACCCAAAGAGAACTGCTGTTCCCGATCCCTAGCAGGGAGTTGAGGAACAACACTAATTTGATTCCAACACCAGGGTATTAATTAATGTTAGTTAATGAGGCTATCCAAAAAGGATAGCCTCTATTGAACTAAGAAAATAGCCTTTTATAAAAAGCAAGACCGTCTATCGCAAGATCATCTGAACTATTCGCCAGCGGCCGCCATATAGAGGCCGCTCTTGCAATCTCTTCCGACACCTCACCAAAAGTTTCTATCACAATAGCTTTTTCATAGCCAATTTCAGTCAATGCCTCCTTAATGCCAATCCAATCAAGGTTACCAGTTCCGGGAGTTCCCCTGTCACTTTCATTTGCCTGGATATGACACAATAGATCCTTGCCCAATTTTCTTATCGTATCAGGAATATTCTTTTCTTCAATATTGCAATGGAAAGTGTCTAATTGTATTTTGACATTGGGACTGCCTACCTCACTAACTAAGGAAATAGCCTGATCGGCAGTATTGATCATATCCGTTTCAAACCGATTTAATGGCTCTACCCCCACCACCACCCCATAGTCGGCTGCTACTTCACCAATTTTAACCAGATTTTCAACGCACCAGCTTCTTTCTCTTTTTTTCTGTTCCTCGGTTATAAAACGGGTTTTTCCAACTGCAGAATATACCGGGCCACCAAAAATAGGGCTCCCTAAATGCTCCGCTATTTTAATGCAATCAGTAATATATTTGAGACCTTGCGCCCTTATTCGTGGATCCTCGCTGGAAATATCGCGTTCGGCACCAAATGCACCACTAACAGTAGCCTGTAATCCGGTTTCTTTTATGAGCTCTTTTAATCTAACCCAATCAATTAATTCTTGTTGTTCAACTGCTACTTCTATGATGTCAAATCCCATTCCTTTGATCTTATGAACAAGATCAAAGGAATGAGAAGTAAAGGGTGATTTCCAAAGGAATGTACTTACTCCAAATTTCATAAGGGATAAATTAAAGTTTTAATTAGATTTCGAAATCAGGTATATTGATACGCGTACCACCTTTCATTGCAGACTCATGCGCACAGATGCCTGCACAAGTATAATTGGCTGCCAGTGCAGCATCAACTGCTGAATCTCTACCTTCCATTATAGCAGCAACAAATTCCTGAACCAAATGAGGATGTGAGCCACCATGTCCTGCTCCCTGTAAAAATGAAACATGATTCGGATCATCTATTTTTTCTCTTTTTGTGAAATTCGCAATCTCAGGAATTAGCTGTTCATCGGTATCAGGTACGCTTATCCTGCGCGCATTTTCACCCCCATCAAACACGATGTGTTCTTCATCCTGCAACTGTTCCCATTCGAATGACATTTTCGTACCATATACATCATAACTTTCACGGTATTGGCGTACCACATCAAATAAAGAACGCGTAGCTTCTGCTACTACATCCGAGTTTTTTAACTTAAATGTTGCGGTTTCCACTGCAAACGGAGATCCATATCTGCTGGTCAGATCATCGCTTAGCCTTCCTGAACCATGACATACAACAGATTCAGCTTTAGTGTTATTGATCCTTAACAAAGGAGAGATGGCATGCGTTCCATTAAGCATTGGCGGATAGCCTTTCCAGTACTCGCCCCATCCATCCATACTCATGTCCTGAATATGGGAACCTCTAACAAACTGAATCCGACCCAGATCACCATTTTCTGCCAGTTTCAGCCCATAAAGGAACTCTCTGGTATATAGTGCCGTCTCCATCATCATGTACACTTTGTTAGCCTTTCTTTTAGCTTCAACTATCGCCGTACAATCCTCAACCGTCATCGCCATAGGAATGGTACATGCAGTATGTTTATTGGCGTTGAGTGATGCAAGCGTCATTTTAGCATGCTCAGGAACAGGAGTTACGATATGGATGGCATCAACGTCTTCTCTTAAAGGAACATCCTCATAATTTGTAAAGCAAAGATCCCTATCCAAATTAAATTTAGTGGCAAGCTCATCAATAGTGTCCTGATTGCGGGTACAAATCCCTACGGCTTTAACATCAGGGTGGTTCTGATAGATTGGAATAAACTCTTTACCAAAACCCATCCCTACAATAATTACGGTAATTTTCTTTTGACTCATGTGATTATTTAATTTAGATATTAACAGTTATTAAAAAGTTCAACAATATTATTTATGGCTCACCCACTTAATGGCATTCCGGATAAGCGTATGATAAACAGGTAAATCGTGCGATTCTGCATCATGACCTAATGCGATCCCAACAATCCGGGCTTTCGGATGATTGACAACAAATACAGAAGGATAAATAGCGGTAGATCCTTCCACACTAGAATTCGCTAAAATCTTTATTCCCGGCCCCGCAGCATCCACTTTATAGTAGTAGCGTTCATCTTTCAGGCTAAACTTCTGGTCTACCCCCTTTGTTACAGGATGTTTTGCATCAACAACATTCACTTCAAATGAGCCATATTTATCATGACCTTTTGATCCACCACTTACCAGCTGAAGATTATATTCGGGCCAGTCTTTCCAGTTGTACCACAGTGCAGCATGAGCAAGCACCAGGCCCTTACCAGCGTTAACAAAGGCAAAAATGGCTTTCCTCAGTTCAGGATCTTCCATTGGCTGGTTGTTCGTTAAGAATAGAACATCAATATCGGGCAGTTTAGAAAGAATACTGCTCACATCACTTGTATAGGTCACAGTAGCAAGCCCGTCTTGCGCTAAGGTTTTTGTATCGACTTCTTTATACCATTTGTCGAAATCATGGGAAGCACCCCCACCTACCATCAGCGTACGTATTGCTTTGGTTTTTTTCTGAGCGTTGGCCGGAGAATTTACCCCACAACTACTCAACGATAATACCAGGATAAAAAGCGAAGCCAAAAAAATTACATTCCATTTCATATCAAAAAGTTTATTTTAAATTACTTAACTACTCTCATAATACCATTCATTCCTCTCCAGTGACCAGGAAACGTGCAAAGAAAAGGATAGTCGCCAGTGACATCTGGCACTGTAAAATCAAAAGTTACTACATCCCCCGTGTTCAAAAGTTTAGTGGCATGCAAAACTTCGGGCATAACAGGCACATAATTCTTTTGGGCAGCCTGCGGATCACGAAGCATATCATCTGCAGCTTTCCCTACCTTTTGTAAGGTACCGGGTTTAATAATAAGCATATTATGCTGCATACCATCCGGATTTTCCAATTCAAAAATCAGTTTCTGCCCCGCTTTTACTGTAAAGAGATTTTTATCAAATTGCATCAGGTCCTTTACCACTTTGATTTTAATCAGCACAGGTTTAGAACCATCATTTTTAATTGTAGTTGCGGTCGCTGCCTTTTTACTTCCTGAGGGTTCTGCTTTTTTTAATTCAAGTGATGCATTTCTTGTTTCCCCTTTTAGTGGCAACATTCCATTATAAAATGGTTTCTGGTCCTCACTTTCTTTATCTCCAACAAAGCGCAAGCTGCCCTTAAGTGCATTTTTAAAGAGCCCGGAAGCTTTTGCATCGGCTACTTTTCTGCCATTTATTTCCAGTGTAATCATACCACCTGTCTCCAAACTGGCAATCACATCAAAAGATCTGTTCGGTACTGAATCTTTCGTTACTGCTGTATATGATTTACCGTTTTGGTTAACCACCATATTCAGATTCCCTGATTCAATAAATAAGCAATATCCATTATCCTTATTTCCCTGAGCCATAATGGCACCATTAAATTCACTGTTTCTAGCCTTGGTTACAGTCGCCTTGAAATGAATTTCCTTTCCGGCAACATCAGGCGACAACTGTGTGCTGCTACCCCTATCCAGCACATAAACTTCCTGACTAACCGCATTTACCAGGCGCCAGGTAAGACTTGAGTCACTAACTTTTTTACCACTTTCTTTTGAAACTGACAAAAAACCTTCTCTATTCTTCAAAGCTGCTGCAAACAGTGCTTGCGAGAGCCACTGGTCTTTTTCATTTTCCGCTTCAAAACTGGCTTCATAAATGATCTTCGCAGTTTCTTGTGATTCGGGTAAAGCGGCAAGTGTTAAAATTGCAGCCATTCTTGTATTTAAATTTTGGTCGTTAAGAATACCACTGCTTTGCATTAGATGTATCGTATGGTTGTTTTTAGGTAATACTTCTATTGCAGCTTTTCTTACTCCAGCCACAGGGCTAGATAAGGCCTGCACTACAACTTTCGTAGCTTCAGCGTTTTTACCGTCCAATACGCCCATGCCATTTAATGTCCACAATGCATTAACAGCCGATCCATTAAGCCCAATTTCATCTGCTTTTTGATCGCTTACCAACTTTAACAATGCAGGAATAGCACTCTGATCTTTTTTCTCTACCAGTAAACGTTGAGCCGTTATTCGCCAAAACATATTGTCGCTTTCTAATGCGGCAAGCAATCCGGGTGTATCATTCTTAGATAATGATATTGGAGTATATGGCTTAGCCTTTTTATATATCACACGATATATCCTACCCCGATCAAGATCTCTTAAATTGCTGATCAATGCATTTCCCTGTCCTAGTTTTTGATCTGCTAAAGTAAGTGGCAGAATAAACTCCGTAGGCGATTGTCTGGGAACAAATGTGTTGTGTTGAATAACAAAATTATACCAATCGGCCACCCATACCGCACCATCCGGACCAACTTCTGCCTGCACCGGACCAACCCATTCGTCGGAGCTTGCCAGGAAATTCCATCCATCTTTTTCTTTAAATCCTGCTCCATCCGGCTCAATGATTGCATTATGGATTAATTTCACCGTAGGTTCAGATATAAAGGCAATGCGGTTCCAGTAATTTTTTGGGAAATTTCTGGCAGTATATAAATGGTGACCAGCAGCTGCAGTAAATCCGCCAACCACATCTACTTGTCGCAGGTTAGGGGTCATGGCATGCACATCATAGTGGCCATCAATTTTCTGAACTGCATTTAGATTTAAACCAGGAAGTGTCCTTTTGGTGTAAGAAGCAGGCATAGAATAAAATGCGCTGTGTGTATTGTTAGCGGTAGATATAAAAACATTATTATCTTCCGAGAAGCCCAGCCCCCAGGTATTATTACTTGTTGGCGCCAGGTATTCGAAATCTTTTCCATCCGGCTTAAACCGATAAACACCCTGCCCAAAACGGGTATTAACGCCCTCTATTTGCCCATTGAAACCCGAGAAGCCCACGACCCCCCAAATTTTATTATCAAAACCATATAGCAAGTTTGAAGGACCTGCATGGGTGTCATTTTTACCCCATCCGGTTGATACTATTTCATGAACATCAGCCTTATCATCACCATTGGTGTCTTTCAAAAACACCATGTTCGGTGCTTGCGAAATGATCACTCCATCATTAGCAAAAACAATACTTGTTGGAATATTTAAACTGTCTGCAAAAACGGTAAACTTATCCGCTTTACCATCTCCATCTGTGTCTTCACAAATTTTTATCCGGTCATTTGCCGCACCATCTGTTTCAATAAAAGTATTTGGATAATCTACAGATTCCACTATCCAAAGTCGTCCTTTTTCATCCCATGCCATTGCAATAGGATTGGTGATATCTGGTTCCGCAGCAAAAAGCTTAATGTCAAAATCTACCGGAACCTGTATTAATTTCAAAGATTCTTCCGGAGTTAACCCTTCCTGTATTTTAGGAACGATGTGCCTTGCTGTAAAATCAGCTATTGTATCCGGATAAATGCTCATATTAGGAATTTTTAATCTTGCAATCTGATCTTCTACTTTATCGCCAACAGCCCATAAGACTCCGTTCCTTACCAATTTCAAGAAATTTCCGTTCTTCCAGGTTGCATCATCATGTCCGTAAGCGGTGTAAAAAACCCTTCCTTTTCCCTCATTTCGTACCCAGGTGTATGGCTCTTTTCTTGCCCCTTCGGTACGTTCGGTTAATACAACGATATCAGGATTGAGTTTTTGATGAACATAGGTCTCATCTGTAGTGGTGAATGCAGTAATGTTTTTCATTACCTGATGCGAAGGATTTGCGATCTGAGCAGTAAATGATCCGTTACCATGCGATGCAAACTGACCTCCAATTGCTTTTATATACCATTCAGAATTTTTAAAACAACCTGAAGCCGAATGTAGTGGAATCAGACCTTTACCATTTTCAACAAAATCCTTCAAAGCCTGCTCTTGTGAAACGGATATCGTATCGTGGTTGGCATAGATAATCAACCCGTCATATTTGCTTAGGTTTTCTGTATTCAGATCCTTCAGGTCTGTAGTATAAGTAAGGTTAACACCGCTTTTAAAAAGTTCAATGGCCAGCCAGGGCGCATATTTACCTGAATCGTGATGTGTACTGACGTTCCCCAGGAATAAAATTTCTGCCCTTCGGGGTGCTTCTTTAGCAGAACTTGTTAATCCCTGAGCTGCTCCACTTACTCGTGTTTTGTTGGAGCAGTTTTGGAATAAAAATGCGCTAAACAGCAATAAAAAAAATGTTTTTCTCATGTGTGTTAAGATTATTTAGTTAAAAAATACTGGTTTAGCTAAAATCATCTTTTTAAACTTTGTCAAACCAGCTCCCAATAAGAAAAGGGAGCTGGTTTAACTTAAAAAAATATTAAAAAGTTAATTTCTTTACAGGTGCAAAAATCATATCGTCAACACCCGAAAATTTGACCCCAATGCTGGCAAACACATAATTTTGAGTAGGTACTAATGTTGGCACAGTAACACTTAAACTAACATTATTCAGGTCGGTAATGGCAGACCCGGCTAAGTTGGTTGTAGCAACATTGGTTTGGGAATCCGCAAATCGTGTTTTGCTGATATAAAGCGTTACGCGTTCTATTGTTTTAGCATTTGCATCCTTTACAATTTGTTCTAACTTAAATGTTCCGGTAACACTTCCACTTGAATAAGTAAGCTGAGGTGTCCTTATCATATAGTAAGGCATTACCTCAATATCCATATTGGTGTTTCCTTTTAAAGTTATTGCAATTGAATCGGGCTTGCCACCGGTTTGTTTCCAAACAAAGGGGCCTTGTCCAATCGGAACAACCATTTTGTAAAGCCCATCAAAAAGCAGGTGTGAAAACGCCCCTTCAGGCGTGAATATACTGCCTATGGCACCGGTTTTACCAAAGCCCGATTGATATAACTCGTAGCTCACCTTATTATACTCAAAATTCAGTGGCTCCCCCTGATAAACTATACGTCCGGCTAAAGCAGCTTTAGGCGCATCAAAATTATCCTTCTTACAAGACAGAATAACGGTACTGAGTGCGAAAAACAGTATATAATGAAATTTAATTTTCATAATTATAAGATTTATAAATAATACTTATTGATTAGGTTGTTTAACTAGTTTTGGATTTCTTGTGAGGATATCGGGCTCAATCTCACTATAATAATTACCCAATTGCCAGTTGTCGCTTGCAGTAACAATGTTTGATAAATCCACTTTGTAAATCCACTTACCATTATTTGGTGATCCCGGAGCATAATATTTATATGGCAACAAACTGTAAGGTTGAGTACTGCGTTTTGTCGCTTTAGAAAGATTACTTAAAAGATCTGTTTTATTTAAAGCAACCCCATCAAATACCTGGTGGGCAATTCTAAACCTTTTAAGGTCAAAGAAATATTGTCCTTCAAAAGCAAATTCCACTCTACGCTCATGCACAATCCGATCAAAAGTGATATCGCCACCGGTTAAAGGAACAACCAATCCGGCCCTGGCCCGTACCTGATTCATGTACCCCGCAGCAACCGAAGATTGTCCTAGCTCAAAGGCTGCCTCGGCTGCATTCAATAAGATTTCAGCATAACGATATCTTACCAACCAAACGGCACTTCCTACCCCACGCTGACCCGAGCCAATAGCAGGGTCCTGATATTTCCGGATATAGAAACCGGTTTGAGCAGTATTACCAATTCCGTTAATTGGCCCATCAAAGCCAACAACCTGTTCCGGTACCGTTTTACCAGGTAATACCTTTTGAGCACCGCGCTCACCTCCACTGATTACCGTTCCGTTTGCTAGTTGCACTCCAGCCCAAATGTCAACTGGTCTGGCTTTAAAGCTTGAGCCCGGGATGATTACCGTGCCACCCAAACGGGCATCTCTGCCGGCAAATATGTCCTGTTGATTGGTATAATAAACATAATCACCGTTAGCGTCATTGGTAGCTAAAGGGGCGAATGTATTATCTAACTTTTCAAATGACTGAACCAAATTAAGGGATGGATTTATACGGCCACCTTCTTCTTCTTCAGCACCAAAACGGGGCTGATTTACTTGCGTAAATCCATGTCTTTTGAATTTTAACGCATAATCGTCAACCCATATCACCTCATTATTTTGTGTTTTATCATAAAATATGGCAGCAAAGTTTTCAGAAAGATTTCCGGGTTGCTTTTTGTATAGTGAATAAGCTCCCGCTGAGCCACTGATGATTTCTTCAGCAGCTTTCAAGGCAGTGGTATAATAAGCATTTGCCATACCTGCCGGAATACCTACCTCGCCACCTGAGAGCGAAACGGAAGGAGTTGTTGCGCCGTATTTTGCAATAGAAGCAGCATATAAAGCAGCTCTTGATTCCATAGCCAATGCAGCACCTTTGGTAGCACGGGCTTTAGTATTGCTATTTGCAGGAAGCAACAGTTTTAATTCCTCTGCCTCCTTAATTACAAAGTCATACATTTCCGATTCCTTTGCCCTTGGATATTGCAAAGAAGTAACATCAGTCCCATTAAACTCTAATGAATTGAGAATGATAGGCACGCCTCCATAATACTGGGTTAAGGTGAAATAATAACTTGCCCTTAAAAACCTGGCTTCAGCAATATAAGATGCCTTGGTTGCCGCATCCAGTGCTGTAGCTGTTGCACAGCGCTCCATAAACAAGTTAAGTTCTCGGATATAAGTATAATCCCATGGTGTCCAGAAGTACGTTGGCCTGCCGCCAACATCTGGACCTCTGTATCCCCTAAAGCCCCAGGTACTGTTGCCATGGTAATTGTTATATTGTCCATTTTCAGAATAAAATGATTCATTAAAGTCACCAAAAGTAACCCATTCAGTAAGCCTTGGGTAATCGTACTGACGGTTATAAAGATCTGCCAGGATAGAGAGCACCTGTGTAGGATCACTAAAGGCCAGTTCAGGACTTAATACCTGAGTAGGCTTTATATCCAAATAATCTGAATCGCTTTTGCACCCCAAACTAAAAACGAATAAGGTGGCTATTGCTATTATAAATTTATTTTTCATGTTAGTTCAATTAAAAACTGTTATAAAGTGAGGTTAATGCCCATGTTAACAAATGAATTTTGTGGGTACTGTAAACCATTTGTATCCTGAACTTCCGAGTCAACCTTGTACTTGCTTAGGTTATCAATAGAAAATAGGTTATAGCCATTTACAAACAGGCGTGCCTTTTGGATGTTTATTTTTCCTATTAGTGATTTAGGTAAGGAATAACCAAGCTCCAGTGTTCTGGCACGAATGGCCGTTACATTATGCAACCAAAAAATAGAGTTTTTATTTACCGAACTGGCTGAATTGACGTTAAATCTTAATGCAGGATATTTACCTGGTATCCATTCACTATTTAAATCAAAAGCATCAGCTCTTCTCCATCTGTCCGTTAAAATGGTATTTAATGCACCTGAATTATATGAAAACCCTCTTCTGATTTCGTTTTCCTGATTATAGCTGTACATAGATCCGATTGAAAAATCAGCAGCAAAATCAAATCCCTTCCATGCTACGCTAAAATTAAACCCACCATTGATAATTGGCTGGTTGGTTCCGTCGGCGCTTCTTCCATAACCTAACGGGCGCTCATCATATCCATCAATTTTTCCATCACCATTAAGGTCCTTATAAATCAAGTCGCCCGGTAATAGGGTCTTATTACCCTGTCCGTCAATATTTATCGGATAGTTATTTATTTCTTCCTGTGATTGAAACTGGCCTACTACATCATATGCCCAAAAAAGGTTCTTGTATCTACCCTCGGCAGAATTACGGTACTGATCCCATGAGTTAAAAAATATCGGTTTGTAAGAAGCGGTGAACTTACTACGTGCGTATCCAACATTTCCACCAACGCTAAAAGTAACTGCACCAGCCGATCCATTGTAAGCAAGTGAAATCTCACCCCCGGCCTGCTCGTCTTTATTTATATTTTCGTCGCTTAGGTTAAAGCCAATCTCGCTAGGTAAAACGATATCATATTTGGTGCCTCTAAGTCCTGTTCGCAATCTTTTAAAATAGTCGACACTTCCAATCAATTTATTGTTAAACATGGTAAAATCGGCACCTATGTCCAGGATCTTACTTTTAAACCAGGAAATATTTAAGATGGGCTTACCTTTATCTCTTGAACCTATAATTGGATTTCCATCAAGAATGCCATAGCCATTCTGATTATAATTATAGCCGGCAAGATAATCAGTTGGTAATATCCCGTTATCATCATCTCCAAGTACACCGTAAGAAGCACGGATTTTCAAATCGTTCAGCTTACTGTTTTCACCTAACAGTGATTTCATGAATTTCTCTTCAGTAATTCTCCATCCACCAGATACAGAAGGGAAAAATCCTACTCTTTTATCCGGAGCAAATTTCCATGAAGCGTCCCTCCTGCCTGAAAACTCCAGGTAGTACTTATTCGCATAATTGTAGTTTATCTTTCCAATGTATCCGATACGGGCTTGCTGATCATCGCGATCATTGTAAGTATCCGTAGTGTTAAAATAGATAAGCGGAAGCACATTTGTTGCTGGCACGGCATGAACAAATACTTCTTTGTCCCTTACATCATATCTTTCAGAAATGAGAAGCCCTCCTACTGTATGTTTACCAAACGTATTGTTGTAGTTTAATCCAACCTGATAGTTATTCTTTTCTATCTTCTGAGTCCTACGCTCCCGCCATGGATTGATACTACCTCCGGTTGCTTTATAAGTATCGTCGGTAGGATTATAGGTATACGTTTTGTAAGTATACTCATGACCATCGTGCAGGCGATCTTCGAGTCCGTAAGAATAAGATCCCTGTGCAACAAGTCCCTTTATGTATGGGATTTGATATTGGGCATTAAACCTGGCCGATCCGTAACGTCTTCTATCATTCGAATATCCACCGTATTTCTTATTGTTATAAGCCCAATTGGATTCATTGTGGCCAATATCATTTATATAATCCGGATTGTCATTGGCATACGGACGTTCCCAGGGCCTGTTCCATAAGATGGCAGCTCTTGGTAAATTATAGTCATCACCTCCGGGTATTCCGGGATTATCTCTCACTTCGTTCCATCCATTTATCCCAATCCCAACCTTTAACCTATCTGTAATATTGGCATCCATATTGGCATTGATGTTTTTACGCCCATATGTAAACTCGCGTCCTAATACAGAATATTGGAACATATTTGTACCAGAAAAATAATAGTTTATTCTATCAGAACCACCTGTAGCATTAATAGCCTGCTGATACAACGGCGCATTTTTCTGTACAATAAAGTCTTTCCAGTTAAAACTTTGATAACCCGGAGCGGTGCCTTCCTTGTATTTGGCTAATTCCTCTTTGGTAACGGTAGTTGTCCCTCCGTTGTTCATCTCCGCATCAGCTTTGCCTAAATACCATTCGTATGAATCGTTCACTACATCAGGAAACCTGCTCCAATTCTGAAAGCCGGCATAGGTATCGATATTTATTACATTCTTTTCCCCTCTGCTTCCTCTTTTTGTGGTAACAACCACTACACCATTCGCAGCACGTACACCATAAACAGCTGCAGAAGCATCCTTTAAAACGGTAATGCTTTCTATATCACTTGGCGCAAGATTGTCGAACTGTCGTTTATCCTGCTGGATCCCATCAATTACAAACAATGGATTCCCCATGTTTCTTACCTGAATGGTAGCCCCACCTCCTGGTCTCCCATCAGGCATACGAAAGGTAACGCCCGGTAATTTCCCAGCCAATCCTGTACTTACTTGCGATCCGCCATGTACTTTTTCCAGATCTTTACTGGTAACCGTTGAAATGGCTCCTGTTATTGATTCTCTTTTTTGGGTGCCATATCCCGTTACAACAACTTCGGTTAACTGTTGTTTATCCTCTTCCAATTCTACGTTAATTGTGGTGCCACCCTCCACGATAACTTCTTTTGTAAGAAATCCGATATAGGTGAATACCAATACGCCCCTTCCCGTTGGTAAGGAAACGGTGTACTTGCCCTGTTCATTTGTACTCATACCTGTATTGGCCCCTTTTAACTTAACGCTCACCCCGGTTAGTGGCTTTTGTTGAAAAGTTACGGTACCAGTAATGGTCTTTTGTTGTGCATGCACAGACTCCCGGGACAATAAAACAAGGGTAATCAGTAAAAGAAAAACAGGATAATGTTTTCTTAGCAAAGCTTGCTCAAATAGAACAAATCTCTTGAGTATTAATTTTTTCATCTTATATTAAGTTTGATTAAGTTTAGGTTAAATAACTGAAATCGACATATTTAATGCTCATACTACTATGGCTTATCTCCTTTCTTTAATTAATGACTAATAAAAATTACCGCGCCCATAAATTAACTTATGGCGTCATGTTCTGATTTTCTAGATAGTTGCGGGATTCCGGAATCGCGTCGTTCTATTTTACAATCGTCTATATTTGGTTTTGGTTAATACAAGTTTAAATTTTATTGCGCTGGAATCATTGGCACTTGTTATCTAATAATGACTATATTGTATCCTAAAATTTCCATATAGCCAATATTTAAGATAATTTTAATAAAATGACGCACGTTATTCCCAAATCGCCTATTTCACAATCTAAAGTGTATGTGGTTAAAGAAATTTATGCCCCCTACTTTGATCCTACGTTTCACTCACATCCCGAATTTCAATTAAACTGTGTTCTGGAAGGCGAAGGAAGCCGTTTTGTAGGTAATAACATCACCTCATTTAAGGCTATGGATATGGTACTTATTGGTCCGCACCTTCCCCATGTATGGAGAAATGAAAACAAATATTTCGAAAAGGACAGTACACTATCAACCAGGGTTATTGTGGTATACTTCCATAAAGATTTTTTTGGAGAAGCATTGCGGTTAAAAGATGAAATGGGCCAAATCGACAGGCTATTTCAAAAATCTGAACGGGGACTAGAAATTATTGGGAAAACAAAGGTTGTTGTAAGTAAAATGATGCGTGAGCTGTTAGAATTAGATGGCATGGATGGCGTTATTCAATTGCTTAAAATATTAAATGTACTTGCTAAATCAAACGACTATCATTTTGTTACCCATAATTATTTGATTTCATCTAATACTGAAGCGGAGACTACCAGAATGAACAAGGTATATGGGCACGTAATGAGGAATTTCAAACATACCATTAGTGCGGAGGAGGTTGCCTCCTTAATAAATATGACCCGTACATCCTTTAGCAGATATTTTAAGGCGCGTGTGAATAAATCATTTTCAGATTTTCTTAAAGAGATCCGAATTGAATCTGCCTGCAAATTACTCAAGGAAGGAAAAATGAATATTGATCAGATTGGTTACGAATGCGGCTTTCAAACGCTCTCTAACTTTAATAAACAATTTAAAAAAGTTATAGGAAAACAACCTAATCAATACCGGAATGAATACCAAAAAGTAGCAGCCGAGTCATATCGGTATTTTTAACCTTAGAACGGTTACCTTTCTATAAATCCTTGTTCCTGACTGGCCAGACTATTGTCATCAATCAGATAAGATTTCACATCTGCGATACTCATTTCATCCAGTACGTCTACAAAATTCTTATATGTAGATCCTTCGGTGGGTTTAATAATAACTATCATAAACTTGGCCGGATCATTTTCATGCAACTTTGCTATTTCCTTTTTATTTTGAGCTAAAACACTGCCTATCATTTTAAAACTTACACGATGTGGAGTTGCTTTCTTCGTCTCACCTTTATACCAGACAATGCTATTATCCTTACCCAAAAGAACCGTTAGCGTTCTTGACGCAGGATAAGGCTGATCAGGGATATCGATAATCGGCTTGGCTATATCCATGGCCTGCGACTTAGATAAGGAAGTTGTGAGCATGAAAAAGGTTATTAAAAGAAATGCCAGATCTACCATTGCGGTAAGGTCTACGGAGGGAACTGCTTTTCGGGTTCTGTTTTTTCCTTTTAAGGCGTCGCCATTTTGAGGAATGCTTAAGGTTGCCATAGTTCTGTCTTTTAGTTATGATGTGGATAAACATCAAATTTCATAAGGAAGACAGAAATATTTTTTTGAACTCAGAATCATCAAAATTTTGATTTTTAACTCAAAATTTTAAAATAAACTATTTAAATTAATTTTATAGAAACTATTGTTCTTAGAACAGTAGCATAGTATATTTGATAAAACTAAAAAGATATGTAAAAGCTAAATACTATATTTTTGCCGAATCTTCAAAATATGTGAAGCATTTAGCACTTAAGAATCTCGTCCTAGAAACCTGAGAACTTCCAAACAAACGAGAGAATAAGTGATGTTAAGTAAAAACACGGGATTTATAGACATTCATGAAAGCTTAAAAAACCAAATAACGGCTAATTATACCCTATAACTAAATTGGCTGTAACCATTGTACATCTCGCTGATAGTAGACACTATAACACGATGATTGTTTTTCCTTCTACCCTGAATTTTACATCACCAGTTAACTCCAGGACGTGAAGTATCTGTGAGATTTTTCCATATTTGGATATGGTACCGCCAAAAATCTGTTTGCCGGCTTCTTTATTTTGATAAACAACATCCATGTTGTACCATCTTGATATTTTCTTCATGATATTTTGAAGAGGTTCGTTTCTAAAAGAAAATTCTCCTTCTTTCCAGGCAATAACATCATTGGGGTCCACAACATTCACTTTAATCGCCGTTCCTGAATTCACAGCCTGTTGTCCGGGTTTAAGTGTAATCTGGTTAACCTGAACACTACCTTCAAGCAACGTTGTATTTGTAAACTGGTCATCAGAATAGGCGCTGATATTAAACCGTGTTCCAAGTACTTTTACAGTTTGTGTTTTACTTTGTACTAAAAATGGATGCAATTTATCTTTAGCAACTTCAAAGTAGGCTTCGCCGTTCAGCTCTATTCTACGCTCTTTAAGCCAACGAAAAGAAATCGGATATGTTAGAGATGAAGCGGCGTTTAGCCATACTTTCGTGCCGTCCGGCAACGAGAGCTTATATTGTCCGCCACGTGGCGTTCGAATGGTATTTGAAATTTCAGAATATGAGCTTTTGCCCCCGTTCTGTAACGGGGGCAGCTCATGTCGAGAGGTATAAATAATTTCTCCTTCCTTGGTTTTTGTAATTTGAGTGGTAGATTGTAGGGCCAGCAAACCAATTTTAGCATTTAACAAATTGATCTTTTTACCATCGCTCAAAATGAGTACGGCGGTATTCTTTCCCGGATCAATGTCATTTACATATGTTTTATTCGAAGTATCTTTAGTGAAGAAATAAATAAAAACACCCAGGACGATGATCGATGCTGCTGAAACTGCAACCCCTAATGGCCAGCTTATCATTCTGGCCGTTTCTGGCTTAGTAGCTTTTAGAATAGGTTGCCACATCTGATCATCGATAGTTTCCAGATCAATCTGTGACAAACCAGACTGCTCATCCTCACGGAATTTGTGCAGCCAGTAACGTACTTTTTCAAGTTCCCGATCGGAGCATGTCCCGGCCTGAAATCTCTCCAATAAGTCCTTTACTTGTTCATCGTTCATAATCTACCCTATGCGTTTTTTAAGATAATCATAACAAAGACACCTCAGAATTAGGAATCGGGTACACGAAGGGAAAAAAAATATTATTTCAACATCCCTGTTAAAAAAGCATATATAAAAAGGAACAGTCCAAGTTTTCCCCGAAGTGTTTTCAACGCCCTTTTAATTTGAGTAGCTACCGTATGTTCGGAGATATTTAAGCGATCTGCTATTTCTTTGTTACTTAAATATTCCTGGCGTCTCAATTGAAATATTTCGCGCATTTTTTCCGGCAGGTTGTTGATCTCTTTTTCAATTAATGATTTAAGATCTTTTTCCCTAATGCGATAGTCCGTTTGAGCAGCTGCATTGTCTGTAACTTCTTTGAATGATGAGATGTATTCCTGAGTGATGGCCACATGCCGAAAAACATTAAGTACACGATTTAAAACAGCCTTGTAAAGGTAGCCAGAAAGTGTAGTCTGAATATTTAAATTACTCCTGGAATTCCATAAATGAACATATATCTCCTGGATAATATCTTTGGCACTTTCGCTGTCCTGAAGCTTTTTATACGCATAGATGTAAAGCAGGCTATTGTACCGCTTATAAATCTCGGTAAATGAATGATGGTCCCCTGCCCTCAGGAGATCTACAAGCTCAGCGTCTGAAAGTGTTCTACAATCATTCATTTATAAGGTTTTCTTTCAACAATGATCTTTTAGAGCTCCTTTAATGAAAAAAGAAGCGGCGCTGCCTAAATTAATGGACAGTCGCCGCCTCCTAAATTAACGCTCTCTCCTCAAGATTATAAAAAATATTCTAAACTATCAAGGGTAAAATCACAATAACCTTAGAGTCAGTATTTTTAAAAAACATACAAACCTGGATTCAATTTATTTAAATATAGATGTTGTTGAGAAATGTCGCTTGATCCATTATTTTTGGATTCTTTTGGGCGCACGCGGAATTCTTGGAAAAAACAAAAAAGCCACTCGATTGAGTGGCTTTTACGGGCCGGACGGAACTCACCCAAGCCCAAAACAACCTTTAAATCAATATTTTACAAGCCCCACAATGAAAACTCCCTGAATTACTCACGATTTCAAATTACCATATAACGGCAACCGCTATTCTACTAAAATAGGAAATCAACCTGTTGCCTATAGCCGCAGTGAAAACGAATTGCAAATTAACAGCATTTGAAAGGTTACAGTGCTTTGGTAACATCATATCTCTTCATTGCTGTTTCAAAAATTCTGGCACATTGTTGGTTATACGCATACCGGTATTATATTAAACCTTCGGCAATTGTCAACAAGCTATGCGCCAAAATAATCATCCTATACCTGAAAACGAAATGGCAAGACTCATCCGTCTAGCTGAACTCGATATTGACTACAGCAGTTTATCTGAAAACTTTAAAGATCTCACCCGCCTAGCCGCCAAAATAGCAGGCACAGAAATCTCCCTGATCAATCTAATTGATTCCTATACACAATGGACACTTGCAAACCATGGAATTGAGGTGGATCAGACGACAAGAGAGGAATCTGTCTGCCAGTATACAATCATGAATGACGATCAATTTGAAGTAAAGGATCTTTCCAAAGATGTAAGGTTTAACAAAAACAAATACATAGAGGCCCCTTTATCCTTACGGTATTATTTCGGCGTCCCATTGAAGGATCAACAGGGTCTGAATATTGGTGCACTCTGCGTTCTGGATACAAGACTTAAGACACTTAACCCGGAAAAAATAGAACTGCTGAAGATCATTGCAGCAGAAATAGTCAACAGGCTGAAGGCTTATAAGGCTATGGAAGAATTACGTGATCAGGTTAAACAGGCTGATGAATCCAGGAAAAAAGTTGCCCACGACATCAGGGGGCCTCTTGCGGGCATAATCGGCTTATCGCAGATCATAGCTGAACAAGGCAAAACTGCCCATATTGACCAGGTGATCGATTTTATTAACCTGATCCACACAGGCAGCAAGTCTATCCTGGATCTTGCTGACGAAATTCTCAGCCAGGAGCATGAAACCAAACAGCTCAGTAGCCAGCATTTCGATCTCAGCAGCTTTCGTGATAAGCTGAAACAGCTGTACGACCCTCAGGCCGTCACCAAACAACTACAGTTGCAGGTCAGTGTCAATCAGGACACCCAGTACATCCCCTTTTCCAAAAACAAGCTTCTACAAATTACAGGCAATCTGATCTCCAATGCAATAAAATTTACGCCAAATAAAGGAAGGATCCTGGTAGATCTGGATTTGATTGTCAAATCTGATCAAAATAACCTGAATATTGCAGTTTCGGATACCGGAGTTGGTATAACCGAAGAAGAGATCACCCGGATCCTCAGGGGAGACAGCCATACCACGGCGGGGACAGGCGGGGAAAAGGGATATGGATTCGGTCTTTCATTGGTAAAACACCTAATTGAAAAACTCAACGGGCGATTGGAAATTCACTCTCAGATTGGTCAGGGGACTACTTTTAAAGTGGAACTCCCTTTGAGTAATTTATAATTTATTATCTTTAGGGTATCACCCTAATGTAATGAATCATGCGCTTAAAATTTCATTTGCCCTTAACACTTCTATTTTTTTCTTTCCAATTCCTGCAGGCTCAGGATCAGAATATCGGTTCTGATGAATTGTTTACCAAAGCACGCAGCGCGGCATTTGATCAAAAAGATTATCCCAAGGCAATTTCGCTAAGTAAGCAGGCCCTTGCAAAAAGTCCCGATTATACAGATATCAGGATATTTCTTGGCAGAGTTTATACCTGGAATAAACAACCAGATAGTGCCAGACAGGCCTTTAGTCAGGTTTTAAATAAACAACCAGATAATGCGGATGCGTCACTGGCTTTTGCCAGCCTGGAATTTTGGGAAGGCAATTCTGAAAAGGCACTTGAACATGTAAACTCCGGGTTGAAGCATCATAGCGATGCCAGTGATCTGTTGCTGCTGAAGGCAAAGGTCTTGAATGACCTGAAGAGATGGTCTGAGGCCAATATAGAGATAGAAAAGGTAATCAAGGCCGATCCAAACATGACTGAAGCAAGAACACTTGCGGCCAGGGTAAGGGAGAATTCCTCAAAAAACAAAATCGGGGTCAACTACGACTTTATCTATTTCGATAAACAATTTGATGATCCCTGGCACCTGGTAAGTGTGGACTACAGCCATCAAACCGCCCTGGGCTCGGTCATTGGCCGTATTAATTACGCCAACAGGTTCAAAAACAATGGGGTTCAATTCGAGATTGACGCCTACCCTCGCATTTCCAATACCTTTCAGGCTTACATCAGCGGAGGATATTCCAATAATGTCGGGGTGTTCCCCCAGTACCGGGCAGGTTTTTCATTGTATGCCAATTTGCCTGCAAGTTTTGAAGCAGAAGCCGGATTCAGGTACCTTACCTTTGGTGAATCTACCTGGATCTATACCGCCTCTGTTGGTAAATATTACAAAAGCTTCTGGTTCAATTTCCGGACTTTTCTCACCCCTTCAAATAATGAGGTTTCCCAGTCGTTTGCCTTAACAAGCAGGTATTACTACGGCGGTGCAGATGATTACTTCAGTTTACGGCTGGGTACAGGTCTTTCTCCTGATGATCCGCAAAACAATGTGCTGATTGGCAATGCAAACTATAAGCTAAGGTCAAACAACATCACTCTGGGATACAGACGCGCGTTCAAGTCCCTGAATATTCTAATCGTTAACCTGGGAGTTGACAATCAGGAATATAAATTGAATACCAGAGGAACACAGATTGACCTTGGTCTGGGATACATCAGACGCTTTTAGTGATGTCAAAAAGGAGAAAAATGCTGGCCCTACTGGCAGTTATTGCGGCAATCCCCTTATTGATGTGGCTGCTCTGGCTTTGCACGCCTAAAACAAAAATGGTGGCGGCAATAATCGACAAAACGGTCCTGACCACCCGTGGCCAGGAACACATTTCCTTAACCTGGATCCTGAACCACCAGAAATTCACCAAAACCAGTACCAAGTCTTATCAGATTGCAAAGGACTATTTCGGTTTTTTCCCCCTGGACAAGGAGAACTTCCGCTTAAAAGGCTTGGAACGATTTAATCCTGATCAGCTGAAACAGCTGAGTGAGGATGCGGACATGGTGTATTTTACAGATACCTATGGCATTTACAACAATGAGTGGTATAGCCAAAAGAATAATACCGAGCGCTCCGGCATGATTTACGGAGGAATGAGCAGCCAGGACATTGAACTACTGAGGCTGATGAAAGCCAAAGGCAAACTGATCATTACCGAATTCAATAGCATTGGAAGTCCTACACACCTGGATACCCGCCTGAGGTTCGAAAAGCTGTTTGCCATGCGCTGGACAGGCTGGACCGGACGCTTTTTTGACAACCTTGACAGTACAAAAAACAAGGAACTACCAAGATGGTTAATCCGCAATTACAAAAGAGACAACAACAATCAGTGGCCATTTACAAAAGCAGGAGTTGCCTTTGTAAACGATAAAGATCAGGTAGTCATTCTCCAGGACAGCACTGAATTGGATGATCCCATGCCCCATATTACCAGCAGTCCATACGGGCAGCAGAATTTTGGTCTTCCAAGCAAAATTAAGTATGCGTTCTGGTTTGATGTGATCCAGCCCGATCTTAAGACCAATACCCAGGTTGCCAGCTTTACCCTGGATGTAAATGCGAAAGGCCGTGAGCTGCTGGCAGCCCATCAGCTGCCCAGGGTTTTCCCTGCTGTAATTATGCATAAGCATGAAGATTATCGGTTCTATTACTTCTCTGGTGATTTCTGTGACAATCCCATCACCATGGGTACTTCCTATTTTAAAGGTATCAGTTTGTTTAAATGGATGTTCTATAACACAAGCGATCCGATGGAACGTGCCAGTTTTTTCTGGAACTTTTACCGGCCCATGGTTAGCCAAATACTGAAGGAAGAAAAAAAATTCAAAAAGTAATTAATGCTTAGTTGGGCCGTACTTGTTCAACACCGAATCTGGTAAAATGCCTGCGCGGTTTCCAATGCCAGCATTTCTCCGCTTAAAGTGATCAAAGGCGTTCTTTAGCCGTTTATAAATGGGCTGATCCGCTACCGACTCCTCCTGCAGATCCGGGCCCATCTTGTAAAGTGAGCTTCCGTTGAGGTGGTACTCGCCCATGATGAAGTCGATAATATCTGTCTTGGTCTGGATAAGGGGATACTGATGAACGTTACGGAAGTTTCTTGCAGTATCGAGGCCCTCTCCCATCCAGCTCGCCTGATCTGGCACCTTAAGTTTATAACTGGCCTTAAGGAAGCTCAGCAGGCTTGGGACGATATCAAAATGTGTGGAAACGGATGCAAACTGTGCATTCCGCTTTAATAAGGGTGAATAAATGATCAGCGGGACATGATACCTGTCAATTTTGCTGCTCATGGGGATTTCGGGCATTCTATGATCACCTGTAATCACAAAGATCGTATTTGCAAAATCTTTACGCTTTTTGCACTCCTGAAAAAAGCTTCTGAGTGCGTCGTCAGTATACATAATGGAAGAATACTGCAGCTTGTAATTCCTATAGGTGTCCTTTTTTGGATTCTCAAAACCCAGCTCATCCATACGCTGCTCAAACTTACTAACATATTCAGGCTGATCATTAACCAGAAAAGGATTATGACTGGCGACAGTGAGGATCACATTAAGTTCCGGGGATTTTGATTCGCTATCCGCCCTGGTGGCCAGATAGTATCTGAAAAGCTCCTTGTCATTGTAGCCCCACGTGAAGCCGTTGACAGCGGGGAGTTTCACATATCCCCCGGGGAAGGATTGAATGTCCCTGAGCTCATCAACATGATTCTTCTTTAAGAATAGAGACATATTGTCGAAACCCGCATCACCCCCGTAATAAAATGAAGTAGTATAGCCGTTAAACTTCAGCACGCTATATAATGAGGCATGTGGCGGCATTTTATCTCCAAGTTCCAGAAAACCATTTTTTGAAAACGGCAGCGAGGCCATTAAAGAGGGCAGCACAGCAAAGGTACGCCCACCTTCACTTAAGAAATTCTTCCAATATAGACTTTTACCGGACAGGGAGTCCAAAAAGGGGGTGAAATTACCCAGGTAGGCCCCTTCATTAGTGAATGCCCTACCCAATCCCTCTACCAAAATGATGACAATATTGGGCCTGCTTGGGGATAAATTAAAAAAGGAGCTCAGCACATCCTGATCGGACACTTCGTGCAGGAAAGGGAATTCAGAACCACCGGTATATTTAAATGATGTGCCGACGGTCTTTGTATCCCCATAATCCCCAATATAAGCATCTGCATAAATATCGGATTCCTCGTCCGGAGGATAAAAATGAAGGTAAGAACTTACAAAAAAATAGTCAGTTTTATTGAGCACCAGATTGTTGTCAAAATCAGATTGAAACGGACGGCCACGCATCAGCTGCAAGACACCGGTAACTAAAAAGAACAAGGATAATCCAGGGAAGATCACCGCGGCCCAAAAGGGCAGCTGTATTTTACCAGGCAGGAATTTTAAAGCCACAAGTACCAATGCCACCAGCAGGATAAAACTCACAACCAGCTGAATACCCAGTCCTGAGGAGGCGCCAACGGTCTGTTTGATGTCTGCAATGGAATATCCATACAGATCAGCACCCAGAGGCACCAGAGAGGTATTGAAATATTGAACCAGGCCGATCTGAATGATGATCATCAGGATGATAAAGATTTTGAACAGCACTTTTGACAACTTTAAAGAGCTCTGGGCAAGCAGAACAAAAAAGATATATTCCAGAAAAAGCCCTTTGAACCAGAAAACCACATCTCCCAGCAGCGCCCAGAAAACAAAGGATGCTCCCTTTTGCGGGAACTCATGGGTAAATCCATTTAACAAAATCTCAAAAATGCGTATCAAGAATAAGGCAGCAAGCAAGACCAGGGCCAGCTGTATAAAAACCAATGTTGCTGATTTAAATCGATCGATCATTGTCTAAACTGTTTTTTTTGTAAAACCCTGCCTGGTCATCTCACCCCAGGAATTCTTCTTTCTCAGCAAATCAATATTCCCCTTAATAGCTGACCATACAACAAAAGGATGAAAAATAAATGGCTCTAAAAATGCCGTAATGATTAACATCAGCAGATCTTTGCTGCTTTTATACTGGTTATAGGTCAGTACTTCCATCAAAATGGCAAACACCGAATAAAGAAATCCGAAGCTGAATATAAACAGCAGCAGACCAATAAAAAAAGACCAGTGAATCAAGCCCAGTAATACGAAAATCACAAAACTCAGCAATCCCAGAAATTCCACGATTGGTGCTAAAAACTCAAAAAAGAACCAATAAGGATAACTGATCATCCCCAGTCGTCCGTATTTGGGGTTAAAGAACATCACTTTATGGAGCTGCAGGGTCTCTATGGTTCCTCTTGTCCAGCGGTTTCTCTGCCTGCCAAGAATTTTAAAAGATGCAGGTGCTTCGGTCCAGCAAAGCGGATCAGGAATAAAACTCACCTTATAAGGTACTTTTTGCTCTTCCATATACCTGCGCATCCTTACCACCAGCTCCATATCCTCCCCCACGGTATTGTGATTATATCCGCCGCATTTGATGACGATATCCCTATCGAATGCCCCGAAGGCACCTGAAATCAATAGCAAGCCGTTTAGACGGCTCCAGGCCATCCTGCCCAATAAAAATGCTCTGATGTACTCCAGGGTTTGCACCCTAGGAAGAAACTGTTTGGGCAGATTAACCTTTACCAATCGCCCGTTTTCGACAATACAGCTGTTGGCGATTCGGATTACTCCGCCCGTGGCGATAACCCTGATTTTGCTGTCTTCCAGAAAAGGTTTTGCCAGCTTCAGCAGGGCATCCTGCTCCAGGATACAGTCCACGTCAATACAAACGATATAATCATTTTGGGAGATGTTGACTCCCACATTAAGGGCATCTGCCTTCCCCCCGTTTTGCTTATCTACAATGATCAGCTTCTTGTAAACTGCCTTTCTGCTTTTGTAAACACCCAGCACGTCCTTGGTGGGAATCCTTTTGTTTACAAAAAAATCCGTCTTATAAAGGTCGTAGGCGCTGATCAGCTTCTCTAGAGAATCGTCTTTGCTCCCGTCGTTAATGATAATCACCTCCAAATTGTTGTAATTGATCGACAACAAAGACCTTACGTTTTCAATGATATTTGCACCTTCGTTATAGGCAGGCGCAAGAATACTGATACTTGGGGCCTGTGTCGAACTGGCCAGCACGCGGTAGTCTGTAAAACTGTTTTTACGCAGGTAAGTACGGATTTCGCCGATTGAATAACCGCCAATGAACATGTAGCAGGAAAGCAGCAGGATGGAATAGATCAGCAGTCCGTAGGTAAAAAAATCAAGCACTATTGTTTGCCAGCTCATACTCTAATTTCACTTTTAACCTGAGTAATTATTTCCTTCAACGGGTAGGACTGTGATTGTGGCCAAGCCATCAATAAGTCCATACCGGATTGACTGAGGCTTGCCATTGCTCGGACAACCGAGAGTTTCATTTCAAGATCTTCTGTATTTAAAAGTCCTTGTAATCGGGGTAGATCAGCTTCATCACCGATTTTTTTTACAGCCTTCAAAATGGCCAGCTGGTTATTATATTCTTCCAACGGGACCCTGTCCAATAGTTTTTTTGATGTGTCTTCACTGTAAATTTCCGTCAGGGTGTATATCGCCTGAGTCCTTACACTGGATTCGAGGTGTTCAAGGCAAGCAACAATCTCTTGGTAAAGTTCAAAATGATGGTAGTTACGGGCGAGTTTCAGCGCAAATACAACAACACTGGCATTTTCAGATTTAAGCCATTTGTCAATTCCGGTAAGGTTTACATGAGGGATAACAGACAGCTCCTTTAATAATTTCATCTGTTGCCACTCCGAGAGCTGATAAGTGATCACATCCAGAAACCGAAGCCCTTCAAACCCAAAAAGATTCAGCACGGCCAGCTGAGCTTCTGCCCGGACCAGTTCATTTTTATTGTTGGTGAAGCGGTATATCCTGGCAAGGTGCTCCTTGAGTTCCATGGTGCCAATCTGCTGGATCCCCACAGCCATAAGGTGCCACTTACCTGTTTCAATTAGCTTAATGGCATGGGTATCCAGGTCCAGCTGCAGGTACAGTTTTTTGATATTTTGTCCAGCTTGACCAGACATATTTTTCTTTGCCGCAGTAATCTTTTTGGTCAGCTGGGCCCTAAATCTGCTATTCTCCAGATTCACCCTCAGGCGCGGAGTGACCGGTATCGGCTGGTCAGCGCTACTGCCGCTTTCATTGAAAAAAATTGCCTTTCTGAGCAGTAAATCAATCATACTGTCCCATTTGGCATATTTTTTTCTCCATTTTTTCCGGATCAACAGGTAAGCGGTCATGAAAAAAATCAGAAATACTGCCGCACCGAAAAAGAACAATAAAAGCGCCTGAAAAAATATCATCTCGAATGAACAAGCATAAACCTTTTTATTCGCACAGACAACTCATTGGGGCTGAAAGGTTTGGTAATAAAGTCGTCGGCACCTAGGCGGAATGCTTCAAGAACGATATCCTCCTGTCCCATGGCAGAAAGCATAATAATAGGCGTCTGATCTTTTTCTCTTAGCGCTGCCACCACCTCCAAGCCTGAAAGATAAGGCATCATGATATCCGTAATTACCAGTTCAGGCAGGAACTGATCTATTTTTTCCAAAGCTTCCCTGCCGTCCCTGGCAAGGATGAGCTGATGTCCATCTTTCTTTAAACGGAATTCTAAAGTCCTGAGCATAAGCTCATCGTCTTCAGCAATTAGAATCTTCATATATTAGCAGTTAGGGATGATTAACTAATAATTTTAAAACGCGTTATGCTGACTCTAAGTTAAGTCTTTTAGCAAAAAAAAGGCAAAAATGTTTTGGAAAATGATTGGGAACTCAGTATTGGTCAATAATCTTTTTTATCCTGGCAATTTGGCAGACGTCATTTTAAACTAACCAACATTATCACCTCAATACCAAATATCCGTCTTCCGCCGTTTGTGGCACCCTGTTGATGTAAAACTGTCTTCGAGACTCTTCAAATCTTCTGCTGCCCAAGTTGATGCTTTAAGCAATTTTTTCCTGTAAGCAGATTTCTTACCTTGATTATTTTCCTGAATGGTTACACCTAAACCTTTAAGTATTTTACCAAAGTACTTTTTTTGTCAGGAATATTTATAATTAGCGTTTCCATATAACAAATATACTAAACGTTAGGATGTATATAAAATTTCCCAAGAATTGTCCTCAATACTCATCCATTCCAAATCGATCAATGGATTGAGAAATCTGTCAAAAAACTATGCTGAAGTCAGGATTACATGTTATCCTGAGCAGATAAATGCGAGATATAATAGGGTCTAGTTAGGCTTATGTTATCTCATCTTCCTCCCTTTTTTAGGCGGATTAAAGTTCATGACAAAGTTTTGAGTAAGATTTTTCTTTTGGTCAATTTCCTTCTTCATTCTTTGCATAGAAGTTTCAGCAAAAAAAACAGTTAAAATACCGGTATCTTTATGTTTAGCAGATTGTTTTAAAGCTTCAATATAAGCAGCCTTTTCTTCGGCTCCAATTATTACATGCGGCAGATTGAACTTTGCAAGTATGAAGTTTGAAATCAGACGGCCAGTTCTCCCGTTTCCGTCCGGAAAGGGATGTAGATAAATAAAAAACTGGTGAAACCTAGCGCTAATGTCCAGCGGATGTAATTCGGCCTTTTCCATAGCTAATTCTGTGGAACTGATCAATGATGGCATACGTGCAATACTCACCCTGAAATCTCCAAAAACCGTATCCCCTGCAGCCATTTGCGTGTTGGTATATTCCCCTGGCTCAAGGCCCTTCGCAAATTTAAGGGTATTTTCCGTTAGTATTCTTTGTACCTGTTTGATCAAATTTTCGGTTAAAGGCTGTTTTAGGTCGTTAAATACGAATTCATAGGCTTTAAAATGATCTAGGATTTCATATGCCTCATATAAAGACCTGTTGTTTAACTTTAAATTGAGGCCCTTTTCTTTAAGCTCGCGTGTTTCATCCACGGTAAAGGTATTCCCCTCTACTGCACAGCTGTGCGCAGAAAACAATATTTCGTTATATTCCTTAAAATCTTCGAGATTAAAGCTATCAATAATAACTTTGCTGTATTCTGCTACAAGCGCATCATATTTTTTAATCAAGCTCTCCATTTATTGTTTTGATTAAGGATTCAAAAGATGACTTTTAAAGATACACCAAATCTAAAAATATAGAAAAACACAAAAAAGCCTTCAAACGTATAATTTGAAGGCTTTAGTTTGGCATTGCTACCTTTAGCGGACCGGACGGGACTCGAACCCGCGACCTCCGCCGTGACAGGGCGGCATTCTAACCAGCTGAACTACCGGTCCGTTTTCCCTATTTTCGTTTCGTTGTTTCGTTTCGGGATTGCAAATATAGCGCCTTTATTTAACTTTGCAACATTTATTTTAAAATAGTTATAACTCCTTAATTCTCTGATAATTATTTTTTAGATCACAGATCCCTCTTTCATTTTCTCTGCATTCTCGGCGAACTGCAACGCATCAATTAGCTCCTGAACACCTCCATCCATCACTCCGTTTAGGTTATAAAGCGTTAAACCGATGCGGTGATCCGTTACCCTTCCCTGCGGATAGTTGTACGTTCTGATCTTCGCTGAGCGGTCACCAGTGGAAACCATAGTCTTACGTCTGGCGGCAATATCACCATTCTTCTTCTGCAATTCAATATCGTATAACTTACTACGAAGCATCTCCATTGCAATAACTCTGTTTCCTAGCTGAGAACGTTCCTGCTGACAAACTACTACAATACCGGAAGGCCTATGCGTTAACTGAACCTTAGTTTCAACCTTATTTACGTTCTGTCCACCCGCACCACCGGATCTGGAGGTTTGCAAATCAATATCTGCCGGATTAATGTAAAGATCTATCTCCTCAGCCTCAGGCAAAACAGCTACGGATGCAGCCGACGTATGAACCCGTCCCTGAGTCTCTGTATCCGGCACACGCTGAACCCTGTGTACTCCAGACTCATACTTTAACTGTCCATAAACATCTTCTCCACTTACTTTCAGGATCACCTCTTTGTATCCACCAGCAGTACCCTCGGTTACATCTACTGTTTCTACTTTCCATCCCTTTTGTTCAAAGAAACGGCTATACATTCTATATAAGTCGCCGGCAAACAAAGCTGCTTCATCACCACCTGTACCACCTCTAATCTCAAACACCGCATTCTTTGCATCCTCAGGATCCACAGGAATAAGCATCAAACGAACTTTCTCTTCTAATTCTTCCTGTTGTACCAGTAACAAGTCAAGCTCTTCTTTAGCCATCTCACGCATCTCAGGATCTTTCTCTGTACTCAAGATCTCTTTATTTGCCTCGATGTTGCTCATTACATTCTTGTAGACTTTATACTCTTCTACAATTTTACCTAAATCTTTATACTCTTTATTTAAAGCTGCAAAACGCTTCATATCCTGCATGGTATCAGGATTACTTAACTGCTCCTCAACATCTTCCCAACGCAGTTTAATTGCTTCTAATTTCTCTAACATATTCTTTTATTTCAGAAACTTTATAATTGTACCGTTAGCAACAAATAACACAACCTGTTTGTTAACAGCATCTTTTATCCAGATAACGATTTTTTATTCGGGCAGCAAAAATACGGCTTTTTCAGTTAACGACACTATAAATTTTTATCAGGAAAATATTTAAGGCTCAGCACATCGCCATCAAAAACCGCATATGAATTATAGGTAATCCATTCGCCCAGGTTCACATACTTAGTTCCGCCACCTAAATCCAAATCTAAAGGCAAGTGTCTATGCCCAAAAACAAAAAAATCATAGTGCTGTTTTACCATTTGCTCTTTAGCATATATGGCCAGCCATTCATTTTCAATGCCTTCAAAAACTTCCACTTTGCTACTGGCTGCCCTGCTGCTTCTAGACCAACCGTTTGCTATTCCCATTCCAATTCTTGGTGGAACCATTGAAAAGAGCCAGCGGCACACCGGATTTCTAAAGATTTTTCTCAGCATCTTATATTTCCTGTCGCCAGGTCCTAATCCGTCACCATGATGTAAAAAGAACGTTTTCCCATTTCTTTCAATTACAAGTTCGTCACTTATAATTTCAATCCCCATTTCCTTTGTGAAATAGTCGTTAACCCACATATCATGGTTGCCCTTAAAAAAATAGATCTTAATCCCTGCGTCTGTCATAGCCGCCAGCTTTCCCTGCAGGCGAATAAACCCTTTAGGTACTACAGTACTATATTCAAACCAGAAATCAAAAACATCTCCCATCAGGAAAAGTTCACTACATGTGGGCTCAATGGCGTTTAACCAACGAAGAATGCGATCTTCCCGCTTACGACTTTCAAAAAAATCCGGAGAGCCTAAATGAAAATCAGAGGCAAAATATATGTTCTTATTCATCAATAAAACAAAGATAAGTAAAATATTAGCTCAGTTTGTTGTCATAAGTTCTACGGAGTATCTAGATTATTTATAAATAGCATCGATATTATAACAAAAGTTTGTAAATTCGCACAAATTTTAAACACATGATTTCTACTGATATAGCCATAATTGGCGCCGGACCCGTAGGTTTATTTGCAATTTTTGAAGCAGGACTATTAAAAATGCGCTGCCATTTAATTGATTATTTACCGCAGGTGGGTGGCCAATTGTCTGAAATATATCCTAAAAAACCTATATACGACATCCCGGGCTACCCAACAGTATTGGCTCAGGAGCTTATAGATAACCTGATGGAGCAGGGAAAACCTTTCCACCCTGGTTTCACTTTAGGCGAGCGTATAGAAGGCTTAGAGAAACGTGGAGAAGGTGATTTTGTACTTACTACAAACATGGGTACTATTATAGAATCTAAAGTTGTGGTAATTGCGGGAGGTTTAGGTTGCTTTGAGCCTCGTAAACCGGCTGTATCTGGTTTAGAACAATTCGAAAACGGAAGAGGTGTTAACTACATGATTCTTGATCCGGAGCAATACCGTGGTCAGAAAATGGTGATTGCAGGTGGTGGTGACTCTGCCCTTGACTGGACCATATTTTTAGCCGACATCGTAGATGAATTAACTTTGGTACACCGCAGCGAAAGCTTCCGTGGCGCACCAGATTCAGTAAACAAAGTAATGGCATTAGCCGAAAGCGGCCGTATAAACCTTGTTTTAAACAGCAATCTAAATTCAGTATCTGGAAACGGAAAACTGGAAACGGTAGAGCTTATTCACAATAAGAGCCTTGAAACTACCGCAGTAGCTGCAGACCATTTAATTCCTTTATTCGGTTTAAGCCCTAAGTTAGGCCCTATTGAGCAATGGAACTTAAACATCAACAAAAGCGCTATAGAAGTTAATACCGACGATTATTCAACAAACATACCAGGCATTTATGCTATTGGTGATATCAATACTTACACTAACAAATTAAAACTGATCCTTTGTGGATTTCACGAAGCTGCTTTGATGAGCCATAGTGCATACCAATACATGAACCCAGGTGTTAAATACACCATGAAATACACCACTGTAAACGGCGTATCAGAATTTTAAGCATGGAAGACAATAACATTACCCTACACGTACAAAACCCTGATGGCAGCTTAACTACTCTTGAAGCCCCAGTAGATATGGGATTAAGCTTAATGGAGTACCTTAAAGCATGCGAATATGATATTCTTGCAACCTGCGGCGGAATGGCCTTATGTGCTACCTGCTGTGTAGATGTACTTGAAGGAGAGGAAAAGCTGAATGAAATGACAGATGACGAGTATGCAATGCTTGATACTTTACCAGATGTACTTCCAAATTCAAGACTTGCCTGCCAGCTTCAGCTAAATCCTGCTATGGATGGTTTAGTTGTTAAACTACATCACGCTGAATAAAAAAGGTCTTTAGTTTTCTGCTGTTGTTATTGCTGCAATCGTTTTGGTGGGGCTGCCTATAGTTTTATATTCACCCTCACCTTTTAATACCGCTAGCATTTTAGTGGAACTACCCAAAAGCGCCTTAGCTGCCTGAAGCTCCTTGTCGTATTGGAATGCCTGAATAACCTTTCCCTTCTCGTAATAATAACGGCTTACGATCTGTGTTTCTAAAACACGTTTTATTTCGGCTTTATAAGTGATAAGATCTGTTTTCTTAGCACCAAGCATCTTATCCTTTAAATCATCCAGATCTACCTTAACAACGCCCAATTTATTCTCTTTTTCTGCCTCATCTCGCAAATCAGACAATAAACGTTCAGTACGTGAAGCATACGAATAATCTTTACCCGCTAATGAGGCTACAAATTGATTGTAATCGTTATCTGTCAATTGAAAGTTACCAGCAGGAGCAATAGTTTTATTTTTCTTTTTATAATCATTAGCATAATCAAAAAACAGATTCTTGCTCATAATTGACATGGTAATAGGGCTTGGTCTGCTCGAGTTCACTACCACATCCGGATATACTCCGTTTCCATCATAAACGCTTCTGCCTGCACTGGTATTAAATTTATGAGATAACGAATCTGCAAACTTCAGTGTTTTCCCGTTTGCATCTTTATGCGCATAATCAAGCGCCTGAATACAGCGACCAGATGGCGTATAGTACTTAGCCACCGTAACCTTAACCAGGCTATTGTAAGGCAAATTAAAGGTTTGTTGTACCAACCCTTTACCAAAGCTTCGCTGGCCAACAATAATTGCTCTGTCGAGATCCTGCAATGATCCTGCAACAATCTCTGAAGCAGAAGCTGAGGAACCACCAACAAGCACTACCAATGGCATCTTCAGCAATAAAGGCTCAGTCATTGTTTTATAAACAATGGTTTTTTGCGGATTCCTACCCTTTTGGGTTACCACCAACACATCTCTGTTTACAAAAAGGTTAACTATTTTAACGGCTTCCTGTAAAATACCTCCACCGTTGTATCTTAAGTCAAGGATCATTCCCTTTGGCTGCTGCTTATTCAGGGCAATTGCGGCGTCCTTTACCTCCTGAGCAGAATTTTCAAGAAACTTATCTAAACGGATGTAGGCAATATTATCTTCCGTCATACCCGAATAAGGCACATTAGGTTGCTTAATCTCATCACGCACCAGCTTCTTAGTGATTACAGAACCGTCTCTTATAATCAACATATCTACTGTAGACCCTTTGGGGCCACGTAACAATTGGCTTATCTGATTACGGTCTTTCCCCTTTACCTCATTGCCATTTATCTTTACCAACTGATCTCCTGGCTTTACATCCTGCTTATCTGCCGGATATCCTTCAACCACTTCATTTACAAACAACTTACCTTCAATAGAAACCGTGCTGGCACCAATACCACCGTATTGCGTACTCACATACTTTAATTTATAATCTTCAATTTCAGATTCCGGGATGTATTCAGTGTAAGGATCAAGATTCTCCAACATCGCATCGATGCTGTTTCGCATAAGGTCAGATGGATTGGTTTCCTCTACATAATTGATGTTAATCTCTTTATATAAAGACGCAAAGATGTCCAGATTTTTAGATACCTGAAACAAGTCCTCTTTAAAAGACCATGTTAAAGAAGCGAAAGCTATAAGCGCAAAAACGGCAGCTAGTTTATATTGTTTCATCGTTCACCAATCTGTTTAATGGTAAACTTACAAATAAAAACACTCCAAAAAAATCCAAAAGTTAAAGTCTGTTCCCGTCAGGATCAGCCAGGGCCTTTTTTATGGTAAATTCAACATATTCTCTGTCTCTTTTAACCAAATCCATAAGCTGCTGTACAAGTTGATCTTCCTGTCCCGGAGCAAAAGAAAGATTCACTTGCGCCAAATCACGATATTTTCTTAAAAATTTAATTTTAACCTTTTGCCAGGTTTCAGGAGTAAGAGTAAAACTTGCCATAAATAAATACTTTAGCGCAAAAGTATGAAAATAAGAGATATCTCTGCAATAAAAAATCCCCGGTCATACAACCGGGGACTAACGAGAGATTACATTATTGGATTTTAAGAGTCAGTGTAGCTTTTTTAGTAAGGGTATTCTTATTAACCACCTCTATTTCCATAACCACAGAAGTGCCTTTTGCCAAATCACCAGGAACCTGATAACCAAGCAATAAAGAGTCTGTCCGACTAACTGAAGAATACGCTTTTTGATAAGGAGTTGTCGAAACAAGTGCCTGAGCATTTGCACCTACAGTTGATCTTAAATTGATTTTATCAATTGGATCATCAGACCAATATCTCAGGTCCAACTGTACATTAGTTCCTGCCGCTACATTGGTAGTTTGCGGAGGCTTAACCGTAAATCCTGCCACAACAGGTACCTTTCCAATAATTGTAATATTATCTTTTAGCCATTGGTCCGGATCATTCTTCTTGCATGCCGAAAACACGATCATGGCAGTAAAAGCAGCTATAAAGAGTTTTGATATTTTATTTTTCATATTCTTCAATATTAATTAAACAACCATAATTTCACAGCCTGATTGGCCACCTGAGGAACATTTGGATTTCTGCCCGGCTCATTATCTGCATATTTTGCACGCTGTACATAGCTTGTGCCCAATAAATTTTTAAATGGCGGAACTAAACCAGGATATATGGTATTACTATATTGATATCTTCTCATATCTGTCCAGGTTTCCATTTGCAGGAATAGCGCAATGTACTTTTGCAACATCACATCAGTAAGCGTTAAATTAGCAGAGCCTTTGCTGATAAGCGGATCATTAACATATTTATTAATATCATCTGTTCCTACCCCCAACTTCTGCATGTTCCCTTTAATTCCGTTTAAATATGCAGTATAGGCTCCCTCTTTGTTGGTAGCAAATAATGCTTCGGCCCTAATAAACTGAACCTCGGCATATGTCAATATAGTCACAGGCGATGTTCTTGCTCCGTAAAAGGTTTTTTCAGTGATATCACTATTTGCCAAACTAGCCCCTTGCTGGGTGCTCAAGGCACCAACCGGTCTGCCGATATAGGTGGCTGCACCAGCATTATCAAACAATTTCGGCAACCTTGGATCAATAAGTGCGTTAAAATACCCCGTTCCATTCATTAAGTTAACCATAAAATAAGAAGGGCGATGCTGTTTTGAGGCAATGGCTGGCTGACCAAGATTGGTATACCAAGGACTAGGCTTATCCTGAGTATATTTCACTTGCAAATCGGCTGCTCCGGTAACATCATCAATGGCCAGTGCAGCATCATCAGCCGCTTTAAGCGCATTAGATGGGTCTTTAGTTGATAAATTGATGTAATATCTGGCTCTTGCACCATAGGCTGCCTTTTTCCAGCTGGCAATTACACCTTTAAAAGCCAGATCAGTAGCGCCAACCTGTAATGCTGTATTTGTTGGCACAGGCTTATTTAAATCGGCTATTGCTCCGTCTAAAAGCTCTTTTAATGATACAGTGTATATATCTTGTTGCTTATCATAAGTCGGGCTAGGAACCGAAGGCCCTTTAAAAGCTTCTTTGTATGGCAAATCGCCCCATAAATCTGTACACTGCATTAAATTTAAAGCAAGTAATAGCTTTCCAATACCCGCATACTGAGGAGCTCCAGATACTTCCGATCTTTGGATAAGATCCTTTAAATTAGGCATTGCATCCCTATAGGCCGATTCCCATATGTTATCAAAACCATACGGATTATACGAATCTATATTTGCCTCGTATGCATTAAATCCGGCAAGGTATTGCGGATAGGCATTACCATATTGACCTGCGTTAAAAAACGAAGTTGCCGTAAATTGAATTGTTGAGGCCAGCAAGCCCGAAATGGTTGCCTGCTCTGGCGTCAGTCTCGATGGATCATCATTAATGTCCAGCTGTTTCTTACATGCTCCAAATATTACAGAAGCAGTAAGTAGTGCGACAAAAACTTTAAAACTTATATTTTTCATAACTGAATCTTAGAAATTAACATTTAAACCAAGAAATATACTTCTGGTAGTTGGCACACCAGTACCCACATATCCAACAGAATTTGAACCTGCTCCATAAGCACTTGCTTCAGGATCAAACCCAATAAAAGGAGTGCTTAACCACAAGTTATTTGCCGTTGCAGAAATTGATGCCGACTTAATAAAACTTTTGTTCAGCCAGCTTTTTGGCAATTCGTACGACAAGGACACATTCTGCAGCCTAATCCATGAAGCATCCTGGAATCCATTATTTTCAGGTGCCAGTTTATAAGGGAAACTGTTCGCATAAAAAAGCTGATCGATAACCACTTGCTTATCATTTGGAGCATATATAGGAGCTTCTGGTGTTCCTATGTTTTTCACTCCTTTAAATATTACCTGTGTATCTCTGATTTGTGTTTCGGCACCTATACCAGTAGAAAATCTTTGTGTTTTAGGAATATCAAATACATCGCCACCTCTTCTAAAGTTGAACATGAACGAGAAGGTTATCCCTTTATATGCTAAAGTACTTCCTAAACCACCTGTCCAGTCCGGATAGGCATTACCAATCAGGTAGTTATTAGATAACGGCTGAGGAATAATCGGATATCCATCAGCACCAATAACCAGCTGTCCGTTATATTCACTATTCTGATCTGTAACACGGGTATATGGCCATCCGTACCAATCGCCCGGTCTTCCGCCTGTTTTTATGATTTGTTTTACCCACGGACTTTCTGGGTTGAACTGGATTTCATTTACTCCCGGAGGCATAGAAAGCACCCTTCCTTTTGTGCGCGACCAATTTGCACTTACATCCCATTTAAAGTCATCACTTTTAACAACGGTTGCAGTTAACAGGAACTCTAAAGATTTATTTCTGATCTTTCCGGCATTGGTTACAAAAATATCATAGCCTGATGCGTAACTAATAGGAACAGGTACAATCTGGTCAATACTGTTCAGAATCGCATAGTTTGCATCTAAAGTTAAGCGACTTTTAAAGAAATGAAATTCACCCCCTACCTCTAGTCCTTTTGTTCTTTCAGGACGTAAAGATTCAGAGCCTATCTTAATATCACGTCTTACACCGCTTACGCCATCAAATGCAGCCAATGTAGAGTAATATTCACCAATCTGATAAGGATCAGCATCTTTACCCACTTCAGCATACGAAAGCCTTAACTTACCGAAGTTAAATATGTCGTTCTCCTGTAAGCCCAAAGTCTCGGTAAATACATACGATAAGCTGGTCGAAGGATAAAAGAATGAGCGGTTACTCTGCGGTAAGGTAGATGACCAGTCATTTCTTCCTGTTACACTTAAGAAAACAGTATTGTCGTAACTCACATTTAAATCACCAAAAATACCGATGATATTCTTTTTACCCGGATAGGTTAAAGTAGTATATACGTTGTAGTTATTAATACTCTCTACATTAGGAACAACCGCCTGAGCGCCATTAAGAGATAAGTTGGTTCTGTTAATATGGGTATATGAATGACCTAATAAGAAATTCACAAACCATTTCTCGCCAAACTGCTTGCTTGCCCTGGCATAGAAATTAGAGTTCACCTCGCTATAGCTAATCCGTTGCTCGGTCATAGACCCCAGCGTACTGATCAGCAATCCTTTTTCATTATAAATCTGTCTGAAATCGGTGTAGTTGTCAATACCGGCTTTGTAGTTAAAGGTTAACCAGTCGTTTGCTTTAAACTCTGCGCCCAAATTTCCTATTACCCTGTTTACATTATCCTTTAAAAAAGCATTTTCAGTAAAATAGAACGGATTTTGAATAGAGGCATTATACGTTTTTTCAGTTCCATCCGGATTTAGGTAGTCTGCAGGGTTAACTGTATTGGTATGACGCATCAAATAAAATATTGTACCCGAGGTGATACCGGTACGAGGATTTTTACCACCGGAATTAATATAATTTGCAGATCCTTCAAATTTGAATTTTTCCGAGGCCTTTAATGTCCCCGAAAGTCTGATGGATGTTTTGCCGTAATCAGAATTCGGCACAACTCCCTTTTGTTCTGAGTTCGAAATTGAAGTAAAATAAGTAGCATTATCATTTCCTCCGCTAAAAGTAAAGGAATTCTGTGTCTGATGCCCTGTTTTAAAGAACACATCGTAAGGGTTATAAACGGGTATACCGCTTTCAATTTTAGGCCCCCAGCTATTTACACTCGGCACATATGCTCCACCGTTACCATTACCATAGGTTGTTTGTATTGGAGGTGTTTTTGTTACGTCGTCGAAACTAACGGAACTTTTAAAATTAAAGCTAGGTTTACCAGACTTACCTGATTTAGTAGTAATGATGATGGCACCGTTGGCAGCCCTTAAACCATACAATACAGAGGCAGCTGGTCCCTTAAGGATGGTCATTGTTTCAATATCCTCTGGGTTTATATCACCGGCACGGTTAGGGTTTTGAAAGTTATCACTGTTGATACCAATTAGATCAGTACTGTTGGAAATAGGAATACCATCTACAACAAACAATGGCTGATTATCGGCCGAAGGATTCAAAGAGTTAATCCCTCTGATCTGAACTCTTGTACCTGAACCTGCAGCCCCACCGGAGCTTGTAATTTGAACACCGGATGCTTTCCCCTTTAACGCATTTAACACGTTAGACTGGTTGGTATTTGTAATATCCGCTGCTTTAATGTCCTGAGTTGCGTACCCTAAGGATCTTTTTTGTTGTTTAATACCAAGGGCGGTAACCACAACCTCACTTAGTGCTTTTGAGTCTGGAACCATGGCAACATCTAGTGTTGTTGTGCTGCCCACTGTTTTTTCTTGCGTAATCATACTCACATAAGAAAAAACCAACACATCATTTTCGTTGGCTTTAATACTGTACCCCCCGTTATTAGCGGTTTGAACAACAGTAGACGTTCCTTTTATTTTTACGGAAACGCCCGGGATGGGAAGCCCATCTTCAGTTGAGGTGACTTTACCTGTAATCGTTTTTTGCTGGGCAAATGTTTGGGAAATTAGCAAAAAACCAACTGTAATAAACAGAAGTAGTTTTTTTTTCATGAACGATAGTTTGGTTAATAAATTTAAGTTCTCGTTTGGCTATTTGCGGGGAAATACGGTTTTTCAAAACACGCAATTACACGCAAAAAATCAAACCTCTAGTAAATATCATAAATGTTTTTCATTTATTTACAAAATAAACAACTATTTCATTCTTGTTACACAAATCAATATTGCACAAACCTGCATAAACCCGCATTAAATTATTAATCGTTTTTTATTACTTTAGTCAAAAAATTAAACAGATGTTGAAAAAAGAAAGACATGATTTTGTAATGAGGCAAATCAATTTACACAATCGCGTTCTTACCTCAGACCTTGTTCAGTTGTTGAATGTTTCTGAGGATACCATCAGGCGCGACCTCCAGGAATTGTCGGACAACAACAAGCTGTTCAAGGTTCATGGTGGCGCATTGTCAAAATCTTACCAATCTTCTTTTGATGATAGTTCTGTGTATGCCAAGGATGCTAAAATCAGTATCGCCAAAAAAGCCATTTCACTTATAAAAGATGGCATGGTTGTTTTAACTGGAGGAGGAACTACCATAATTGAAGTGGCCAAGCTTCTTCCAGAGAATTTACACGCCACTTTTTTTACCATTAGCCCATTTGTAGCTATTGAACTGGCCAAATATGCAAAGATAGAGGTAATTCTTATCGGAGGTCTGTTCTCTAAGAATTCGCAGGTAACTTACGGCGGACATGTGATAAATCAGTTATCAGAAATCAGTGCTGATCTTTGTTTGCTTGGAACAAGCGCGCTTCATCCAACCGATGGCTTAACAGATACCGACTGGGAAATTAATCAGCTTAAAAAAACGATGCTTAACTTTTCAAAAAGAACGGCAGTACTTTGCATCTCCGAAAAGCTAGACATATCATTAAGACTTAAAGTAGCTGCCCTGGAAAATATCGACTATTTAGTTACTGAGCTCCCTGCAGACGATGTAACCTTAAATGCCTACCATCGTAAAAACCTGCAGATTCTTTAAAAAGGTAAACAGATTTTACCCATACAAATTGATGGAACACCTGCCCTATCGCCAAAATTGATGGCAGTGCCCGTTAATGTTTCATTAGCCAATACGGCAAACAGAACAGCTTCTTTAGCATCCGGATTTATTTGCAGGTCTTCTGTGGTATAAAACCTGGCATTGGGCAACCCTTCTTTAAGTTGCTTTACAAGCAAGGGGTTATGCATACCACCCCCACTCATATATATCGATGGTTTTTGGTTGTCGCCAAAGCACTTTTCGATGGCATCAACAATAACCTGGGCGGTAAAACTGCATAGGGTTGTCATTATGTCTTCATTGTTAAGGCTACTCGTTTTTGATCGCTCCTGTGCAGCCTTTAAATACTTCAGATTAAACAATTCCGGCCCTGTTGTTTTGGGAAACTGTGCAGTTAAAAAATCTGACTGCATCAATTCCTTAAGCAATGCAGCGCTTACCACACCCGCTTTAGCTATTGTAGCGTTTTGATCAAAATATAGTCCTTCGTAGTGGTGCTGAACAAATTGGTCCATTAAAGTATTCCCTGGGCCAACATCTGTAGAAAACACTTTTGCCGCATCATTATCACCTGGTAAATACGTAAAATTGGCTATCCCTCCTATATTCAGCATCACCCGATCTTCTCCCTTTTCAGAAAACAGCAGATAATCGCCATATACGGCAAGGGGGGCGCCTTCACCTCCCGCTGCAATATGCTTTTGTCTAAAATCACATATGGTAACGACACCTGTTTTCACCGCAATATGATCCCCATCGCCTATCTGCAAAGTGCCATTTGGATAATCAGACAATTTATGCAAAGAGGCAGGTGCATGAAAAATAGTTTGTCCGTGACTTGCAATTAGATCAACGTCCTCAGGCTTTAATCCCCACGATTCAATAACCTTTAAAATCATCTCGGCATGGATTAATCCTATTTTTTCATTCATTAGGCAAACCATTTGCAGATCGGCATCTTTTCTGGAAAATATAGCTTTCACCTCTGCTTTAAAAGCATTAGAATAAGGAACCGTTTTAAAATTCTTAACCTTAACCTTTGTTGCTGCACCGCTTCCGCTAATATTGCAAAGGGCAATATCCAATCCATCAAGTGAAGTACCCGACATTAATCCGATTATTAATCTTTCCTTTTTCTCAATGGTATGAAAAAGTCTGGCCCAGTTGGTATTCATAGTTAGAATTTTGCATCTGCAAGATATTAAATCCTCACATGATTTACACTTCATTCACAATTTCTTCACAAAAAGGTACCTGTTTGTGGGTTTGCTATGAACAAGCTCCGAACAATCCTCGAAGAAACTCCAAATCAATTAAAAAAAAATTTCAGGCTTGCTATTTTCAAAAACACCGTTTACTCAACATCTCAATCGATTGTGTAAAATACAATCCGTAATACCAACCGGTTAATGACCTGAATTTAGCCTTTTTACCAAATTAAAATTCTTGTTATACCCAATAGAGTCGCTATATTTACTGCTCCGTACAAACTTTAAGAACAAAAATAAATGGCAAGATTAAATCTTCTGGAAGAAACGCGTTTTGAAAAATTACCCGTTTCTGTCTTTGAAAACCCTAAGGCCGCATCACTTAGCGTGGCTAAACGTATCGGGGATCTGATTAAAGAAAAACAAAAGAATAACACTCAGGCTGTTTTAGGTTTAGCTACTGGAGCTACACCTATTGCAGTGTATGCAGAATTAGTAAGAATGCATAAAGAAGAGGGTTTAAGCTTTAAAAACGTGATCACGTTTAACCTGGATGAGTATTATCCGATGCAGCCAGACGCTGCTCAAAGCTATGTTTCTTTTATGAACGAGCATTTGTTTGATCACATCGACATCGACAAAAACAATGTTAACATCCCTGATGGAACATTGAGTCTAGAAGAAATTCCTGCTTTTTGCCTTGCCTATGAAAAAAAGATTGGAGATCTGGGAGGTTTAGACATCCAGATATTGGGTATTGGACGTACCGGTCACATTGGTTTCAATGAGCCGGGTTCTGCGCCAAATTCCGGTACTCGTTTGGTAACTCTTGATGACCTTACAAGACGTGATGCTGCAAGAGATTTTGGTGGTAAATCTTTTGTGCCTACAAAAGCAATTACCATGGGTATTGGTACTATATTCAAAGCCCGCGAAATTATTTTGATGGCATGGAACAGAAAAAAAGCTTCCATCATTAAAAAAGCTGTTGAAGGCGAAATTTCAAGTGACGTTCCTGCTACCTACCTACAGCTTTCTGAGCATGTTGAGTTCATTTTGGATCAGGACGCAGCTTCTTTATTAACCCGTTTTGATACGCCTTGGTTGGTAAAAGATTGCGTTTGGGATGAAAAACTAACCAGAAAAGCAGTAATCTGGCTGGCAAATCATTTAGGTAAACCTGTTCTTAAACTTACCGAGGATGACTACAATAACAATGGCATGGCTCAGTTGGCTATCGACAGAGGCCCTGTTTACAACATCAACATAGACATCTTTAATAAATTACAACACACTATTACCGGATGGCCGGGCGGCAAACCTAATGCTGACGACTCGCAAAGACCGGAAAGAGCTGAACCTGCTAAAAAGCGTTCAATTATTTTCTCTCCGCACCCTGATGATGACGTAATTTCAATGGGTGGTACTTTTATCCGTTTGGTAGATCAGAAACATGATGTACACGTAGCTTACCAAACTTCAGGTAATACTGCAGTATGGGATGATGATGCACTTCGTTTTGTTGAATTTAGCATTGATTTTTCTGAAAAAATGGGTCTTGGTAAAGACGAGTTAAAAGGATTGTACAACAACATGCGCGATTTTATGGAGAAAAAACAACCAAATCAGGTTGATACTCCAGAAATTCAAACGGTAAAAGGCTTGATCAGAAAAGGAGAGGCTATTGCAGGTGCACGTTACTGCGGACTTGAAGATGATCATATTCATTTCATGGCGCTTCCTTTTTACGAAAGCGGAAAAAACAATAAAAACCCTGTTACCGATCTGGATATTCAATTAACAATGGACCTTTTGCAAAAGGTTAAACCAGAGCAAGTATTTGCTGCCGGAGATTTTGAAGATCCACATGGAACTCACATCGTTTGCTTCAATATCATTTTAGAAGCGTTAAAGCGTTTAGCAAAAACTGAAAGCTGGGTTAAAGATTGCTGGTTATGGATGTACCGTGGTGCATGGCAGGAATTTGAAACTCATGAAATTGAAATGGCTGTTCCGCTTAGTCCACAAGAGGTGGAAAGAAAGAAATTCGCTATTTTCAAACACCAGTCGCAAAAAGACAGAGCTGTTTTCCCTGGTGATGATGCCAGAGAATTCTGGAAAAGAGCTGAGGACAGAAACAGAGAAACTGCCCAGGCTTATGACAATTTGGGATTAGCAAACTACGAGGCGATGGAAGCCTTTGTACGCTATAAATTTTAATTATATTTATAATCGCTATTGTGTTTACGCAATAGCGATTATTTTGTAATTAATTCCCCATTCATGACTTCTATTTCAGCCAATACTGATACTCCGGCAAGACTATTATCCCTTGATTTTTTTAGAGGCGCCACGGTAGCGGCTATGATACTTGTAAATAATCCCGGAGATTGGGGTAATATTTACGCTCCTCTTGAACACGCAGAATGGAATGGCTGCACGCCTACAGATCTAATTTTTCCTTTCTTTCTATTTATTGTTGGTGTTTCAATTGCTTACGCGATGGGAAGCAAAAAAACTGATCCTGCAACACATAACAAAACCATTTTAAAAGCACTTAAAAGAGCGTTTATCCTATTTGGCTTAGGATTATTCCTATCCTTATTTCCCAAGGTATTTACTGATCCTATAGGTGCCTTTCAGCATGTACGCATTCCCGGGGTGCTACAGCGGATCGCAGTAGTATTCTTTATTTCGTCCATTATATTTCTTAAAAATTCCGAAAAAAACATCTTCAGGATATTAATTGCCTTGTTAGCTGTTTACTGGGCATTAATGACATTTGTACCTGTTCCCGGCGTTGGATATGCTAATCTTGAAAAAGAAACCAATCTTGGTGCATGGATAGACAGGGGCATACTAACTGAGGCCCATCTATGGAAATCAGCCAAGACCTGGGATCCGGAAGGCATCTTTAGTACCATTCCGGCAATTGCAACAGGCTTATTCGGGATTCTGGTTGGCGTTTACCTAAAACGTAAAGATATTGATGCCGCTTCTAAAATAGCCTGGCTATTTACTACCGGTTGTGCCGCCGTAGTTTTAGGTTTATTATGGGATTTACAATTTCCAATTAATAAATCATTATGGACTAGTTCCTTTGTTTTGTACACTGGCGGGTTAGCAACGGTGATACTTGCCCTTAGTTATTGGATAATAGATGTTCACCAATACAATCGCTTTACCAAACCTTTTGTGGTATACGGCGTAAATGCAATTACAGTATTTTTTTTATCGGGGTTGATACCACGTATATTGGGTATGATCCATGTAAAAAACAGCGCCGGCACCGAAGTAACCTTACAAGCTTGGCTTTACTCAGGTTTCTCTTCCTATTTCTCTCCAATTAATGCATCACTAGCCTGGGCAATTGCCTTCATATTGTTCTGGCTGATAATTCTTTGGGCGATGTATAATAAAAAAATTATTATAAAAGTTTAAATTTAGCCCATTAACTATTTTTCATGAAAAGAACAATCAACACTCTCGTATGTGGGCTTGCCGCGTTTGTGGCATTTAATACTCCCGTACTTGCGCAAAAAAAACCTTCAGCTGTAAAAAAGACGGTATCAGCAGCTGCAAAAAAAAACAATGATACTTTGATCCCCAACGACCCTAATGTTAAAATTGGGAAACTGGCGAATGGTTTAACTTACTACATCAGAAAGAATGTAGAACCTAAAAACAGGGCTGAATTATATTTGGCAACCCGAATAGGTTCGTTAATGGAAGAAGATGATCAGCAAGGATTAGCCCATTTTACGGAACACATGGCCTTTAATGGCACAAAAGATTTCCCTAAAAACGACATCATCAATTACCTTCAAAAAGCAGGTGTCCGTTTTGGTGCCGACTTAAATGCCTACACCGGCTTTGAGCAAACGGTTTATCAATTACCTATCCCAACTGATAGCACCCTGGTATTTAAAACAGGTTTTAAGATCCTGGCTAACTGGGCAGGGAAAGTGGTTATGGAGGGTGAAGAGATTGATAAAGAACGCGGTGTGATAATCGAAGAAGATCGCCAGCGCGGAAAAAATGCTCAGGAACGTATGAGCAAACAGTTACTTCCCCTATTACTAAAGGGCTCGCGTTATGAAAACCGCCTGCCTATTGGAAAGATCGATATTTTAAAATCATTTTCTCACGACAGGATCAGAAGCTTTTACAAGGATTGGTACAGACCAAATTTACAAGCTGTGATAGCTGTTGGTGATTTTGATGTAAATGAAGTTGAGCAGTTAATTAAGGCAAACTTCTCTGACCTAACTAATCCGGCAAATCCTAGACCTCGCTTAAATTATGATTTACCCGACAACAAAGAACCGCTTGTTAAAGTTATTACGGATCCTGAGCAGCCTTATGATGTTGCCATCATCATGTATAAATTACGTGGAAATGCTACAAAAACCACTGCCGATTTTAAAAAGAGAATCATGTATTCTATGGTGAATAGCATGCTGGGTGCAAGATTTGAAGAGATTCTGCAAAAAGAGAACGCTCCTTTTATTTTTGGACAAAGCTCATTCGGACCATATCAAGGTGGCCTGGTTTCGGGTATTAATGCTTTTCAAACTGTAGTTGCAGCTAAGTCGGGCGAGCAGTTGGAAAAAGCTTTTGCTGGAGCACTTGCTGAAAATGAGCGGATGAGCAAATTTGGTTTTGTACAATCTGAATTGGATGTTACCAAGAAAAACATTCTTGCAGGCAACGAAAAACAATACAAGGAAAAGGATAAAACAGCATCATCAAACTTTGTACAGCAGTACCTGAATAATTTCCTTAAAGGAAGCACCATTCCTTCTATTGATTATACTTACGCAGAAACCCAGAAAGCGGTTGCTAATATTACCCTTGAGGAGATAAATGCGCTGGTAAAAACGCTTACACCAAAAGAGAATCAGATTATTGTTGTTCAAGCTCCTGAAAAGGACAAAGCTATTCTGCCAACAGAAGCGCAATTGGTGGCCGCTGTAAAAAATGCTGGTGCCGGGGTTACTGCATATGTCGATAATTCGTTAAACAAGCCTCTGTTGGAGAAAAATCCGGTTGCAGGCAAAATTGTTGGTGAAAAGAAGATTGATGCCGTAGGCGTTACCGAATTAACATTGAGCAACGGAATTAAGGTGCTTTTAAAACCTACTGACTTTAAAAATGACCAGGTCATCTTCAGTTCATTCTCTAAAGGAGGAATGTCTGTAGTTAATGATGAGGATCTTGAATCGGCACAGATGGTAAGTCTGATTGCCCAAAGTGGGGTTGGCGAGTTTAATCCGACACAATTATCAAAACTGCTAGCTGGCAACACTGGCCGTGCTGGTGCTTATGTTGATGACCTCTATCAAGGCTTTAGCGGAAGTTCTTCTCCAAAAGATATTGAAACAGCTTTTCAAATGATTTATGCTTACGCGACCAATCCGAGAAAAGATAGTGAGATATTTAACAAGAACATCTCTGATTATAAAGTAGTACTGAGCAATAAAAATGCAAACCCTAATAGTGTTTTTAGCGATACTGTTCAGGCGGTGTTATCGTCGTACAACAAGCGTGCTATGCCTACTAATCTACAAGATTTGGACAAAGTTTCGCTAGACAAAGCTTTTGACTTTTATAAGGATCGCTTTGCCGATGCCAGTGAACAAACGTTCATTATTGTGGGTGCATTTGACATTAACACCATCAAGCCGTTTATTGAAACCTATATTGCCAGCCTACCTGCTCTGAATAAAAAACAAGATTTTATCGACCGCGGAGTTAGGGCACCGAAAGGAAAGATCAGTAAAACCGTTTATAAAGGTTTGGAAGATAAGGCTGCTGTGGAGTTATACATTCATGGAGATTATACCTTTAATGCAGATAACAATATTCAATTAGATGCGTTAAAAGGCGCTTTAGAAATAAAGATATTAGAACGTTTACGCGAAAAGGAAAGTGGTGTTTATAGTCCGCAGGTTGGCTTAAGTCTTGAAAAGTATCCTGCCGGTCATTATTACTTTAATATTTCATTTAGCTGCGCTCCTGCTAATGTAGAAAAGCTTATTACAGCAGCGCTTGATGAAGTAAATAAGATTAAAGCCAGCGGTGCTTCTGCAGATGATATCACCAAATTCAAATCAGAAGAACAGCGTCAGTTTGAGCTTAATTTACGTAACAACAATTATTGGTTAAGCTACCTTAGCAGCCGTTTAAAAAACGGAGAAAACTTAGATCAGCTATTGGGTGAAAAGCAAAGACTAAACAGTGTTTCTGTTGAAAGTACAAAAACTACTGCTCAGAAATATTTAAATGAGGATAATTACATCCGCTTAGTTTTGTTACCACAACAAAAATAGAGCTGTTATTTAAGCAAGAAGGGGGTGGCTCAAGAGATCTCTCCTATCGTCGAGATGACGACTGCCCCCTTCTTTATTTTAATGTATTACTAGTTTGGTGCCAGGGCTTCTTTAGCCTGTATACCTACCGGCCCGCTAGGTTCACTTTCATTCTTTAACCGATCCAGTGCCGTAACCAGGTAATTATATCTTTTACCACTATCTACATCAGTATCTATAAAGGAGGTAAATTCTTCAAAACTTATTTTAAGAATATTTCTGGCATTTAATATCCCTATTTTCTCGCCTTCTTCAAAACGGTAAATCACATAACCTGATGCAGTTTCTCCGTCTTCTGCAGGAAGAGGTTTTTCCCATTTTAGGTGCACACCATCATTCAAAGCATCTGCAATAAGTTGCCGTGGTTGGTTAGGCATTACATCATCAAGCCATGGCATTTGAGGTGGAAGTGCCGGATATTTATAAAAATCGTTTTTTAAGGAATCTCCAAATGCACGTGCTACGGTAGAGAATGATTTGGAACTAAAGTAAACACTTCCCTGTACCCGATTATTTTTCCTGATGTACCTGATCTGATCAGGCATCTGCTTTGGTAATCGCCACGCGGCCTCCATTCTTTGGTTCACCAGATAGGCAGCTTGTCCTATATAAAGATGTCTGCCATAGGTATTGTTACTCCACCAATCTACTAAGGTAGCAAATGGTGCCACTCTGCGTGTAAAGCTAAAATATATCTGAGGGTTAATGTAATCTACCCAACCTTCTTTAACCCATTTTCTGGAGTCGGCAAAAAGCTCTGCATAATTAGACAATCCGCTGGTTTCAGATCCCAGTGTATCTTCAGACTTGTTTCTCCAGATTCCGAATGGACTAACTCCGAATTTAACATACTTTTTGTAGTAATGAATACTGTCGTTCAATTGTTTAATAAGTACATCAACGTTGTTTCTTCGCCAATCATTTATATCTGTAAAGCCATTGGCATATTTACTAAATGTTGCGGCATCATTTATTCGCTGCCCTTCAACTTTATATGGATAAAAGTAATCGTCGAAATGTATTCCATCCACATCGTATCCTTTTACAACATCCAGGATAACCTGCACAATATATTCTCTAACCTCTGGTATTCCAGGATCAAATTGTTTTTTACCTGCGTAAGTAAAGAAAAGCTCAGGTCTTTTTCTAGTCATATGGCTCTCGTGAACCACTGAATTAGCGCTCATTGTAGCTCTGTAAGGATTAAACCATGCATGGAGTTCCATCCCTCTTGAATGTGCTTCTTTGATTGCAAAAGCTAATGGGTCATAACCCGGGCTCGGAGCAATGCCTTGCCTACCCATCAGCCACTGGCTCCAGGGTTCCCTTGGGCTTGCATAAAATGCATCTGCAGCCGGCCTAACCTGAAGCATTATGGCATTCATACCATTCTCTTTGTGCTTCTCCAGGATGCCTATAAGCTCCTGCTTTTGCTGATCTACACTAAGACCTGGTTTAGAAGGCCAGTCTATATTGGCAACGGTTGCCACCCAAACCCCTCTAAACTCTCTTTTTGGAGCAATTTTTGATGTGTCTTGCGCAAAAAGAGATAATGGTTGTACTATGGTTAATAATAGTGCATAAAAAGTGAGTTTAAACATCCTTTCTAATTTGTGATAGTATAAAATTTAGTTTCATTTGTTGTGTTCAGAATACAGTTCAGTTCCCTAATCCTAGCAAGTAAACGATTTTTTTCAAAGTCTCATACAAATAGAATGTTTTTTTTACCAATTGTTATATTTTTATTTATGTTCGCGCCTCAACCTAATTTAGTTAAGAATTGAAGTAATGTCAGACAAGAGTGATCCAGTAAATAAAGGCGACCGCAATAAAATCTACTTTTTAGTTGTTGTTATTGTTGCCTTATTAGGTACCAACGCCTACCTTTTTATCAAAGATAAAAAGGAAAACGAACGATTTGTTACTGTTAGCACAGAGAAAGATCGTTTAAGACTGGAGGTTGAGAAAATTGAAATTGAACTTGATAAGGTAAATGCCTTGAACCTTACTTTAAGTGAAAAATTAATTAAGGAACAGGAACTTGCCCGTGGAAAGATTGCCGACCTTAAAGCAGCACTCCAGAATGGTGAGCTTACCCAGGAACAGCTCGTTGTGGCTCAAAAAGAAGTACGTGAACTACGGGAATTTGTGAAAATCTATAATGAAGACATCCTTCGTTTAAAAAAAGAAAATTCCCTTCTTAAAAGCGAGAGGGATAGTTTGAAGGCTTCTGTCAATTTTGCCAGTGAGAAGGCCAATGAACTGGAAAAAAGAAACCAGGAACTCAGTGCAAAAGTAAAGACCAGTGCCGCTTTAAAGGCTGCGAATGTGCATATTATAGCTTACAGGGTAAAAAGCAGCGGTAAAAATATTGAGGTAATAAAGGCCAGTTCAGCAAAAAAATTAAGTGTAAAGTTTGACATTGTACCTAATCCGCTTGCCCAAAAAGATTATCACAAAATCTACCTTCGTGTATTTGATCCGGCAGGTAACCTTATTGCAAACGAGAACAACATGTTTGAAGCTGATGGACAAGAGATGCAGTACAGTTCATCCACATCTATCTCCTATAATGACGACAATACCAGTTTTAATATGGATTGGATTAACCCTAATGAATTTATAAAAGGGGAGTATTCGATCATTCTATATGCAGATGGCTATACAATGGGCCGCGCAGAAATTGTTTTAAGATAAAGGGAAACTAAGGTAAAAAGTAGTACCCACCTCACCAAAAGATTTGAACTCCACAGTTCCACCCGCATTCTCTACAGCCTGTTTAACAAAAGCCAATCCTAAGCCAGTCCCTGACGATTTTGTTGTGAAATTAGGCACAAATATTTTATCCTGTAAAGAAGAATCGATACCCTTCCCATTATCCTCAACCTCAATAAATACACGTTCCTGATTATTGGAGATGTTTACCTTTATGATACATACCGTATCAATATCGGCGGCCTCAATTGCATTTTTAAACAAGTTATTAAAAGTACGCAGCACCTGATCTTTATCACCAAGCACAACAACATCCGTATTGGTATTGTTAAGGATGTAGATCTCCGCATCCTGGGTGTTTCTAAAAACGTCTCTGGCCTGCCCAATTATAGGTAACAATTGGAGTTTCTCGAGCTTGGTATCAGGCATTTTAGCAAAATTAGAGAATTCCGACGCGATAGTAGATAGACTGTCGATCTGCTCAATGAATGACTTGCTAAACCTTTCAAATTTATTTTCAAAATTAGGATCTTTTTCCTTCCACGACTTTTCGAGCAGTTGCACTCCAAGTTTTAAAGGTGTGAGTGGGTTCTTAATCTCATGGGCCACTTGTTTTGCCATCTCGCGCCATGCACTTTCCCTTTCTGAGCGGGCAAGTTTAACGGCACTTTCTTCAAGCGCAGCAATCATCTTGTTGTATTCTTTTATGAGCGATCCAATTTCATCGTGACGTGACCAGCCGATGGGCTGATTCTTTTGCCCGAGTTTTGTTTTTTTAATGCTGTCCTGAATAAATGTCAATGGGCTGGTAATTTGATTGGCTAGAAACACTGCAAGTATCCCTATAGCCACAAATACCAGGGCGTATATATTAATCAATGTATTAATGAACACGCCGATCCTGGCTTGATAGTCAGCTTCGTTCGCATAATACGGCATACCAATATAGGCTACCGTTTGATTCTGAGCATTTCTAATAGGCGCGTATGCCGATGAGTAGGTAAAACCACTTATCCTCTCTGAGGGGTTAATATAATCTGACCCTTGTAATTGATTTAAATGAAGAAATGCCTTTGATGCCATTCTTCTACTTATAATACCAAGATCATACATCTTTGGCGTCGACGTAAATATCAATAATCCATTGGTATCAAAAAGATTTAAATAGGCAGCATTTATATCAGCAAACTGGTTGAATTCGTTTACTGCTCTATCTGTGGGAGCAGGGACCCCTGTTGCCAAAATCAGTTTTTCATAAGATTGCTGCACTTTTCTCACCTTCTCCTTGATGAAATCCTGTTGTTGCCTCCGATATTCATTACGTATATAGAAATAGGTGATCCAGCCCACAATGAGTAAGGTTGCCACTACCGACAAAACAATAGAAAATTGAATCCTGGTTTTGTAAAGAATCTTGTTGGCATTAATCATTAACGAACGGTTAATATTAAACCAGCCACTCCAGCTCTCATCAATATTTTTAAGTAGCCAGATTAGCGTGTACAATGTTATGGAAAACAAAATGAACACAAGAAAGAAGAAAGATAACGTAGCGAGCTGTATGATAAACGATACGTCTTCTTTGCTGATTACAATTAATTTTGAAGGCGTAGGATAATAAATCAGGTGTGAATAATTGAGGCTATCTTTAAAAAAGCCCACAGTATTATTGCGTGTGGCAAACCCATCACTCGAAAGCTTATAGGTATAATTACCCGATTGTCCTTCTAATCTGCCATCTTTATAAAGTGCAATAGAGTATTTACTATAATTATCCTCGTTTTTAATGGATCGGTCCATTAAAATTTCGGGCAGCTGACCTTTGTAATTATAAAGCTGGGATTTTAGCTCGATAACCAGTGTTCCCAATATTTGATTCTCTTCGTAGATCGGGATAATTCCAAAATAATTTTGATACCCAAAGGTATCATTCAAACGATAAAAATAATTTGATTCAGGAACTTTTACGGAACCCGCCTTTACCAGATTTTTAAAATAACTAAGCGGTATTGTCTGTATTCCGGTAGCTGATGAATCAAGATGATTATACTCGTATAAGTTGTATTCAAACCTTGGCAGATAGCGCTCTATGTAATCCTTCTCTATGCTCTTCTTAAGTTCTATTGGGCTGTTAAAATTAGGGTCTTTAAAATAACTTAATACGACCTTATTAGCCAAAATCGTTCTTTCCAGATTTTCTATAGCACTAACCACTGTAAAATCATCAGAGGAGACCAGTTTCTGCGCCATGGCGAACCTATTTACATGCTCCTTCTCGTCAATGAACCTTAGGTATTTAACAGAAGATATAAACGCAAGGCAGAAGAACAACAATGCAAAAACTGCTATTGAAAACTTGTTGTTCCTGATATAAAAGTTCCACGAAATAATAAAAATAAATAGCGCATATGCTATGAAAAAGATACTGAACCCCGTACCTAGCTTATAAATAAGACAGGCGAAAAAGGCAGCCAGAAAGAGTATGACTCTTTCCCTATTGGTTACATTTAATTGCAGCGTTTGCTGCATGAAAATATTTGCAACAAGGTAAATATTAAACCAGACAAGGCACAAAACAATAATACTAACCCAGCTTATCCCATCAAGGTTTATAATATTGGTGATGTCAAAATTTATTTTTGAATTAATGATCAGTCCAAGGAATACCTGATCAAATAAAAATGCAAGTGCTCCAAAAATGAGCAGCAGTACAAAGTGAAAGGACAATCCACCCAATTTACTTCGCGTTAGCCACCCTGGCAGCTTATATTTATCATTATAGGTAAAAACAAACAACACCACCCATGTAATCGCTATTACGTTAAGCAAGAAATCTCCAAGAGAAGGAAGGAAAAAGCTTTCAGCATATATCTTGGGGCTAAATATGGGTAAATTAAACTGCCTGTTAAACCATCCATATTCTAAATCTGTTACCCTTATCGTTACAAAGAAAAGCAAGATCAGCACCGTTGCCGGGATTAAATTGCCTCTTTTGGCTAACCAGCCACAAAAAGAATTAAAGAACAAGCAGAAGCTAAATAGGCCCACTATCCAAAGCCAAAGCTCTATTGTACCATAGATACTTCTTGAGTAGGTTGACTTAAGTTTAACTTCGAATATGATTTTGCCATCCAGATTACTGATACCCTGTACTTCAGGATCGACAAAAGTTGCCAGGGAAAGAGAATTGTTATTGGACAAGTAACGTGAAAAATCATTCTCAAGATATTGATTCTGGATGCTGAATTGATTTTTAACTTCTATCAAAAAAACAAGGGTATAACTACCGGTAGTTTTCTTAATAACTTCGAACCAACCATTTGCAAACTGAGAAAAAGACGACCCCTCTTTAATGGTTTGCGGGTCGGGTGGAACCAACGAATTATAGCTCCAAAATTTAAGTTTATTATCTTGATAGGTAAGAATATTGATACCCTTATCGCGATATTTATTAATAAAATTTAATCCATACTGATCATTTAAATGATACTGCTTAGCCTTTTCAACCTGAGCAGGATCATTTAAAAAATCATAAACAAGTCGTTCATTTATGGAGAGATTCTTCTGAAGCTTTCCTGCTTCGTGGGCCAGTAACTCCTTTTTTGTTATTGAATGCTTTAGCGATAATGCTGTAACAATACAGCAAGCGCCTAATATCAATAAAAGAAATCTGATTTTACCCCCGATACTCACACTTAAATGTTATTTTAATAAAGGTATTATTACCAGGTTTAGATTGTAGTTGCAGAACTTGTTGGCATTGCTCTATTAACCTTTTTCACCAGACCTTGTAATACATTTCCCGGGCCAACTTCTACAAATTCAGTTGCTCCATCGGCAATCATCCGCTCTATAGTCTGTGTCCACTTCACGGCACCTGTTAATTGGGTGATTAAATTCGACTTAATTTTTTGAGGGTCTGTATTTGGTGTAGGATCTACATTCTGATAAATAGGACACACCGGAGGCAATATGGTCACATTTTCAATAGCCTCTTTTAATTCTATTCTTGCTGGCTCCATCAATGGAGAGTGAAATGCACCACCTACATTCAACTTTAATGCACGCTTTGCACCTGCTTCAGTTAACTTCTGACAAGCGATATCTACACCTTCAATACTTCCCGAGATAACGATCTGTCCAGGGCAGTTGTAATTTGCAGCTACTACTACCTCATCAATATCATTGCAAATATTTTCAACTACTTCATCTGCTAAACCAAGTATAGCGGCCATAGTTGACGGTTGAAGTTCACATGCTTTTTGCATTGCATTCGCCCGTGCAATAACCAGTTTCAAACCATCCTCAAATGACAATGCCGATGCGGCAACAAGCGCAGAGAATTCGCCTAGCGAGTGTCCGGCAACCATATCTGGTTTAAATCCTTCGCCTAATGTTTTGGCTAAAATAACAGAATGTAAAAATATTGCAGGCTGTGTTACCTTAGTTTCTTTAAGCTCTTCATCCGAACCAGAGAACATAATATCACTGATGCGGAACCCTATAATTTCATTTGCCTTTTCAAATAATGTTTTGGCCTGCTCATTTTCGTATAGTTCTTTTCCCATACCTGAAAATTGGGCACCCTGACCTGGAAATACATATGCTTTCATAAATACGTTGGTTCTTTTTTTTAATGTAAGTTGGCTGTTATTAATCTTAAGAATTCAGCTCTTGTTTTATCTTTTGCAAATTCTCCTGTAAACGCCGATGTGGTGGTAACAGAATTTTGTTTTTGTATTCCCCTCATTGCCATGCATAAGTGCTTGCACTCTATCACAACTGCAACGCCAGTAGGTTTAAGGGTTTCCTGAATACAATCTCTAATCTCATTTGTTAAGCGTTCCTGAACCTGTAATCGTCTGGCAAAAGCATCAACAATACGCGGTATTTTACTTAAACCAACAATATGTCCATTAGGGATGTAAGCAATGTGTGCCTTACCAAAAAACGGAAGCATATGATGTTCGCACATAGAAAAAACCTCTATATCTTTCACCACAACCATTTGGCTATAGTCTTCCTTAAACATAGCTCCACGTAGTATTTCGGCCGGGTTAAGGTCATAACCATGAGTTAAATACTGAAGGGCTTTGGCCACCCGTTCGGGAGTTTTAATTAACCCCTCTCGCTCCGGATTTTCGCCTAACTGACCTAAGATATCTTTATAATGATTAGCTACCGAGGTGATTTTTTCTTCGTTATAACGGTCAATTTTTATGTACCCGTCTTCTGTCTCATCTAAATGATCTGTATGATTCATATCTGTGATTATTAACCGAAATACTCAACAAAATTATTCTCGGTTTCGTAAATTTTTATGCAGTGCAATTGAGCTCCTGATTCGGCAATAAGTGCATACAATTCATCCCATATAGCTATGGCCAAATTCTCCGTTGAGGCAAGTTTCCCTTTCATAAAATCTACGTCAAGATTTAGGTTCTTATGATCGATCTTATCAACTACCTGGGTATTTGTAATGTCCTTTAACCACTTTAAGTCTACCAGAAATCCCGTTTCAGGATTGATCTCTCCTTTAACCGTTACATACAGCTGGTAATTATGTCCATGCCAGTTTGGATTAGCACATTTTCCATAAACTTCCGTATTTTTATCTTCAGTCCAGTCTGGCCTCGAAAGTTTATGCGCTGCGTTGAATGATGCTTTTCTTGTGATATATATCATTATAAAAGGTTATTGTTTGTAATTAACAAACAAATATACGCAGAAAGCTTAAAGTAGAAAGGTTTAACACTAACTTAGATGTTTATGAAGATTCTGCTAGTTGCCGCCACAAGACCAGAAATCGGGTTATTAACCGAGCATTTTAAGCTCCCTGAAAAAGATTTCATGCAAACTCCCGAATTTGACATTCTAATTACGGGTGTAGGGATGACAGCAACAGCATTTGCCTTAGGCCAGCATCTATCAGCTAAATATAACCTTGTGTTAAACCTGGGCATCGCCGGATGCTTTGATCGTTCCATCCCCCTTGGTTCAGTACTAAATATAACTGTAGATGAGTTCGCAGAGCTTGGAGCCGAAAACAAGGAACATTTTATCAGTATTGATGAACTTGGGTTTGGCAAAAGCAGCTATTCTGCATATAACAACCTGCTAAGCGAGTCGGTCACAAAGCTGAAAAAAGTAAAAGGAATAACCGTTAATCGCGTTCATGGAAATGAAGTAAGCATTTCGGCAGTTAAAACCCGTTTAAATCCGGTAACAGAAAGTATGGAGGGAGCTGCCGTATTATATGGATGTGAAAAAGCCGGCATCCCATGCCTGCAGATCCGCAGCATTTCCAATTATGTTGAGCCAAGAAACAAAGCCGCCTGGAATATCGGCATTGCCGTAAAAAACCTAAATGAGTGGACACTTGGATTTTTGACAAATACATAACTATTCAACTTTTCATACTCCTTATCTTTAGGCCATGAAACTAAGTCTTGGCTTTTCTCCGTGTCCAAATGATACATTTATTTTTGATGCCCTCATACACCATAAAATTGATACTGAAGGCTTAGACTTTGAGGTGTTCTTCGACGATGTAGAGACCCTAAACCAAAAAGCTTTCAGAGGTGAGTTAGACATTACCAAGCTAAGTTTTCATGCTTTTGCCCATGTGTATAAGCAATATGCGCTATTGGACGCAGGAAGTGCCCTTGGATTTGGTGTAGGCCCTCTGCTTATCTGTAAAAATGAAAACCTTATTCATAACCCGGAAGAATTAACAGCAAATCTTAAAGTTGGAATTCCCGGAAAGTATACCACAGCAAATTTTCTATTGGGGATCGCCTTTCCCCATTTAGTAGACAAACAGGAAATGATTTTCTCTGAAATTGAGTCCGCTTTAATTAATAACATGATTGATGTTGGCCTCATCATTCATGAGAATCGTTTTACTTATGCTGATAAAGGACTTCATAAGATTGTTGACCTTGGAAGCTACTGGGAGCAATTAACAGGATGTGCTATCCCACTTGGGGGAATTGTAATTAACAGAAATCTTGACAGAGAAATACAGGAAAAAGTAAACAGACTGTTGCGGAAGTCCGTTGAATTTGCTTTTGCTAACCCTAAGTCAGGCATAGATTTCATTAAAGAGCATGCTCAGGAAATGAGTGAAGAGGTGATGTATAAGCACATTGAGTTATACGTAAACAAATACTCCATTGATCTTGGTATTGAAGGAAGGAAAGCAATAGATGTGCTGTTTAAGCTGGCCATTGAAAAGGGATTAATTCAGCCTATTGAACATGATTTATATTTAATCCCTTAATCCCTCAATTAGTTACAAGGCCCGTCAGGTATTTCTTTCGTTATTTTAAGCACCTTGGTTACTACCATTGTAGAATCAAAATCTGCTGAGACAATTAAACTGTCAGATTTGATTAAATGACACTCGACCTCAATATAAACAGGTTCGTACGGTTTCTCGAAATTAAAGTTACTGTAAGCCAGTTCCAGTGTTTTTGCGCTATCTGCTACCCAATACTCCCTACCCTCATCACAATCCGTAAATGACTTTATTTCGGGGCCATAGCTATACAATCCTTTTATTACTCTCGTAGTTCCTGCTGTCTCTTCGGCATCCTTCCTGTTACAGGCCATAATTACTCCTGTAAGCAACACTAATAAAACTACTGAATTCTTATTAAATCGATTCATATGTTAGAGATCTTGATTTAAGTGGTTTATCTTCTTCACGCTTAAGTTAGATGACAAAGCTGATGCCACAAAAGAAAACACACTTACAGTTAAAAACACCAACAGAAAATCCTTCCATTTAAATGCCACCGGATACGCATTGGTGATCACCAAATTATCTTGCGACATTTTAATAAGTCCGAATTTTTGTTGTAATAAACAGAAGAGAAATCCAACTACTAAACCAACAATACAGCCGGTCATCGTAATCATCATTCCTTCAAATAGAAATATTCGTTTAATCAATTTTTTTCCAGCCCCCAAGCTGCTTAATACGGCTATATCTTTCAGTTTATCTATAACCAACATGGTTAAAGAACCGATTATATTAAAGATAGCGATTATTAAAATAAAAGTAAGAATAATATAAACCGCCCACTTTTCGCTACCCAGAATGTTATAAAGCACTTTATTCTGCTGTATTCTGTCCTTCACTTCAAAATGCTTGCCTATATTTTCTTCAATATTCTTTTTAAAAGCATCCGCATTAATTCCTGGCTTTAGGTTGATCTCGATAGAAGTGATTTTTTGAGGTTCTCCCAATAAATTCCGGGCAAATTTCAAAGGAACAATAGCCACATTATCAAAATCCTGCTGAACTTCAAAAACCCCCGATACTGGAATTGATAATACCGTAAAATCATCTGCTGGATTAATGGAACTCGTTTTACCCCCTTTTTTTGGAGAAAATATCTGCAATGGATTAAACGGATCTGTAGTATTTACCATCAGGTAAGTTTGAATTGCAGACCCGATTACGGCATAATCCCCAGTACTATTTTCAAGCAAAAACTTACCTTCAATAGTAATGCTATCCAAACTTTTATTTTTCAGATAATCCAGGCTAACCCCCTTTATTAAACCAACGGACTGCTTATCATTATACCTTAACAAAGCATTTTCTGAAAGTACTTCACTATACGAATAGATACTCTTATTTTGCTTTAATTTATTGAAATAGGCCGTATTTGGGTCAAATGTTTTACCCTGAACAGGCGAAATAACAACCTGCGGAGTAATCGTATTAAACATTTTCAATACAACTTCCTCAAACCCATTAAAAACAGATAAAATAATAATTAACGCCGCACTCCCTACAAAAACACCAACCACAGAAATTGTGGAAATGATGTTTATAGCATTGGTAGATTTTTTCGCAAAAAGGTACCTGCGAGCTATGTAGAAAGGTGTATTCAATTATTTATTAATAAAAGTTACTGTAAAAAAGGATTATGTTGTTTCTCAAAGCCTATCGTTGTAGGTTGCCCATGCCCCGGAAAAACTTCACAATCATCTGGCAATATAAACAAGTTATTTTTGATACTGTTGATCAATTGCATGTGATTACCTCCCGGGAGGTCCGTGCGGCCAATACTTGAATAAAACAGCACATCACCTCCAATAAGAAAATTATCAGCAGCAGCATAAAAACATAAATGTGCCGGTGAGTGCCCTGGTGCAAAAATTAAATCAAGTTCACTGTTACCAAATTTAACCTTTCCCGTTTCGGATAAGAAAACCTCAGGTTCCGGAGAGAGTTCATAACGTAAACCCATTTGAGGCAAATAGCCTGGTATTGCTTGCAGCACATACAACTCGCCTTTATGGAATTGTGGTTTTAACCCCCAATTGTCATAAACGAACTTATTGCCAAATACATGATCATAATGACAATGGGTATTTAGTAAGAGTACTGGCTTTAGGTTATGCTCTTTTATAAATTTAACCAGAATGTTTTGCTCTTCTCCATCATACATTCCAGGATCTATTATTACACACTCACCCGTTTCATCGTATAACACATAAGTGTTTTCCCTTACCGGGTTAAAAGTAAATCTTTGTATACTGATCATTTTAAATTCTTATCTGGCCTTATTTTATCCACTTAAATGTACTAATCATTCTGTCAATATCCTTCTTAATAAAGGAAACGACGGGTTGTATGGAATCGTACTGCGGTCGTTCGTTAAAATATAATGCCCCTCTGAAATAGTGTTTGGTGCTGTCTGTTAAAAAGAATTGAACAGATGAGGCCGTATTTCCTTCTATTGCATAATACACTCCATAAACTTTCTTTCCCGGATAGTTAATCAATTTCTGGTCTATTGAGTTCGCTTTTACTGTATGCTTAAATGCAAAAGTCCTTGCATCTTCAACCAGACCTTCATATTCCTTTTTAGAAGAGATATCATAATATGTTAAATGCAAACGCGCGTTAAATTGATCAAAAGAAAGGTTGTACCAGCACGGTCTGGTGTCCTTACTACTGTCGTTCAGCATTTCTGCATACACCGGATAATCGAACGAGAAAGCACATCCATTATTAAAGGTTTTGTACACTTTTTTTGGCATTTCAATATTAAAATATCCTCTCGGCTTAGGAGAATAGTCGCTCCCTGTGCAAGCATAAAGCAACATCATTAACATAGAAAGAGAAAAAAAAGTGAACTTATTCATCTATTTATTCCAAATATACCAGGACCGCTCAGCCTGAAGATACAGCATTTCTAATCCATTTTTAATACTAGCTCCACTAGCCCTGGATTTTGCAAGAAACGTTGTCTCTTCCGGATTATAAACCAGGTCGTAGGCCAAATGATTCTCTGTTAATGCTTCATAAGGGATATCCGGGCAGGTCTCTGGATTAGGAGACATTCCCAATGGTGTGGTATTTATCAAAATGGTATAATCCTGAAGCAGTGTTGAAGTTACGGCATCATAAAGAATACTATTCGAAGTTGGTGATCTTGTAACTACTATAAAAGGAATGTTTAGTTTATTTAAAACATATTTTACAGCTTTAGCTGCTCCGCCATCTCCAAAAACGAGGGCCTTTTTATGGTGCTCATTTAGCATTGGCTTTAAAGACTCTTCAAAACCATAGGCATCAGTATTGTATCCTGTTAATAATTCCTGTCCGTTCTTGCGCTGAATAGAAATACAATTTACTGCGCCTATTTGATCCGCAGCCTCATCAACCTCATTTAAAAAAGGAAGAACAGCAAGTTTATAAGGAATAGTTACATTTAAGCCTTCCAGCTCAATATTTTTAGAAATAAGCTCAGTTAAAAGCCCAATATGTTCAATCGGAAAAAGCTCATATTCACAATCGGGAATATGTTCATTTAAAAATTTCTCAGTAAAGAATTTTTTTGAAAAGGAATGTGATAACGGAAAACCGATTAACCCAAATTTTCTCATTCTGTAAGTTATAATTAAAGGGTAATATTTATATTTATAAAATTACAACTTCGCCAAATTCAGGAAATGATCAAACGTATCTCCTCTAAGGCCTAAACGAATGGTTTCTAAAGGTATAACCTCAGCCGGAGCTATATTTCCAAGATTCACATTTGAACCAAGCAGCTTAATAAACCATACCTGTTGTTCCTTTTGAGGAGCTTCCCAAATGATTGTCTCCTCTGGAATCTGAGTAAGAATCTCGTCAACCAAGCCCTCTCTAACCTCACCAGATCCTCTGTAAATACCTACGTTACCACCTTCTCTGGCTTCAGCTATCACTTTCCACGATCCTGCTTCTATTTCGGCCTGCATAAGTTTAATCCATTTATACGGAGCAAATATTTTAGCCGCATCTTTAGACCCTACTTCTGAGATTACTGTAACCTGCTTAGATAATTTTTGAATAAACTCGCATTTCAAATCATGCTCAATAGTGATTGAACCATCAGAAACTTCTACGTATTCCATATCGAACTGCTCCAGCACGCGACAGTAATCATCGAACTGATTTCTGATAATAAAGGCTTCAAACAACGTACCGCCAAAGTAGGTAGGAATACCTGCAGACTTATAAATAGCCAATTTCTCTTTCAGGTTCGGCGTTACAAAAGAAGTAGCCCAGCCTAATTTTACTATATCAGTATGTATTCCGGCAACGTCTATAAAGTCTTCTGTTTGTCTTAAGCTTAGCCCTTTATCCATAACCATCGTAATTCCTTTGTTCCTAGGTTTTACAGGTCGTTCGGGTATATTATTCAATGGGTAATTCATATTGTTCACAAAGGTGAAAAAAAATCGGACAGTTTTCATCAGCATAACTAATAAAAACTGTCCGATCTTTTATTTTAAATAACGATTGATTACTTCTAGTATCGAACCGTTCTCCTGTAATTGGGGCAAATATTCAAATAATATGTAGTGTTTATCTGGATCTGTGGCCAATGCGGTCTCAAGATATAACAAAGCGTCGTTCTTTTCTCCTAAGGCAAACAAGTAAGCTACCATCCTATAATAGAGCTCTGCTGCATCAGGATTGTTTTTTATAGCATCAGCAATGGTTTCAGAGGCTTCAAGCAATTTACCTTGTTCATATAGAACTGTCGAAAAATCCAACCAGGCTTCAACATCCACCGGATTATATTCAAGAACTTTGTAATAAGCTTCAACAGATTGCTCTATCTGACCCAGTTTATAATAAGCATCTGCCATTGCAAACCAGAAGTCGGGATTCTCCTCATCAAGCTCAATTGCTTTTTTGTAAAAATGAAGTGACTCAAAGAAACGTTCTTCAAAATTAAGCGTTACTCCTATCCCAAACCAGGCATCAGCCATCTTGGGATCCATCTTTACAGATTTTTTATAGTAGGATCTCGCTTCGTCCATACGCTCCAACTTCTCGTAACATTCCCCAATTGCACAATAGGTGTCGGCATTGGGTTTTTCGTATTCAAAAGTGTGCTTATAAACCTCTATAGCCTCTGCAAAACGATCAAGTTGAACTAAAGCATTTCCTTTATTATAGTAAGCAGATGCAAAGTTATCCTTAATCAGGATGGCGTAATCATACGCATCAATTGCTTTTTCAAAAAGATCCAATTTGTGATAAGAATTTGCAAGATTGTACCATGCAGCGTAGGAATAAGGGTCATTGTCTATATATTCCTGATAAAACTGAATACTTTCTTCTTGCTTATCTAATATATCATAACAGAAAGCAAGTTCGTATAATCCGTCCTTGTTTTCCATGTTCTGCTCCAAACTCTGCTTTATGTAAACAATAGCACTCTCGTAATCGAGCATGTTTTGATACACATAAGCAATTTGCAGCAAGATCTCGTCTGTAGTTTCAGCAAATTCAAGTGCTTTCTGAAAATTATCCAACGCTTCTGAATAACGCTCAAGGCTATTATAGATATTCCCCCTAAGGATATAGATTTCTGCTTCCGATGCTTCAAGCATTTCTGCTTTCTGCAGTGCTAAAAATGCACGCTCGGTTTGGTCAGTAACAAACAACAGCTGAGCCTGCTTAACCAGGAATACTGCGGCATAAGGATGCTGATTTAACGCATATTCTATTACCTGCAATGCCTTTACGGGGTCGTTCTTTTCAATGTAGTAATCAATAATATTTTCAAAAGCCTGGGCATCAAAAAAGTACTGATCCTGATTACGTATCATCTCTTCGTAACGCTCTACTGAACGTTGCGCATCATCGCTAAAATCAAAATAAAATTCCTCTTCCATGTATCAAATAATTAAAGAACAGATCCCTGTGTTAAAAATACATTATAAGTTTACAACAATTATTAGTAGTACTAACCAAATAATTTTCAACATACACACACCCTTGCCCATAAACAACTGAAATAATAATAGTTAGCCTAAACATCTACCCTCAGAATGTTTTAGCAAGATAGAGAATGAAACAAGGGTTCTGGTCCTAATTCAATACAAAATAACGTAACTTTATTTTAAGACGGGTAATATTCCCGTCACGAAAACATCAACCCTTTATGCAACAGTTCATGAAAATGAAAAAATGTAACTTTCTGATTATTGTTTTTCTTACAACGGTATTTAACACCTCTGCCCAAATCCAGCAACATGAAGAAGACCTTGTTAAAGGCACTATAAACAAATTGTTTGAAGGTATGAGAAATACCGATAGCGCGATGGTAAGTGCTACCTTTGCAAATAATGCAATTATGCAGACCATCCATAAATCCAAAGACGGGGAATTTAAATTAAGTGATGAGAAGGTCGCCGATTTTGTCAAATTTACAGGAACACCACACAAAGAAAAATATGATGAACGAATTGTATTTACAAAAATTTTGATAGATGGGAATCTTGCCAGCGTGTGGACAGATTACAAGTTCTATATTGACAATAAATTTAGCCATTGCGGTGTTAATTCCTTCCAGCTGTTTAAAGATAAAACCACCTGGAAGATCATCTATATTGTTGATACACGGAGAAAAGAGAATTGCCTATAAACTATTTAGTTATGCAGAATAATATCAGCCAGGTTTTAAAAAACCTAAACATACTGGATTTAAATCCGGCCTACAGTACAGGTAATCAATGGGGAGCTTCATCAGATGCCAAAATACTTAACAGCGATTCCCCGGTTAATGGTAATAAGATAGCGAGCGTACAGGTTGCCAGTGCCGAAAATTATGAAACAGTAATAAAAAAAGCAGAAGAGGTTTATTTATTCTGGCGCAGCTTACCGGCCCCAAAGCGTGGTGAGATCGTGCGACAGTTTGGTGATGCGCTTCGTAAAAACAAGGAAGACCTGGGCACCCTGGTTTCTTATGAAATGGGTAAAAGTCTACAGGAAGGATTTGGCGAGGTACAGGAAATGATAGATATCTGCGATTTTGCAGTAGGCTTGTCTCGTCAGCTCTATGGCTTAACAATGCATTCTGAGCGCCCAAGCCATCGTATGTATGAGCAATGGCATCCATTAGGAATTGTCGGTATCATTTCTGCTTTTAACTTCCCCGTAGCTGTTTGGAGCTGGAATGCTGCTCTGGCCTTAGTTTGCGGCAATGTTTGCATCTGGAAGCCATCAGAAAAAACACCTGTCACGGCCATTGCATGTCAGCATATTATTGCTGATGTTTTCAAAGCAAATGACATTCCCGAAGGCGTTTGCAATCTAATTATTGGAGATAAGGAGGTGGGCGAGCTCATGACAAATGACAGTCGTGTTCCCTTAATATCAGCCACAGGCTCTACCCGAATGGGAAAAGCAGTTGCTGTAGCAGTTGGTGCTCGCTTAGGAAAAAGCTTACTGGAGCTAGGGGGCAACAATGCCATTATTATCTCTGAGCACGCAGATTTAGATATGAGTTTAATCGGTGCTGTTTTTGGAGCTGTAGGAACAGCTGGTCAGCGATGTACTTCTACCCGCAGGTTAATAATCCATGAAAGTGTTTACGATGCGTTTACTGCAAAACTGGTAAAGGCTTATGGTCAATTGCGTATTGGCGATCCTCTCGATCAGCAAAATCACGTTGGTCCGTTAATCGACACTGATGCGGTTGCCAGCTACCTTGATTCCATTGAAAAATGCAAAACCGAAGGTGGAAAATTCATAGTAGAAGGAGGCGTTTTAGAAGGGCCGGCTTATACCAGTGGCTGTTATGTAAAACCATGCATTGCAGAAGTAAAAAATGATTACAAAATCGTTCAGCATGAAACCTTTGCTCCAATTCTATACCTGATAAAATACAAAACATTGGACGAAGCTATTGCTTTACAGAATGGCGTACCTCAAGGTTTATCCTCGGCAATAATGACGCTTAATCTTCGGGAAGCAGAACAATTTTTATCTGCTCAGGGCTCCGATTGCGGTATTGCCAATGTTAACATTGGCACCTCAGGTGCTGAGATAGGCGGAGCCTTTGGTGGTGAAAAAGAAACAGGCGGTGGTCGCGAGAGTGGTTCCGATGCATGGAAAGCTTACATGCGCAGACAAACCAATACAATAAACTACTCAAATACGCTTCCTCTGGCTCAGGGAATCAAATTTGATCTTTAAAATATCATTGCATAAAAAAAGCAGCGGGTTACATTCCAGCTGCTTTTTTTATACCGTAGAATTGTTTTTTAATTCTTTTTGTTGGCTGCAACCATTATCTGATTCAATGGAGTTGTTGTTGTTTTTAAAGCTACCAGGTGATCTGTATCTAATTTAGAAATATCGTCTTTTACTAAGTTGTGATCTGCAGTTGTACCGCTTAATTTCAAATCAGCATGATCTTTTATGTAAGTATACATACTTTCAGTATTTGCTTTAACGGTGGCTTTTGCATCATCTTTTAAGAATACCTGAAGATATTTAACATCAAACTTACCATCAGTTTTCACAATAGCCTTATCTGAGGCATCTATACGCTGCAGATCATTTACTGAAACCAAAACAGTTACACGATTAGCTTCTGTTGAATTAATAATTAAAGTATATCCAAGTCTTTTAATAGAGGTTTTATCCGGATTGTAATCTCCATTTATTACTTCTATGTGCTCTCTTTTGCTTTGCACCAAAATAACTTTTACATTTCCACTCACTTTCACCTTATTAAAGGTCATTGGAGCAGCAGATTCAACTGGCTGTTTATCAATTCTGGTGGCGAATGTTGTCATAGCTGTTGAAGTCATAAAGATAGCTGTCAAGGCTGAGGCGAATAATGTTTTTGCTAGAGTTTTCATATTTTTGAGTTTTAGGGTTTTTGTAGGCGTTTTTGTTATTAAGACCCTCATTTGCAGCAAACGTTTCAGCCAATCCAGCTCTTTTATACCATCAGAAGTTAACTCACGACCAACGGTCTGATTCCCTCGACGAACCCATTGTGAACTACACACGGAATAGAGATTTGTGTGCTTCGAACTTCTTAGACCTACGCTTCTTTTACAGAAGTCTGATTTAAGTCTCCATCCGTGTAATGGGAGAGTTCCGCCCCCATAATTCTTAATCCTTGTTCAAGGATATTTTTACTGGCGTTTATGTCCCTGTTTAACGTGTGTCCATTTGGACAGGTCCATGATCTTTCAGAAAGCTTTAGTTTATGGTGAATATATCCACATTGGTTACAAGTTTTGCTTGATGGATAGAAGCGGCCTATTTTTATTATGCGCTTGTTATTCCAATCCGATTTGTATTCCAGTAACCTGACAAAAGTTCCCCAACTTGCATCTGCAATATGCTTTGCCAGTTTATGATTTGCCATCATTCCTTTTACATTTAGGTCTTCAATACATATCGTATCGTACGCATTGGTTATCTGTGTAGATACTTTATGTAGCAGGTCAAGTCTGGTATTGGTAATCTTTTCATGGATTGCCGCAACTTTCAAACGCTGTCTGTTTCTGCTGTTTGATCCTTTTACTTTTCTTGAAAGGTGCTTTTGTGCTGTGGCTAATGCGCTTTCATATTGTTTTAAATGATGATTATTTTTAAATCTAATACCATCCGAAGTAATCGCAAAATCCTTGACGCCGAGATCTATCCCGACATGCTTACTTGTTGGTTGGATGGGTATGTATAGTACTTCACATAGTATAGACACAAAGAATTTACCGGTCGGGGTTTTACTTATCGTGCAATGTTTTACCTCACCTTTAATTTCCCTATGCTCAATTAGCCTTATGCCTTCTTTGAATTTTGGGAAATACACTTTGTGGTCATGTACCACAACAAATTGTGGTACAGCAAAGCTGTTTCTCTTTCGCTTGCTTTTAAATCGTGGGAACCTGGCATGACCCCGAAAAAAGTTTAAAAAAGCAGTATCTAAGTTTCGTAAAGCGGCCTGAAGGGATTGGCTATTCACTTCCTTCAGCCATTGGGTTTCCACTTTCTTTTTTAATTGTGTCATTGAGGCCGCCTGCTGATAATAATTAGAAGACTTTTTTTCTTCCTTGTATTGTTCAATTCTTTCGTTAAGGAAGTGGTTAAATACAAATCGGGCGCATCCCAAATGCTTATTCAGTAGATCTTCCTGCTCTTTTGTAGGCCGTAAAGCAAAGAGATATGTCTTGTATATTGTTTTCACCTATGCAGAAATTAATATTTATGGAAGGGGTTTAGTTAACTGCCAAACACAACCCTAAATTACTAAAAATATTAGCAAAACAAAGCGTCCATTCAAAATAATTAAATTATAATATGAATCTTTTTTTAATCAATCCCCTAAAGAGTAAATGATGCTTTCAAAAATTATTCTACTATTGCCAAAAATCCAATTACACTTCCACAAATCGTTAACCTTTAATTCGAAAATTGAAGCAACAAAACAGTGTTCCCACTTGGGAAAAGCAATAAAAAGGTTTTATCATGGTACGTTTGGAAGATGCATGCTTTTCTGGTCAAATTATGACTTCAGGTATTCGATTGCCAGAACATGATCGAAATGCATCAATATGTCTCCACAATTTAACTATTATCTCTTCCATCCTTAGAAGACCGAAAGGCTGATACATCATTTTATAAAAATTCAGCCATATTATGAGATTCCATTTGAAAAGAACTTCAATTTGACGTATGTTTAAAGATTTTTAAATGCTTATCCTCCGATTATTTTAATCTTTAGTCAATGTTACGCGTAGATAGTACCAAGCCCTGCAAAATTGTATACTCATTGTGTAAACACGCGTATTTCGGATATTTAATCGAACCTCATATGGTTCAGTTAAATCCGCAGGGCGATTTCTCTCTTACTTATCAGCGTCTGTTCTCACATACTGCTAAAGAGTTTGCGAAACGTTTAACAGATAATGATTTTAAGCTTATCAAAATCCTTGATGAAACAGAGCAGGACTTTATCATAAAAAAGTATCATAAGAAAGCGATAAGACCGGGAGAGTTCTTTAGCAAGTTTTTTAACGATAAATTCTATGAAACTGTTCGCCCAAAAATTGAGAAGAAACTATCTGAAGTTCTGGAAGCCCTCAAAGCGGAGGGTTCATTATATTTAATGGATAATGATGGCTGGCCTGCAGAGCGAAAAATAGATATTGCACTGGAGCCTTCTACAGTACTGTTCCATTTTAGACGTAATAATATTGAAACTCGCTATTTCCCTACTATAAAATACCAGGGATTAAGAATCGATTTCATGTTCAAGGATGCTCAGGTTATAAGTAATCAGCCAGCATGGTTATTACTTAACGATATGATCTATTTCTTTGAGCAGGATATTGAAGGGAAAAAACTGCTTCCCTTTTTAAACAAGCGCTACATTACCATACCAAAGACAACCGAGGAAACCTATTTTGAAAAATTTGTTTGCCCTCTTATTGAAAAATACCATGTTTATGCCGAAGGCTTTGATATAAAAACCGAAAAGCATGATCCAACGCCTACGCTAAAAGTTATTTATGTAGAATCGGGAGTTTCTCAGCTTCAGCTCTACTTTAAATACGGGGAATATGCTTTTGCTATGGGCAACGAAAAAAAGGTAACCGTTCGTCTTGCCAAAGATGACGACAACTACATTTTTACCCGTATAAAAAGAGATACTGCATTTGAGAAACAGAAATTTGATACACTGCTAAGTCTTGGCTTAAAGAAAACCAGTGCTCTTTTTCACAACCTCGAAGTTTCGGGCAACCATGATGAAGATCAATCTTATGCCATCATCAATTGGGTAAATGAACACATAGAAGGTTTAAAAAACCTTGGCTTTGAAATAGAGCAACACACCGGAGCAAAGAAATTTCTCTTTGCTGCCAATAAAATAGATTTTGAGATTAAGGAAGATAATGATTGGTTTGACATCAATGCCATAGTATACTTTGGTATCTTTCCGGTACCCTTTCTATCTCTTAAACAACACATACTTCACAAAAAGAGGGAATTTACGCTTCCTGATGGCACCATTGCTATTATTCCGGAAAAGTGGTTTTCTCAGTATGGAAGCCTTTTCAGCTTATCAGAAGGAGGCAAATCGTTACACCTAAAGAAACATCATATAGGGCTCATCAATGAACTGGCAGAGGACAGCATAGCCAATATAACCTTAAGCCGTAAACTTGAAAGATTAAATGATTTCGAGAACATTGCCGACACCCAGATGCCGGTCCATTTTAAAGGCGACCTGCGTAGTTATCAAAAGGCTGGCTACAATTGGTTTAGTTTCCTGCGTGAGTATAATTTCGGCGGGTGTTTAGCAGATGATATGGGTTTGGGTAAAACCATCCAGACACTGGCAATGCTGCAAAAGCTTAAAGAAGAAAATGAGCAAAATTCAACTCATGGCACTTCTTTAATTGTTATGCCAACATCCCTAATTTACAACTGGTTAAATGAAGCCAAAAAGTTTACACCTAAGCTCAAAATACATTCACATACCGGAACTACAAGAGATAAAGATGTAAGTATTTTTGCGAAGTATGATATCGTTATTACAACTTATGGAATTACCCGTGTTGATATAGATATTCTTAAAAATTTCTATTTCAGCTACATCATATTAGATGAAAGCCAGAATATAAAAAACCCTTCGTCAAAATCATTTAAAGCAGTTAAGGCCTTAAAATCTAAATACAGACTAATACTGAGCGGTACTCCTGTCGAAAACTCTGTAAGCGACCTTTGGACTCAGCTTACCTTTTTAAACCCTGGTCTCCTGGGTACGCAATCATTCTTTAACGAAGAATATGTTCAGGCCATCGAGAAAAGGAAGGATGAAGAAAAGGCCCGTAAGCTGCAAGCCATTATAAAGCCCTTTGTTTTACGCCGTACAAAAGAACAGGTTGCGGCCGAGCTGCCTTCCAAAACGGAACAGGTGTTTTATTGCGATATGAGTGAGGATCAGGCCGCATATTATGAAAAAACAAAATCTGCCTATCGTAACGATCTGCTAAGCAGTATGGATGATGGCACTTATGCAAAAAAGCAAGTACAGCTTTTGCAGGGCTTAACAGCATTACGTCAACTGGCAAACCATCCTGTCATGATAGACGACACCTATGCCTCTGATTCAGGTAAATTCGAAAATGTAATCCATACCCTAGATAATGTACTTAAGGGTGGGCATAAGGTTCTTATCTTTTCGCAGTTTGTAAAGCACCTGAATATTTTCAGAGCCTATTTCGAAAAAGAAAGCATCTCCTTTTCTTATCTTGACGGATCAACCAAAAACCGCGGAGAAATTGTCGCCGAATTCCAGAAAAACACTGAATTAAAGGTATTCTTAATTTCTATTAAGGCAGGTGGCGTAGGTTTAAACTTAACCCAGGCAGACTACGTATTTATTCTTGATCCATGGTGGAACCCCGCTGTAGAGCAACAGGCAATAGATCGTACACACAGAATAGGCCAGGAGAAGAAAGTGTTTATCTATAAATTCATTGCAAAAGATACAGTAGAAGAAAAGATACTAGCACTACAAAACCGTAAAAAACGATTAGCCAGTTCTTTGATTACCACAGAAGAAAGTTTCTTCAAATCCTTAAGTAAGGAAGACATCAAAGAGATTCTGAATTAATCTTTCAGGAATTCCTCATATTGCTTGCGCGAAATCATTTCCGCCCCTAAACTCATCAGATGATCATTGGGCAGCTGGCAGTCTATTAGTTTAAACCTATCGGTTTTGCACAGCCATATCAGTGCAGTTTTTGAGGCATTACTTACCAAACTAAACATACTTTCGCCACAAAAAACATCGCCAACTTCCACGCCGTACAACCCTCCTACCAATACATGATCTTTCCATACTTCTACACTTTTAGCATAGCCCTTTTCATGCAAACTAATATAAGCATCCTGCATTTCCTGAGTAATCCACGTGCCCGGCTGATCTTTTCTTCCCACCTTTGCGCAGTTAACTATCACCTCCCGAAATGCTTTGTTAAAGGTTACCACAAATACGTCTGATTTAAGAACTTTAGCCATGCTTTTACTGACCTTCACTTCAGCAGGATATATTACACAACGTTCATGTGGCGAATACCAACAAATCGGATCATCATCACTAAACCACGGAAATATACCATTGTGATAAGCCAAAAGCAATCTTTCAATGCTCAAATCTCCACCTACAGCAAGCAATCCATCGGGATCAGCCAAAGCTGGGTTAGGAAAAACAATCTCATCTTCTGGTAGTCTAAAAACCATTTACAATAATAAAACATTAGGTTTAATGTAACTAATCTTCCTATATTTCATCATAATAAAAAGCGTAACATGAACTTAATAGGCAATATCATCTGGATCATTTTTGGCGGAATATTTATTTTTTTCGAATATATAATCGGTGGTCTTATCCTATGTCTTACTATTGTGGGAATCCCATTCGGAATACAATGCTTCAAGTTTGCCTTTGTTGGCCTTGCTCCTTTTGGTGTTAAAATAACCGACACCTCTTCCAATACTGGCTGCTTATCAACCGTAATGAATATCATCTGGTTAATATTTGGAGGCTTCTGGATTGCACTTACCCATCTTTTCTTTGGCATCTTGTTCTGCATTACTATTATAGGTATTCCATTTGGCCGACAACATTTTAAATTAATGAATCTTGCCTTTTCTCCATTTGGAAAATCGATAAGCTAATCTGCAATCAACCCTATCTTTTTAGAATGCTCAATTGCATCCACACTGTTTTCAAATAAACAGGTACGGATATTTTGTGCCTCTATTCTTTTCAATAATGCCCTGGTTGGCTCTTCCATATCCTTACGGATATTTCTGATGTAAACAGCCGCAATGTTTTTAGGGTATTTCTCTGCAATAGCAGTATATATTTCCGGGTCCTTCTGTGTATTGTCTCCAAAAAAGACAAACTTTTGATTTGGGAAAGCGTCCAGAATTCTCATCACCCTTATCAATTTCCCTTCGTGTCCGGTCTTACCCGTTTTAATAAGATCCCTCCACTGCTTAATCTGATTCAATAGGAAGGCGCCATCAGGCAACTTATTATAGCTAAAAATCTCTACCAGATAATCGTATAAATTCCACTCGCTGCTAGATACATAGAAAAAGGGATTAGGCTGATCTGCCGTGGTATGTGAAATTGCCAGGGCGGTGTAGTGCGTGTATGTACCTTTAAACGTTTTTCGTGTTCTTGGGTTTTTAATAAAGAGCTCTCTAAGTCTTCTTCTGATAGTTGCCGAATGAGACACCATCACCGTATCATCAATATCAGAAATAAAAGCAAACTGAGTAATGTGAGGTACAAACACCTGACCTAGCCCTATTGCCAGTATTTTTCCATCCTTATCTAAAGCCTCAATCTTTACCCCATGCCATCCTGCATCCACGTTTTCATTGGCCGACCACTCAAACTTAAAAAAGCCATCGTATTCAGTTTTGCGGTATACTTCCTGCCCATTAAAAGTGAGTCTTACCTGTACATGAGGGTATGGCTTTAGTACAAATAACTTTAACAAATGGATAATGTTAACGAATAAATTATTACTAAAACCCTGCATCGTTTTGGCCCTAAATTTAAAAACATGACCATATACCACAAGGTTATGTGTGTGTCCGTATCCATGGTATACCTTAACACTTACAGATTTATTCATTAATAATTAAAACAGAGTAATACTAAAGTTGTTTGTGATATTAAAGAAAATGTAATGGGAGAAAAATCCGTCCAATTGAAATTGTTGTTTATCGTGAATCCGGGATCTGGAAATGGTGAGATCAATTTTGCCGATGCAATAAGCGCATATTTTGAATCGCTACCGCATACTGCCGAGATTTATGAGCTGCCATTAAACTGTTCTTTCGAAAAACTTAAGGAAATAATAGCCAGTGCAAATGCAGACCGTGTGATAGCCGTTGGTGGCGATGGAACTGTGAAATTGATTGCCGAGTGTTTGCTCCAAACAGATACACCTATGGGTATTATACCTGCCGGATCTGCAAACGGCATGGCCAAGGAATTAGGCATTCCCACAACCATTAAGGAATCATTAGATATGACAGTGAACGGGCAGCCAAAAAAAATACATGTCATAATGGTAAACGGTGAGTTATGTATTCACCTTGCCGATATTGGTTTTAATGCCTACCTCGTTAAAAAATTTAATGACCTTCCGCAGCGTGGAATGTGGGGATACACTAAAGCCGCCTGGAAAGCACTATGGAGTCATCATAAAATGGAGGTACTGATTAAGGTAAAAGACAAAACTATCCGTTCAGAAGCAGCTATGGTGGTTATAGCAAATGCCACCATGTATGGCACAGGCGTTAAAATTAACCCTGATGGAAAACTGGACGATGATTTTTTTGAAGTAATTCTGGTAAAAGAATATTCCGTGATGGAGATTTTAAAACTACGATTTACCAACCTGGCTTTAAACCCTAAGAATATTGAAGCCTTTCAAATCACCAGTCTCAACATAAAAACAAAACATAAAGCGCATTTTCAGGTCGATGGGGAATATATGGGTAAGGTAAGCAGAATTGAAGCCAACATAATTCCTGCGGCAATTAATGTTATTGTTTAATTGCAGTATTGCGCTATTTGCTCATCTGCCAGATCAAACCCCATGTTCTTCACAAACATAAAATCCTCACATGCACCTTGCCTGTCTTTCTGTTTCAATTTTTTCAGCCCGTCATTTATCCGCATTTTCATATACTCTTCATCATAGCCAAGGCTTGTTTTTAGCGCTACAATCCTTCGCTCCTCGTCAGCAGTAAACTTACCTGTTGCCTTATGCCTGTAAAAATTGAGCACTGCATCTGTCATACCTACATTGGTTTTATAGGTTTCTATAGCCTGTTTTATATCTTTCTGGCTTTTATTCTGGCAATCATCTCCAGACAACTTAAAGTTTATTGGTACCACAACAGATATCGTAGTATCATGATCAGCAGGAACTATCCATTTACCACTGCTTAATCTGATCAACCTTAGGGCCTCGTCATCAAGATCTGTCCCTATGCCTTTTTGAATCTTAGAGAAATAGACTTCTCCTGCTTTATTCAATTTAAAGCTTATGGTAACACTTCCATCAATACAATTTTGTAGTGAATATCGGGGATAAACCTTATTGTTCATCACAAAAGATTCCAGTCCACCTTTTAAAGTTGGCTGGGCTTTAACATTTAGCCCCAACAAAAGAAATAATGCTAAAAGAATCTTTGACATATACCAATTTACGTATTTTAAACCAAAGCCGATTAAAATGTGTACTTTAAAATTACTGCAGGATCGGGGCAATTCTTTAGATAAATATCTCTTTTCGTGTATTGGCATACACCTGGATAATCACCTTTTAAAGCCTGCATATTAAATATCAGCTGAAAGTGCAAATGCGGGGGCCAGTAACCATTTTCTTCTTTTGTACCAAAAGCAGCAAATCGCGTACCGGCAGGAATAAACATTCCCTCTTCCAGCCCTTGTAAAGATTCCACACTCAAATGTCCATACAAGGCATGAATTACCACATCTCCCAAAACATATTTCAGAATAATGGTTCCACCATAGTCACCAAAGTTATTGTTGAATTTAAAGCTATGTACTACTGCATCATGAAAATTGTAAACAGGTGTTCCTGCAGTCCCCCATATATCTACACCTAAATGCAGCCTTCTGGGTTCTTCGCCTGTATCAAAATGAGCACTGCGTGCATAGATAGACCTATGTTCATTATACCCACCGATACCGTACCTGCAATTATTTAAACGAAGTTTATCTTCAACCCAGCTAGTAAAAACGTCGGTATCATCTAAAATATCGTTTGTGAGTTCTTTGTTTGCCGCTGTAAGGTCAAACGGATACAACAAATCCTGAGCAGGATCAAAATCAACTACTTTACCAATTATGATATCACTCCTATTTAAGGCAGCTACAAGATCAATCGGCTTGTTCATCCGTCTCCTTACGGTCTCTGGATATTTTATCGAATAACTTATCCATATGCTCTACGTACTCATTGGTATCGTCTAAGAAGAAGGTAAGGGTAGGGATTACACGAGCCTGGTGGCGAATACGTGCACCCAGTTTATACCTGATCTCACTTGAATGTGAATTCACCTCAGCAACAGACAAGGTGGTATTGTTTGTGTTTAAAAAGCTCAAATAAACCTTTGCTACCGCCAAATCCGGAGAAACGCGAACCTTAGTAATAGTAACCAGTGTATTGGGTAAATATGCAGAGCCTTCGCGCTGAAAGATAGCAGCTAATTCCTCTTGTATCACCCCGGCAAATTTCTGTTGACGTTTACTTTCCATAATTTTTCTCTTTCTTCTTTAACGGCATTAATTAATATAACAGCTTATCATAAGGATAGCGCTCGGTATGCAAAGCAACAACTTTATCGTATAATAATTGTTTAAATTCCTCTAAATTCTCTTTGTGCAGGGCAGATATAAATATAGAAGGGGCATTATGATTTGCCATCCAGCTACGCTTAAAATCATCAAGCGTAAGCACGGCTCTTTCCTCATCTTCATGATCAGGCTCAGGGCTTACGTAAGCGTCCATTTTATTAAATACCATGATGGTCTCTTTATCCCTCGCGCCAAGATCTTTTAAGGTCTCATTCACCACATTGATCTGATCTTCAAAGTTAGCATGCGATACATCCACAACGTGGATCAATACATCTGCTTCACGTACCTCATCCAATGTCGATTTAAAACATTCTACCAAATGGTGAGGTAACTTTCTGATAAACCCTACTGTATCTGATAATAAAAACGGCAAATTCTCAATAACCACCTTTCTTACTGTAGTATCCAATGTGGCAAATAGTTTGTTTTCGGCAAACACTTCCGATTTAGAAAGCATATTCATAATCGTTGATTTCCCTACATTCGTATAGCCAACAAGAGCAACCCTTATCAGTTGTCCACGGTTCTTTCTTTGCGTTTCATTTTGTCTATCAATCTGGCTCAGCCTGCTTTTTAAAAGAGCAATCTTTTCAAGGATCATCCTTCTATCACTCTCAATCTGAGTTTCACCCGGACCTCTCATACCAATACCACCCTTTTGGCGCTCTAAGTGAGTCCATAAGCGGGTAAGTCGGGGTAATAAGTATTGTAATTGTGCCAGTTCAACCTGAGTTTTAGCCTGTGCAGTTTGTGCCCTGCTGGCAAAAATATCAAGGATCAGGTTACTCCGATCTAATATTTTAACCTGTAATTCCCGTTCAATATTTCTTAGTTGTGATGGTGAAAGCTCATCATCAAAAACAACCATATCTATCTCTTCAGACTTTACGTAAGCCTGTATTTCTTCAAGTTTCCCTGTACCTACAAAAGTTCCACGGTCAGGCTTAAGCATCTTCTGTGTAAATTCATGTTCCACCACACCACCTGCCGTATCTACCAGAAAAGCAAGCTCATCCAGGTATTCCCTGGTTTCATCTGGCTTTTCACCAGGCCTGATTACTCCTACAAGTACTGCCCGTTCCGGCTTAAGTGCCGTGTCGTAATATTTCTGTTTTCCCATGTAAAGTACAAAGATACAAAAGTTATACCGAGATCAATTCACTGACAAACTCTCTGATTGCAAGTCCCGGATCCTCAGTTTTCATGAAGTTTTCGCCAATTAAAAAGCCATTAAACCCGGCTTGTTTTAACAATTTAATTGTAGAAGTTTCGCTGATGGCACTTTCAGATATCTTCATAAAATCAGCAGGAATCTGATCTGCAAGATCAAACGAAGTCTGAATGTTTACTGTAAAATCAGCAAGGTTTCTGTTGTTCACGCCTATGGCATCCAGATCCGTACAAATGCTCCTTTCAAGCTCTTCCTGATTATGTACTTCCAACAGCACATTAAGGCCTAAACCCTTCGCTGTGCCCGCTAGCGTAGCAATTTCCTGCGGAGTAAGGATAGCAGCAATTAATAAAATGATATCAGCACCCCAGGCTTTTGCCTCGAGGATCTGATATTCATCAATCATAAAATCTTTTCTAAGAATAGGAACTTTGTTCGCAGCCCTCGCTTCCAGCAAATCTCGTTGGTGACCTCCAAAGAAATCAGTATCAGTTAATACCGACAATGCCGAAGCCCTCGCCGAAGCATAAGCCGTAGTGACATCAGCAACTGTAACTTTGTCATTAATAACACCCTTAGATGGAGACTGGCGTTTAAACTCAGCAATAATACCGGTACGGTCATCTGCTAATAAAAACTCCTTAAAAGAATACGGACTGCGATTAAAGTGCTGTGCAGCCTCCAACTGTTTAACAGAAACATGCTGCTTCGCCAAAGCCACTTCTTCCTTCTTTCTCAGTACAATTTTATCTAAAATATTCATATCTAACTTTCTAACCAGTTCTGCATCATTTGTTTTCCGTGCTCAGTAAGCACGCTTTCCGGATGAAATTGTACACCACGTACATCAAGCGTTTTATGGCTCAAGGCCATAATCTCGTCCGTTTCATCAGTTGCCGTAACCACAAAGCAATCAGGCAGTCCTTTATTACTTACCACCCATGAGTGATAGCGACCTACTTTTATTACATCCGGGCAATCCCTAAATAAAAGCTCACTTTTATCCAACACCGTAATTGGTGTAGCAATTCCATGCATAGGCCTGCCTAAATTTAACAAACTTCCTCCAAATGCCTCAGCAATAGCTTGCTGCCCAAGGCAAACACCAAAAATACTCTTTGTAGGCGCATAGGTTTTGATTACATCAAGTAACAAACCCGCCTCTTCAGGTATCCCTGGTCCTGGCGAAAGCAAAATCTTATCGTACTGCTCAACATCCGCAAGTTCAAATTTATCATTCCTCCACACCTCAACATCCCTGCCCAATTCATTTACTAAATGCACCAGGTTATAAGTAAACGAATCGTAATTATCTATAACCAAAACTTTCTTTTGCATGATCTTATTATTCTCCATCTTAAATTTGCGTAGCCATTTCTATTGCCCTGCGCAAAGCAGCAATTTTATTATTTACTTCGTTCAGTTCATTTTCAGGAATAGAGTCGGCAACAATACCGGCACCCGCTCTGTAATGCAGCTGGTTGTTTTTACTCATAAATGTCCTGATCATGATGCAGTGATTAAACTCATCATTAAAGCCCATGTAGCCAAGCGCCCCGGCATAAAAATTCCTTCCCAGACCTTCATTCTCATCAATCAGCTGCATCGCCCTGTATTTAGGGGCTCCGCTTAATGTTCCTGCGGGATAAGTATCGGCCACAACCTTAAATGCAGATACATTTTCCTGCAGGTTGCCACTTACTTTAGAAACCAGGTGGATCAGATGAGAATAGTATTGAACTTCTTTAAAAGATTTAACGTGAACACCGCTGCAATGCCTGCTAAGGTCATTCCTGGCCAAATCTACCAGCATTACATGCTCAGCACTTTCTTTAGGATCCTCTTCCAGTTTTTTTGCTTGTTCTGCGTCTTCTATATCATTTCCTGTGCGTTTAAAAGTGCCTGCAATAGGAAAAATATTAGCTACATTATTCTTTATGGTAATCTGGGCTTCTGGCGATGAACCGAAAAGCTTAAAGCTTCCGTAATCAAAATAAAACAGATAGGGTGATGGATTAATTGATCTTAAGCATCTGTAAACATTAAACTCATCCCCTAAAAAGGACTGGTTATATGCCCGTGAAGGAACAATTTGAAAAACATCACCACGCAATATGTGCTTCTTAAGTTTATCAACCATGTTCATGAAGTCCTCATTTGTCAGGTTAGAACTTTCTTCGCCATTCGTCTTAAAACTATACTCCGGATAGTTCTTGTTCTGAATAATGTATTCCATCTTTTCCAGGTCCTCATTATCATCTCCATTGAACCTGTTTTTAAACAAGGTGATCTCATTACGGAAATGATCAATGGCGATAATATACCTGTAAATATGGTACTGCATTGTTGGGATCTCTTCGCCTTTCGGAGTTTCAGAAGTGAAGGTTATATCTTCAAAATGTTGTACAGCGTTCCATGTAAAATAGCCAAACAAACCACTGGAAATATGTCTGTTGCCATCAATTACGTCCGGTGTAAAAGCAGCTTTAAAAGCATCTATTTCTTCGGTTAGCACAAACTCCGTTTTTTCCTCTTTCTGTCCATCAGGAAAGTAAGAAGAAAGCACACCATCTTGCAGTATAATACCTGCAACAGGTTCAGCACACACATAACTCATAGAGTTCTCACGACTATGATAGTCGGAGCTTTCCAGTAAAATTGTATTTGGAAATACATCCCTCAATCTCAGGTAAATACTTACCGGAGTAGTGGTATCTGCAAGTCTCTTTTTATAAGTTGTGTTAATGATATAATTATTCATAATAACATTTTTTTCAATTCATTTATTCAAATTGCCAGATCATAAAAAAACCCGGCGTGTGGTTACGTCGGGTTTTACAATGTGGTTTGGTTTAGGTTGATAAACTATAAGGTACACAAGGTTGCGACGAAACTCTTTTCAGAATTACCACGCCACTGCCAAGTATGTATATTGTTAATCATGTGCAACAAAAATATAAATAAATCTTACTAAACAAAATTAAATTGTGAAATTTATGAAACTCCAAAAAAACTACGGCTCGGATCAGCCATAGTCATCTGTATAATTGATGCAATGATCACGATTAAGCCCAGTCCAAAATACAGCGCAATAGTGCGGTGCTTGGCCGATGGATCATCTGCTCTTTTCGACCTTGCATTGCCTACAGTAACTAAAATGGCAGCAAAAATCATCATTGCAATATGTTCCATTTTCCAATATCTTATTCCTGCTTCAACCAGCGGGCTCACAAAGTACAATATCAAACCAAATAAAATTTGGATATGCACAAATATTAAAGTAAACACATTCAATTTCCTATTTCCTTCCGTATATGGTTTTTTTCCAAGCCACCCTGCAATTGCAGTTACTATTGCCAATACCAATAAAATTAAGACGAGATAACGCCAGCCTGAGTGTGCACTCTTTAAGATGTGATAAAAATTCATAACGGTTTTTCTTTCAAACTTAAGTAATTACTTTATGCTTTATGTAATAGCTAATTACTAAATGATATTTAAAACGATTCTATTTTAGGCCTCAACTGCATCGTAAACAACTACTTTCTCCCATAAATGGCTGTAGTTTTTTATAAATTCCAGGTGTATCGGATGGGTTTGATAGGTTGCCTGACCTTCAAGATCACTAAAGAACATCAGTTCAGATACCCCCCAGCTGCTATCAATAACATCGCGTTTTTCAGTACTGGCTACAATTCCCACATGTAATTCTTTTACAGTCGGGATTTTCGAAAGTGCTTTCACGCCTGCGGCTAATTTATCACGATCTTCTTTTGAATCTGGATTTTTCAACCAGAAAAACACATGGTGTACCACCGGATAATTTTTTTTCATATTTGATAACGGCATAGCGGTTGCAGCTGTCCCCACTGCAAGTGCTGCAGCGGTTCCAATAAATTTTCTTCTGTTAGACTTGTTCATAATGCATAAATCTATGAAAAAAAATATTACTTCACTTCATATGTGCCAGCTATTGTTCCAAAAGACTTAACCAGCCTGTTCCATGAATTAATCTGGGCTACCGCCAATGAAAGATTTGCAATATCAGCATTAGAAAAATGCTTTTTAAGCTCATCATGCAGATCATCTGATTCTTTTTCGTCCTGAAGATTGGTTAATCTTTCAGCAAAAGCCAATACAGCCTTTTCTTTAGGGGTATAATAGTCTGTTTCTCTCCAAACCGGCAGTGAGATCAGCCGCTGTAATGTTTCGCCTTTGTGTACCGCTTCCTTCGAGTGCATATCCAAACAATATGCGCAGCCATTAATCTGCGAAACTCTCACATCCAATAAATCAATTAATAGTGGATCAATTCCTGAACTGCGGAGATAATCCTTTATCTGTCGCATTGCTTTAAATAACCCTTCCGGGATTTCGTTCTGACTAATTCGTAACATAAAATATTCTTTTTCTCTTAAAGACAATCAGCATATCTAAAGCGTGACAACTTATCTGGATTTCGGATAAAAAAGATATTAGCAATTTCATTTTGCTCAAAAACAAATATCTGGCAACTTACCATCACCCCATCTTCATAATGAAACATTGCCGGTTGATGATTAATCCCTCCATATTTAAAGGTTCGTTTGGCAAAGAATTTCGTTTGCAATCCTTTTAAAAACTTAATTACATTAGCCCTACCCAAAACAGGCCTTAAAGCAGCCAGTACTTTTCCTCCGCCATCAGAAATCACAGAGATCTCCGCCTTAAGCATCAACTCCAGCTCCTGAACATCACCCCTCTTTATTGCATTTACATATTTTAAGAGCAATTCTGTTTCCACATCATTTTTACCCTGCTTCTCCCTCTGTTGCAAGCTTTGTTTTGCTCGCTTCAAAATTTGTCGCGAGTTATCAATTGTTATTTCCAATACCTCAGCAAGCTCTTCATGGCTATAATCAAAAGCTTCTCTTAGAATAAACACTGCCCTTTGGCGAGGCGTTAATTTTTCCAGAAGCACCATTAAGGAATAAGAAAGCACCTCTTTTTTACTCAGGGCAGAATCAGCCTCATTGGTATCAATAGGTTCCGGCAACCATATTCCCGGATACTCATGTTGCAACCGCTCATTTTGCTTCTTGTAATTAATAGCCAAATTAATTACTGTACGCACCAAATAAGCTTTTTCATTAATAACATTGGAATCTATCTGCAAGAATTTTAGAAAAGCATCTTGTACGATATCGAGTGAAGCCTCGTAGGATCCTGTAATGTTGTATGCATATGTAGTCAGTAAGGGCCTTAAATGATTCATGATACTACTATTTCAAACTTAAAGAAAAAAAGAGATATTTACTTAACGCTACAAACGCTCATGAGAACATCAACACTACTGCCATTTATCCTTTTACTCTCCATATTTATTGGGTGTAAACAATCTAAAGAGAAATTAATTCTTAACATCCCAGACCCTAAAACACTTAACGAATCATATGTCAGCAATCCAGACAAAATACTTGCAGACGAGACTGTTTTTACATTAAATGAAAAACTCAGGGAATTAGACCAGTCGGGGAAAGCACATATTGATGTGGTATTTGTCAAGACTATTGGAGATAATGTACCCAAGGAAATTGCAACAATGTTATTCAACTCATGGAAAATCGGTGACAAGAAAACCAATAATGGCTTGCTTATATTTATAGTTGAAGACCAACACCGGATAGAGTTTGAAACAGGTTATGGATTAGAAGGAATATTGCCTGATGTAACATGTTACAAAATCCAGCAAGACTACATGATTCCCTATGCCAAGCAGAACGACTATGACAATGCAGTAAAAAAAGGCGTAGATGCGGTTATTGAACACATCACCACCGAAAACAATGCAATATACCAAGCACCCGACACCACTTCAGTTGCAGAGGTTGAGGCCCCATCGGCTATTATTGACCCTGGCATTTCAGAACCTTATGATATCACCCCACAAGCCCTCACAGCACCGGTAAAACAAAGGGCCGCTCCCATTGTTGATTTCCTTTTGCTCATAATCCTTGCCATTTATATTGTATTTTCTTCGTTGGTTGGTCAGCGGTTAACAGCACACAAAGGCATACCGCGACTAAAAAATCCTGTGATCTATTTTCTTTGGATAGCACCGGTTACCCTGGTTATTTTATTGAACATATACCTGCCATTTGAATGGCATAACATCAGAACAATTCTAATACTCTATTTCTTTCTATGGGCGTACGTGAACTTACATTTCTACTTTTTAGGCAGGAAGCTAACTGCCACCCTAAAAGATAAAACACCACACGAACAGTATCTGGCATGGCAATCAACACATTTGCCATCCCAATACATCAGAAAAGCATTCCCTACAACATTTTTAACATCCTACTGGAATAAGTACACTGAACTGCTGCATACTTTGCGATCAAGCCCAATGACATGCGAAAAATGCAGCAATAAGATGATTATACTAAATGAGGAAAAAGATGATCAATACCTGTTAAAAGGAAATATTATAGAAGAGCAAATTGACTCCATAGATTACGATGTATGGGTATGCAGATCTTGTAAAACAGAACTGATACTCGATTATAAGAATCCTGAATCTAAAGCCCAGGAATGCTCAAAATGTCATTTTCATACCTTTTTATATAAACGAAGGGCTATCCATAAAGCTTCAACCACAGAAAATGAGGGTTTCGGCTATAGCTATTATCTATGCCAATATTGCAAATACGAAGAGAAGACAAAGTTTATCATCCCAAAAGTATCAACCTCAAGCGGATCTTCCTCTTCGGGCAGCAGCAGCAGCTGGTCTTCTTCTTCCAGCAGTAGTAGTAGTAGTAGCAGCTCTTCAAGCAGCAGCGGAGGCTCATCAGGAGGCGGCGGGGCTGGCAGCAGTTGGTAAACGCTCATGAATTAACTAATTAATTATGAAACAAATTATACGTTTAATCTTCATTATTTTACTTACCGCAGGTTCATTAAAAGCTCAGGAATCTTTTACAATAAGCGGCACTGTATTTAACGCAAAAGAGGAAATTATACAAGGTGCTACTGTGTTTATTGATGGCTCTGAAAAAGGTACAGCAACCAATGCAAAGGGCGAGTTTAAATTTGCCAATATAAAACCCGGCACCTATCAGGTAATTGTGAGCATGATTGGTTATGCTTCCACAAAACAAAATGTAATTATCCAGAACCAGTCTGCTTCACTAAATATTCATATTAAAGAAAAAACAACTGTTCTGCGTGAAGTAGTAATTGGTGATGACTCTCAGCGCAAAGAAAACATAAAAATATTTCTTAAGAATTTCCTGGGTGAGTCTGCTAATGCAAAAAAATGCAAGATACTAAACCTCGAAATTATTGATTTTTCGACCATCAAGACAATACTGGAGGCTACATCAGATGACTTCCTGATTATTGAAAACAAAAGCCTGGGCTACCGCATAAAATACCTGCTCAGAAACTTTCGTTACAACAAGGGAACAGGAGTTACAAGTTACGATGGGGAATCTGTATTTGAAAATTTGGCAGGTACTGAAGAAGAAAAAAGCACCTGGATTGAAAACAGGAAAAAAGCGTATCAGGGTTCCCTCATGCATTACTTAAGATCACTCTATAAAAACAATTTGAGGCAAGAGGGCTTTATTACTCTTGAAATAAAGAACAACAATCAGCCATTACAATTAGCTCCCAATCCGGTAAACATGGAGCAATACATCAATACTGTTGACAGCAATTTTATTCAGTTGAAATTCAAAACCCGTCTATATATTGTTTTTGATAAAGAGAATACTTTGAAAGCTGACAGCCAGGATCAAAATGGTACCATCACAAAAATGATGGGGAAGGATGGTTCTATTATGCGCCTGTTTTTAGATAATGCTATAATAGACAGTAAAGGCAGCTATGTTGATTACAGAAGCTTTTTTATACAGGGCTTTTGGGGTGGCAAAAGAATTGGCGACCAACTGCCATTTGAATATAATTAGATTCATCTATCTTTATATTGATCATCAAAAAATAGAAACAGATGGAAAAGAATATTCCAACACTTTACGAATGGGCCGGAGGCATGCCTGTTTTTGAGAAACTTATGAGTTCTTTTTATAAAAAAGTTCTGCTTGATGACACTCTTGAACCTATTTTTAAACATATGTCTGCCGATCATCAATTGCATGTAGCACATTTTATTGCCGAAGTTTTTGGTGGCCCTAAAATGTACAGTTCCGAAGAAGGTTCGCACTTTAAAATGATTCAAAAACACCTTGGCAAACATTTAACAGAAACCCATAGAAAACGTTGGGTGCAGCTTCTTATAGAAACTGCAGACGAGCTTACTTTACCTGATGATCCTGAGTTTCGCTCGGCATTTGTAGCCTATATTGAATGGGGAACCAGGATTGCTGTTTTGAATTCTTCAGAAATGGAAGTGGCATTAAATCCGGATGAACCCATGCCCAAATGGGGATGGGGAGAGCCTGGCGGGCCTTTTATCCCATAAACACAATAGTTCGTATTTCTGACCTCCCCTACTCATTCTTAGTTCGTAAAAATGTGCATTTTCTCGAACAAGCGTAAAACAAGCGACGAACCAGCTTTAACCAAAGTATACAAGAAAGGGTTGTCAGGGGCAACTTTACGCCCTAACAACCCTAAAAAAAACTGAATAACCTTAGTATCCCTGATTCTGATGGAATGCCTTGGTTACATCTAAAGTTGATTGAGGTATTGGAAATATCCTTCTTGTAGGCTGAGATGTTGGCTTGGCACTAAAAGGAAGTTCATATTTTCCAAAGCGGATCATTTGTGGTCTTCTGAACATTTCCCAATACGTTTCAAAAGCAATCTCTTTATAAAGACCAGCCTCGTCAAGCGATGTTATCGCTACACCCGGTGCATTTCCATAAAGCGATTCTCTTTTTCTTGACGTGCGTAAAATGTTGATGTCGTTTAATGCCAAGGCAGTTTGTCCTTTACGGAAATAGGCTTCTGCCCTCATGGTATAAATAACGCCTAAACGGAACAAGGGGATATCAACATTGCTGGTTCCGTTTCCTTCTTCAGGGTCAAACTCAAACTTAAATACGCGCGCTCCCCTGTTGATCTGGTTTTGAGCAAACACAGCTTGTGTAGGGTTAGTAAAATTAAGTTCAGGAGTAAAATCCATACGTGTACCGGTACTTTTTTCCATGTAAAGCTCAGAAACTTTAATCCTTCCGTTGTCAGTCATTTCAAAACCACCCGAAGCATTAAGTTTAGGCCCATACTGAGGCCCAACCATGATACCGCGATTGAAATGAAACCATGGCAGGTTATTGCTTTTAGGAACAATATCTGATGCGGGAACACTACCCACTGCATCGTTCATAAACCAGGTTCCATCGCTATACTGGTACTTTCTGGTAAACCTTGGATCGTCGTGGTTTCCATTCCAGGTAGCATAAAACTCCGGACTGATACAGGCTGCATTAGTTCCTCTGTTTGCAGGAGATGGTTTTTGGTTACGCTCTACACCAACATATGCAAAGGAATTAGAACCGTTTCTGATGTAATCTATTTTTTGCACCACCACAAAAATAAGTTCAGAACCACCTGAATTTTTGATTGCGAAGTTGTCGAAATAGTTGGTTTCCAAACGGAATTTACCAGGGTTGATCAATAATGAGGTGTAATAGATCACCTTATCCATATCAGTATCATTGCTGTTTACCGACTTCTCATTAAAATTAAAGGAAGCTGCATAGCGATCTTTATACACTGCACGGTTAAGGTACATATTAGCTAATAATCCATAAGCCGCCTCTTTAGTAAACCTTCCGTTATGAGTGGATTGCTCTCCCAACGTGGCAAGACTTGGAATTAAACCCTCTACCTCGGTAATAAGTCCGTCTATTGCTGATGCTGCCTGTCTAATTTCTAACGGGGCATTTTCATTAGCTGGATCACGGTAAGGCGCTTGCCCAAACAGATCAAGGGTAGTATAGGTATAGTAGGCTAATAAGCCTTTAGCTTCGGCAAGGAAAAGATCCTTTTGTGCGCCGGTACCCGTGCTGTTTGCTTTTATAGCTGTTAATGATCTGGTGATGCCATTGGTAAGCATATTCCAGTTATCTGTTACAATCGGATTATCGGCCGCCCAGGTAAACTCATGCATAGAACGCCATTTACCGCCATCGCCCCAGTCGCTTCCACGTGTAGGCAGCAGGGCCTCGTCTGTTGTATATTCCTGTAATGAAAATACCGCCCCATGATCTACAAAGGTTCCGTCGCCCAACCTGTCGTAAGCTGCCGCTAAAGCACCCGCAGGATTGGAAGCATCTTCACCTAATACTTCATCAAGCACAACCTCGTTTAATTTCGTACAGTTGGTAAGAAACAAGGCTCCAAGTAGAAATATGATATTTCTTGCTCTAAATAGTTTGTTTGTTTTCATTTTTATAATTTTATAGTTGCGCCAAAAAGAAACGTTTTTGCAGTTGGATAGCTAGAATAATCTATACCCAATGATTGGTTTCCACCACTCGCTTTTGGACTGTTAATTAATGGGTCGTAACCACTGTATTTAGTGATTGTAAATAAATTTTGTCCGGTAACATAAATGCCTAAACCATTAAGCCAGGTCAGCTTGTTGAACTTAAAATTATAGCCCAAACGTGCCGAATTAAGTCTTAAGAAATCCGATTTCTCTAAGTAAAGTGTAGAAAGCTGAGGGGGATTTGCAGGATTGGCACCAGATTTAAAATAACGGGTAGAAACGTTTCTGTCTGAAGCCAGGTTATTAATGTTTAATGCATTTAACCCCGTATTATTTACCAAATAACCACCCGACTGGCCTATGATTGAAAAGGAGAAGTCGAAGCTTTTGTAATTCATCTGGCTATTAAAACCGTAGGTAAATTTGGGAATTGCACCTTGAATGATCACACGGTCATTGTTATTGATTACCCCATCGTTATTAACATCCTTAAAGATGTTAGCTCCTTTATCATCATATCCGATATGTTCCAATAGGTAAAATGAGCCAGCAGCATAACCACTTTTATAAATATTGGCCGCTACCCCTGACTGTCCGGGACCTGAAATTGTTCCTGAGAGGATTTCGGAAACGGGTAGGTTTTCAATTTTATTTTGAAGTGTGGCACCGTTGACATCAATTGACCAGCTGAAATTACCATTGTCGATCAGCCTGGAGCCCAACATAAACTCAAACCCTTTGTTTACTATTTTACCATCAATATTTACCCATACGGTATTGGTAGGGCTTAGCACCTGTGAAGGAATATTAAGAATGGCATCAGTTGTGGTTTTTTTGAAATAATCTAATGTTCCGTATAATTTGCCTTTCCATAGTTCAAAATCCAATCCCACGTTGTATTGAGTTACTACTTCCCACTTTAAATCAGGATTTGGTGTTCTGGTAACAGAGATGCCGTTTACCAGAGCTAAATCATTATACAAATAGTATCCGTCGCCGGTTGATAGTGCGTAACTGGCTTTAGTGATTTTATTTTCGACCTCCTGGTTGCCAGTTTGACCCCAACTGGCTCTTAATTTTAGGTTATCAAGGAAAGAAACATCTTTCAGGAAATCTTCCTGCGACATGTTCCAGCCAAGTGCAAAGGAAGGAAAGTAACCGTATTTATTGTTTTTTCCGAAACGGGTAGAACCATCGGCACGTACAGAAGCTGTTAACAGGTATTTATTTGCATACGAGTAGTTAACCCTTGAGAAAAAAGACTGCAATTCATTTTCCTGCGCAAATCCGAATACTCCTGTTTGTTTACCTGCAAAACCAGGGTTGTTTTCTGGTAAAACACCTGAGCTTTGATCAGCTATCCCATCAATGCTAAAGCTATTTCCGCCCCGCTCAAACTTTTGATAGGAGAACCCGCCAAGTACTTCCAGTTTGTGTTTGCCTTCTAACAGGTTATAGTTCAGGTAGTGCTCCATAAGCGTGCTTTTAGAGTTTAAATTGTACTGCACGTATTTCCCGGTTGGATTAATGTCTGTTAAGTTAGGGAATATAGTGGTATTCCTTTCTGCTACAGAACGATCTAAGCCCAGGTTAAATTTGTATTCAAGGCCTTTTACTATTCTGAATGAAACGTCCATATTTCCAAGCACTCTTAACGTGCGTGTTCTGTCGCGATAAACGCTAAGCAAATAAGCCGGGTTGTAATGCGCATTCATGTTGAAATTGGTGTATTTACCATTTTCATCAAATACCGGACGTGTTGGATTAGACATTAAGGTTTGGATGATCAGCTGTCCATTGGAACCTCCATCGTCGCTGGTCGGAACGCCATCATCTTTTGTTTCACTTGCGGTAAGGTTTACGCCTATTTTTAAACGCTGGTTGTCAAGAAAAGATTCAGAGGCATTGATCCTGCCTGAAGTACGTCTGAAGTCACTGTTTTTAACAATACCTTCCTGGTCCATCTGTGCGGCAGACACATAGTAGTTACCAGAATTTGTTTGTTTCGAAAACGATAATGAATTGTTTCTGGTTTGTGCGCGACGATAAATCACATCCTGCCAATCGGTGTTGCCACCATGGTCAAAAGCTTTCTCGGTAATTGCATTACGGTATTCATCTGCCGAAAGCAGATCAAGCTTATGTGCTACGGTAGAAAGGCCAAGGTAAGAATCGGCGGTAAAGGTAGCCTCTCCCTTTTTCCCTTTTTTAGTGGTTACAATAACTACCCCGTTGGAACCGCGGGCTCCATAAATTGCAGCTGCAGAAGCATCTTTTAAAACAGAGATAGATTCAATATCACTTGTATTTAAAAAGTTAAGCGGGTTCTTTGCCTTGGATGATCCAAATCCTACATTTTGTCCGGTCGGGCTTACGTCGTCGTTAGTTAAAGGTACTCCATCTACTACAAAAAGCGGCGTGCTTCCACTTCTGATAGAGCCTACACCACGGATGGTTACATCAACACCACCACCCGGCTCACCGCTGCTGTTCACTACCCTTACACCGGCAACTTTACCTTGCAATAAGTTATCGGCCGATACCACAACTCCTTGTCTGAAGCTCTTTTCATCCAATTGGGTAACTGAACCGGTTACATCTTTCTTTGTTTGTTTTCCATAACCTACAACTAAAACTTCGCCCAGACTGGATGCATCAGGCTCCAGTTTAATGGTAAGCACATCGGCATCAATTACAACCAGTTTGCTTTTATATCCAATAAATGATACTTCTAAGGTTTTTCCTTTGGCAGATCTGATTTCAAATTCGCCTTTAGTACCTGTACTAACAGCATTTTTAGAATCTGTTTCTTTAACTGTTGCACCTATAAGCGGCAGGTCGTTTTCATCCAACACTTTACCCTTTATGGTTTGTTGAATTGAAGACACTTTAGCAGGTGTTTTATCTTTTTTATTCTTACTGATCAACACCAGATTTTCAACAATACTATAGCTAAAATCGGCTTTTTCAGACAGGTCCTTAAGCAGCTCTTTAAGCGGTTTGGAATAGGTAACCGGGTATGTCTTCTTATCTGCAATTACCGCCTCGCTATAGCTAAACTTATAGTTGGTTTGCTTGCTCAATTGTAAAAAGATGTTTACCAAGGTCTCGTTGGATGCCTTGGTATTTTCGTTGAAGTAACTGTTAACCAATGTTTTTGACTGGGCTGGTTGCAGAAGCAGGAAACCGGCAGCCAGAAAACATATCTTTTTCAGGTTAAAAAAAGTATATTTATAATGCATATTTAAGTTATTAATTTATTTGATACTTAATAGTTAGCCGTAGTTGTTCTCAGCAACTGCGGTTTTTTTTTAATGACTTACGGTTACTGTCTCTCCATATGGTTTGAATTTTAGGTGTGTAACATAATTGATTTGATCCAGGATATTTCGAAGTGATAAACCGCCTTTGATATATAGCGTTATCCTTGTATTTAGCATTTCTTTATCCTCAGGCTTAAAGTTTACTCCATACTTGAAATTGAGGAGGGTAAATACCTTATGGAGGGTTACATTATTTAAATCTATATCCTTCTTATACCAGCCGTAAAGCGACATATCGCCTACTCTTTGTTTTTTAAGCCCTGATGTACTGAAAACTGCTCTTTCATTGGGTTCCAGATAAGTAATCTGCTTATCTGAAGACACGCGCACATGCCCTGTGATTACAGTAACGCTTGACCTGCCTTTATCAAGACTGATATGGAATGAGGTTCCCAATACTCTTGTTTTAATATTAGCAGAGGTAATGATGAAAGGATGTTTCGGATCTTTTGTTACTTTAAAAAAAGCATTGCCTTTTAGCAGGGTAACAGATCTGGTTTTGCTATTAAATTGTTCAGGGTATTTAAAAACTGAGTTTGCAGCAAGGTAAACCAGTGTACCATCAGTAAGCTTTACAGAATCGGTAGCAGAGGCAGTTGTTACGGTGATATCTTTAACATCAACCTTAGCGTTTAAAAAGACTCCAATGCCCAACATCAAGACAATACACGCGGCGGCAGCATATTTATAATAGATTGCGAAAGATTTTTTTACCGTGCCATGGGCCTTTATGTTCTTAAATATCTCGGCAGAAACATTTTCCTTAGAACCCATTTTAGTGCTATCCCATTCAGCATTGTCAAATTCTTTTTTTAGAAAATCCTCCAACAGATTTTTCTCTGCTTCAGAAATTTCATTTTTCTCGTTTTTCTCTATCAGATGCCTGAGATAGTGTACCTTCTTTTTTGTCATAATACTTATAAATCAACTATAAGTACCAGCGATGGCAAAAAAGTACTATCGGAGTATGTTAAATAATTGTTAATTGTAATTCACTTTCTAATCAATGAGAGATTATTTCGTCATTTCGACGATAGGAGAGATGACGGGCGTGTACTATAGCATGATATGAGTGACAAGGTAAATTCCAATTGCAAAGATTAGCAAAGATGTTTCTCCGGCATGGACTCTTAGCTGCTTTAATGCAGAAGAAAGCTGGTTTTTTACCGTTTGTTTAGAGAGGTTCAGCGTAGCTGCAATTTGCGCTATATCCATTTCCTCTAATTTGTTCATAATCAGAATTTCTTTCCTTTTCTCAGGAAGATGTTCTAATAAGGAGTAAAGTTTATCGAGCAATTCTGGTTCTAGCGAAGACGTGTTCTCGACCAGGTAGTTTTCAAATTTTTCCTCAATAACTACCGTATCAAAGCGCTTTTTCCTATACTCTTTTAGTACCTGGTTTTTGGCGGCCCTAAATAAATAATGCTCTATAGATAAAATCTGGACTTTATCTCTTCTGTCCCACAGGTCGGTAAAGATATCCTGTACTATGTTTTGTGAAACATATTCGTCACCCGTCATCTTAAAACAGAAGGCATATAATTTTTCCCAATGCTGGATATAGATATATTCAAAGCTTTTAAGGTCTTTCATTGGAGCTTGTCTGTTTGTGCGCTAAGTAACAAAACTTAAATAGCCTCAATTTTATTTAAAGGTTATATTTAAATTAATTCTTAGTATTTGGTTAGCTGAATATACCTATTTTAAACTATCAAGCAAAGACCGAAGATTGCATTTCTAACCAAAATTTATTTGCAGGATATACACACCGGCGCAATTGAGGATATTCTTTCTACATTTTGATGCATATTATACACTGGCTCTTTTGGGGGTGGCTGGTTATTAATGCTTTAAAGGACTTTTCATTGGCTGGCCTTGCTTTTGCATAACTATTATGTCCGGGGAGGACCTTTTAGGAAAGTGAGAGAGATAGGCGCAGGAACTAGGGTGGGTGTTTAGGGTTCATCCACCCTTCTTCTTGATTAAACCAGTTTTATTCCCAAATTGCGATAAGCGTCTAATCTGCTATCGTCACTTGGGATATCAGTAATTAGCACATCTATTTCCTGCATGTCGCATACTTTAAAACTATGCACGCCATCCAATTTCTCTGTATTACTCAATGCAATCTTTTTTATGGAGGAATTTAGCATTGCCTGTTTTACTTCTCCATCTTCATTTATTGCTGCAGTAATTCCAAATTTACTCTGAACAGCACATGTTCCCATAAAATACACGTCTGCCACATAATGCTTAACCTCTTCGCAAGTTTTAACACCGGTATTGGTTTCTGTATTGCGGTTATAAACCCCGCCTAACACAATTATTTCAATTTCTTTAAATTTTGATAGAATTGGAATAAGCGCCTGGTTATTAGTAACCACTCTAAAGTTGGAATCTAGTGGCAAGTGCGCGGCAATTGCACATATAGTGGTTCCCCCATCCATAAACACGGTTTGCCCCTTTTTGATAAATTGCTGTGCCTTTAGGGCTATTACATCTTTTCCTTCGGTAAGATACGCTGTACGATTCTGAAAACTTAATGGGTTTCTTGAAGGTAAAATGGCGCCCCCTCTTACCTTAGCTAATAATCCATTACTATGAAGTGTTTCAATGTCTCTTCTGATGGTATCCTCAGAAACATTTAGTTCGGCTGACAATAAATCGTAAGCTACTTTGCCGTCACGCTTTAAAAGACTAATAATATGATCAAAACGCTCTTCTCTTAACATAACACTAATGTTTAGGTTTCATTTTATAGAAAACAGCTACCAGAATAAGCAAAAAGCCGCTAAAACCTAAAGCTATGGGCAATGAATAATGATGAGCAATAAATCCAAGCATAGCTGGTCCGGCTAATTGTCCGGCATAGCCGATGGTAGTAATTGCGGGAATGGATACTGAAGCAGAAACATTTTTTAACCGGCCACCTTCACTAATGAACACGGGGACAATATTGGCTGCGCCTAAACCCAATAAGATAAAACCCAGCAGAGCGGTAACCAACCAAGGCGTGAGTATTACTAAAAAAATACCTGCGGCACCAATAAGGCTTCCACCGATAACAACTTTTGGCCCGTCAAGGTGGGAAACCAGTTTATCTCCAAGTAATCGCATAGTGGCCATTGCAATTGAAAATGCTGCATAACCAACGCCAGCCAGTTCTTCGTCTATTTTTCTGTTTTCTGTTAAGAAAACTGCACTCCAGTCTAACATCGATCCTTCGGCCAGAAAAACAGCAAAACACATTGCGCCTAAAAAAAGAACACCTCCGGTTAGCCACGAGAACGAGCTGGAATTACTATTCTGATCATGTGAAGAGAAATCTTTAATAGCAGCCCTTTCGGTCTGCTGATCGAATAATGAGCTGTATTTCCATGAAACAATAATGATCAGCAAAACAGCGATACTTACGGCGGCAGTTATTGGCTCCAGGCCAAGTTTCATCAGGAAACCCAAACCCAGGGAGCCCAAAAGCCCGCCAACACTAAAAAGTCCGTGAAGTGACGACATAATTGGTTTACCAAATCTATTTTGCACATGTACTCCGTGAGAGTTCATTGCCACATCGACAGTGCCTACCGCCGAACCAAATATGAACAGTACCACTCCCATCCAGATCACATTGTCCATAATTAAAAGCAATGGAAGTGTTAGCGCCATAACTAAAGCAGAGCACAGCATAACTATCCGGCTCCCGTAGCGATTAGACAAAATACCACTTACGGGCATCATACTAATGGCGCCTGTACCTAACAGTAAAAGTAGTAAGCCTAAACTTGCATCGTTTAACTGAAGCCTTTCCTTTGCATAAGGAACCATCGGTGCCCAACTCGATACGCCAAGTCCACATACCAAGAATACTGCTTTTGTGGCTCGTCTTGCTTTTATCGTTTTTTCAATGATGTCCATAACGCATATTAGTACTGCAAATAAATGCAAATTTGCACAAATACGCAAAAATAATATGGCTTTAGATAAAAGAATTGAATTAGATTAGCCGTAATAGCAGATATAAGCTACATCGTCGTCACATATAATATCAAAAGAAGTACCAGCAGCCACGTGGAAATTTTCCTGGCTTTTATATTCTTTATAGCTGTCGCCCGGAAGTTTTACATGCATAATGCCAGATACGATTACCATTTCTTCTGGTGATGATGCAGAAAACGTATAGGTTCCCTTTTTCATTACGCCAACTGTAGCTTTGCCTTTTAGCGTTTCCAGGCCAAGGCTTTGCACTTTGCCTTCAAAATATACATTGTGAGATATTACGTCGTTAAGTTCAGAAGAGTTATCAGAATTACTCATGATTATAGTTTTATTCGGTTAAAGGTTGTTTCTGAAGGCAAATGTATTAATTAATAAATCTCAATTCTTAATTTTCATAAAGTTCCCGCTTAGATTTCCAAGCCAAAATTGGTGTTTTTTAATGCCATTTTTGGTTTGTTTAAGTTTTAGAAAAATTATATTTTTACAACAATGGATTACTTTAACGCTCTCGAACCCTTACTAAGGGCATATTGGTATATAGCTATACCCGTAAGTTTGATATTTATAATTCAAACTATTTTAACATTTATTGGCGTTGATTCTGCAGATGGAATAGACGCCGATTTTGATGGAAACCTTGATCATGCGGATGCACCCTTTCAGCTATTCTCATTCAGAAATTTAATTAACTTTCTTTTGGGATTGAGTTGGGCCGGTATCTCATTTTACTCCATTATTACGAATAAACCTTTACTGATCATCGTGTCCGTTTTAGTAGGAGCTGGTTTTATCTTTTTGTTTTTCTTAATAATGAAGCAAATTCAAAAGCTGGCAGAGAACAATACTTTTAAGATAGAATCTACCTTAAACAAAAATGCAACTGTTTATCTGCGCATCCCAGCAAATAAAACAGGAACCGGTAAAATCCAGATCAGCATTAACGGATCCTTTCGGGAAATTGATGCCATTACCAATGGAGAATCAATAGAAAGCGCATCAACTGTAACCATCATTAGTATAGAAACCCAAAACATAGTCTTAGTAGAAAGAATTTAGAATGGAAAACATCTTACAATCACCACTTACCATCATCGTTGTTGCCGTTATCGTTATTTTTGTAATGCTATCGGCGTTAATTGCCCGCTACAAAAGATGTCCTTCAGACAAAATTTTGGTTATTTACGGAAAAACCGGAGGAACTTCGGCCAAGTGTATTCATGGCGGAGGCGCCTTTATCTGGCCGGTTATTCAGGATTTCGCGTACCTTGACCTTAAGCCGATTTCAATTGAAGCGAACTTAGTAAATGCGCTAAGCCGTCAGAACATCAGGGTTGATGTTCCATGTCGCTTTACAATTGCCATTTCTACAGAAAGCGACAGCATGAACAATGCTGCTGAACGTTTGCTTGGCCTTGCTGCACCGGAGATACAGGAATTGGCCAAGGATATTCTTTTCGGACAGCTCCGCCTGGTTATTGCCACCATGACCATTGAAGAAATAAACTCTGACAGGGATAAGTTTCTGGATAACATCTCAAAAAATGTAGATACTGAGCTTAAAAAGATCGGGCTTAAACTGATCAACGTTAACGTTACAGATATTAAGGACGAGTCTGGCTATATCGAAGCGCTTGGTAAAGAGGCCGCAGCAAAGGCCATTAACGAGGCTTTGATTAGTGTTGCAGAACAAACCAAAATTGGTGAAACCGGTAAAGCTATTGCCGACAGGGAAAAAGATGTTCAGATTGCCGAGACCCAGCGTGAGCGTGATGTTAAAATTGCCATTACCCAAAAAGACAGGGAAATCAGCATCGCCTCAGCGGTTAAAGATGAAAGAATTGGTAAGGCCGAAGCGGAGAGAGATACGCGTATCAAAACTTCAGAAGCCAATGCCATTGCCGTAAAAGGAGAAAATGAAGCAAAAATAGATATCGCTAATTCCGACGCACTTCGTAGAGAGAAAGAAGCTGAATCGTTAAAAATAGCGGTTTCTGCAGAAAAGGTTCAACAGGCTCAGGCATTGGAAGCATCATACCTGGCTGAACAAAAAGCCGAGGCTGCCCGTTCGGAAAGAGAAAGGGCTACACAGATTGCCAACATAGTTATTCCGGCTGAAATTGCCAAGCAAAGGGCAATTATACAAGCACAAGCAGATGCCGAAACCATTAGGGAAAATGCGAAAGGTGAAGCAGATGCCATCTTTGCAAAGATGGAAGCCGAGGCAAAGGGTCTGTTCGAAATACTAACGAAACAGGCAGAAGGTTATAAAGAAGTAGTAGCCGCTGCAGGTGGCGACCCAACCAAAGCATTCCAGTTATTGCTAATTGAGAAATTACCGGAATTGGTAAAAACACAAGTTGAAGCAGTGAAAAATATTAAGATCGACAAGATCACCGTGTGGGATTCAGGCAGCGGTGCTAGTGAAAACGGCAATTCATCTACCGCCAATTTTGTTTCGGGAATGATGAAAACTGTTCCCCCGCTTAATGATCTGTTTAATATGGCCGGATTAAACCTGCCTAATTACCTAAAAGGCTCGGAACCAACTGATGGACAAGATGCTGCTCCTGCTAAAAGTGAAATAAATAAGGCCGACGAAAGTCCAATGCCGTAAAGCAAGCCGAAGTAAGTTCATAAAAAAAGCCCGGTAATACCGGGCTTTCTCATGGATTAAGCGTTTTATTTTACTTTATTGCCGCTGTTTTATCAGCACTCATAATCACCCCTTCACTTAAATTCTCTGTTTTCAAACTGGCAAAATTATCAAATTTAACATTCTCCATATTACTTGCGATCAAGGTATGCTCATCTGAACTACCACTCATCTTTAACACTGCATCCTCACTGATCACTGTATATAAACTACCCACCCTAGAGTTAATTTTAGCTGTTGCACTTTGACTTAAAAACAACTGAAGATATTTTACATCAAAGTTGCCTTTAGTAACAACTACTGAACCACCTGCAGCTTCTATTCTTTGCAGATCCTTTACAGAAACATTTACCGTAACCTGATTACTTTCTGTAGAGTTGATAAACAAAGTTTCTCCCCTTCTTAAAACTGATGTGTTATTTGCATCGAAGTTTTCATCAACAAAAACTCCTTCCTTATCACTTTGGGTTAATACAATCTTCACATTTCCTGCAACCCAAATTCTGTTGATTCCTTTTGAACTTGTTTTTACTGAAGTAATTTCAATGTTATTGGCAGCTAAAGTTGTCATTGCCGAAGAGGTTAAAAAGATTGCTGCTAATGCTGTTCCGAATAGTGCTTTTGTTAGAGTTTTCATGACTTTATGTTTTAGGATTTTTCTTATTGTTTTTATTAATAAGACCTCACTACTCCCCTTTCGTTTCACCCAAATCCGGCGTATTATACCAGCATCGTGTAACTCACGACAAACTCCCTAAAAATTTCGACCAACGGCTGTAAATATTTTTTAGATATGAAATCAATCGACACTTAAGCCGAGCTGTTCCAGTTTTATTTTGGTGTCTTCATAGTCTGTATGGCAGATTCCGGTTAACCCCAGCCCCTCCGCTATCTGCACAAAAAGCATCCTGTCATCTATATATATACTTGTTTCGACATCACTTTGAGAAATGTCTATAGCAACCTTAAAGATATCTGCATCCGGCTTTCTGAAATGGACAAAACTTGAAGAGATGAAAAAATCAACAAATTCATTTAGTTTGAAAGTACTGATCCGATACTGATTAAGCTCTCTCCCTTCGTTACTGATCACTGCCACCTTTAAGTTATACTTCTTCTTTAGATCGCATATCAGTTTAATCATATCAGGATATGGAAGAGATTTACTGACCATAAATTCTTTAAAATCGTCCTTAGAATAATCCCGGTCTTCATAAAACACAAGCCTATCCAAGTACTCATCAAGTGTAATTTTTCCAACCTCGTAAGTATCAAAGGTGAGGTGATGTCTTTCTTCTACCTCTATAAGATCCAGATTAAATAGTTGCGCTGCTTCGGCCCTTGCCTTCCGGTCCCAGCCGTTAGTGAGTAATACCCCACCTATATCAGTAAAAAGTGTAGTGATTTTTTTGTTCTGAATCATCGTGAATTATTTATTTTACTACGGCAATAGCCATACCATCGTATTCTTTAACGCCAACTGTTTGAAGTATAGTTGCAGTGACATTTTTATTGGAAGCTAACAATTTATTGAAACGCTGCACACCTATAACCCTATCATCTGTACTATTCTCATCAAGTACTTTACCTTCCCGGATCACATTATCGCAAATGATAACCGTTCCCGGATGAGATAGGCTTAATGCCATTTCAAAATACTCAGTATAAGGTGGCTTGTCTGCATCAATAAATATAAGATCAAAAGGTTCTTCTTTGGCTTCCTTTATTTCCAGCATAATGTCCATCGCCTTACCTACTCTTATGTCAACTTTATCCAGGAGTCCGGCATTTTTAATGTTCTGCTTTGCAACATTTGCATGACGGGGATCAAATTCGATTGTAACAATCTTACCATCTTCGGGAAGTGATCTTGCCAGCCATATTGTGCTATAGCCAGCAAGCGTGCCCAGCTCAAGCACTCTTTTTGCATTACACATAAGTGCAATAACCTGCAAAAACTTACCCTGGTTTGCTGTAACGCTGATCTGAGGCATTTCTGCGGTGTCTAAAGATTTTATTGTCTCCTGAAGAACTTCGTCTTCCGGTGCCAACATCTGACTGATGTAATGGTCTACTTTACCAAATATTTCCTGATCCATATACAAATATAAAATTCGCGGCGGCATGTACAATGACAAACCGGGGAGTAATCTTTTCGAAATTTATATATTTGGTAAACAACACAAATGTTTAAATTAAAATGAAACTCAGAATTAAAAACCTAAGCTTAATGCTGATCGTTCTGCTTGCATCTTTTAATGTAAGTAAGGGCCAGAAAACAAAAAGTTTTACCAAGTATGTAAATACGTTTATCGGTACTGCACCACTTACCGATTCAGCGATCCTTGGTTATAACCTACCTAAAGGATGGAGATCGTGGGCAGGACTTACCTTTCCAGGCAGTTCGATGCCTAATGCCATGGTACAACTTAGCCCCATTACAGAATACGGATCGGGCGCCGGATATGAATATGAAGACAACATGATTTATGGCTTTACCCATACCAATAAAGGCCACTGGAATCTTTGCAATATCCCTATCCTTCCTGTTTCAGGAAAATCAACAACTCCAGATCAGGATGGCAAGTTCGGTTCCCACTTTTCTCATAAAAAAGAAAGTTCAGCACCAGGCTTTTATCAGGTATACCTGGATGATTACGATGTTAATGTAAGCCTTACTTCTACATTAAGATCCGGCTATCATAAATATGAATATAAAAACAAAACCGGTCGCAAAATCCTGTTTGACCTTGGCAAAGCAAACAACAGAGTAGGAAATTGGAAAATTGAACAGATAGGAAATACAGATTTGCAAGGGTTTCAAAACGTTGGTGAGGTAATTTATTTCTACGCCAAACTGAACAATAATATCGAAAAGCTGGAAAAACAGGAAGAAGGTTCAAGAAAAGGCTTTGCTATGGTTCACCTGGCAGATGGTGGCAAAGAACCTGTTGAACTTAAAATAGGTTTGTCTTTTGTAAGTACTGAAAATGCTAAAGAAAACCTTGAAAAAGAAATTGGAACTAAATCGTTTAATCAAATCCGTAACGAAGGGACCCAAACGTGGGAAACTATATTATCATCTATTCAGGTAAAAGGTGGAACTGAAAAGCAAAAACAAATGCTTTACTCTTCTTTGTACAGATCTTTGCTATGGCCTGCATTACGAAGCGATGTAAATGGAGAATATACAGATGCAAAAAAGAAACCAGGAAAAGCAGACTTTAACTACTACACAGAACCATCCTTATGGGACACATATCGCAATAAAGATGTGCTTTTAGGGTTGATTTCTCCTAAGGTTGCACTAGATGTAATCAAATCAATGAAGGATGTTGGCGATAAAACCGGATTTATCCCTACGTTTTTCCATGGTGATCATGGCGCTTCATCCATTGTTGGGGCATACCTGAGAGGAATTGACAATTTCGATGTAGAAGGCACTTATAAGCTGCTTTTAAGAAACGCAAATGTATCGCCAGGTGCACGGCCTCATTTGGAGGAGTATATTCAAAAAGGATATATTTCGGATCCTGACATTGCTAATCCGCATGTAGAAACTAAAGCCAATGCAGGGGTATCAAAAACCCTGGAATATTCGTACGATGATTATTCGCTTGCGCAAATGGCGAAGAAGCTTGGAGATACAACCAATTACGGGATCTTAATGGCCAGATCAAAAAACTTTAAAAACATGTTTGATCCCTCCACACGTTTCATGAGGGGCAGATTGCCAAATGGCGATTGGATTAAGAATTTTAATCCTCAGTATCCATACTATGAGTATATGTACAGAGAAGCTAATGCCTGGCAGGTATCTTTCTTTGCTCCTCATGATATGCCGGGATTAATTGAATTGTATGGCGGACCAGTGGGTTTTGAATCAAAACTTGATTCATTGTTTACAGTACCTTGGAACCCTAAGTACATCGCCCGAAATGTAGAAACAATGATCGGTCAGTACTGTCATGGCAATCAGCCAGATCATGAAGCTCCTTTTGCCTATCACTTTATAGGCAAGCCGGAAAAATCACAGAAAATCATCGACAAAATACTGAACGAGCTGTATGGAATTGGCCCTGAAGGCCTGGCACTTTCCGGAATGGATGATGCCGGAGAAATGTCTGCATGGTATGTGTTGAGCTCATTAGGTTTGTACACATTTTCGGCAACAGACCCGGAATACCTTGTAACAGCCCCTCTCTTTGATGAAGTAATTTGGAAAACAAACACCAACAAAACATTAACCATCAAAAAACCAGGTAAAGGACGAGGAATTACTGTTATAAAAGTTAACGGAGTAGAGAACAAAGGTTACTTTGTATCTCATGACCTGTTTAAGAACGGCGGCAATCTAGAAATCATCACAAAATAATGAGCATTCTGGCTAGCTTTTGTAACAAATATGCAAAAGCTAGCCAGAATTTATAGTTTTTAGCCCTCCATACAGGCAACAAGATTTTAATTCCGGCTTTTTTGTAATAGATTTAGGGACTTAACTAAATTTTATGAAGAAAATTCTGCTTAGCCTGGCTCTGGTTTTCTCTGTTACGCTCCTGTTTGCCCAGCAAACTTATCCGGTTAACGGCTCATACGACATCAGACAAGGCACTTACGCTTTCACCAATGCTAATATTGTAGTTAGTGCAAATCAAATTATCCCTAATGGCACATTACTAATTAAAGGGCAAACCATTCAATCTGTAGGAACTGCCACCTCAATCCCTAAAGGATATGTAGTGATCGATTTAAAGGGAAAATTCATATACCCTTCTCTTATTGATGCCTTTACCTCATATGGATTACCTGAAGCCAACCGTGTTTCCGGTCCGCGTCAATCTATATTTACCTCTACAAAAAAAGGTGCTTATGGCTGGAATGAGGCAATAAGACCCGAAACAAAAGCAAACACCTTTTTTGCTGCGGACAGTAAGAAAGCTGATGATTTGCGTAAAGCAGGCTTTGGAACGGTAAACGCAATTAGCAGAGACGGTATTGCCCGCGGAACATCTCTTGCAGTAACACTAAGTGATGAAAAAGAAAACAGCACCATACTTAATCCACAATCGGCAGCGAATTACTCTTTCAGCAAAGGATCTTCGCAAAATGATTATCCAACTTCTTTGATGGGTGCAATAGCCTTACTGCGTCAGACTTATTACGATGCACAATGGTATGGCAAACAAAAAGAAGAATACAACATCTCCTTGGAAGAGTTTAACAAACAACAAAACATTCCTCAGATTTTTGAAGCAGAGGGATGGCAAAATGTACTAAGGGCCAGCAAAATTGCACAGGAATTTGGCAAACAGTACATCATAAAATCTAATGGTGATGAATACCAAAGAATCGAGGCTGTTAAAGCAACCGGGGCAAGTCTTATTATCCCCATTAATTTCATTAAAGCCTATGATGTTGAGGATACTGTTGAAAACAGGAATATAACGCTGGCGCAAATGAAAGCATGGGAAATGGCTCCTACCAATCCGGCAGCGCTGGAAAAAGCAGGAATTAAATTTTCACTTACCACTCAGGGCCTGGAAGCACCAAAAGATTTATGGACAAACATACGCACCGCTCTTGATAATGGGCTAACTCAAAAACAAGCGCTCTTATCACTTACTGAGATCCCTGCCGGGATGATTGGAATAGCGGATAAAGTAGGTACTCTTGAAAAGGGAAAACTGGCCAACTTTATTATTACATCGGACAGCCTCTTTAAAAAGGAAAATATAATAGAAGAGAATTGGGTGCAAGGCAAACGCTTTATTCTGTTTAAAAAAGATGATGCTTTAAAAGACACGACAAACAAAGTGATTGCTAAAACCGCTGAACCAAAGAATAAAGATGCTGTAGGTTCATTAATTTTTCCATTTACCGCCTTTGGCAATACAACACCTTTAAAACAGGAAAGCGTTTTATTGAAAAATGCTACGGTATGGACAAATGAAAAAGAAGGTATTTTACAAAATGCCGATGTCCTTTTAGAAAACGGCAAAATCAAAGCTGTAGGCAAAAACCTAAATACCGGAAACGCCAAAGTAATTGACGCAACGGGTAAACATGTAACACCTGGTATTATAGATGAACACTCCCATATTGCAGGTACCGGAGGTATCAATGAAGGTGCACAATCTGTATCTTCTGAAGTACGTGTGGCAGATATTATCAATTCTGAAGATGTAAATATTTATCGTCAGCTAGCTGGCGGAGTTACTACTTCACAGATTCTACATGGCTCTGCAAACCCTATCGGTGGTCAGTCACAATTGATTAAATTAAGATGGGGCAAGTTACCAGAAGAGTTAAAGTTTGCAGGGGCCGATGGTTTTATAAAATTTGCGCTTGGCGAGAATGTAAAACAGAGCAACTTTGGCACCGGCGCACGATTCCCGGTTACCAGAATGGGCGTTGAACAGACCTTTGTTGATGAATTTACACGTGCAAAAGAATATAAATCAGAACTTGCCAAAAAGGGCAACACTGTTCGCAAGGATCTGGAGTTAGATGCCATAGTAGAGATTCTGGATAATAAACGCTTCATTACCTGTCACTCTTATGTACAGTCTGAAATCAATATGCTCATGCATGTTGCAGATAGCTTAGGTTTTAAGATTAATACTTTTACCCACATTCTTGAGGGTTATAAAGTAGCCGACAAAATGAAAGCCCGCGGTATCAACGCTTCTACATTTTCTGATTGGTGGGCTTATAAAATGGAGGTTGCCGAAGCGATTCCCTACAATGGAAAAATCATGCATAACGTAGGCATCACAACTGCATTTAACTCTGATGATGCTGAAATGGCCCGCAGATTAAATCAAGAAGCAGGGAAAGCTGTTTTATATGGTGGTGTACCCGAAGAGGATGCCTTTAAATTTGTAACGCTAAACCCTGCAAAAATGCTGCACATTGACAATAAGGTAGGCAGCCTTAGGGTAGGTAAAGATGCTGATGTGGTAGTTTGGTCTGATAATCCGCTATCTATTTATGCCAAGGCCGAGAAGACTTTTGTAGATGGTGTTGCATACTGGGATATAGATCGTGATGCCCAGATCAGAAAAGAACAACAATCGGAACGGGCGCGGTTAATTCAAAAAATGAAGGACAGCAAAGACAAAGGCAGCAAAACGCAACGCCCTAAAGCAGAGCAAAAGCACTTGTATGATTGCGAAACATTGGAAGATTATTCTCTTGAACTTAATGAAATGGAAAGGACTCATGACCATGAATAAATACATTTTAACGCTATTGATGTTGCCTTTGGGATTAAGCAGCTTTGCACAAGCCAACATTTCACCGGCAAAACCTCAGGATAAAAAGACCATTGTGATGGGTGCGAAGCTTCATGTAGGCAATGGAAAGGTTATTGAAAACAGCTACCTCATTTTTGATAAAGGAAAAATTACAGGCGTAGGAGATGCAACAGTTGCCCGTATTGATATGACTGGCTCAACAGTAATCCACGCAAACGAAAAACACATCTATCCCGGGTTTATTGCTCCCACCACCAATCTTGGGTTAATTGAAATCAGTTCTGTTAAAGCTACGCTTGATTATAACGAGATTGGGGATTTCAACCCACACATCAGAGCTTTGGTGGCTTACAATACAGACTCTAAAGTACCTGCTACTGTAAGAAGTAACGGTGTACTAATGGCTCAGATAACTCCACAGGGCGGCACAATATCCGGCAGCTCATCAGTAGTACAGCTCGACGCCTGGAACTGGGAAGATGCTGCTATCAAAAAAGATGATGCCATGCATTTGAACTGGCCTGTAACGCCAAAATTCAGGAACACTGGTAATAGACCTGTTGTTTCTGCCGATGTGCTTAAAGAACGTACACAAAACCTTCTAAATGCCCTTGATCAGTTTTTTGCTGAGGCAAAAGCCTATGCCGAAACAGATAAACCTGCAGTAACAAATACAAGATTTGCAGCGATGAAACATTTGTTTGATGGCAGTCAGCGACTGTTTATTACCGCAGCAGGCGAGAAAGACATCATTGCAGCGGTTAAGTTTGCCAAAAAATACGGCATTACGCCTGTTATTGTAGGTGGCGATGAAGCTTATTTAATTACCAGTTTCTTAAAAGAAAACAACATAGCAATTATAGTAAATGAGCCCCATAACTTACCCGATTCTGATGATAGTGATGTAAATATGCCTTATAAGAATGCTGGGGTATTGGCCAATGCAGGACTCGATGTAGTGATGGGTATGCACAGTTATTGGCAGCTAAGGAATCTTCCTTTTATGGCTGGCACTATTGCTGCCTGGGGTTTAGATAAAGAAAAAGCTTTACAGACCATTACATTAAACACTGCAAAAGTACTAGGAATAGATAAAACGGCTGGAAGTTTGGAAATTGGTAAAGATGCGACTTTCTTTATCTCCGCTGGTGACGCCCTTGATATGAAAACCAATAAAGTTGAGCAGGCATTTATTCAGGGCAGAGACATTAATCTGGATAACCTCCACAAGCAGCTGGACAAAAAGTTTAGTGATAAATACAATGCTGGGAAGAAGTAGCTCGTGTCGTCTCGATTTCTATGACAAAACCAAATCATTTTTATAGATGGTTTGGTTTTTTATTACAGCGAATATCCTATGGATGATTTTGTTTCTTACCGCATTTAAAACGCTCATCTTGTTCTTTCCCTCCTGAACTTTTCGTTTATAATATGTCC